>CAVRWS010000053.1:0-86501 GCA_963724815.1 uncultured Acidobacteriaceae bacterium
CTGGTGGCGGCGGGGTTGTGCGCGGTGGGCGCGGCGAGCTGGGCGGTTGTGGATCCGTCACGACAACTCGATATGACGCCAGTTGATCTGGCTCCCGAGAAAATCCCATTACATTAGATCCTCAGATTGTCCTGCGCGAATTTATTTCGACGGCATCACCGGAAGCATCAATGACGACGGGTGCTGGGCATCGTGAAGGATCGTGTTGTTTGCAGTCGCCATCGTGCGGGCGAATTTGATTTCTTCTCCTGTATTCAGATTGCGATCGAAGCGCGGAAAATTGCTGCTGGAAATTTCCAGGCGCAGCGAGTGGCCTTTAAGAAACACGTTGCTGGTGGCCCAGAGATCGAGGGTGATCTCATAGATCTGCCCAGGATTCATCAGAGTGGCGTGCTCCGCGGAGGAACGATAACGCATTCGTAGAATACCTTCGGTAAGATCTTGGGCGAAGCCGTCGGGTGCGACGTCGACAAGTTTCGCGGTAAAGTCGGTATCGACAGCTGAGGATTTGACGAAAAGGTCGGCGGTGACCGGGCCGGTGACTTCTAGATCGCTATTCAGCGGGCCAATGGAATAAACCAGCACGTCGTCGCGATTTTCTACAGCGCGCTGGTCGCGCGGGCCGGGCTCCATGTGCTCGGCATCGCAGCAGAGCGGGCCGCCGATGGTAGGCGTGGGATTCGCGGGATTGTAGGCGTAGCTATCTGACGGCTCCGATTTGGGTGCGGATGTGGAAAGTGATCCGTCGCCGCGGACTGAATTTGCCTTGCCGGCAGAGTGCAGAAAATATTTCGTGCTCCGCGCCTGCGGCGGAGGCCAATCGTCTTCCTGGCGGTACTCGTTTGCGCCCATCACGAAAAGCTTGACGGGTTTGTCGGTGGCGAATTGATTCTTGATGCTTTTAAAAAGAAAATCGTACCAATCAAGGATAACGTCTGTGTACACGTTTTCTACGGCGTGAGGACCGAAGTCAACATCGCCGATGCGGCGGCCGAAGCCGGAATGACCTCCAATTTCGATCAGCAGATGCTGCTTAGTACGCGCAGCTTCGGTGGCCCCATGAGCCTTGGCGCCCATGTAATTGCGCAGAGTGCCGGCATTGAAAATGTCATACCATCCGCCCACCTGCAGCATGGGAACGGCAATCTTTGAGAAATTCTCTTCGATCGACCACTGCTTCCAATAATCGTCGTAATCGGGATGCGCGACCCAGTCGAGGTAGTAGGGCGCGATCGACGCCGTGAGCTGTGCATCGGCGGGCAACTGGCCGAAATTGAAGACGGGATAATTCGCAATAGGAAGCGTAGCTGCGCCAACTCGAGCATCAGTGTTCTGATGGATCAAGCGCTCAAGAGTGTTCTGCGCGAGTTGAGAAGTCCAGTTCTGATCGAACCATTGCTCGAATGCTCCGCTCTGGTAGGTCCAGCCATCGTGATAATTGCTGGCCGTCATGTTGGGAGCGATCCCGGCTAGGTGAGGCGGTTGGGCAATGGCCGCGAGCATCTGGGTCGCGCCCACATACGAGGCGCCTATCATGCCCACTTTGCCATCGGAATACGGAAGCGCGGCCGCCCATTCCACGGCATCGTAGCCGTCGGCTTGCTCGTGCTTGAAGGGATACCATTCCCCTCCAGAGGTGTAGCGTCCGCGGACATCTTGAATGATCACAACATAGCCGCGCGGGACCATCTTGAAGGCCGGAGAGACCGCCCAGTTCACGCTTTTGTCATAGGGAGTGCGCATGAGGATGACGGGAAGTTTGTCCGTGGATTTCGGACGATAAATGTCGGCATAGAGGGTGACGCCATCACGCGTCTTCATGGGCACGTCGTGTTGAATGATGATGTCGGTGGCAATCAACGGAGGTGCGTCTTGGGCGTGGACTGCGCCCAGCGGGACCAGCCAAGCCATACCAACGGCTAACATCAGAAACCAAAGCAAGCGACGGCATCGCATGCGTAAAGCCTCCCAGAGCGGCATCGAACAGCGCCGCTAGCGGTCAGATGAAATTATTTCACGGGACGGCGCAAGCAGGTAAAGGCGGACCAACCACAACCTCTCTTCACGGGAATGTCATTGCACTGATTCCGTAAAGGCTGCCGGGGTAGAAACTCCGGCGGCCACAGCCTGAATATTCACCGTTCCGGCATTCGAGGACGTTGTATAAGTCACGCTGGCGACGCCGCTCGAACTAGTAGATGCCGGATTTGCCGAGAACGTTCCTCCCGCACCCCCATCATTGAAAGTAACGGCCACTCCCGAAACCGCGTTCCCGTATTGATCCGTCACTTTTGCGATCAAGGGCTGTGTTAGTTGACTGCCCGGCGGAGTTGACTGACCGTTTCCCGATGTTGCAGCTATATTGCCAGCGGGGCCAGCAGTGACGGTTTCGAAGAAAATTAGACTGGTAAGCCCGGGGACCGAGGCAATGATCTTGCCGTGCAGAGCCGCGGCGGTCGTTCCCGTCGTATAGGTCACGCTGGCAAGCCCTGCGCTGTTGGTGGTTGCGGGATTCGAGGAGAAGCTGCCGCCGGAACCCGAATCGGTATAACTCACCTGTACACCAGGCACTCCATTGCCCAAGCTATCTTTAACCTTGAGGACTAACGGATTTGGTAATGGTGTTGTAACAGGTGCGGACTGATTGTTGCCACTTGAACTAGCTAAACTCGTGGCCGTCCCGGCAAGTGCGGTTTCCGTGAAAAGCCCGGCTGGGTAACCGGTGGCTGAAGCAGTCAGGGTATAAGAGCCAATCTTCGCGGGTAAGGTATACGAAGTCGATGCAGAACCGGTTGAGTCTGTCACCCCCGTGGGAGGATTGAAAGTACCGCCCTTGCCGCCGTCGGAGAAAGTTACGGTCACTCCGGGGAAAGTATTCTGCGTGTAAATATTGAGTGCCTGAACCGTTAAAGGAACTGGGAGGGTGGAGGCAACAGACGCCGACTGTCCATTGCCCGCGGTCGGCGAAAGAGTTGGGAATAATCCAAAGATTACGACGCTGTTCTGAGTTCCGATGAAAACCTTCCCGTCCGCGGCGATAGGGCTCGCGAAGTGAGGCAGTGGCGGAAGCGTGTCACGCCCGCCCGCAGCCTGGTTGGAATAATAAAGGGTTTTCAGTGAGCCGGCGTCGAAGGCGTACAAGTTGCTTCCGTTCATCGTCCAGAGAATCCCGCTGGAGGTTCCATTTGCCGTAATGATGGCATGGCCACCGCCGCTCAACAGGATGGACTTTACGGAAGGTGGAGATACTAATGTCCCATTACTAAGCGTGTATGCGAAAGCCGGACTATGCTGAGCCGTAAAATAAACCGTGTTGTTCCAATAAACGGGTATGCCGCTGTACGGCGCGGCTTTCGGGAGTTCTTGCACGATCTGGGTGTCCGCAGTGGTACAACTCGAACAAAACTGACCCATGTTGTCCCGGTTCAACACATAGATCGTCCCTTCTTTGCCGCCGGTGATCAGTTCGTGGGGATAGGGGCCGGGTTGGTCCGGCAGGATCAGAATGCCATCGTCCAGATCCAAATCATTGTCGGAAAGATATGTCTGATTATAGGGAGTGAACCAGTCTGCAAGAGCAAGCGTGGTTCCAATTTGGTTGAGTTTCTGCACACTGCTGGCGAGGTTCGTGCCGTCCACATACGGCCCTTCACCCGATTCCCCATAAATGTTCCCAGCCGTATCGCTGGAAAGTCCGGCGCCCTTTTGCCATATGGACGCCAGAACCTTGCCGGGCTCGACGGTATACGAACCTTCCTGCTGCAGTGTACCGGAGTTATAAGACAGCACCCATCCCTGGCAGGGGGTGGCATTGTTGCTGTTCGAGCCGAAAGCAATATAGATGTGGCCATTGGCCATGAGCAATGCTGGACGATTCATCTGGGTGAGATCGGTAAATGTGGTGGTGACCCCGTTTAGCGTATACGTTGCAGCAATGGTTGTAGGGCCGCCGTACTTTTCCAATCCGGTGGTGACGTCAAGTGCGTGCAGGCGATGAACAACCTTTCCACTCTCGTAGGTTTCTGCAACCGCGTACAGAGTGTTGGTGGAGGGATCGATGATTGGAGTGGAGATGATGCCAAGCTCGGTCCAACCGGTGGTTCCGGCATCTTTCTTCACCGCTGCTGCCGGAACGGTTGTGGCTCCCGCAGGGCTATAGCTCAATAGGCTGGTCATCCACAAAGGCGATGTGCTGCCGCTATCGGCATCGAAGGCATATACGCTGTCATGCATCGTCGCAACATAGACGACATTGTGGGTGCCCTGGCCGGAGATACTGATTCCGGGAAGATAGAGTGGGTGACCCACGATGTAGCCATCGACCGGCAGGGTAAACAGTTTTCCGAAACTTTTCGTGTTCACATTGGACGGGGTGAGCAGGGTTTCGGTGGTGTCGGCACCGGATCTTCCATTGTCGTAATGCCACGTCGTGATGGGGGTTTGGCCCAACGAAGGCAATGGGGCGAACGACATTGTGAGCAGGAAAAGAGCCAAGAAAGTAATGGCGCGAGATGGGGAAAAACGAGAGAAGCCAGACTTCCAATTCATTTCAGCTGGTGCGTCTGCAATCTCGGGGCGAAATGCGGCCTTACCGTTCCGTGAGCACTGCATACTAATTCTCCAGGTATCGGCGCAACCTGACCGGACATGCCGCACCTACATGCGTCGAACGGCGGCATCTGCGTTGCCCTCTGTAAGCTGGAATCTCCTCGATATCGGTTCAAAATCAGGTTCGGAGCGGCGAGAATCATACACCCGTTTCGCCGCTCCCCAACAACCATAATTTCGGCGGGATCGCCCGTCAATAGCCCGAAAAGGCTGTTGTTCTCCACCGGAAACATCTTTCCCAGCCCTGGCCCTGCGGAATGAACTTCTGTGTCATTGGCCATGCCTCGGCATGTACTAGTGTGACTTGCCAATTTTTCGTAGGCGGATAGGATCGGAAAAATCAGTAAACACTTTGGTCTCATCTGGTTCCGGCGGACGGAAAAGTTCCGCTCCGGGACGCTTAAGACCAGCTTCCAGGAGGGATCGTGCACTCTTTTAACATCGCCAACCGCTTACAACGACTGACCATCATCGCTCTGTCAGCCCTCATTCCGATCGCCTTCACCGTCCCGGCGGCGGCCGCGAGCCACCCGCAGGTCCTGCTTTTTAATGGAACGGGTACGATCGCGAATGATGTCAAAGCAGTCGAGGCGATTCTCTCCGGCCTGGGCCTTTCCTATGCGACAGCGGATTCGGCGCAGCTCGATGACATGAGCGAAAGCGATTTGAGAGCTTATAAGCTGCTGATTGTGCCGGGCGGCAATTCGATCACGATTGGCGAGAATCTCCATTCCAGCACAACGGAGAATATCCATAGCGCGGTGGGTGCTGGCCTACATTATCTCGGAATTTGCGCCGGCGGATTCTTTGGCGGCTATTCCGACCACAACGGTTTGAATCTCACCTCAGGAGTCTGGTTTAACTACTACGCCGATGAAGAAAAGGGTATTCATAAGGCAGCCGTAGAAGTCAGAGGTTCACAAGGAGAAACTCTTGACCAATATTGGCAGGACGGTCCCGAGTTCTCTGGATGGGGAACCATTGTAGGCGAGTATTCGAACGGCACCCCGGCCATCGTCGAGGGCAAGTCGGGTAGCGGATGGGTCATCCTATCTGGCATCCACCCCGAGGCACCTGCAAGTTGGCGGTACGGAATGAAGTTCACAACGCCGGTACAAACGGATAATGCTTATGCGGGCGTGTTAGTCCTCGCGGCGTTGAACGGTACTTCGTTGCCACACTACTGAGTTACTATACTACTAAGGGTCGATTTTCTCCCCCGTACAATTGCGATCATGAGAAGAAGGCCGGAAGCAAGCTTCCGGCCTTTTCCAATTCTACAATTCACATCCGATCAGCGATCGAGAAGGCTTCCCTGGGGCGATGTTCCCTCGACCAGCTTCCATGAGTTTTCGATGTAGAAGTCACCGGCAACAAATTTTCCCAGGCCTACGTTCAGAGTTGCGCAGCGCTGCCGCAATTCGATCTCCTGCCCGTTCGATTCGATGGAAAGATCTATGCGGTAGAGCCCGGGCACGACGGGTAGAACAGGGCAGCAAAACTCGATCGTTCCATCGCCCGGTCCAAGGGTAAATCCTCCGTGCGAAGAATCAGTGGTGAGCTGAGCACAAAGATAACCGCTGGGCCAATACAGTGAAATTCGAAACACCGCCGCCGGGACGACCTGCCGCGCGCGATAGCCTAGGCGAGCGACCATCGGATGCCCGGTTTGAATCCCTTCGGCAGAGTCGGGCGCACTAAAGGAAACGCTGGTGCATTGCGCCGGGGAATCCAGCTCAGTAGCAGAGATTGGTCTTGCGTCGTCGCCGAAAGTCATCTGCTGATATTCGTCGATGACTTCTCTGGGAGGCCCCTCGGCAACCACACGGCCATGACTCATCAGGATGGCCCGATCGCAGAGACGATAGACAGCCGCCAGATCGTGCGAAATAAACACCACCGTGCGTCCCGAACGCCGCAGTTCCGCAAGGCGGTCGAGACATTTCGCCTGGAACGCAGCATCGCCCACTGCCAGGACTTCATCGAGTAACAGAATATCGGGATCGAGGTGTGCGGCAATGGAGAATCCCAACCGCACGTACATTCCGGAAGAATAACGTTTTACGGGTACATCGATGTATTGGCCGACGCCTGAAAATTCAATAATACTGTCCAGCTTCCGGCGTATTTCCGACCTTCTCATCCCCAGCATTGCGCCGTGCAACTGGATATTCTCGCGGCCAGTGAGCTCCGGGTGAAATCCCGATCCCACCTCAACCAACGCGGCCATTCTTCCTCGAACTGTAATCTCGCCGGCGCTGGGGGTGGTGATGCTGGACAGAATCTTCAGAATAGTTGTTTTGCCGGCGCCGTTGTGTCCGACGATTCCCAGCGCCTCCCCTTGTCGCACCTGAAAGCTGACATCGCGAAGCGCCCACATGGGAGTCGATTGTCGCCGGAAAACGTCCGAATACCAGCGCTTCGGAGATTTGCCGGGCGTTCGCAGCTTGTACTGCTTCGAGACTCGATCCAGGGTTATGTCGATCATCTTTAATATCTGGCGGTTAATCTTCAGTCCTTAATCTGTAACTTTACTTTCTGCCGGTTCTGCTTTGCGGCCACTTCGCTGTTAAATTATGTCCGCCATCGAGGCCTCGGACGCCTTGAAATACGCGTACGCGATCACGAGACACGCGAAGGCAATACCGGCTGACATCGCCAGGCTGGACGTGTCCGGCCTCCGACCCTCGAGCAACACTGTGCGGAAATTCTCGATCAATCCAGAGATGGGATCAAGCAGGTAGAGCTTGCGAAAGCGCAACGGCACCGCCTGCAGCGAGTAGACCACGGGAATCGTAAACATCCACACTTGCAGCAGGAGCGGCAAGGCAAGTCCGATATCCCGGAAGCGAACGTGTATCGCGGAAAACAACAATGCGACGGCGGCGGCGAAGGCGACCAACACGATCATGATTGGAATCGCATAGAGGAGATTCCATGTCGGTAAGACGCGGTAGTGAGCCATGAACCCGGCCAGAATCAGGCAACCAATGAGAAAGTCCATGAAGCCCGCTGCCAGGTAAGAGAGTGGAATGATCTCGCGCGGGAAATACATTTTGGTAAGCAGATTTGGATACAAAACCAGCCCGTGGACCGCATTCGAAATCGATGCAGAAAAAAATAGCCAGGGCAAAAGGGCACACAAAACAAAAAGAGGATAAGGAATGCCGCCGGTAGATACCGTGGTTACGCGGGTGAAGACGATGGTGTAGATGGTCATCAAGGCAAGCGGCTGAAGCGCCGCCCAGATCCAGCCAAGAGCCGATTGCTTGTAGCGAACTTTCAATCGAAACAGGCTGAGTATCCAAAGCAGGTCGGCGTACTGAACCAGGGTCTGCACACCACTGATGATTGTGCCAAGCGAAAATGCGGGGGGGCGAATAATGCGTACGGGGCGATGCGCGTCACGAGTCGGCTCTGACTGCCAGCCCACAGGGGATGACAACGCCCGGTCCGAGGGAACGGCGGACGAACTTAGCGCTCCATTCGGACGATCGGCCATCCTTGGTTCCCCTTTTTGTGAAAATGAGTCCGAAGGCTCTCAGGCGCGGATTCCCGGCGAGAAACTCGCACGCGGAGCTAACTCGTCGGCTCTATGCATCTCGGCTTCCCTGATTCCCCGAAGCCTGACGGCCAGAATTTGGCCAATGATACCAACTTGGGGCTGCCGCAAGAACTCATCGTGCTTGCAATTCAGCTCACAAATTTCCACCCCGCCGGTGGAACGAGCGCCCCAACCCATTTGTCGATCGCGAACGTAGTAGTAGGGCTGGCGCACCCTTTTAAACAAGAGTACGGGAGCCCGAAATCTTGGCTCGTCGAAGTTATCGCCGGGCCAGTAAGCTCTATCCCAACCGCTTTCTGTACCACTCCCTTTTCCAAGAAGCAGGCGCTTTACGAAGCTCTTCGTGGTGCCCAGCTGTTCCTGTCGTGGGAGACTGCGGAAGTACTGAAACCTCTTTCGATAATAGTCGATCATCCAAAGCGGGTGGATCTGAGAATTTTCCAGCACCCAGGTGTCGAAAATCGAGAAAACGCCCACTTCCTCTCCCATCGATTCGAGTTCGAGGATCACTTCCTGCGCGATGAGAACGCCGCCGCACATGCCCCCGAGACAATAAGGGCCGTGGGGCTGCACAGATCGCAGAGCAGCCACATACTCCTGCGCCAGTGTTCGCAACTCCTGCCGCGTGAAAGGACGCCCCCACGCTACGGGTGCGTGTCCCTGGACTTTGTAGACGGACTGATTGCTCCCCATGTGGCGGGCAAGTAATGATAGCCCGAAGGTATCCACTCCGGGGGCGGCGATGGCGAAGAATGGAACTATGCCGTCACCTTCCTGTAATTTCAGGAGAACGGGATCGGGTTGATTGTCCAAGTTCTCCCGCAAGAGGGGCGCGAAGGCTTCGATCGTCGGGGCACGAAAGATGGCCGAGACAGGGATTTGCCTGCCGGTGATCTCCCGGATCTGCGCGACCAGCCGGACAGCGAGCAGCGAGTGACCGCCAAGGTCGAAGAAGCTGTCGCGAATTCCAACCTTGGGCAGACCAAGAACTTCTTTCCAGATTTCGCTGAGCAATTCCTGGTCCCGGTCCAAGGGCTCAGAATGACGTTCAGCAACGCGACGGGGGAATGCCGACGGCGTTGCTTTCTGTTTCTCTTTTCTTCCCTGCTCTGCCGTTGAGTTCAGGTCCGCAGCCGCGGCTGGCAGACTTGGTAGTGGCAGCGAGAGGATGTGGCTGTCTGGATCGGATACCACGCCCGCGAGAATGGACGTGTAATCGCTCAGCATGCGGCGGATACGTTCCTGCCGAAACAGGTTGGTGTTGTATTCAATCTGCGCCCACCATTGCCGGTCGACATCCTGGATGAGGGTCATGCTCAGATCGAAGATGGATGTTTCACCGCTGACCACATAGGGGAACGCCGTTAGATCGGCAAATTTATGAGATCGGACGGCGGACTTCAGCGTGGCAAACATGACCTGAAAAAGCGGGTTATAGCTGAGATTCCGTTCCGGCTGGAGCTCCTCCACGATTTTTTCGAAGGGAACGTCAACGTTTGAGAAAGCGCCTAAAATTGTTTCGCGCACTTGAGCGACCACGTCCGTGAAGCGCGGATTGCCCGCCAGATCATCGCGCAGCACCAGTGTGTTGACGAAGAAGCCAATCAGGCCCTCGGTCTCTACACGATTACGTCCGGCAACTGGTATGCCTACAACGACGTCAGGCTGCCGGGCATAGCGAGAAAGAAGAACTTTGAATGCAGCTAACTGCACCATGAAGGGAGTAGCCTGGCAACGACTGGCGACGCGCTCAATTCCATCGACGACATCCTCGGCGATAGCCACGACTTCAACCGCACCGTCGAAAGTTTGCTCCGGCGGCCGGGGTGCATCGGTCGGCAATTCCAGAAGTGCTGGCGCTCCCTGGAGCTTATTTTTCCAGTAAGCAAGCTGCTGCTGGACTTCGCTGGTATGAAACCATTCCAGCTGCCACTCGGCAAAGTCGCCATAGCGAATCGGCAGCGCGGGCAGGGGCGACGCTTCGCCGCGCGAGAAGGCGGTGTAAAGCTGTTCCAATTCTTTCGCGAAGATTTGTACTGACCAGGCATCCGTAATGATGTGATGCATGGTGAAAAGAAAAACATGGTCGAGAGGTGTAGCGCGAAACAGCCGTACACGGAACAAAGGCGCCTTACTGAGATCGAAGGGATCCTGAACTTCCCGGCGGGCAAGCTGATAGGCTTCCGCAGTCGGGTCGGTGGCGCCGGTCAGGTCTGTGATCGGTATGGTTACGCGGCACGCGCCTTCTACAACTTGTTGGAGTTGCTCGCGCTCGATGCGGAATGATGTGCGCAGGCTGTCGTGGCGGTTGACCATTTCCTGCACGCTTGACTGGAGCGCCGCGAAATTGAGTTTGCCTCTCAGCCACACGCCGAGGTGCACATTGTAAGCAGTATTTCTTGCCCTCAGTTGGTCCAGGAACCACAGCCGCAGCTGTGCCAGAGATGCGGGGTAGGTATAGTTGGGACTCGTCTGCAGGAGAAGCTCGACTAACTCATTCTTCTCTCGCGCATCGCGCGTCACCGCATCCTGGCTTCGAGACACCATACCGGTTAAACCTTCCTACTCAAAGGCACACGTGTCGCCAGTGAAGGAATCGTCTTGCCAAAAGTAAAGATGGAGAACCGTGATCTGTGACCACAGCAGGCTGCATATCAATCCGGAGGAGGGATTTCGAGGTACACCTATGGGGACAAAAGACGGAAGTGACATCTGTAATCCTGAACTGCGTCTCAAAACTCAAAAAAAATCCAATCACCCGGCCAGAGTTGTAAAGCTATTTTTTACTATCCCTTGCATTCTGCTGCCAATATGCGCGGGGCTAAGAATGCTTTTGTCAGTAAATGCAGTCTTAGACTCGCCGCTCCGGCCACGATTCGAACCGGAATTCTCTCCGAAAACCGCGCCAGCCCACCAAGGGCTATTCAAAACACTATAACCCAGGATGGGCTTGTAGAATGTTCAAAATCGACGAAAAATCACATACAGTGAAATACTGATATTCCCTTCGTACTTTTTAGCGCATAGTCGCTGAACTGTCGGCCTCTGGCCTGGCCAGCAGGGGTATACTGGGTGCTTGAATGCAGCCTGCAAGTTTGATCGCGGGCGACTAGAGGTACCGCTCTTCCCACTGGCGCCATCAAGGATGTAAGGACCACAACTGATGACTCGATTGGCGTACCCAGCCTCCTTTGCCCAGCAAAGACTATGGTTTCTCGATCAACTGGATCCTGAAACTGCTGCGTATAACCTGCCGCGTGCTTTCCGGATTACCGGCCCATTAGATGCTGAACTCCTGAAGCAAGCTTTTCAGATGGTTGTACGGCGCCACTCCAGCCTGCGGACTGTATTCGACTCGGTCGACGGGGAAGCCCGGCAAATCGTTCTGTCCGATGTGGAAGTGGAGATTCCAGTCATCGATCTGGCAGGAATTCCGGCAGCGGAGCGCGAGTCGGAGGCTCTGCGGATTGCCAGTGAAGAGGGTAAAAAGCCATTCGATCTAAGCGAGGGGCCCTTACTGCGTCCCATGCTGGTGCGCCTGGATCCGGAAAAGCATTTCCTTGTCCTGGTGATCCATCACATCGTCACCGATGGCTGGTCCATCGCGCTTTTGTTCCGCGAAGTGACCAAGATCTACGCGGCTCTCACCAGGAACGAGACCCCCGCGCTTCCTGACCTTACTCTGCAGTACGCCGAATACGCGCAGTGGCAACGCGACTACATGAGTGGTGACCTGCTCAAGGGGGAGATCGAACACTGGAAACACAAGCTCGCGGGAGCGCAAACGCTGCTCGATCTGCCCACCGATCATCCGCGCCCCAGCACCTATAGTTGGCACGGCGCCACCGAGGAAATCAGCCTGGATAGCTCCATCCTGGCGAAGTTGAAAGCGCTCGCGCAAGCAGAGAGCTCCACCCTGTTCATGCTCACTATGGCAGCATTTCAGGCTTTGCTTTGGAGGTACACCAACCAGGAAAGCATTCTGATTGGAACACCGATCGCCGGGCGCAGCGAAATTGAAATTGAAAATATGATTGGCTTGTTCGTGAATACGCTGGTCTTCCGCGCTGATTTCACGCACGGCCTGAGCTTCCGGGAACTGGTTCGGCAGACGCGATCATTCGCTCTGGAATCGTACAACCATCAGGACCTTCCTTTTGAGAAACTTGTCGAAGAGTTGATCCCGCAGCGTTCGCTGGAGACGCATCCTCTGTTTCAAGTAATGTTCACCTTCCAGAATATTCCCAAACAGGTGTTTGAGATTCCCGGACTGAGGATCAAGGAGATGGGCTTCGAGGCCGGGATCGCCAAGTTTGATCTCTCCGCCGAAGTGTGGGAAAACGACGAATTTCACTGCCAAATTGAATACAATACCGACCTTTTCGAGCAATCGACAATTCGCCGCATGCTGGCGCACTTCGAAACTCTGTTGAGCACGGTGGTTGAGAATCCTGATTTAGCCGTGGCGCAGATTCCAATCATGAGCACCGAGGAGCGGCAACAGGTGCTTGTCGACTGGAATCAGACTGCGGCCGACTATCCCAGAGATCTGCCGTTGCACCGTGCATTCGAGGAACAGGTAAATGCGCGTCCGGGTGCGACAGCGCTGTTGTTCGAAGGGAAAAAATGGAGCTACCGCGAAGTCAATGACCGTGCCAATCGCCTGGCACGCCGGCTCATCGAGAGCGGAGTTGGTCCAGGTTCTCTGGTTGGGATTTTTCTCGAACGTTCCGCTGAGATGGTGATCGCGCTTCTAGGCGTGCTTAAGGCCGGAGCTGCATATGTTCCGCTTGATCCAGCGTATCCGCTCGAACGCCTTAAATTCCTGATCGAAGATGCCGCGCTTTCCAGCATTGTTACCCATTCGTCGATCAAGGATGGACTTCCAGATAACGCGCAGAGCACGAATGCGCCGAACGTTAATGCGCCGGACGTTGTGGTGCTTGATTCGGAAGACGATGGTTTCAGCGATGATGCCCCCAGCAATCCTCAGGTCTCAGTCTCGAGTGATCAACGCGCCTATGTAATCTACACGTCCGGTTCAACGGGAGTTCCCAAGGGCGTGGAAGGAACGCACCGGGCCTCGATGAACCGCTTTTCCTGGATGTGGAAGGCCAATCCCTTCAAAAGCGGAGAGGTGTGCTGCCAGAAAACGAATCTGGGATTTGTCGACTCGATCTGGGAGATTTTTGGTCCGTTGCTGGCGGGAATTCCAAACGTAATCATTCCGCAAGAGGCAGTTCGCGACCCCGAGGAGATGTTGAAGGTACTGGCACGAGAGCGCGTAACGCGTATCGTTCTGGTTCCCTCTTTATTGCGCACGCTTCTCGATCATGCGCGAAATCTGCAAACGAGAGTGCCGGATTTGAGGCTCTGGTCGTGCAGCGGAGAGATTCTGCCGGCAGACTTGGCCAAACGATTTCGCGAGGCCTTTCCGGAAGCCACTCTGCTAAATATTTATGGGTCATCGGAAGTTGCTGCGGATGTAACTTGCCACCACGTTTCGGAGAGAGACATAGCTTCTTCGGTGGCGATTGGCAGACCGATCAGCAACACGCAAGTCTATCTGGTAGATGAGTTCGGCGAGCCAGCCCCCATTGGAATTCGGGGACAGATTTTTGTCGGCGGGGATAACCTGGCGCGCGGATATCTGAACCGGCCGGAGTTGACGGCGGAACGTTTTGTCACCAACTGGCTGGCGCCGCAGTTGTCCCCGCGTCTGTATCGCACGGGCGATCTAGGCCGTTTCCGCAGCAATGGCGAGATCGAATACTTAGGCCGCGTCGATAATCAGGTCAAGCTGCGCGGGCTGCGCATCGAATTAGGAGAGATCGAATCGGTGCTCACGGCGCATGAAGACGTAGCCGAAGCGGTGGTCATGGTGAGCGGTGAAGGCGAGCAGCAGAAGCTGGCCGCTTACCTGGTGATGAAAAATGAGGCAGCAGCTTCAGCGGGAGAGTTACGCCGTTATCTGCGGACGAAATTGCCGGAACACATGGTTCCGGCCAGTTACTGGCGGGTAGAAGCGCTGCCGTTGTTACCCAGCGGAAAGGTAAATCGCTCGGCGCTGGCAGATTATGGAAAACCACTGGTGGACCGCGAGGAGTTGACGGCTCCACGGAATGAGATAGAGGCTAAGCTGGCGGAAATCTGGCAAGAGTTGCTGCAAGTGGAGCAAGTAGGAATTGAACAGAACTTTTTCGAGCTGGGTGGACATTCGTTGCTGGTGCTGCAGGTGACGGCGAGAATCCGGCGAATTTTTGAAGTGGAGTTGGCGGTGCGCAGTGTGTTTGAAGCTCCGACAATCGCCGGCTTGGCGCTGGAAGTGCAGAAGGCGCAGGCAATGGGATTGAAGGCTCGCTCCCCGATTCTGCAGCAACGTCCACGACACCAGGTCGCAAGCCGCGAAGCTCTGCTCGCGCAATTGGATACTCTGTCTTCCTCGGAATTGCAGAGTTTGCTTCAGCGGGTACTTGACGGCAAGCAGCCAGCGTAACGGCATAGATTACAAATGCAGCAATTGAATTTTGATCGTTGATTCTTTAAATTCTTGATTCTTTGAATTATCGATTCTTTGGATTCTCAATATGTGCGTCCACGATTTGGTAGCAACGCAAGCCCACGCGGTTCCTCACGCGGTTGCTGTCGTAGCCGGCGATCAGAAGCTGACCTATGGGGAGATGAATGCGCGGGCTAATCAACTGGCCAACTTTCTACGTTCGCTCGGAGTCGGCGCAGAGGTTCCCGTCGCCCTCTTTTTAGAACGCTCTCCCGAGCTGGCGACGGCTGCTTTGGCTGTATGGAAAGCGGGCGGAGCCTATGTGCCTCTCGATCCCAGTTACCCTGCAGCGCGCATTGCGATGTTGTTGGAAGACTCTGCCGCTGCGGTCGTGTTGACTCACTCGTCGGTAGCCAACAAACTGTCCTTGGGACATTGGAAGATAATCGCGATTGATGCAGTGGACCGCGAAACTCTTGACCATACCGCCGCAGCGCCAAGTTTTAAAACCAATCCTGAGGATTGCGCCTACATTATTTTCACGTCAGGTTCCACTGGGCGGCCTAAAGGTGTACAGATCACGCATGGGAACTTGCTGAATCTGGTGCGTTGGCACATGCGCGCGTTCAACATTACGCAGGCTGACCGGGCCACGCTGCAAGCGAGTCCGGGCTTTGACGCGAGCGTTTGGGAAATGTGGCCTTACCTCACAACGGGCGCGAGTGTTCATATTGTGGACGATTCCATTCGCAGCGCGCCGGATCTTCTTCGAGACTGGATGGTTGCTAATGGAATCACCGTCAGCTTCGTTCCTACGGCGGTCGCCGAACAACTGATTGCTCTGCAATGGCCAACTCAAACCTCACTTCGAGTTTTGTTGACGGGTGCAGATTGTCTCCGCCGTTACCCACCGCAAGGCTTGCCGTTTTCTTTGATTAACAATTACGGTCCAACGGAGTGTACGGTGGTTGCGACCTCGGGGGAAATTGGGCCAAGTGATGAGACCGAAGACACGCCTTCCATCGGAAGACCGGTTGACAACGCGGAAGTCTATATCGTTGACCAAGAATTAGAGCCAGTTGCTGATGGTGTTCCGGGAGAACTCTTAATCGGAGGCGCCGGAGTTGGACGCGGATACTTGAACCTGCCGGAACTTACAGCTCAACAATTTATCGCTGACCCTTTCAGTAGCGCAGCGGGGGCACATCTTTACCGCTCAGGCGATCTCGCTCGCAAACTTCCAGACGGTCAAATCGCATTTATGGGACGGATGGACGACCAGATCAAGATCCGGGGGTATCGCATCGAACCGGGCGAAATCAGCGCGGCGCTGAACCGGCATCCGGCAATCAGTTCGAGTTCCGTAACCGCTCACACCGACGATTCCGGTGAGAGCCGACTGGCTGCATATATTGTTCCGATAGCGAATGCAACTCTGACATCGGCGCAGCTGCGCACTTTTCTCGCGGAATCTCTTCCCGAGTACATGGTGCCCGCAACTTTTGTGAAGCTTAAATCCATGCCACGGACAGCAAGCGGCAAAGTGGATCGGGCGGCTCTTCCAAAACCCAGTGCTGACAATACGCTGGACGGTGCTTCGTTCGCTCCCCCGCAATCTGAAATCGAGCGATGGCTGGCGGGTTTTTTGGCCGGTCTTCTAAAAGTGGATCGCGTGAGCCGGGACGACAATTTTTTCAATCTGGGCGGGCACTCACTGATGGGAGCCCAACTGATTGCCAAGGTGTATCAACGTTTTGCAGTAGAGCTTTCACTGAGAAGTCTCTTTGACCATCCGACAATTGCGGAAATCTCGACTGAGATTGAACGATTACTGTTCGCCAAAGTAGAGACGATGACTGATGAGGAGGCGCAGCGCCTCTTAGAATCTCTTCCCGGAATCCCAGCATGACCGCGGCCAGCGCGCCACCCTCCGTGCCGCGTACGGAAGACCGGGTGCTCAGTCTGTATCAACTGCTGGATCCTGAAGTTCTGGCGAATCCGTACCCGCTGTACCAGAAACTGCGCAGTCACGACCCCGTGCATTGGGATCCTTTTCTGCACGCCTGGGTTGTGACGCGGTATGCGGATGTGGTGCACGTGCTACACCATTTTTCGGCCGATCGCACTCCGACGCCGGAACAATTGAGCGCGTTGAACCTTTCGGCGCTGAACCCGATTGCCGAGGTTATGGTGCGCCAGATGTTATTTCTGGATCCGCCGGATCACACTCGCCTCCGCACGCTCGCTTCTGCCGCCTTTACGCCGCGCAGAGTGGAACAGCTTCGCTCGCATATCCAGGAAGTGATGGACTCACTGCTCGATGCAGTTGTGGCGAAGGGATCGATGGATATGATTGCCGACTTCGCCAGTCCGGCGCCGGCAATCGTAACTGCGGAACTATTTGGCGTGCCCGCCGCTGACCATGCTCAGCTCAAAGAATGGTCGCAGGATTTTGCCGAGATGCTGGGGAACTTTCAGCATAATCCGGATCGCTTTTCGCGCGTGCTGCAAAGCGTCGAAAACCTTACCAGCTATTTTCGCTCGGCCATGCGCGAGCAGCAGGCGCATCCGCGCGAAGGATTGGTGCAGGCCATGATGAGCGCCGAGATCGAAGGCGCCCGGCTTACGGAAGAGGAGATCATCGCCAATCTGATTGTTACGATGGTCGGCGGTCAGGAAACAACCACGAACCTGATCGGCAATGGCGTGCTGACGCTTCTACGAAATCCATCTGAACTGGATCGGTTGCGTGCTGATCTATCTCTTATTCCCAGTGCCGTTGAGGAGTTGCTCCGCTACGAGAGTCCCAGCCAGCACACTGCAAGACTGGCTCCCGCCGATGTCGAACTCGGAGGCAAGCAGATTCGAAAGCGTCAAGCTGTAATCGCGGTGATGGGCGCGGGTAATCGCGATCCTGAACGATTTCCGGAACCCGATGTACTGGATATCACGCGCAAGAACAATCAGCATCTTGCATTCGGGTGGGCTGCGCATTTTTGTTTCGGCGCGGCTTTGGCTCGGCTGGAAGGCCAGATCGCCTTCCGCACGATTTTGCAGCGGCTGCCTGAATTGAGACTGAATGCGCAGGAACCGCTGGTGTGGCGTCACAATCTCGGGCTGCGGGGATTGACTTCGCTTCCGGTAGCGTTTGCTGCGAGCGATCCAAAAGCAAAACCTCGGTATTTCTAATTAGGCGATACAAAGTGGGATCTGAATACTCCGACACAAAACGAAAGTTGCTGGAAAAATATTTCCGCGGTGAACTGGCGCTTCCTCCCGCGGCTGAGGAGATTCCACGACGCCAGCCCGGGGAAATCGTTCCCTTATCGTACTCCCAGGAGCAGCTGTGGCTGCACGCTCAGCTGGCCCCGGAAATTCCGTTGTATAACGAACCGGTTACGATTCATTACTCGGGGCCATTGAATGTCGGCGCCCTGGAACAAAGCTTTAACGAGGTTCTCCGCCGCCACGAAGCCTGGCGCACTTGCTTCACAGTAATGGATGGACAACCGGTTCAGGATGTTAAAGAGAATCTCTCCGTCTCCCTTCCCGTCATCGACCTTCGCAGTCTTCCGCCAGAGCGACGCGATGCGGCGGCCATCGCACTTGCCACTGCTGACGCCAGCGTCCCTCTGGATCTGGGGCAGGTTCCACTTTTTCGAGCCAGGCTGATTCGTCTCGACGAAGAACAGTACCGCCTGTATCTGACGCTCAGCCATATCATCTTCGACGGCGTGGCGATTTATCGCGTCTTTCTGCCGGAACTGGCGACACTTTACAAAGCGTACGTGCTGGCGAGGCTTCGCCGTTATCGGAACTCAAGATTCAGTATCCCGATTATGCATGCTGGCAGCGGCGAAACATCACGCGTGAAATTCTCGCAAAAGACCTTGAGTATTGGCGCGAGAAAGCTTAGTGGTCCATTACCCGAAAACTATTTACCTACCGATCGCCAAATGGAGCGATCGCAATCGTTCCGTGGTTCGATGTACCCGTTCCGCTTGAGCGCAGCTCTGACCACTAGGATTAAGAGAATTCTGCCGCGCTGAAGGAGTCTCGCTCTTTCATACGCTGCTGGCGAGTTTCGCCGCACTGCTCTATCGCTATTCAGGCGAGGAGAACATTCCGATCGGAAGCGTCACCGCCGGCCGCAACAGCCCAGAGACTTTGCCGCTACTGGGATATTTTCTGAATACCGTAGTTCTTCCCGCCAGATTTATCAGGAAATCCAAGTTTTCGCAGCTCTGGTGCGGTCGGGCCCGCGATTTGACCATCGAAGACACTGGATCATGACGGTGTGCCTTTTGAGCATCTCGTTCGCGAACTGCGAACACAGCGAGATCCGGGACGAAATCCATTCTTTCAGGCGTTGTTCTCGCTCGAACCACCCCTGCCGAGAAATTGATCCCGCCTGGCGTTTAACGCAGATGGACGTGGATACGGGAGCTTCAAAATATGACCTTTCCCTGGAATTAGATGAGCGCGCGAAGAAGTACTGGCTCGCTTCCACTACAAAACCGACTTGTTCGACGCTGCCACGATAGTTCGTATGGCGGCGGATTGGCAAAGACTGCTCGAGGGCACGGTCGCGGATCCGGACCAGAGGATCTCACAGTTGCCGCTGCTGACGACCGATGAGCAACGCCAAATTGTGGTCGACTGGAATAACACCGAAGTTGACTTGCCGGGCGAACAGATAATCCACAAGTACTTCGAGGAGCAGGCAAAGAGAACTCCCGAGGCCGCGGCCGTGGTATTTGAGGGCGAGTCCCTGACATACGCCGAACTTGACTTTCGGGCCAACCAGGTTGCGCGCCGTTTAAGAGAGCTGGGAGTCGGTTCGGAGGTTGTGGTCGCTCTGTATTTTGAGCGTTCCCTCGAAATGCTGGTCGGAATACTCGGTGTACTGAAGGCTGGGGGCGCTTGCTTGCCGCTCGATCCAGCCCATCCGGCCGCTCGGCTGGCCTTCATGCTGACAGAAACACAGGCGCCGATTTTGCTTACGCACTCGCGGTTGCAGAGCCAGGTGCCTGGCGGCCACGCACAGATCATCTGTATCGATACTGATACTTTTACCTCAATTAAGGTCAACTCGTCGCCACCGTGCGAGGTAAACCCAGACAATACTGCATACGTTATCTATACCTCGGGCTCGACTGGCCAACCCAAGGGCATTCGAGTTCTGCACCGGGGATTGGCGAATTCAACCTTCGCCCGCATGGCGTTTTATCCCGAGGCGGTGAAGAGTTTTTTGCTTCTGTCGTCGTTCACCTTTGACAGCTCTCTGGCAGGAATTTTCTGGACTCTGAGCGTCGGCGGCGTCCTGGTTCTTCCTCCCGACCAGTCTCGATGGGAGTTGGACTCCCTCAGTCGCCTGATTGAAAAGCACCAGGTGTCTCACCTTCTGTGTGTGCCTTCGCTGTACAAAACCCTGATTGAGAGCAGCCCAAGCGAACGCCTGGCTTCGCTGCAGGTTGCGATCGTCGCAGGAGAGTCTTGTCCCGCAACTCTAGTGAAAGATCATTTCAGTCGATTACCGCATGCGGCTCTTTACAACGAGTACGGTCCCACAGAGGCGACGGTGTGGTGCTCGGTTTACCGGTGCGAACCGAGGGACGAATCGAATCGGGTTCCGATCGGACGACCTATCGCGAACACGCAATTGTATGTTCTCGATTCCCACATGCAGGTCGTGCCCGTGGGAGTGCCGGGGGAATTACATGTTGGAGGCGCGGGCGTAACTGGCGGCTATTGGAACCGCCCGGACCTCACTGCCGAGCGGTTTATTCCGAACCCCTTCGATCGAACACCGGATGCACGCCTGTATAAGACAGGTGACTTGGCCCGCTTCTTGCCAGATGGAAATATCGAGTATTTAGGACGCATCGACCATCAGGTTAAGGTCCGGGGCTTCCGGATTGAGCTAGGAGAAATCGAAGCCGCACTTCTTGGCCATCCAGGTGTAAGGGAAGCGGTGGTGATCGCGCGGGAAGATACGCCCGGCGACCAACGGCTGGTGGCGTATTACACGGCAGTGGAAACCAACACACCCGATGCAGCAGCTTTGGATGCGGAACAGTTGCGGGAGTTTCTGCGGGCGCGTGTTCCGGAGTATATGGTGCCGGCGGCATACGTGCGGCTGACGTCGATGCCGCTCACTCCGAACGGAAAGCTGGACCGCAAGGCGCTGCCCGCGCCGGAAGCGGATGCTTCCGCGGTACGCGGGTACGAAGCACCACGGGGCGAGATTGAGATTGCACTCGCCGCCATCTGGAGCGACGTTCTCAAACTCGAACGCGTGGGGCGCCATGACAACTTTTTCGAACTCGGCGGGCACTCCCTGCTGGCCGTGATCCTGATCGAGCGCATGCGCCGCAAAGGCCTGCAGGTGGATGTGCGTGCTCTATTTGCTGCTTCGACTCTGGCTGAGTTAGCGGCCACCGTCGAGGCGAAGGCAAACATCATCGCGATCCCGCCAAACCGGATTCCGGCAGGGTGTACGGCCCTCACTCCGGAGATGCTCCCACTCGCAACGCTTACCCAGGACGAGATCGATCAAGTGGTTGAAAGCGTGCCGGGGGGAGTGGCGAACGTCCAGGAGATTTATTCCCTGGCACCGCTGCAGGAAGGGATTCTATTTCATCATCTGATGAGCGGCGAGGGCGACCCTTACCTCTTGGCCACTCTTCTCAGCTTCGACACGCGGGAACGATTGGACGCGTATTTGAAGGCTATGCAGTCGGTGATCAACCGCAACGATATTCTGCGCACGGCCGTGATGTGGGAAGGTCTCTCCCAACCGGTGCAGGTCGTCCAGCATAGGGCGGTGTTACAGGTTCAAGAGATTGAGCTCGATCCCGCGAATGGCGCGGTAAGCAAGCAATTGTATGCACGATTCGATCCCCGGCGATGCCGCCTCGACCTGCGCCAGGCGCCGTTGTTGCGAGCTTTTATTGCATTCGATAAACGCGAGAATCGCTGGCTGATGATGCAACTGTTGCATCACCTGCTTGCCGATCACACCACCATGGAAGTGATGCAGGAGGAAATCCAGGCGCATTTACTGGGACGAGCAGAGCAGTTGCCGGCACCGTTGCCCTTTCGAAACCTCGTGGCGCAAGCCCGTTTGGGAGTGAGCAAAGAAGAGCATGAGGTGTTTTTCCGGAAGATGCTGGCCGATGTTGAAGAGCCCACGACTCCGTTCGGATTGTCCGACGTACAGGGCGACGGTACGGGGATCGAGGAAGCGCGGGTGGCACTGAAGACGCCGCTGGCTGAGCGAGTTCGAGAACGCGCGCGCAGACTGGGGATCAGCGCGGCCAGCCTGTGTCACCTGGCCTGGGCACGCGTGCTCGCCAAAGTTTCGGGACGTGAAGATGTTGTGTTCGGCACCGTTTTGTTTGGCCGCATGCAGGGCGGTGCCGGCTCAGACCGGGTAATGGGCCTGTTTACGAACACGCTGCCGGTGCGGATTCGTATTGGCGAAGAAGGCGTCGAGAGTTGTGTCCGACAGACCCACGCGCTGCTGGCTGGCCTGATGCGCCATGAACACGCTTTGCTGGCATTGGCTCAACGTTGTAGCGCGGTGCCGGCACCCACGCCATTGTTCTCTGCACTTTTAAATTATCGTCATAGCCCGGGAGCTGGGCGCGCGGCACGCGCATGGGAAGGGGTTTGCACGATTCGGGTTGAAGAACGGACGAACTATCCGCTCACTCTGTCGGTAGATGATGTAGACGGCGAGGGTTTTTGGCTTACGGCCCAGACGCCCGGATCGGTCAATCCGGGACGAATCTGCGAATACATGCAGATTGCACTCGAATCTCTGGTTACCGCACTGGAGACGACGCCGAGCATGCCGATGCACAAACTCGAAGTGCTCCCCGCGTCAGACCGGCATCAGCTGCTCTACGAGTGGAACGATACCGAATGCGATTATCCGCTGACCTGCATTCATGCTTTATTTGAGCGGCAAGCGGAACGGTCTCCCGACGCGATCGCAGTCAGCTTTGAGGACTCGCGCCTGACCTACCGAGAGCTGAACCGGCGCGCAAATCAGCTTGCCTGGTATTTGCACAAAAGAGGCGTGGGACCAGATGCACCCGTTGGCCTGTGCATGGATCGCGGACCGGATATGGTCATCGCTTTGCTGGGTATCTTGAAGGCCGGGGGAGCATACGTACCTCTGGATCCAAGACTCCCGGACGAGCGCTTGCGATTTATGGTCGAGGATGTGGCACCGCGGTTCGTTCTTACAAAGCAGAATTTGTGGCGCGAGCCTTTCGGGAAAGACGCCATCATCCTTGATGGAAGTTTGGCGACGATCGCACAGGAAAGCGCAGCGAATATACAGAACGTGGGCAGTCCGCGAAATCTCGCGTATGTGATGTATACATCGGGTTCTACTGGAAAACCGAAAGGAGTTCCAGTAGAGCATCGCGGTGTGGTCAATCTACTAGCTTCCATGCAGCGCACGGTGGAAGTTACGTGTGACGATGTGCTGCTGGCGGTGACGACTCTTTCTTTCGACATCGCAGGCCTTGAGCTTTATCTCCCACTGATCTCCGGAGCACGGTTGGTGATCGCGAGTGGTGATGACATTGTTGATGGAAACCGGTTGAGCAATTTGCTCACCGAGAGCAAAGCCACCGTGATGCAGGCCACGCCTGCTACGTGGCGTCTGCTGATCGAAGCAGGTTGGCAAGGATCTCCGAATCTGAAAATTCTTTGCGGAGGGGAGACGTTCCCGCCGGAGCTGGCGAAAGACTTAACTCCACGCTGCAATTCCGTCTGGAACGTCTACGGGCCCACCGAAACCACGATATGGTCCAGCATCTATCGAGTAACCGGCCACGAGCGGGGGTCGATACCGATAGGCCGTCCTGTCGCCAATACGTCGATCTACATATTGGACAGTTATCGCAATCCAGTGCCGGCGAATGTAATCGGAGAAATCTACATTGGCGGGGATGGGCTGGCGCGTGGATATTTGAACCGGCCGGAGTTGACGGCGGAACGTTTTGTGGAAAATTGGCTGACGCCGAAGTTGTCGTCGCCTCTGTACCGCACCGGGGATCTGGGCCGCTTCCGCAGCAATGGAGAGATCGAATATTTGGGCCGAATCGACAACCAAGTCAAGCTGCGCGGATTGCGCATCGAGTTGGGCGAAATCGAATCTGTGCTCGCGGCCCGTGAAGACGTCGTTGAAGCGGTAGTCATTCTCGCCGGTGAAGGCGAGCAGCAGAAGCTTGCCGCTTACCTGGTGATGAAGGACGAGGCAGCACTAGCGGCGGGAGAGTTGCGCCGTTATCTGCAAACGAAGCTCCCGGAACACATGGTACCGGCAAATTACTGCCAGATAGCAGCCTTACCATTATTGCCCAGCGGAAAAGTGAATCGGTCAGTGCTGGCAGGTTCCGGGAAACTGCTGATAGACCGAGAGGAATTGACCGCTCCGCGGAATGGGGTCGAAGCAAAGCTGGCGGAAATCTGGCAAGAGTTGCTGCAATTGGAGCAAGTAGGAATTGAACAGAACTTTTTTGAGCTAGGCGGACATTCGTTGTTGGTGCTGCAGGTAACGGCGAGAATCCGAAGAATCTTTGAAGTGGAGTTGGCGGTGCGCAGTGTGTTTGAGGCTCCCACAATTGCAGGCCTGGCGCTGGAAGTCCAGAAGGCACAGGCTACGGGCCTGAAAGCCCGCTCCCCAATTCTGCATGGCCTCCGACAGACAGCAACGGCGGACGCGAGCCAGGACGAGCTGCTGATTCAATTGGAGAAGCTCTCCGCTCAAGACGCGCGGAATCTGCTGAAGGACTTACTCGACGGAAAACAAGATTATCAATTTCGATCTTAGGTTTCGCCCTTCGGATAAGAATAGGCGGCGCATGAAACCCGGACCGTTAGCCATAACCAACTTTTAAGTTTCGCCTTCGCCACCAGCGATTGACGCCGTGCTACCCTACCCGTTCCGGCGCTCACATTCAAACTTCGGACAAATAAAATGGTCTTTGTAAAAAGAATCGTTCTGCTTTCGCTCATCGCCCTCTCTGCCCATTTGTTCGGCCAAGCTCCCCCGGTGCAATCGAAGTATAAGCCGGAATACTTCACGTTTCAGGAAGTCATGATTCCGATGCGCGATGGCGTCCGTCTGCAGACCGTTATCCGCGCGCCGAAGAATGCAACCGTCCCTTTGCCTATTTTGTTCGTGCGATCTCCGTACGGCGTACCGAAGGATACGAATTCGCTAACCCAATCTGGCTTGTTCGACGATCTGATTGCGGACGGCTATATCTTCGTATCGCAGAACATCCGGGGACGCTTTAAATCTGAAGGCACATTCGTCATGCAGCGGCCACCGCGCGACAAGAACAATCCGAAGTCGATCGACGAGTCCACCGACGCTTATGACACGATCGACTGGCTGGTCAAGAATGTTCCGAACAATAACGGCCGAGTTGGGATGTGGGGAATTTCCTATCCAGGCTGGCTGGTGACTCAGGCGCTGCTTGATCCGCATCCTGCGCTGAAGGCCGCCAGCGAGCAAGCGTCCCCCGACGACATGTTTGTCAACGATGACTTCCACCACAACGGCGCTTTCCGCCTCAGCTATGGATTCGAATACTCTGCTTTGCTCGAAACTTCGAAGGAGGAGAATACTAACTTCAAGTTCGATCAATACGATACTTACGCCTGGTACCTGGCGCTGGGCGCGCTTTCCAATGCGAATCCGCGCTATTTTCACGGCAAGCTGCCGACGTGGAACGACTTCGTAGAGCATCCGAATCATGATTTCTGGAAGCAGCAGGCAGTGACCACATATTTGAAACACACCACCGTGCCCAACCTCAACGTTGCTGGCTGGTACGACCAGGAAGATTTCGTTGGCCCGACTCGCATTTATGCGACTCTCGAGCAAACTGATACGCAACATCTGAACTACTTTGTCGCGGGCCCGTGGAATCATGGTGGATGGATGGATCAATCGGGGCGCAAACTCGGCGACATCGACTGGGGCAGTGACATTTCGCGATACTATCGCGCGCATATCCTTGCTCCCTGGTTCGCGCACTGGCTGCACGACAAACCACTCACAGAGCCCGAGGCGCTGACCTTCGAAACCGGCACGAACGTGTGGAAGAGTTACGACGAGTGGCCACCCAAAAAAGGCATCACTGACAAAAAGCTGTATCTGCATTCTGGAGGCAAGCTGGCATTCGAACCACCCTCGGAGCGGGACGCCTTCGATTCCTACATTTCGGATCCGGCGAATCCGGTGCCTTATCGCAACCGACCCATCACACCCACCTATCCCGCTCCTGCCTGGACGACCTGGCTGGTGCAGGATCAGCGCTTTGTGGAGCATCTTCCGGACGTACTGACGTGGCAAACGGAACCGCTGACGAGCGATGTGGCTGTGACCGGGGATATCGTTGCCGACCTGTTCGCTTCAACTACCGGGAGCGACAGCGACTGGGTGGTAAAGCTGATTGATGTATATCCTGAGGACTATCAAGAGATCAGCGAAGAAGATGCCGAGAAGGGCTCTGGACCGGTGCTGAATGGCTACGAACTGATGATTGCCGATGACATTTTGCGCGGGCGATATCGCAACAGTTTGGAAAGTCCTGAACCAGTTCCGCCGAATGAAGTGGTTGAATACAAGATCGACCTGCACCCCAACGATCATGTCTTCCTGAAGGGGCACCGGATCATGGTGCAGGTGCAGAGCACGTGGTTTCCTTTGTACGACCGCAATCCGCAAGAATTCGTGGACAACATCTACAAAGCGACCGATGCCGACTACGTGAAGGCAACGCAGAAGGTTTATCGCTCGAGCCAGGCTGCCTCAAGCGTGATCCTGCCGGTGGCCGAGAAATAGCACTTCCAGAACGATTTGTTAGCGGTGTTGGCCCGGCACAAAGGGTCCATCGCTTTGTTGGTTTTCAATTAATTGCGGCACGATGCAATTATTCCTGACCGCTCAGAGAAATTTGGCATCCAACCAGTCCGGCTAAACTATGCAAACGACAAAAAACACACTCTCCCTCGTTCTTGCAGCAACCGCATCTATCGCGCTGGCACTCGGCCTGGCATCCTGCAACAACAACCAGAACCCGACGCCCGACAACACCGCTCAAAGTCAACCCGCGCAACCCGATCAGCCGCAGGCGCAGGATCCAGCGGCCGCGGCTAATCTGGCGCCCGCGAGTGAGGCCCAGACCTCTGGAACCAGCGACCAGGATTCGGACAGCAATTACGACGCCGACGATCAGGACTCAAACTATGGGCAGCCGGCACTTGTAGCGCCAGATCCTCCGCCCGCGCTCCCGGAATACTCGCAGCCGGAATGCCCGGGCGAGGGCTACTTGTGGACGCCGGGATATTGGAGCTATTCATCGCAGGGGTACTACTGGGTGCCGGGCGCATGGGCACGGCCGCCTGAGGTGGGTTATCTGTGGACGCCGGGCTACTGGGGATATACCGGTGGCAGGTATCGCTATCACAATGGCTACTGGGGACGCCACATCGGCTACTACGGCGGCGTGAACTATGGGTTCGGTTATGTGGGAGCCGGCTATCAGGGCGGATACTGGAACGGAGACCGTTTCGACTACAACCGCGCCGTCAACAACGTAAATACCACCAATGTTCAGGTTTACAACCGGACCATAACCAATACGGTGATCATCAACAATACGACGGTTAACGTCACCAACAGCCGCGCCAGTTATAACGGTCCCGGCGGCGTGACTCGCAAGCCTCTGCCCGCCGAAGTGGCGGCCACGCGCGAACAGCGCATCCCGCCAATGACCACGCAGATGCAGCAGCGGCAGGAAGCGGCACAGAACCGTCAGCAATTTGCGACTGTGAATAAAGGGCATCCGACGCTTGTGGCAGCGGCCAAGCCGATTGCCGCGGGGAAACCCATTGCTCCGGTGATACCTGCGCGCGCGGCAGCGGCACCGCGTCCGGCCGCACCGATGGCGCAGCCAAATCATCCACAGCCAGCCTCGGCCCCGACTCGGGCGGGTTCGCCCGCACCGGCGCGACCGGCTGAACCCGCGAGGAAAGCAGCAGAGCCGGAACGTCCGGCACCGCACCCGGCAGCGCCAGCGGAACGCGGCAAGCCTTCCCCGGCTCCCGCAGCGCGGCCTCAACCGGCAAAACCGCCGGCACATCCGCAACCGGCAAAACCGGAAACGACCGCGCGTCCCGCGAACCGGCCGGCTCCGAAACCTGAAGCCAAGCCCGCGCCGCATGCGGCGGCAAAGCCGGAGCAACACGCGGCGCCGGCTAAAGCTCAGCCCAAAAACCCGCCTCCTCCGAAAAAGAAGGAGCCGCCTAAAGAAGATCAGAAGCCGCAGTAAATGTTCGCGCCGGGCCGCCTAGGGAAAGGCGGCCCGAACCATCCATACTCCGCTGTACGGCCTCTAACCTGCCTTTCGCCATCCTGATTAGTGTGCGTCTTTTATCGGAAGGCGCCTACGAAACGGAAGGTGGATCGTATGCCCGATAAAACAAATCCATACACACACATTGAATTTTGCCAAAGCTCGTCACAGATAGCATTGACCTGTCCGGCATGTCGATGGCGGCTTCTCAAGTGGAGCGTCCCTCGCCCGGGGCAAAGCCTCGAGGAGCGGTTAACGCCTGCCGATGAGATATGGTTATCGGAGATGAAGATCAGTTGCCGCGAGGCTAATAGTGTGATGAAAGCAGCGACTCGCGATTCCCGCAGAGTTGAGCGAGCGTGACTTTTTAACCAGCGAAACTTATAGATTGTTCTACTTGGTAAGCTCGCCGATAAAAACTCCGTAGGGCTCAAGAGAAATTTCATTTCCCTGAGCCGAGGAATTACTGGTGGCCAGTAGACTCGAAGCGGAAGTAAAGCCGTTCGTCTTCAGCTCCAAGCTGACCTTTTGCGCTGTGCCGGACATGTTCAGCGCCACAACCACGCCCTCACCCTTATAGACGCGCAGGTACGAAAGCACGTCGGGGTCGCTTTCATTGATCGCTTGATAACTTCCGCTGAACAGGGCTTGGTTGTCATGACGCAATTTGAGCACGCTCTTATAAAACTCAAGAACTGAATTGGGATCTTTCGACTCATCGGCGACGTTATGAGTCTTGTAAGTGGGAGGAACCGGCAGCCACGGTGTGCCTTTGGTAAAGCCCGCGTTCTCGCTGTCGTTCCACTGCATAGGAGTGCGTTCCCCATCGCGTCCTTTTTCTTTTGGCCAACCCTTGATACCGATGGGATCTTTCACCTCCTCCCGGCTCGTGGGCGGAGTCGTCTTCATTCCGATCTCTTCGCCGTAATACAGGATCGGCGTACCGCGCAAGGTTAGATAAAGTCCGGCCATCAGCTTCGCGATCTCGTCGTTATGCTTGCCATCACCGTAGCGGTCGTAGGAACGGACGATGTCATGGTTGCTGATCACGAACGTAGGCCAACCCGAGGCCGCATTCACTTCCGCAATCTGCTTGCGGAATTCCGCAGGCGAGAGCTTATTGACCATGGTGAACAGAAAATCCATGGGCAACTGCAATTCATTATTCCCTTTACCGTAATATTGATTGAGTTCGGCGACATTCGCCGTCCAGGTTTCGCCGATCAGCACCGCATCGTACTGATCTGCAACCTGGCGCAATCCGCGCAGGATGTCGTGAACTTCAGGGAGTTTCGTGTTGTATTTGTTTTGTTCGAACGGATCGCCGAAGGCATTCTTCCCGGGCTTTTTGATGGGATTGTCTTTCAGGTTCGGGTCTTCAAATAGGGTATCGACCGCATCCAGCCGGAAGCCTGAGACTCCGCGTTTATACCAGAAGTGGGTCACGTCAAACATAGCGTCTTTGACGGCGGGGTTGCGCCAGTTCAAATCCGGCTGCTGGGGATAGAAGTAATGGTAATAGTACTGATTCGTGGTCGGATCAAACTGCCACGCCGAACCGCCAAAAGTCGACACCCAATTGTTGGGAGGCTGTCCCGGTCCCTTTCCATCGCGCCAGATGTACCAATCGCGATGGGCGGAGGTGCGCGAAGATTTCGAATCCAGAAACCACTTGTGCTGATCCGACGTGTGGTTCACCACAAAGTCGAGGATGATATGAATGTTGCGCTTCTTGGCTTCGCGCGCCAGATTATCGAAGTCGGCCAGCGTGCCGTACATGGGATCGATATTTTCGTAATCGGAAACGTCGTAGCCGAAATCCACCTGGGGGGAAGGAAAGCACGGCGAAATCCAGATCGCATCCACGCCGAGATCTTTCAGGTAATCGAGCTTGGAGGCGATTCCGTTCAGATCGCCGACGCCGTCGCTGTTGCTGTCCGCGAAACTGCGCGGATAAATTTCGTAGAAAACGGCGTGCTGCCACCAGGCATTCCCCTTATCCGCCGCCGCCGAGGCATTTTTTTGCCCGTAAGAAGTCAGCCCAAAAACGCAGAACATAGACAGAAAAATTGCCATCGATCGAGCACTTTCCTTCATATGGAGCGCCTCCACCAAAAACTCGAGATGTCTCAACCTTCGTCAGCCAGCGGATCTTACCCCGACAAAGTTAGATTGTAATCCTCATCGCTCGCTGAGCGTCTAGGACAGCGAAGGTCGATGATAAAAGTTCGACGCACATATGATCGTATTCGTGGGCAGTAGCTCGATATCGATGCCAAGAACAAAACGAACAAAAGCTCCCGCGTCAAAATCAAGGGTGCAACGGTGCGCCAGGATCGGTGGCCGATTGCCTTGTCCGGAGCTTGCAAAGTCTGAGTTCACTGAATATAAGAATTAGGGGCGAATTCTAGCACGCTCTGGGTCGGGCGGGTGCCAACCTTTTGTCTTCTTCACGTCGCGTATTCTTGAAATCTCTCAGCCGATCGAGCCTTGTGCTCTCCCTGGAAAGCATTCTGGGCTTGGCAACTCCACGCTGGCTGCGAGCTGGCGCTACGCCAGAACAAAAGGCCGATCCGGGAGTGAGTCCCTCCGAAGCGCAAGATCTCGGCGTGAGCTTTCTGAATGTAGCCCGGGAATCCGGGCTTAATGCGAAGACGATTTTTGGTGGCGAGCACAAGAACAAATATCTGCTGGAGACTACGGGCTGCGGCGTGGCTTTTTATGATTACGATAACGACGGGTGGCTCGACATTTTTCTGGTAAATGGCTGGCGGCTGGAAGGCTTTCCCGCCGGCAGCGAACCCATCTCGCACCTGTTTCGTAATAACCGCGATGGCACATTCACTGACGTGACCGCCAAGGCTGGAGTGGGACACTCCGGTTGGGGCCAAGGCGTTTGCATCGGCGACTACGACAACGACGGCTGGGAAGATCTGTTCGTAACGTATTACGGCAAGAATGTTCTGTATCACAACAACGGCGACGGAACTTTCACAGACGTCAGCCAGAAGGCCGGCGTAGCAGGCAAAGGGACGCGATGGAACACCGGTTGTGCGTTTGTGGATTACGACCGCGATGGCCACCTCGATCTTTTCGTTGCCAATTACATCGACATGGATTTGGCCACCGCGCCGGTGCCGGAGTCGGGACCATGCCTTTATAAAGGCGTGCTGGTGGCCTGCGGCCCTCCGGGACTGCAAGGCGGGAAAAATATTCTTTACCACAATCATGGGGACGGCACGTTCTCCGATGTTTCTGAGGCAGCCGGAATTTTTCGTGCGAACGGAACTTATGGATTGGGCGTCCTCACGGCCGATTTCGACAATGACGGCTGGCCGGATATTTATGTGGCCAATGACTCCACCGCCAGCGCGCTCTATCACAACAAGAAAAATGGCACGTTTGAAGATGTTGCCATCGAAGCGGGCTGCGCTTTAAGCCCCGATGGCAAACCACAAGCGGGTATGGGCGTTTCAGCCGGGGACTACGATTTAGATGGCAACCTCGACCTGCTCAAAACAAACTTCGCCGGCGACACACCTTCGCTTTACCACAATCTTGGCGGAGGCAATTTCGAAGACGCAACGTTTACCGCGGGATTAGGTGCGCATACGCAATTTCTGGGATGGGGCTGTGGATTCCTCGATTTCGACAACGATGGCTGGCCTGACATTTTAATTTGCAACGGCCACGTCTACCCCGAGGTTGAACAACTGAAAACCGAAGCGGGTTATCCGCAACGCAAATTGCTTTACCGCAACTTGCATAATGGACGATTCGCTGATGTTTCTATGCGGGCCGGGCCGGGGATCTCGGATCCAGCGCCCTGCCGGGGCTGTGCTTTTGGCGACTTCGACAATGACGGCGACATAGATGTAGTGGTCAATACGGTGAACGATTATCCGCAACTGCTGCGGTGCGATTCCAAAGCGGACAATAACTGGATCAAGATTCATACCATCGGAACGAAATCAAATCGCAGCGGAATTGGAGCGAGGCTGATTTGCACTACGCATCCTGCCGGTGAAACGAAACCTCATCAACAGATCGACGAAGTGCGCAGCGGCGGTAGCTATATTTCGCAAAGCGATTTGCGTATTCATTTCGGGCTGGGCAAAGCCGAGAAAGTGGACTTACTCGAAATTCGCTGGCCCAGCGGCCACGTCGACACGCTGAAGGATGTGAAAGCCAACCAGTTGATTTTTGTGAAAGAAGCCGAAGGCATCAGCCGTACAGTCCAGTTTCTGAAGAAGGCGGAGCTGAGAAAATAAAATCGGCATTATTCTTTCTTCGTTGGCGGTGCGACCGTTACGCCAGTTCCCTCTTTCACCGTATGAATCGCATCGACGCCGAGATCAACAAACTTTTCTACCAGACCACTCGGCCAGCGAACCTCTATCCATTCGATTTTCGCCAGAGCTCCCAGTCCGAAGTGAAGCCGAATATCACTGTTGGAAATGTAACTGGAGCCGCTGCGCACTTCGTCCACCAACGTGCGATTCGGGGTCTTCACTGAAATCCTGGCGCCGATGCCATCGCGATTCGACTTGACTCCCACCAGCCGAATTGCGATCCAGTGATTCGGATTGTGAACCTGGTTTACCAGCAAGCTGGGCGCGGCATTCATGTTGCTGATTACGGCGGATATGCGGCCGTCATTCCATAAATCTCCGACGGCCAGGCCGCGAGATGAAGCCACCGCCGTAATTCCAGCTCCGGCTGCCGCCGAAATATCGGTGAACGTACCGTCTCCGTTGTTGTGATAAAGAATGCGCGGCTCTTTGTAATTGCTGCCCAGGTGCTGGCTGTCGACTTCGGGATAAACGTGTCCATTTACCAGAATCAAATCAGGCCAGCCGTCGTTATCGAAATCGAAAAACATCGTTCCCCAGCCGAGATATTGTGTGTACAAACCGAGCCCCGCGGCTGAGGTCGCGTCGGTAAATGTTCCATCGCCATTGTTGCGGTAAAGAGTGGACGTGTCATCGGAGAAATTTGTTTTGAAAATATCAAGGTGGCCGTCGCCGTTGTAATCGGCTACGGTCGACCCCATTCCGGCCTGTTCGCGGCCATCTTCGTTGAATGCCGCTCCCGCCGTTACTGCGACGTCGGTAAATGTACCGTCGTGATTGTTGCGATAGAGAATGCTGGGAGTGCTGTCGCAGGCAATGAAAATATCGGGCCATCCATCTTCGTCAAAATCCAGCGTGGAGACGCTGAACGCGTAATGACCATCGGTGCGATCGATGTGGGCCTTGGTGGTGACGTCTGCAAAAGTACCGTCGCCTAGGTTGTGGTAAAGAATATTTTTGGCGCCCGGTAGGCCGCGCGGGCCGCACATCACGGGAACGCCCTTCCAAATGCAGGTGGGGCGTTCGCCCGGCGCGGGTGCCGTTGCGAGATCGAAATCGACGTAGTTCGCTACCACTAGGTCGAGCCGGCCGTCGCGATCATAGTCAACAAAGGCGCAACCCGTACCCCAGGCTTTTCCCGAGCCGGCAACACCGGCTTTCTCGCCAACTTCAGAAAAGACGCCGCCCTGATTGTGATATAGCCGGTTCTTGCCGTAGTAGGTAATGTAGAGATCTTCCCAGCCGTCGTTGTCGTAATCTCCCACGCAAACGCCTTGTCCCCAGCCTGTCGCAGCGAGTCCGGCCTTGATGGTTACGTCGGTGAAAGTTCCATCGTGATTGTTGCGATAGAGATGGTTGCTAGGGGCGGGTCCGCTGGGGGCAGCGCCGAGTCTGGTTCCGTTCACCAGAAAAATGTCGGGCCAGCCGTCGTTGTCGTAATCGAAGATTGCGACGCCTGTGCCGGTGGTCTCGATGATGTACTTCTTAGTATCGATGCCGCCGAAAATTTCCTGCATCGTAATGCCAGCTTTTTCGGCTACGTCGGTAAAGTTGGCGATTGGCTTGGCCGGCGGCGGGGGAAGTTTAGGCTGCTGGGCGGCACCTGAAACCAGGAATGAAGTCAGAATAGCGACGCAGATCAGCGAAGGATAACTCAGGCGCCCGCTGAGCGAAATCTTGAATCCCATGTCTCAGTTGTGAATGTTAGGAGCGTAACGGATATTGGTCAATGCCGCTTTCGCCCTTCCGGCGCGAAATAAGAATTGAGTTGGGTTATCCTGTGGGCCAGTAAAAGCCAGTGCATTTTGCCCGCTCATCACGGTATCGATGGGGACGGAGTGCGACAACGGCTTACATTTTTGGATTGCGATGCATTCCCCTCGATTTTGTGCCGGGCTGATCTTCTTCGCATTGATATGCGGGGCAGTGCGAACCGCAGCTCAGACGCCAGTAAACGGCGCCTCGCCCAAAGCTTATCAAGCTGGAGTTGACGCGATGCAACGCGGAGATTTGGTCGCTGCGCGCGTGGACTTTGAGAAAGCGGTACGTCTCAATCCCCAAAGCCCCGACGCGCAGAACATGCTCGGTCAAGTGTTGTTGCAGCAGGGCGATCTCGACGACGCGATCGCCCACTTTCGCGCTCTGGTCCGGCTTCGTCCAAAACTAGGCATCGCCCGCGCCTATCTAGCTCAGGCATTGCAGGCCAAGGGACTGCTGGGCGAAGCGGTCCTCGAGTTTCGCTCCGCCGTAGATTTGGCGCCGCAACAATGGCAGGCCCACCAGGCGTTGGGGCGCGCACTCAGTTTGCAGCATAAGACAGACGAAGCCATCATCGAATATCAGGAAGCCACGAGACTTGCACCGCAGCTGGCCGAGTTGCACGACGAACTTGGCTCGCTACTCGCTCAGCAATCACAATTTGAAGAAGCAGAAAAGCAATTTCGAGAAGCGCTAAGAGTCAATCCGGAAGACGAGCCCGCCTCGTTCCATCTCGGCGTGACGCTTTCGAGCGAAGGCGAGCAGGAAAAGGCGCAAGCTGAACTGCAGCATGCTGTGAAACTGGATCCGGCGGATGCAATGGCATGGTATTACCGGGGTACGGCGTTGGAAGCGGGAGCAAAGCCGGAACAGGCATTCGTGTGCTTCAAGCGTGCCGTCGAACTGAAGCCTGATTCCGCGCCCTTGCAAACCAGTTTGGGGCTGCTGTTGCAGCGCAGGGGAGATCCAGATACCGCCATAACTGCTTTTAAGAAGGTCATCGCGCTCACGCCATCCGACCCCGAGGCCCACAATAATCTAGGGTTGGCTCTGGTGCAGCGCGGAGACGCCGACGCCGCGATCAATGAATTTCGCGAAGCCATCAGGATGCGCCCCGACGATTCCGGCTTTCAGGGCAATTTGGGAACGGCTTATTTGCAGAAGACGGATTTCGACGCAGCCGCAGCACAATTTCGGGCGGCCCTGAAGAATGATCCGGACAAAGCGATTCTGCATCACGATTTGGCCCTGGCGCTTAAATTCAAGGATGATCTTCCCGGGGCCATTGCGGAGTGGAGGGAAGCAATTCGTCTCGATCCGAATCTGGCGGATGCGAACTACTGCCTAGGGGTTACCCTCTGGCAGTCGGGGGATTTTCCAGCGGCAGCCGAGCAATTGCGGCAAGCCATTCAAACCAAGCCGGATTATGCCGAGGCCTATTACACCTTGGGCACCGTCTTAAAACAGATGAACAAATTACCCGAGGCCTCTGACGCGCTGCGACAAGCAATTCGACTTGACCCAGATTTTGCGGGTGCCCACACCACGCTGGCTGCGGTTTTGCGCCAGCTGGGAGATAGCGAGGGCGCAGCGGCCGAGAGTAAGGCTGGAGCCGAGATGAGTAAGAAGAAAACCGATCTGCAGTCGGCGACCTTCGCCACAAACTCCGGCCGCCGTTTGCTTAATGCCGGGGACCTCGACGGCGCCATCTCCCAGTTTCGCACCGCAATTCGTGCGGTTCCTTCTTACGCCTTGGCGCACTACGAACTCGGTTTGGCCCTCAGCCAGAAAGGATTAAGAGACGAGGCCGGCAGAGAGTATCGCAAAGCTGCCGAACTTGATCCTCAACTTGCGCCACCCGCGAGTGCCGGTCACTAGTGCGAGTTGCAGAACGCGCGGGGAAATCTTAGCTGCGCTTGCGGACCGACACCAGATCAGTAATCACGGGCACTCCATGCACCACCTTCACGTGCAGAAGCGCTTCAAACGGCTTCAGATCAGCCGCGGTAGAGACTCCTAAGCGCTGCAACAGAACTGCCAGAGAATCTTGCCGGCAGACGTATTCCGCCGCCGCTTGCGTGCCGAAAGTGGTAGTTCCGGCGAGGATGAGAACCGATCGTGCGGGATCAATGCCTGGCACTAACGCAACTACCGCGTAATCCTCGGTGGTCGGCAAACTCGGAGTGCTCCCCAGGAAAGAGCGAGCTTCACCAGGTTCCGGATGCACGTTAACCACCGCCAGATCTCCCTTACGGGGTCCGAAAGCGACTCTCTGAAAAATAAACTCCTGAGTTGAGGGGATATCCAGGAGGGTGAGGTTTTCAGCCGGAGAGCCGACAAAGATGAGATCGTTGTTCTTGGCATCGTCCAGAGAAAATAAACTGCCTCGCTTCACGCGAAGCGGTTGGTTGAGCAACACAAAGACGTGATCCAGTTGATGGACCGCCAGCACCTCTCCTACGCCGGTGTAGTGATCCAGAATAAGAGCGCCCGAATCTCCCGATGGGTTGAAGTACCGCATCCCGGTTTCCGGGCGGCCCACGAAACTTCCGTTGCTAAAAATCACCCACGGCTGCTGGGGACCACCCACGAAACGCTGCCAAAAGACCTGGTAGACGGCGGGAACCGCTGGTTTCACGGCGGCCTGAGTTCGCGTACGAAATGCGAAAAGCAATGCACCCGCCAGCGAGACCGACAGCACCAACACAGCGATGAGCCACCCTCGATTGGAGGGATTTTTTTGGACTCGCCGATCCGTAGCCGCATCCTGCCGTGGAGCGACGGCCAGGTTGCCGGGCGAAGTGGCCGGGGCGCGCACGTGAAAGGTGAGGGCGTAGGACTTTCTCGGCAACTCGACGACAATTTCGTCGTCGACCCCCTCATGGGCGTAATACTCTTCCAACTTTACCCGCAGGCGCCCGGCCTGCACCCGAACCGTCGAATCGTTCTGGGGATCAAATCCATGGGATCGCCCCAGAACCTCGGTCGCGATCTGGTATTCCTTCACCGCTGTGCCGTGATGGTCCAGCGAAGTTTCCGCCAGATAACGGAGCAGTTTGCACAAGGATTCGGAGCCGCGCAGGCTATGACTATTAATAAGCTTATCTATTTGCTGGAAGCACTGCTGCCGTCCCGCGTCGAAACCGTGTGTCAAAGCCATGTGACAGCGGAGTAACCGACTCCTGTATCTTGCTGCAGCCCCGATTCTTATACGCCTGTAACTATATGAAACCTAGTTTAACTTAAGTGAATAGTGTTTTTGTACTAGGACTTGCACGCACCTTATCCAGCATTTCCCTGTGTTCTGTGGGTTGGCGTGAATCCCCAGGAGGAAGTCCATGAAGAGGTCAGTTCTGGCAGCTGCGGTAGCCCTGTTGCTCCTTAGCGGTCTGTGGACCCTTAAAGTTTCTGGCCAGGCAGTTTTCGGCAGCATCATCGGCACCGTGACCGATCCCTCCGGTGCGGCGGTTCCAAACGCGAAAGTCACCGTTCTAAACCAGCGCAAGGGTACAACCGATCAGGCGACCACGAACGAAAGCGGAAACTATACCGTCACCCACTTGATCCCCGACGTTTACCAGGTGCGGATCGAGGCTCCTGGCTTTAAAACCATAGAGTTCAAGAACATTTCCTTGTCGGCTGATATGGATCAGCGGGTCGACGGTCAATTCGCTGTTGGATCTGCCACGGAGCAGGTCGAAGTAACCGCGGAAGCGGACCAGCTCAAGACGGACCGAGCCGACGTCTCCATCGAGTTCAACGAGAAGTATGTGGAAGACCTGCCGATCATGAACCGGAACTTCACCTCGTTCGAACTTCTTTCACCGGGCACGCAGAAATTAGTGGGCTGGAGCCACGCCGCAACGGAGAATCCGCAGGGTAGCCAGCAGATATTTGTGAACGGCCAGCACTTCAGCGGCACCGCTTTTGAGCTGGACGGCACAGATAATCAAGACCCAATTTTAGGCATCATCGTAGTGAACCCAAACTTGGATGCGATTCAGGAAACCAAGATCGATCTGCAAAACTACGACGCAGAGTTCGGAAAGGCACTCGGCGGCGTTGTGACGGTTCAGACCAAGTCGGGCAGCAACGACTTTCACGGTGAAGGTTTCTGGTTCCGGCGAACGGATGCGACCGCGGCGCGCGATCCATTTACGCAGTACGCGCCAAATCCTATTACCGGAAAGTTTATCCCCTCCGATAAGTGGCAGCAGTTCGGCGGTACGATCGGCGGACCGATAATCAAAAACAAGCTCTTCTTCTTTGGGGATTACCAGGCCACGCGGGAATCCAGCGGACTTACGAATTTAGTGACGGTGCCGACGGCGTTAGTGACGTCCACGTGCAATCCGAAGACCAATACCACCGGATACTGCGACTTAAGCCAATACATAGGCCAAGGCTTGGCGGGCGGAACGGGTTTATTGAGCGGGCAAGCTTACGACCCGACCACCGGCAACACAGCGACTGGGGCCAGCCGCACACCCTATCCGAACAACCACATTCCTATCGGCCAGATTTCGCCGCAGGCGGCCGCCATATTGGCTATGTTCCCGGCACCGACAACAACCGGAATCGACAACAACTACGTCGGTTCAGGCACTGGAACTTTCAGCCAAAACAGTTTCGATACCCGTATCGACTTTACCGCCAGCCAATCTGTGCAGGTCTTTGGACGCTTCAGTCTGGACTATTTCAGCTTGGCCGGGCAGGGCGTCTACGGTGCGCTGCAAGGGGTGGGCGATGGTCCGGGTGGTTTGGCAGGCAGTTCGAATGTGCACAACTACAGCTTGTCATCGGGTGTTACGAAGACATTCAACAGCTCACTTTTGGGCGATTTCCGATTTGGATATTTCAAATACAATCCGCGCGCAAACAAGCCGGATGTGGGGACTACACCAATGACGAACGTTGGCATACCAAATGCCAACCTCACTGGTGCGCAAGCATTGTTCACTTCTGGTTGGGGCGGTTTCTTACTGAACCAAACACCATCCAGTTCTTCGGCGAATTCAGGCGCCAACGGTGCTCCGACTGTAAGCTGGGGCGACGGATTGGGTGTAGGACGCTGCAATTGCCCGCTGCTTGAGAGTGAGCAGCAATTTCAATGGGTTGGCAATATCACAAAAATTCACGGCAACCACCAGTTCAAGTTTGGGGCGGACGTCCGCTACGCAATGAATTTGCGCGTGCCCAGCGATAACGGACGCGCGGGTGATTACACCTTCAATTATCTGTCAACCTCGAACGGCGGGAGTGGAGGCTTGGATTGGGCAACTTTTCTGCTTGGTGACGTGACCCAGATGGTCCGCTACGTGAGCACGAGCTTAACCGCGGCAGAACGCCAGCACCGGATGTTCTACTACGGGCAAGATACCTGGCGCGTTACGCCCAAACTGACCGTCAACTATGGCCTGCGTTGGGAAGTTTATTTCCCCGAATACGTAAATGGTAAGGATCAGGGCGGATTTGCCAATCTCGAACAGGGCATCGACCGCGTCGCTGGCGAAGGTCCCTACGGCTTGAACGGCAATATCAATAATGATTGGCACTATTTCGCGCCCCGGCTTGGCATTGCTTATCAGGTTAATCCGAAGACAGTAGTCCGCATGGGCTACGGTCGCAGTTACGATATGGGGGTATTCGGTTCCAACTTTGGACACACCGTAACTCAGACTTTGCCCGTACTGGCGGCGCAGTTGGCCCAGAGCTCAACCCCCAACGTAGCCGCATTTACTCTGGCGCAAGGCCCTCCCATCTTTAACTTCCCGGCGATTCCCTCCAGCGGTTACCTTCCGGTTGCGGGGCCGAACTGTTATCAGAACTCCTACTTCCCGGTGGCTGGAGGTCAGAACGCGCAACTGTGCATCCAGCCGCATATCCGGCCTACGTTCCAGCGGCTGCCGGAACTGGACGCCTGGAATGCTACCGTGCAGCGTCAACTCTCGCCAACGACCACAGTCACTATCGGTTACGTTGGAAATAAAGGCACGCATGTTTTCGCTGGAGACGGCCCGACCTATAACGTGAATGAGCCCAGGGTTGGCGTTCCCAGCGCAAACCCAACTTACAGTCGGCCGTTCTTTAACAACTTCACCTACCCCGGCTACTCGGATCCAACAAATACCCTGGTGCCGGGCACGCCGAATCAGGTACCGGGTGTATTGCAGTGCTGCTCCACCGATCAGGGCAACTATTTGGGCAATGATGCCAGCAGCAAGTACAACGCATTTCAGGTTGAACTGGAGAAACGTCTATCGCACGGACTCCAGGTGCTGTCGCACTACACGTTCGCTCACGCTTATAAGTACGACAGTACGTACTACATCGATGATCCGAAAATCGCCTACGGCCCGGACGATGAGGTTCGCAACCAGATGTGGGTTAACAATGTGGTCTATCAACTTCCATTCGGACGAGGGCAGATGTTTGGCGGGAACTCCAGTAGGGCGGAGGACTTGGCGATTGGAGGCTGGCAGATTTCTGGCACGACGACCTGGGGCAGCGGTCTGCCCTGGACGCCTAGCTTCGGTGAGTGTGGTTTGGAGACGGACATATCCGGCACGATCTGTCGGCCGAACAAGGGCACCGGAACTTTCCATACCGGCGCGGGATCGTTTAACCCGATCACTCACCAAGTACCATTTTTTACACCGCTCCCCAGCATTCTGGGAGTGACAGGCGGCAGTCCCTTTACCGATCCCGGCGTAGGCAATATCGGCAACGTAGGAGTGTTCAGCTATCGCGGGCCTCGCGTGTTTTACGCTGATGCGTCGATTCTGAAGAACTTCGGCATCACTGAGCGCCTGAAACTGCAATTCCGTATGGATGCTTTCAATGTATTCAATCACCCGGTCCTAGGCTTCACGGCGAACCAGACCGGTACCGGAAATTGTATCGACTGCTCTGGAAATGGCGCGATTACCGATATTGAGCATGACGCTTCCCCCGGCTCCGCTACCGGCATGCGCCAGCTTGAATTCGCTCTGAAGCTCATCTTCTGAGGGGAAACCATTCATCCAAGGGGAGTCCTTCGGGACTCCCTTTTTCCTGGCTTACAATGGGGAGCGAATTGGTGAGCAGGCCACGGTGATTTCCTCGGGATTATTCGGCAGGCGTGAGATAGCAGCGGGATTTCTTTTTCTGATTGCGCTGTCCGTGTTGGGATCTGCTGCGCAGAGCCTGGAACCAGCTCAAAGCTCTGGGGCTAACTCCAAAGGTGCCGACCCAAGCGGTTATGCCGGCAATGAGGCCTGTGCGCGCTGCCATTCCGCGGTCTCCGAGTCCTATCAGAAGACTGCCATGGCTCACGCCAGCGGACCGGCCACCGACGCCCTTACGCCGGCGGAATTCACACACAAAGAATCAGGCGTTCACTACCGCGTTTACGCAGAGAATGGACGGGCATGGCTGAGCTTTGACCGTCCGGGTGATCCTGAGGTTCAAGGAAAGCGCGAATTGCTTTACTACATCGGCTCGGGACGCCGCGGGCGAAGCTACCTGTTTGAGACCGATGGATTCCTCTTCGAATCTCCAGTGAACTGGTACGCGAACAAACAAGTGTGGGACATGGCCCCCGCGTATCAGAATGCACGCGAAATGCCGCTAAATCTTCCTGCGTATACGAGCTGCCTGAACTGCCATGTGAGCGGAATGCAGGCTCCCGCGAAGGATACGGACAACCGTTACCCTATGCCACCTTTCCTGCACAACGGCGTGTCTTGTGAACGATGCCATGGGCCGGGTACCGAGCATGCGAACGGTGGCGAGATTATTAACCCAGCTAAGTTACCTCCCGCTCGCCGCGATGAAATTTGCATGCAGTGCCATCTGGAAGGAAAAGTGGCGATCGAGCGACCGGGGCGCCACGTTTATGAATTCCGTCCCGGACAGGAGCTCACCGATTACGTACGATATTTCGAGTTGACCGATTCTCAAGCGTCGAACCTCGGCGCCGTCAGCCAGGTGGAAGCGCTGGCGCAAAGCCAGTGCAAGAAAAAGTCGGGCGATGCCATGTCATGTACAAGCTGTCATAACCCGCACCTGTCGCCTGCTCCCGCGGAGCGCGTCACCTATTATCGAACGAAATGTCTGGCTTGCCACGCGGCGCCGTTCGCGGCCAAACATCATGCGGATCAGCCAAACTGTTTAACCTGCCACATGCCGGCTTCCGCCAGCAGCGACGTGGCGCATACTGAGGTCACGGATCATCGCATTCTGCGGAGACCGCAAATCGACGCTGGGCTGCTGCAGGATGCCGGAAACAAGTCCTCGTCACCGAACCTGATTCCCTTCCCCCCTGCGAGTACGATTGAAACTGATCCTCGCGACCTTGCGCTCGCCTGGGAATCGCTGGTCGAAAGTGGAATGACTGCAGCCGAACCCCAAGCCCGCAGCCTGATTTCGAAAGCCTTGAAACAATCTCCCGATGATCCCGCATTGCTTTCGGCTTTGGGTTACATCAAACAAGCGCACGGGGCAACAGAGGACGCCCGCGCGCTCTATCAAAAAGCATTGGCCATCGATCCGGAACTGGTGGATGCAACCACTAACCTCGCCGTGATCGATGCGCGAGCCGGGAATATGGGAGACGCCATCTCCCTCTGGCAGAAAGCTTTCGAGCACGCACCGGCACGAAGCAGCATTGGCCTGAACCTGGCACGAGCGTATTGCGACGAAGGCAAAGTGGAGGAGGCTCGAAGACTACACTCTGCGCGTTCTGGAGTTTAATCCCGATCAGGCCACGGCAAAGAACATGCTGAGGTCCCTGAGTCAGGTTCCGGCGAAGTGCGGGCTATAAGTGATCTCTGAGCGATAGTGCAGAACATCAGCGCACGATTTAGATTGCCAAGAGCAATAGACATAGAAGATCGGGAGTCCTAGAATTTCAGCAGCCTTCGAGAAGACCATGGGGAGAGGTCGATTCGTTTTCCGGGGCAGCGCGTTCCGGGCAGGAATATTTTTGGCCTGCCTGGGTTGCGGAGCCCTGGCCCAGGCGCAGCAAACCGCCTTCGATCTGGATGGCAAACCCGCTAATCCCTTTGCTCAGGCTTCGGGCAAGGTCGTAGTGCTGGTCTTTCTGCGGCAGGATTGTCCGGTTTCCAGCCGATATGCTCCGGTCGATTCAGCAGATCAGCGAGCATTACCAGCATGACGCTAGCTTTTTTTCTCGTCTATCCCGACAAGGATGAATCGGCGCAAACGATTCGAAAATATCTGATCGATTATGGATATCACTTGCCTGCGTTGCGGGACCCGGAACACGCGCTGGTGAAACAGGGGCTGGCAGAGATTACTCCTGAAGCGGCCGTGTTCAATCGTGAAGGCAAACTGATCTATCACGGACGAATCGATAACTGGTATGTGGAATTTGGCCGGTCGCGTCCTGCTCCTACGACACACGAACTCAGCGACGCCATCGCTGCGGCGATTGCAGGCAAGCCGCCCGCTGACCCCGCAGTCAAGGGAGTGGGATGTTACATCTCAGACCTGGAGTAAATGCGGCGTTCATGAGATGGCTTACTCGGATTCTGGCTGTGGGCCTGGCTGCATGGGCTTTGGGAACCGCATTCGGAGGAGCCTTTCCGCGCCAAAATCAACACGCGGAGGCAAGCGAAACGCAGGTTACATTTAATCGCGACATTGCTCCCATCATCTTTAGTTCTTGCGCGTCGTGCCATCGTCCCGGCGAAGCGGCGCCGTTCTCGCTGTTGACTTATGAAGATGTAAAGAAACATGCGCGGCAGATCGCGGAGGTCACGCGCACGCGGAATATGCCTCCGTGGCTGCCCGAGCCGCAGGTTTTGAAGTTTGCCGACGAAATGCGCCTGCCCGCAGCGCAAATCGATCTCATTCAAAGGTGGGTGGATCAGGGCGAGTTGGAGGGTAATCCCGCCGACCGGCCGCCGCCGCCAAAGTTCGTCGAGGGCTGGCGCCTGGGGACGCCTGATCTCATTCTGAAAGCAGAAAAGCCATTGGTCCTTCCCCCGGAAGGTACGGATACCTATTGGAATTTCATCTTTCGCTTGCCGATCACTGAGACGCGGTGGGTGAAGGCAATCGAAATTCGGCCTGGCGACAAGCGTTTCGTTCACCATGCTAATCTTATGGTTGACCGTGAAGGATCGTCGCGACCCCGAGAAGCCACGCCCGGCGCGGGATTTGGCGGAATGGAGATCCGAATCGAGTCGCAGGTGTTCGATCCCGACAGCCATTTGCTTTTCTGGAAGCCGGGCACGGTTCCTTACACGGAACCGGAAGGGATGGAACTACGGCTGGATAAAGGCACAGACCTGATTCTCAACACTCATTTACAACCGTCCGGAAAGACCGAAGTGATTCAGCCAAGTATCGGAATTTATTTTTCTTCGCATCGCGCGACTAAGTTTCCCATGCTGCTGCAGTTGGAGAACGATGCCAAACTTGACATCCCTGCCGGGGACAAAAACTTCCTGGTCACCGACGATTTCACGCTTCCAGTTGACGTTGATCTACTCGCCATCTATCCGCATGCACACTACCTCGGCAAAGATATTCAGGCTTTCGCCACTCTGCCCAATGGTGTGAAGAAGACGCTGATTCATATCCCGCACTGGAACCTGAACTGGCAGGCGGTTTACCGTTACGCCGAACCGGTGCTGTTGCCAAAGGGCACTGTGGTGAGCCTCCGATACGTGTATGACAATTCGGATGCAAATCCGCTGAATCCGAATCATCCGCCGGCGCGAGTGTTAAGCGGCAACCGCTCCAGCGACGAAATGTGCCACCTCTGGCTGCAGGTGCTTCCGGTGAATTTTGACCCCACGCAGGGCGACCCGAGAATGCTTCTGCAGGAAGCTCTCGCGCAACGTGATGTGGAGCAAAATCCCGAAGATTTCGAAGCACATTACAATCTGGCAGCCATGCTTCAGGCCAAGGGAAAACTGGATCGCGCGACGGACGAATATCGATCCGCTCTGCGCCTTCGTCCCGAGGACGCAGTTGCCAACAATGCGATAGGCTCAGTGTTGCTGGCGCAGGGTCATCCCGAACAGGCCGGCCCTTTTTTGGTGGCCGCATTGAAAGCGCGGCCCGACTACTTCGATGCGCACTACAACTTAGGGAACGTGCTGGCCGCGCTGGACAATTTTGAGGCTGCGTCAAAGCAGTTTCTGCTGGCCTTGCAGGCGCGGCCAGCCGATGCTAATACAGAAGCAAATCTGGGCAGCGCTCTGGCGGAAATGGGAAAATTCTCCGAAGCCAAGATTCATTTTGAGCGCGCATTGCAGCTCGATCCAAGTAACGCACTGGCCAAAGAGAATTTGGCGGAACTGCAAAGAACAATGAACCAATAGTCTGCCGCAGAGAGATTTGATTTCAGAAATTAAAATGCAACACGCTCAGTTCATTCAAACGATATTGCTTTCGTACTGTCTTTGGATATTCTCGCCTTGCGGACTGGCGCAGCAATCGCCTCCGGATGCCCCGGCTGCGCAAAGTAAATCGTCGCTTCCTTCCGTCGCTGACTTCGCCGAAGCGCGCAAATTGATGCAACAGGGAAAGTTCGACGACGCGATTGCGAATCTGGAATCGATTCAGGCGGCCAACCCCCGCGCCAACGGACTCGACCTGGAACTCGGCACAGCCTATTACAAGAAGAGCGATTTCCCTAAAGCTATTGAGTATCTGAAGAAAGCTTCAGTCGCGGATCCTCGCAACAGTGAGGCCACGCAGTTGCTTGGCCTGTCCTATTATCTTGGAGGGCATCCCGCGGACGCGATCCCGCTTCTCGAAAAAGTTCAACGCTGGTATCCCCGGGCGAATGTGGACGCTGCCTATATTCTTGGCATCTGTTACATCCAAACTAAAGATTATCCCCACGCTCGCGTGGCCTTCGCAAAAATGTTCGACGTTCCCGCCGATTCCGCCGCCAGCTATATGTTCACCGCGAGAATGTTATTGCGCCAGGAGTTCGATCCCGTGGCGGAGGAGTACGCGCAGAAGGCGGCCGCTCTCGACCCCAAGCTTCCTCTGGTTCACTTCCTGCTCGGCGAACTGTATTTGTACAAATCGCGCGTGCCTGAAGCAATCGCTGAATTTCAGAAGGAACTGGCGATCGATCCGGGAAACGCTGAAACTTACTACAAATTGGCCGACGCTTATTCCCGCATCCAGAAATTCGACGAGGCCGAACGCCTTTTGCAGCGCTCGATCTGGCTTGACGCCACCTCCACAGGTCCTTTCATCCTTATGGGAAAGGTATTGGAGAAAAAGGGGGAGTTCGAACTGGCAGTTCGCGCTCTGCAGAGGGCTGCGACCATGGACCCGAACAATCCCACAACTCATCATCTGCTGGGGCAGGCCTATCGCGATATGGGAAAAAAAGAAGAGGCCGAGAGCGAACTAACTTTGGCCGAACAATTACAAACCAGGCAGGCTTCGCATCCGTAGTTCACTTCACTGCGGCGCAGGCGGCAGGGGACGATTTTGCTCAGCCGCCAGCCGATCGGCCGTTTCTTTTGGCAAGGCATGTAGCATCTCTAGAAACGCCGCGTTCGTCCAGCCAAAGCCCACAACGTTCATCTTGTAGCCAAGTTCCGCGTGGGCATCGGACGAACGCGTGACCACATTATATTTTTCGACGATATAACCGTCGCGGCGAAAATCTTCCGCCACCATCGACAGAAATTCGTACGAGATCCGATCAGCATCCTGCTGATAGCCGTAGCGGCGCAGGCCCTCTACGGCCAGCATCTCGATGTTCCCCCAGCCGTAAGGCAAATCCCACTGGGCTCCGGAATCTTCGGTGCTCATCGCCAACCCGCCAACTTTTTCCAGAGCCGGAAGATTCTTAGCTACACGTTTCGCCTGTTCCGCCGTGGCCAGCCCCGCCCACAAGGGATATAGCGTGGTCGCATAACGGTAGGAAGATCTGTGGCCAGTCGCGAGATCGTAATCGAAGAAAAATCCCGCCGCATCGTCCCACAGATAGCGCGTGATGAGTTGCTTGCGTTTTTCGGCGCGCTGGTTCCATTTGGCGGCATCGGCTTCGTGTCCCAGCCAGCGGCTGATCTGCTCCATATCCTTCTCGGTTTTGTAGAGCAAGCTGTTCAGACACACCGGCGCATAATGTTGCGTGGCATCGCCGAATGGCCCAAAACGAAAGGTTACATCGAATCCCGATTCCCGCATGGAGCGGTCGCCTTTGTAATACTCGGAACTCAGCTGGAACTCTTTGCGCTGATCGCAGTCGGCACGAGCCATCGTGTAAGAAACGCCGCAGACTTGCAGACTGAACGTGGGCCACGGAACGGAGTGCTGCTGATCCCCAGCCTCGCTCAGGACAATGTAGCTATCCGCCTGGGAAGGATGGAAAAAAAAGTAGCTCGAGACCTTGCGATAGAATCCCGATTCATCCTGTGCCGCTTCCGGCGGCGGCCCTTCTCCAAAATCGTAATATCGCGATAATCCAGTTTCGCCGGCCAGATGCGGATCACGATTCCACATCTCATAGTCTTTTTCCAGGTCGGCGTAAGCTTTGGCCACCCAGGCTGGATCCGTTTTCCCCGATTTTTGCAGGGCGTCGTAAACATCGACGAACATCGAACTCAGAAACGGCGGCTGGGAACGCGTAAGGTAGTAAGTGCGATTCGCGTTGAGCATGGCGCCGTAATGCTCAATTTCGAAAAAGAAGTTGTCGACCATACCGCGGGCCAACTCCACTCGCCCAGAACGCAGCAATCCTCGGACGATGAAATAACTATCCCACCCATACATTTCGTTGAAGCGGCCGCCGGGAACAACATATTTATTCTCCAGGTATAGCAGTCCGGACGGCTGAATTTTCGAGGTATCGATCTCTCCCAGATGATGGATCTCGATAGGAAGATGTTCAATTCGCACGTCGCAATTGCTGGCGAGTTTTTGCAACGCAGGCGGCTCGCTGAATCCCGCAGGCAAGTACAATACGGCGGCAACTTTCATCTTGGGATCGACCAGGCTCTCGCATTCCGACATCGATCGCGTCAACGTGTCCCAAGCGGAGGAGATGTACTGCAGAATGGGTTTGAGGCCTTCGCCCTGCCGTGAGTTGGCGTCTGCGGGGGCCTCTTGAGAGCCGTTCGCGGTGGACAAGAAAACGCCGCAAAAGATGAGAGTAAGCGTTAACCCTCGCCGAAAAGTCCTCAAGAAATTGGTCATCATTTGCGCGCAAAATATGGCTTTGACATCTTAACCGCAATGCTTACGTTCCGCACAAAGGAAATCTCGGCGGGCCAGCCTAACCTCTATCCGGTCGATGATTCACTCTTTGCCTGGGTCATGAACGACCTCGAAGTGCGTCACCGACAGATCGAAGGAAGTCAACAGCGCCCGGGCTTCCGGTTCCACGACCGCTTTCTCAGATTCCGCGCCTGCAAACTTACGAACCGCCTCCATCGACTCCCAAAGCGTAAGCACGGCAATCTCAATCTCGCCCTCCACAGGGCGCTGCAGCAGGTATGCTCCGCGATGTCCGTCGATCGCTCCCAGCGCCGGGAAGACCCGTGTGGTTGCGTGCTGAATATAATGGCTTGCTTTCGCAACGGTGGAACGCGCCTTCCACATTCGCACGATCAATCTCTGATGTGCGTGGGCGCCTGCGGCTGGCGCTGGGTCACTCGAGCTTTCTTGGGCGCCCGCGACTCCAGTCCGAACAGGATTTGCGGCATTTTCCCCCGCCACGGTTGTCCATTCCCGCACATGCCAGCGTTTTACCAAGCCGCTGGTCACATAAGGATCGGCCTTGGCAAAGTTCTCCGCGACTAAGGGCGAATCACCTTTGAAGAGCAGAACCGCACCGTCCGCTGGATTCGCCAGGGCTCCGCCCAAAACGAGTTCGCCGCGCGCACTCGACGCCCAGGCTTTTTCAAGATGCGCCTGTCGAAATTCTGCGCGCCTGGAAACATAGTCCTCGCCCACTTCGTAAAACAGAAGGTAATGCATTACAGAGGCTTCCTCCTTCCGCACATTTGTTTTTCTGAAAACTTATCCGGCCCCGTCAGAGGCTCTCGACCCAACCGTGCGGATCTGGTTCCCGGCCAGTCATCACGGCGAGAAGCTTATCGCGCACCGCAGCGCCCACTTTTCGTTTTTCAAGCGGCGGCAGTTCCATCGTGCGACCCTGATAAACAATGCGCCTGACGTGAGAAACCGTGGCCGCCGTTCCGGTCCCAAAACACTCGCGAAGTTCGTAGCCGTCATAGCTGCTTTGCAATTCTTCTATGGAAATGCGCTCTTCTTTTACGCGATATCCCAGATCACGAAGAAGAATGATCACACTCTCCCGAGTAATGCCGGGTAGGATCGTTCCACTCAGCGGCGGGGTTACGACCTCGTCGCCGAGAACAAAGAACACATTCATGACCCCGCATTCTTCCACGTATCGGCGTTCCTGAGCGTCGAGCCACAGGACGGCATTGCAGCCTGCGTCGCGTGCTTCCTGGTCGGCTAGCAGAGCGGCGGCGTAGTTTCCGGCAGGTTTAATATCGCCGGTTCCTCCGGGAAATGCTCGCACGTATCGTTCGCTGACCAGAACGTCGATGGGCGCCGAAAAATATGCGCCAAAAGGCGACGTAAAGATTACGAACTGAAATCGGTCAGCTGGCTTCACGCGCAGCGATGGGTCCACCGAAAATAGAACGGGCCGGATATAAAGTGCTCCTTTGTGGGCGGGAGGAATCCATCCATGGTCCACGCGAACCAATTCGCGCACAGCATCCAGGAACAAAGATTCGGGAACGGCTGGCATGGCAAGCCGGGCAGCAGATCGCTGCAACCGCAATGCGTTGTCACGAGCTCGAAATAGAAGAGGGTGCCCTTCAGCCGATTTGTGCGCCTTCATGCCTTCAAAAACAGAAATCCCATACTGCAGCGCGCTGATATTCGGACCGATCTGCAGCGGCCCGTAAGGCTGAATCAGACCATCACTCCAGCGCCCATCGTGGAATTCAGCGTTAAACATGTGGTCGCTGAACACGCTGCCGAAGACGAGTGTCGAGAAGTCGACTTCCTGCAGTCTTGAGTTCCTCACTTTATCAATGCGAATTGAGTTCATCTCCATCTGGTCAGTTCTAGGCATCAGAGAAGCCCCCTGACTGAGATTATCAGGAGATGAGGAAATCGGAGTGAGACAAATAGTGGGTATTTGCGTCTCTCGCGCGGATGCCAGCTCTGTTATTTGAGACCGATGGCGGGGCAACGAAATGTGGAGATTCCATCCGGTTCGGATCTCGATCCAGGCCGCCGCGTGGAGTCAGTTGTCAGTCGTCAGGCTTTGCAATCCAATTTGTCCTTCTTGCGTAGTTCCCTGCTCTCCCACCCAAATGACGCGAAAGCGTGCGTCGACACCGCCTGAGACCAAATGAACGATCTCTCCCACATTCGGATAAAATGCGGCGCCGTCGAGACGTGCTCCGCGGTGACTAACATCGACGATAGATGCTTCTGACAAGTCCTGCTGAGCTTGACTGACCATCTTTACTGGCATGGAGACGGATAATCTTGGCTCCCGACGCTGATAGGCAATCGATTCGGATGAGTCCTGTTTCGATGCTTTTGCTGGAGAGTTCGCCAGCTCGTGCTTTCCGAGTTGAACCAGAAATTCTCCCTTGGTAAAGGTGCTCCCTTTACCGAAGAGCTCAAGCAGTGGATCCGATTCCAGAGCGCTCGTTGTCGGACCTGAGATTTCTGGCGACACGGCAATATCATTTTCCCAGTCGATTCCTTCCGGCTCAACCAATACGTCGGCGAGTGCATCCGAGTTGGCATCGACCTGCTGAATGAATTCCTCTAATCGATGTCTATGCCGAGCCGTCGGGGCTAAGAACTCGATGCCCATACCAAGCTCTGGATCCATGAATCGTACCTTCCCTTGCGTCTTGACTGAATAATCTGCGACACGGAGCAGCATCTCCACGCGAGTTTGGACGGGAAAGGCGGACTGGGTTCGCAAGAAGCATCCAGCCTGACTGAGGCACGTTAGAGTGCAGCGAATCGGCGGATCCCGCTTCTCCCCACTCTGTAGGCGCAACCACTCTTTCAGACTTTCCTCCGTCGCGGAGGGAAGCGCGGCAAACTGTAGCCCGGCATGCCGCCGCGCATCCTGCCAGGCGATGGTTCCATTTGCCTCGATCACGGTCGTGGTGTCGGGCAGTGCAAAGCAAAAGCCGATCGGGGACACCTTCTTGTTCGAGCTGGAAAATCGGACCGACATTCCGCCCTCGCTCAGTCCGGAGACGGAGCCATGCTCGCCTTCTCCATTCTGGAATCGGAAATAGGCGGCGATGTTCACCTGCATTCGCATGGACCGGCGACGCTCTCGCTTCATCAGAGCTCGGGCGGCGCGAAAACTCGACTTCGCTTTTTCCGTCGAGATTGGCTTAAAGACAACGAAGTTTGCCCCTAGCTTGAATGCGGTCTGCAGATTGGTGCGGGCTTCGATGATGGCTATTGCCATGGACTTGCTGTTTTGTTTTCCAGAGCGGACGCTTCCCAGCAAGGCGAATCCGTGCTCGTCTTTACAGTCCACGATGACGGCTTCGAAGCTGTGCCGCGCCAGTTTCTTGGTGGCGCTCGCGTGGTCCGGGCAGTGTTCGACATCGATGTCCAATTCGCTCAGGACGTTACTAAGAACGCGGAGGGCGCGTTCGTCCGAGCACACTAATAAGGAGCTGAAATTCATGCCAGATTAAAGGTAAGCAAGAAGTAACCGAAGCTAAAGTTACGAGGGTAACGGGAAACGGAGAGCGGAATGACAATATCCGTATTTCGGCTCACGAACGGCTAAGCTGTGCCCGCGTCGCTTCGAATGAACTTAGCACAAACCATTTCGGAGCCGATCAGGAAACTGCCCGGTTGCGATTTCGGCAACAATCTTCTTATACAATTTCAGCTAGCTCATCGCCAAAAAATACAAGCTGAGAAGTATCCGAAACTCATGAAAAACTTTCGCCAATTCTATATCGACGGAAAGTGGGTCGATCCCGCTGTCGTCCGAGACTTCACAGTTATCAATCCCGCCAACGAGGAGACGGTTGCAACGATCTCGCTTGGTAGCGCCGCAGATGTGGACCGAGCAGTGGAAGCGGCCAAACGCGCATTCGATTCATATTCAGAAACCAGTCGCGATCAGCGTTTGGCGCTTCTTCGCCGAATCGCTAATATCTATCAATCAAAGATGGAGCAGATGGCGCAGGCAATTTCCGGGGAAATCGGTGCTCCTCTGTCACTATCCCGAAAAGCGCAGGCGCCAGCTGGCCTCGCCCATTTGCTTGAGATCGTGAAGGTACTGGAACGCTTCAACTTCGAAGAGCTCAAGGGTTCGACGCTGATGCGAAAAGAGCCGGTTGGAGTCTGTGGGCTGATCACGCCTTGGAACTGGCCGATGAACCAGATCGTAACCAAGGTCGCGCCTGCATTAGCAGCGGGATGCACTATGGTTCTTAAGCCCAGTGAAATCGCGCCGCTATCCGCCTACTTGTTTACGCAAATCCTGGATGAGGCTGGCGTTCCTGCCGGTGTTTTCAATATGGTGAATGGAGATGGGCCTACCGTGGGCGCCGCAATTTCATCGCATCCAGATGTTGCCATGGTCTCTTTTACCGGGTCCACACGAGCTGGAGTTTCGGTGGCCGTGGCTGCGGCTCCCACTGTGAAGCGGGTTACGCAGGAACTCGGCGGAAAATCGGCCAACATCATTCTGGACGATGCCGACTTCGACAAGGCGGTCAAGCAAGGCGTTCAGGAATGCTTTCGCAACACCGGGCAGTCATGCAACGCGCCCACCCGAATGCTCGTTCCTCGCTCCAAGATGGCTGCGGCCGAGGCAGCGGCAAAGCTGGCGGCCGACTCGACCAAAGTTGGAGATCCGCTTTCGGAAAACACCGGAGTGGGGCCACTTTCTAACAAGACGCAGTTCGAGAAAGTACAGCGTCTGATCAGCCTGGGGATTTCCGAAGGCGCAAAGTTGATCGCTGGAGGGCTCGGCCGTCCAGAAGGTCTCACCAAGGGCTATTTCGCGAAACCAACGGTCTTCTCGGATGTAAGCAATGACATGGCGATCGCACGCGAGGAAATCTTCGGGCCCGTTCTTTGTATCATCCCCTACGAAGACGAAGAGGGCGCCATACGGATCGCTAACGATACTGCTTACGGACTCTCCGGTTTTGTCACCGCGGGAGATATTGAGCGAGCGCGCCGCGTCGCCAAGCGAATTCGTTCCGGTAATGTTCACATCAACGGAGCCAGAGTCGACTTCGCCGGTTGTTTTGGAGGGTACAAACAATCGGGCAATGGCCGGGAGTGGGGCGAGAGTGGCTTGGAAGAATTCCTTGAGTTGAAGGCGATCTTTGGCTATGCCGTCGTTGCGAAATAGAGATTCTTCAAGCGAGCGTCGTTGCGATGTGATCGTGTAAAGTACAATGCTTCGTCGCCGCAACGTTGACAGATGTAAATATTTTTCGCTCGGCAGAATCGATCCGCTATTTTAATTTCGAGCGATCAGACAAAAATCTCTCCAGTCTGTTTCCTGAAACTGGAGGGACATGAACTTCTGATTACCCGTAACCACACATTTTCCTTGGTGGGAATACGGGGTTTCTGGTATTTTCCTCTCAATTTTGACTTAACAAAAATTTCATTTTGAAGCGCAGCCGGGAAGATATTGAGTGCTTTCTTGGATTCGATAATCCTGACTGCTTCAGAAATCTGCCACTTCAATTCGGTCCCACGGCGCGCCCGCTCGCGCGCAAGGGTGTACGTGCAGTTCTGCTCGATCGAAAGCCAATAAATAAATTGGAGCTTACTTCATGCAGAAGTCTCTCTCAGGATTGGTGTACCTGCTCGTTATTTGCGTGCCTGCTGCATTCGCCGGCGTAACCGTGGACGCTCCCGCTAACGGCGCAACCATAGCAGGGTCCGTGCATTTTGTTGCTTCGGCTACGACCTCGTGTTCGAAGGGGGTCGCTTCCATGGGAATCTATACCGCCCCTGGCGTTTTGGCTTACGTCGTCAACGGATCCAGTCTGGACACAAGTCTCAGCTTAAATCCAGCAACTTATAAAACCGTGGTTGAATCGTGGGACCACTGCGGTGGCGCGTCAACCACCCCCATTACCGTTACCGTCAGTGAAAAATCCTCGGGCGTCTCCGTGAGTTCGCCTGCTAACAACAGCACGGTGAGCTCACCGGTTAATTTTTCCGCGACTGCGAGCACCACTTGCTCCAAGGGCGTTTCCGCAATCGGCATCTACACCGCTCCGTATCAATTGGCGTATGTCGAGAATGGAAACCAATTGAACCATAGCCTGGCACTGGGCGCCGGGACTTACAAAGCTGTGGTGGAAGAATGGGACGGCTGCGGAGGAGCGAGCACCACTCCCGTCACCATCACGGTTGGCGGAGGTAGCGGGGGCGGGGGAAAAGTATTCTCGAACGTGCAGCACAGCGGAGGTTGGGGGCAATATGGACAGAGAGCTCCGACCTTCGTCGACTGTTCCCCTTCGCCGTGCGACAACATCGTATTTTCAATGTCACAGGGGGTTAAAAATCCCTCGATGACTGGAGAAGCCACTCAGATGTATCTGGCTGGAAGCGAAGCATATGGGGATGGCCTTTGGAACAATCACCTCATCGGCCCATTTTCTTCTCAAGGACTACCGGATACCAAGCACACGTTAGTTCCCACCCTGCACGACTTCACTTATGACGTTTATTTCTGGGGAAGCAACTTGGGGCTGGCGCAAGCGCTGGAGTTCGATATCAATCAGTTCTTCGATAGTATGGGCTTCATCTGGGGACACGAGTGCCGAGTTGCTGGGGGTAACGAATGGGACGTCTGGGACAACGTCAGTGCGCACTGGGTTCCCACGGGCGTTTCCTGCTACCCAAAGAACAACGCCTGGAATCACTTAACTATCCAAGTGGAGCGTACCTCCGACAATCAGTTACTGTACAAGTCGATTACCCTGAACGGATCCACAGCAACCCTCAACCAATACTATAACCACGGTTCGGCTCCTTCGAGTTGGTACGGCGTCACCATCAACTATCAGGAAGACGGAAACTCCAAACAGTCTCCTTATTCGGTGTATCTGGATCAACTGAATTTCAATTACGAGTAAGGATGAGAGGTATGTACGGAAGGGGTATATCGGGAGATATGCCCCTATTTTTGCCAGGTCACGCCTGACAGTTTTCGATTTGCAACTTCAGTGCTGGCAAAAAGATAAGGCTCACTGGCCCCTGGACCAACTACGTCTAAGCCGACAATCAATCTTCGTCTAGATATTCGCCCGGAACATCATCTTCGGGCATTTCGTGGGTGTGAACTTCCTGACCTTCATGATCGCCGGCGCTCTGTACGCCGGACACCACGTCGGCCTCGAACGCGTTCCCTTCCTCCAGTAACTCGTCTACGCTTTCCGAATCAGCACGTTCGCGATTCGATAGTCCCTGCAAATCTCCCGATTGCCCTGCCTGGGAACTCAGCCCCGGGCCTGTAAACTCGTCGTCATTGAGGTGCTGCCTTTTTGTTGGAGCACGTTTCGCGACTGCGCGTCCGGACTTCGGGCGTATAGTTTTCTTTGCGAGCGCCGATGTTCTCGTGGCTGATTTTTTCGCGGCTGGCTTCTTCTGCGACTTCTTCTTCGCGACTACCCTCTTCGTAGCCACTTTCCTCCGGAAACTCTTCTTTGCCGGTTTTGCTTTCTTCGCGACAGTTTTCTTCGTGCTTTTCTTACGTCGTTTTTCAGCAGCCATAATAGAGAAAGTCTACCACCTTCCGGAAAAGCCAAATCGACTGTCTTTGCTGATCCTGACTTTACGGATCTAAGGATAGCGGACCACGTTCACCGGAACGTCCGGGTCGTCTGAGTTGCTCACTCCCTGGCTCGGTCATGCGCCGCGTTCTAGAATTCGAACCTCAATCCAAACTGGAAGTAACGGGGCAGGTAGCCATTCGCATCAGAGGTGATCGTGCCGAAGGCCTGATCTCCGTAGGCGGAATCGGGCTGGGCAAAGCGCGGATGATTCAAGAAGTTGAACACCTCGGCTCTGAGATCGATCGTCATTCCCTCTTTCGGTATGAATGATTTGTAGAGATTCAAATCCACGTTGTGGATGCCGTTCACGCGCAAGCCGGGAAAATAACGTGGAGCGTTGCCCGGATTCTGATCGCCGGGATCGGCCAAGCAGCTGGAATTAATAAAGGACATCGGCTGGTTCCCGGCTCCTTCGGCTTGCGAGTTCGGATACCAGTTGGCGGCCACATCTTCCATGCTGAAGCCCGTCTTGAGTTGAGAGCAAACCACGTTCGGACGCTGGCTGCCATTGGCAAGCCGAGGATTGCTCATGCCGATTGCCATGGGTTGTCCGGATTGTTCCGTGATCAAGGTAGCGATCGACCATCCTCCTGCTACAGCGTCAAGCCCGCGGTTCATATTGCCGCCAATCCATTGCTTGCGTCCCACAGGTAATTCCACAACCACGGCTGCTGCCAGGCGCTGCGGGGCGTCATTGGCGCTTATGCTGTGCTCCAGATACAGACGGTCCAATTGTTGCGGGAGGCCGTTAGCGAGCGAGCCTACCCAATTATTTCTGCCCGCCGAGGAGTCGTCCGTCAATTTCGAGATCGTATAGTTGCCCTCGAAACTCAGGTGGTGCGTGGTGCGCTTCTGGAAGCGAATCTGCATGGCGTTATACCAGGATGACGCTTCCTCAATCATCAGGCCTTCGAAATCCCCGGTAAACTGTGGGTAGGGATTGAGCAGATATCCCAGGGGGATTTGCGGGCTACTGTACGCCGAGTCAGGCTCATTAAAGCAGGGGGATTTGGGTGTAGACGTGCAGGGCGTGCTGAACATCGGCAAGAAGGGGTTCGTCACCGGAGTCTGAAGAAAGTTGCTGACACAACTATCCGCCTGGCAGGTCGGATCGGTGGGAGTCACGGCGGCCGAAATCTTCGCCAGCAGCGCTGACGACATAAAGTCTCGATTGTTCGTCCCGGCCCAGGGGAGATGCGTGCTGCGGTTCGCGGAATAGTCGATGCCCAGCACAATCTGGCTGGGCAATTCGCGCTGAATTCCGAGGTTCCACTGGTAAAGATCGGCATCGCGCGCCGCGGTAGTGCCAAGATCATTATTGTTCGAGTAACCCCAATCGGCAAGCAGGCCATACTGTTTGCCCTGCGGTCCGGTGAAGCCGGAAGGAAACGGATTTTCCAGCGTGGCGTACTGCGAGCCAAAATTATTATTCGTAAATAAAATTGGGGCCGTTTTACTGAAAGCCGTACCGGGATATTGGAAATTCGTAGCCGGACTCATTCCGAAGTAGATACCTGCACCGCCGCGCACCACGGTCTTCGAATCGAAGGCATAAGCGAATCCAAATCGCGGGCCGACATCATTGCGGTATACCGGCACGTGTCGCATGCTCGATGTGGGAAATTCCGTCGTCCCGATTATTTGCTCCGAGGAAGGAAAGTTTAAGCCTACAGACCCTAGAGCGGATTGGGCTGCGCTCACATCAAGCGTTACTCCGGTGGGCGCGCTGAAATTGCTGAACTGGATGCGGTTGTAGCGTTCGTCGTAAGGTGTACTCCATTCGTAGCGCAGGCCAAGATTGAGAGTGAGCTTGGCATTAACTTTCCAGTCATCTTGAAAATAGAAACCAGTTTCGACCGATCGGTTCGCTACCGACGGCAACACCGCCAGCGAGGTCGGTTCAGACGGATAAGGATTGACATTGTCGGCGTAGCCGAAAAGTGTGCTGGCAAAGGGATTCCCAGTCTGAATGCAACTTCCCGACGGCGAATTCGGATCGCAATCGCTGTTCGGAGTTGGCGAAGTCACATAGTCGGTAAAGTTGAAAACGCCGGTCGGATCCGAAGGCTGAAAGAAGTTGTTGTAGAAAAGCCGCTGCTCGCCGCCAAACTTCATCAGGTGCGATCCCTTGGAGATCACAAACTGCGACGAGTAACTGTAAAGGGTATGAGCGAACGTGGTGTTAACGCAGCATTGATCGTAAAGATCCGTCCACGGCGTGGTTTGCCCGCCCGATGACATATAGATCGCCGGCATTTCATTGATCCCGTTGGCCTGCTGTAGCAGTGCTGGCAGTTGAACGCCGGGAGGCAAAGAAGCATTGAAACTGGAAATCGACGGAATCGAAGAGGTGGCATGTTCGTGCACGCGATCGACCGCGAAGTGGCTGGTCCAGACAATGCGGGGATTGATCGTGCGGGAATATTCAATCGAACCGTTTTGCGCCAACGTGGGGCTGCCCGCGATTCCATCGCCGGAGCCGTTATTGTCGAAGCTGTCTCCGAAAATCATGGGCGTGTAGTAGTTCGACGATCCGCGGCTGTAGCGTCCGCTGATGTGGTTGCGATCATTGATCTGGTGGTCGATCTTGATATCGAACTGATAATCCGGAGCGTGCGCTGTACCGCTGAAGATGTAGTTATTAATTTCGCCGGGCAAATTGGCCTGCGGATATAGATTGAGAATGGCCTTTCCAATAGGATCGATTTCGCCCGGAGGAATTACATTCAATTGGCCCTTGTAATTCGCCTGTTGCCTGCACGAACCGGCAACACAGCCGACTAAGGGCAGGGTTGGGTCGTAAATATTAGTCGACGTCGCTGAGAAATCACCAGTTCGTTCCGCAGCCGTGGGAACTGTGGCAAGACCGCTGAACGCGCTGATATTGCGCACTTTTTCAAAATCGGCAAAGAAAAATGTACGATTCTTTCGGATCGGACCCCCGATGGAGAATCCTCCCTGATCGCGCTTGCTATTCGGTTTGGGATTGGGCACGGGATTACCCGGAGTGTACTCGGGGTTAAAGAAATCACGTGCGTCCAACTGCGACCGCTGCAGGAAATACCAGCCGCTGCCGTGGAAAGCGTTGGTACCACTCTTCAAAACCATATTTACGACGGTGCCGCCGTTGTTGCCAAATTCCGCCGAAAAACTGTTGTTCTGCACCTTGAATTCCTGCACACCCTCGACCAGCGGCTCGTAATAAACATTCGAATTTCCACCCTCGCCCTGTTCCGGCGCGCTGATCAGGGCGCCATCCATCCGAATCTCCGCAGTGGCGTTGCGCTGGCCGTTAGAAACGAAATTTGTTCCGGAGGGGTAATTGTCCTGCGTGCCTGACCCGGCTGTCTCGGTCACCCCTCCAGCCAGAAAGGTTAGCCCGAAGAAATCACGGTTCAGCAGAGGCAGTTCCTTCACATATTCGCCGGTAATATCGGTGCCCAAAGTTGCATTGCCGGTATCGAGCAAGGGCGCGGTGGTTGTGACTTCCACGGTTGATGACACGCCAGCCAATTCCAGTTTGAAGTTCAGCGATGATTCCTGGTCGACCGCTAGAACCACGCCGGTCTTCTCGGTCGGGCGAAAGCCCGGCGCTTCGACCTTTACGGCGTAAGTGGACGGGCGCAGCCCGGTGAAGAAATATGTTCCCTTCTCATCCGTACGCGAGGAGCTGGAGATGTTCGTTCCTACATCTCTGATCGTGACCTTCGCATTCGCCACTACGGCGCCGCTGGCATCGGAAACCACTCCGCGCAATTGGGCCCGGTAGCTACCTTGCGCAAAAAGCAAGCTCGTACAGATTGCAAACAACGAGATGTTCAGCAACGAGGAAAGAACTTGCCGAGTCAGCCCCATGACATCCTCCAAGCACATTCGAATGGCGCCTGCACGAAGCGCGATATTGGTAGCTTGCGAATGCTTACGCTTTCTTTCGAAACCAATCTTTTACTGACTGGGAACACTGCTTGTCAAGAGGAATGTCAGGGATGCCACGCCATGAATGCATGGCATCGGATTTTTTAATCAGTTGGCCTGCAGCCAGAAGACCGCGCCCTTGGAGATGGGCGGCAATGTGAAGGTAACTTTCCCTCGTTTCTGTACACCCTCTACTTTTTGAGTGTCACCGAGAAACGGCAAGAAATACGCCGAACGGCTGTGCCCATCGGGCACGACGATGGTGACGACTTGAGGAGTTTGAATGGGATTCTTGCCTCCCACCAGTCCGGCAAAGTTAGCCAGGAAAACGTGAGTCTCACCGTTCACGCGAGCAATGGAGGTGGCCACCTTGGGCGAGGCTGAGATTTCAACATCTGCACTCGGCGGAAGGCTGTCGAGAAAAGCCTGCTGCATCTTTGGCGTCGCCTGATCAAAGCCGGCTTCCAGAGATGTGACGTAGGCTTTCCCAGGACAATCCGGAAAAGTCGCCTCGCCCCGTTGACTCCCGGATTGCAGAGGGTTGTTACCCGTAATGATCAGCTTCTTTCCCTCTCCAGCATACTGTTTGAGCCATGCCTGCTCGTCCGAATTTAAAATGCGAACGTCGGGAAGAACCAGAGCCTCGCCGTGAAATTCACTCAGCGTTCTCGGGGTGACGATCTGGAATTCCCGATGCGACTGCATCAGCAAAACGAGAATCCCGCGATAGGAGCGCAGAAAATCTTCGGCATAAAAGTTCCGCGTCTGCGGCGAGAAATACACTCCGATGGGATGGATTGGGCTCCGCGGCAGGTAAAAGGTTTTTTCGTTCTGCTTAATCCAGGAGAATATTTTCTTGCGTGTAGCAGGATCGTTGGATCCCGCCATGGAATGCCCGGGCGCATCCCAGAAATTCGCTCCCACCATAACTTGGGACATCGCCAGATTCATCATGGCCTCGCGCCGATCCACAACTTTATCTCCGTCCCAGGAATAGTTCAGAATCCAGGTAGCCTTCCCTTCCGCGAAGGCTCGGAAGGTGTGCATACCGACCTGGTAGTAGAACCAGTCCAGGGGCGTGCGAGCCGACGCCATATGATTCCCGTTGCCGAATTCATATTCGTGTGCGACCGCATCGACCACAGGATAGAGACTGTAAACATCGGCGCCCACGCGGACTGCCTCCGACTCGATGCCGGGATAGATTTCGGGAATCGTCTTGATTTTTGGATCTACTGACTTGGCGTTCTGATCGATCTCGCGCAGAAAATCAGTGATAGTCTGAATGCGAAAATCAACCCAACGGCGAAAGTTAGGATCGGAAAAGTCGCCGATCTTTAAATCTTTTTTCGCATCGAGTCCCGTCTGCTTTTTGAACGCAGCCACGGTGTAGTCGTCGAAGCTCGCCCAAGTATCCTCCCAGCCTTCGAAATGGGTCATCCAATACGGAATGTCGACGTAGATGCCGTCAATTCCAGTCGCGGCGATCTGCCGGACGCGCTCCATATAAGTTTTGCGCCACTCCGGGGCGTAGGGACTAACCCAAACGTCCTCATCGCCGGGCGCAATCCAAAAAGCCGTGCCGCCGCCGAAGATGGCGGGCTCACCCGTGATCTTGCGCTGCAACCAGTCGGGATGATCTTTTGCAAGAGTGTGAGCCACCTTATCGCCATGGGCGGTGATGCATTCCGTTCCAGCAATGTAGACGAAGGCATAGTTTCCCACCGTGTGCGCTTTTTCTGCCACGGTTCGAATCGCCTCCAGCTTGGCTTTCGGATCGAGAAAACTCTCGTAGCGGCCCGGGATGTCGTTGTCCACCTCGATGCCGAAGACGCCTGTCTCCTGTGCGTCGGCCACGATTTTATCTGCGCTGTTTCTTGCCAGGCCGTACGCGCCGATCCGTACGTAGTTGGTCCAATTCTGTTCAACAGAAGTTGGAGAGGCCGTCGCAACCAGAAACAGAATAAGAACAGAAGAGAATGCAATTCGATGCCGATGCATAAGGTCCATTCATTTCTTGAGAAGTAGCAATGCGTTTTCCCGATATACCCAGCGCAGCACATCATCCGGAAGAAACAAACCATAAATGTTCCAGCGTCCCTGACGAGAGGCGTGCGACGGATACTCGAAATACTCGTCCCGGGTTTCCAGGAAACGATAGTGAAGCCGATACATGTATACCTCTGGAATAAGGTCCGTTCCGAAGAGAATGCGGCCCGAATGTTTCAGAAAAAACGCGCGAGCGGTATAGGGTTGGCGGCCCAGTTCCGCGCAACGCGCGCCGATATCGACATAAAGATTCGAATGCAAATCGAGCAACCGGCTGACATAGGAGAGATCTTCCGGATGTTCGGCAACGTGCGCCGCCACAAAAGTAGTGTTTGGATGACGTCCAAACACCCTGTCGCGCTGGGAAAGCAATTGGGCCTTGTCGAATTGCGAGCCGTGAAAACTCCACTCGGGATGAGCCGCCAGTTCCTCATAGCGTTCGTTGTGATTGTCGATGGGCTGAAAAAAAGCATCCGGGTCCGCAATGTGAAACATGATGGGAACATGCAGTTCGGCGGCTTTCTCAAACAGCGGCGCGAGGCGCTCATCGTCCACTCGCAACAAACTTCCGTCTACATCGCGGACGCTGGTTCCCAGATCCTTCCACAACTTCAAGCCGCAGGCACCGCGCTCCACCAGCTCTTCCAGGCGATCCACAGACCGCTGAAAAAAACCGGCAGAGTGCAGGTCGCTCCAATCCATCCAGCCGTAGGTGGAGAAGCGATCGCTATCAGCCTGGTGAAACTTATGAATCATTCGCAACGCAGCTTCACCGGTGCGCATAGTGATGTTCACAATCCGCTCGATTCCGCACTCGTCCATCACACGAAGAACGTCAGAAGGATCCAGGGCATCCAGATGATTGTGGTAATCGATGACGGGAAATTTCGGTCGAAGAATCTCGTGGACAGGCGAGACCAGCATGGAGCGCGGCTGAAAATCGCCGAGGCGCAAATTGACTTCGGCCTTCGCGGTTACCATAGCAACAAAGGGGTCTTGTTCCGCTCCTTTGTCGCTCACGCAGATCTCTCCCCAGCGATCCGGGGCTGAGACGGAAGGCAACTCAAGTTTCGTTTTGTTGTGTGCGTAGTTTCCATTTATTACGAAATGCTTCACTAGCGATCAGAGTCTAATATAATATCGCGCTGCACGGAAGCGGGACGCATGGCAAACTTATGCGAGTAAAAATTAGCGTCTTACTTTTATATCTGAGTTCATTGATCGCCAGCCCTGGCATCGCCGCCGCGAGTCAATCTCCAAGTCCATACGGGATGGATGCGGGTAAAGCTCGCGCAAGCATTCGCTCACAGCGCATGACCCTGGAAAACAACTTGTTCGCGGCACGATGGTCGTTCATTGAAGGTAAAGTCGCCGGGACGGATTTGGTTGAGCACCGCGCAGAAAAATACATTCGGCTATCGAACGATCTCTTTGTTCTCGGGTTTCGTGATGGGAGGATTCTGCGCTCTTCGACAATGGCCCTGCACGGTGATCCACAGATAGAGAGTCTGCCCGCTGAACCGAACGCCTTACGGTCGGCCGAACGCTCCCCCGGACAGCAGGTCATCGTGAATCTGGAAGATCGCAACAGACAATTGTCGGTGACATGGAAAGCAATACTGCGAGATAGCTCCAATTATCTAAGACAGGAGATCTCGCTCCAGGCCACGAACGACCAACCCATCACCGAAATCGAACTATTCGACTTCAAGGCGCCAGGCGCGCGTGTCGACGGAAAAGTGAAAGGTTCTCCCGTAACCATCGGAGATACCTTTCTCGGCTTTGAGCATCCTCTTTCGATCTGCCGTGTGACCAATCAGTTCGTAACCTGTTCCATGCATCGCGCATTGCCTCTGCGCGCGGGCCAGACCGTGACGTACTCCTCCGTAATTGGCGTCAGCCCACCGGGGCAGATGCGGCGCGGTTTCCTCAGCTACATTGAACGCGAGCGCGCGCGCCCTTACTCGCCGTTCCTTACCTACAACTCTTGGTATGACATTGGCTTCAATAATCCATACGATGAAGCAGCGGCTCTCGATGTAATTCATTCTTTCGGCGACGAGTTGGTCGAAAGGCGCAACGTAAAATTGGACTCGTTCCTATTCGATGATGGCTGGGATGATCCTCATACGCTGTGGAGTTTCGGTCCAGGATTTCCCAATGGCTTTACACCTCTGAAAGCTGCTGCTGAAAAATACGGTGCTGCGCCAGGCGTTTGGCTCTCGCCCTGGGGCGGATACGACAAAGCAAAAGAAGAGCGCCTTAAGTTCGGACGCCAGCAAGGTCTCGAAACCACCGCCGGCGGATTTGCGCTGTCTGGACCGAATTACTATGCACGCTTCCGCGAAGTCACCTTAAAATTCATTCGTGATTATGGGGTCAACCAGTTCAAGATCGATGGCACAGGAAATGTAAATAGCGTGTTGCCGGGAAGCCAGTTTGATAGCGACTTTCAAGCGGCTATCAGTCTTATGCGCGAATGGCGGTCGGTGAATCCGAAACTTTTCATCAATCTGACGACCGGCACTTATCCTTCCCCTTTCTGGCTGCAGTATTCCGATTCCATCTGGAGGAGCGGGGACGATACCGCATTTGCGGGCGTGGGTTCATGGCGCGAACGTTGGATCACATATCGAGACGCGGCAACCTATCACGGCATCGTAAAAGCCGGGCCGCTATTTCCCTTGAACTCTCTCATGCTGCACGGAATGGTTTATGCCCGGCAGGCAGAACATCTTGATTCTGATCCGGGGAAAGATTTCTCAAACGAGGTGCACTCTTATTTCGGGAGCGGCACGCAGTTGCAGGAGCTTTACATCAGTCACTCCCTCCTCTCGAAAGAAGATTGGGACATGCTGGCGGAAGCAGCGCAATGGGCGCGCCGCAATGCCGATGTCATGATCGACACGCACTGGATCGGAGGCGATCCCCGCCAGTTGCAAGTTTACGGTTGGGCGGCATGGTCGCCCGAAAAGGGCATCATCACGTTGCGCAATCCAAGCGACAAGAAGCAGACCTATGCGCTCGATGTGGCAAACGCTTTCGAGTTACCGCAAGGAGCGCCGCGACGATATCACGCACGTAGCCCATGGCTCACAGACCGCGACAGCAAATCACTCTCACTTACTGGAGGCGACCTGAAGACCGTGACGCTTGCGCCTTTTGAAGTAATAAATCTGGAGGCATTGCCGGAGAAATAAATAATTGTCATCTGCCAGGCTGAGTCGCTTCCCAGTTGACATTTGTTTAATGCCTAGAGCCGAGCGCACGGAGGACCGATGTTGTGCCACCGCGCAGCAGAACAGACTCCAGTCCTTGTACTCGAGAACGATGAGTTCTAGAATGGCCACGTTGCATGGGAGGATTCATAGTGTCGAGCAGAATCGGTCTTGTCTTGGGTGCCATAGTATTTTGCGGCGCATTCATCGGTGCAAGTCAGGAAAGCTCGAATGCTCCAAGGGAAGTCACGTATGACCGCGATGTCGCTCCGATTTTGTTTAAGAATTGCGTTGTTTGCCACCGCGAGAACAACATTGCGCCCATGTCTCTCATGACATATAAGGATGCGCGCCTCTGGGCGCCAGCCATTCGCGAAGCTGTGGTGCAACGCAAGATGCCGCCCTGGCACGCCGACCCTAAAGTAGGCGATTTCATCAACGATCCACGGCTCACTGACGAGGACATTAAGACCATCGACGCTTGGGTCAGAACTGGCACCAGGGAAGGCGACGCAAAAGACCTACCTCCGGCTCCTGTCTTTCCCGTCGGCTGGCACATCAAGCCCGACGTGGTATTCACGATTCCCGAGTTTAGGGTGAGCGGCGGTAGTCAGGACGATTACGAATATATTTACGTTCCCACCAACTTCACTGAGGACAAGTGGATCCAGGCGGCCGAGGTGCTTCCCGGAGATCGGCGCGTTGTGCATCACGCGACAGTCTCGGTGATTGCTGCAGATAAAGTGGCGAAGGAAGTAGCCGAACATGGTAAAGCTGATGCCGGAGTCGATAAGTATCACTACCGCACCGGCAAGGTGTTGCATATGAGACCCGACGCACCTGTGGTCGACGATGGGTGCTCATCGCCTGATGGTGGCGGAGTTCCGGGTAAGGGATCCGGATACCTGAACATCGTGCCGGGAATCTATTTGCCTGGGCACCTGGCCGAGACTCGCCCTGCTGGTTACGCGCTAAGAATTCCGGCAGGTTCCTATCTTCAGTTTCAAGTCCACTACAGCAACCACACCGGCGAGGACGTGAAAGATCGCACCAGCATTGGGCTGGTGTTTGCCCGGGAACCGGTGAAGCATGAGATTGCGCAGTACGAAATATGGAACGATCTCTTTCTGATTCCGCCCAATGACAATAATCACCGAGTGACCTCGTGTTTTACGTTGCCCAAAGATGTAACCGTTTTGGCCTACACCGCGCACATGCATTTTCGCGGGAAGAGTATGACCACCGAAGCCATCTATCCGGACGGCCATCACGAAGTCCTATTAAATGTGCCGCACTATAACTTCCGCTGGCAGGAAACTTATTTCCTGAAGCACCAGTTCTTGTTACCCAAAGGTACAAAGCTGGTGACCACCGCATATTTCGACAACTCATTCGATAATGCCCAGAATCCCGATCCCTCGAAAGCGATTCGCTGGGGTGAGCCGAGCGACGAAGAGATGATGGGCTTCTGGTTGCAATTCGCTGATCCGAAACTGGTCGACGAAAAGGCTGCGGTTGCGAGCAAGTGAAGTGAGCCAGCGTCGCGAAGTCTCTTTCTTAACCCAATTTATTCCTGGATTTTCTCGTCACTCTATTTGGAGCGCCTGAACATGGAAGTCACGCGTCGCAGTTTCCTGGTTTCCGCTGCAACTGTTGCTTACGCTCCTGCATTCCTGGGCGCAACCGACAAGGGCGGCACGAAAGCGCCGATCCTCGGACAGGATGACCATCAATACGAGGCCATTCATGACTGGGGTGAGTTGCCACGAACGATCAAGTACGGCAACACGCATGGTGTCTGCGAAGATTCGCAAGGCAATATCTACATCCATCACACGGTGAATGCGACCAGCGAGAGCCTGGACACGATGGTGGTCTTCGACCACGACGGGAAGTTCGTCCGTTCCTGGGGGCGGCAGTTCAAAGGCGGAGCGCACGGGCTGACCATACGCAAAGAAGGAAGCGAAGACTTTCTTTATCTATGCGATTTCCAACATGGCATCGTGACCAAGCGAACTTTGAAGGGCGAAGAAGTATTCACTCTGGGATATCCGGCGGAATCGGAAGCCTACAAGCCCAAAGACAAAAACTCGGCAGCACCCTATCGCCCCACCAACGTCGCCATCGCTCCAAATGGAGACATCTACGTGGGCGATGGATATGGATCGAGCTTTATCAATCAGTACAACCAGAAAGCTGAATTTATTCGCACCTTTGGCGGGCTGGGCTCAGGCAACGATCAACTCGATTGTCCGCATGGGTTGTGGATCGATACGCGGGAGCAGACGCCGTTTCTAGTAGTCGCCGACCGGGGCAACAGCCGGTTGCACCGATTTAGCCTGGATGGCAAACACGTTGACTTCATTCTGGGGACCACGAAGATGCCATGTTATCTGCACGAACGAAATGGTGAAGTCGTGATCCCGGATCTTCTAAGCAAAGTCGTCATTCTTGATCGGAAGAACAATGTGGTCGCGAGTTTGGGCGAGGGAGAATTTTCAAAAACAGATTGGAGCACGGTTCGAAATCAGGAACACGGAACATTCGTTCCCGGAAGATTTGTTTGTCCGCATAGCGCCTGCTTCGATCACGAGGGCAACATTTTTGTGGTGGAGTGGGTTGAAGCGGGCAGAGTCACAAAACTGCGCCGCTTGGCCTGACCAAGCAATATTCAGTTAGCAGCGCAGATCGAATCAGAACTTGCAGGCGGAGAACATCGGGATCATGAAATCCCCCAGGGATCTCGATGTTGCGGCATCAACAAGGCTGCTGCCCGGTCTGAACCGCGCGTCAGCCGAAAGTTCTCCGCATCCCACTCCAGCAGCTCGTGCGTGCGCACCGCAATGCAGCCCAGCATCAGCGTCTCCACGATCGGAGCCTCATAGGCATAATTCGCGCGAGCCGGTGGACCGCCCTGGCAAGCATGCACCCATTCAAGAAAGTGTGCTGCATCTGCGCTGCTGGCGCTGCCGCCGAGCTCTGGTCTGGCCCGCTGAAACGGTTTTTCCTCCTTCGCAGGCGTTCCGAGGGGCATAGTCAACTTTCCATCTTTAGATAGCACACGCGGATCCTGCCCCATAAACGCCGTCATTAACTTGCCATGATCGCCTGTATAGATCACGCCTTCGCCACCCGTTCCCATCTCCGCGTCATCGGATAATTCCGGCGGGCGTCTCGGTTCAATACCGCCGTCGTACCAGTTCAGTTTCAGCTCTGGCCGATCCGCAGTCTTCCCGAAGTTGAAATGCACCGAGGATGCGACCGGATAACTTTCGGGAAATAAATCGGTCGAACTCGCATCGATTCGATTCGCGGTTTGCAGTCCGACTGCGCGCGAGATTGTATCGAAGCCATATTCACCCATGTCTCCGAGAGCGCCGCAGCCAAAGTCGTACCAGGCGCGCCAAACGAACGGCAGATAGCTCTTGCTAAAGGGACGCATCGGCGCCGGCCCCAGCCACATATCCCAGTTCAGACCTTCAGGAATTTCATCCGCATGGGTTGGTGTGGGAAGTCCCTGCTTCCAGAATGCCGAGGCACGCTTGGTCCAGATGTCGATGGAGCGCACCGGCCCGATCGCGCCGCTACTCAAGAGATTGTGCACCTGCTGCGATTCTGGAGAATTCGAATTGAAGATTGAAACCTGCGTCGCGCGTTTCGTCTCGTTCGCTACACGAACCATCTCGCGACACTCCCACACGCTGTGCGCCATCGGCTTCTGGCTATACACATGCTTTCCCGCCCGCATCGCGGCAATTGCAATCGGAGCATGCCAATGATCGGGCGTGCTCACGATCACAGCATCGAGATCCTTCTCCTTCGTGAGGAGGTCGCGAAAATCTTCGTAAGCTGTGCACCCCGTGTAGTTCGCCTTCCCGCTTTCTTTCGCATAGAACGCATTAACGATGCTCTGCGCTACCTCTCGACCCGCGGTAGGTCCGGGCAATGTTGAACCCCAACTGGAATCCTGCAGAACCATGCGCACCTTGTTTCGCAATTCGTTGGGACCCCAGTCCAGATAATCGCTGCTGCCGCGGTTCACGTCACACACGGAAACTACCTGGATTTCAGGTATCCGCAACACATCCAACATAACGCGTAGACCCTGGGATCCGACGCCGATACACCCAATCGTCAGCTTATCGTTCGCTCCGACACGCGGTAACGAAAATCCGAATCGAGTCAGAGCCAGCGCCGCAGCCGCTGATCCAAACCCATGAAGCACTTCGCGCCGGTTCATGCCAACCTCTTGCTGCAGCTGGGGATATGTAATACTTCGCGGTAGGAATGCGGAAACTTCTTCATGGCAGCAGCTTAAACCCAGAGGCTGGCCTTTGTCTCACGCGCCAGCCTTGATTCCTATCTGGTGAGGGTTTTTATAAGGTTGCATGCAAAGGGCAAATGTTTTCCGATGCGGTCGAAAACTGTGTCTATCTTTAATCAGATCGGTCCTTGATAGTGCCGCAGCCGCACCGCTGCCGCGAGAAATGCCGCCGCAACCAGCAGCCCGATCCATACACTCGGGCTGCTCAGGAAATGAAGCGGAGTGATGTGCGTCATAGGATTGGTGGGGAAGGTGTCGGGCGATCTGAAGTCGACGGCGGGCGCAGCACCAATCAGGCGACCGCCCACCAGGGCGGCGAAATGCCACGTGTGGAACATAATCCCTTCCAGCCCGGCAATGGCAACGACCGGCAACGCCGCCCATAGCAAGGTCGCGCGGCGCGTCCAGCCGGATACCAGCAGCACCCAGCAATAAACCGGCGCGGGCCAGAGGGTGTGGGCGGTCAAAATGTGGTAGAGCAGCAGCAGTGACATCCGGAAGAACGACAACTCGGTCCATAATGCCGACACGCTCATACCGCCTGCCAGCAGCCGGGCGGAGCTGAATAAGAGCACGATCCATTGCACGGCAACAGCGCTGGCCCATGCGACTACCGGCACGATCACGAGCGGAATGCTGGCTTTCGCGAGCACCGTTGTGAGATCGGAGACCGGCAGCGACTTCCAGAACAGGATGCTGCGATCGCGACGTTCCCCATACAAAGCGTCGGCGCAATAAAACACGTTCACCAGAATCGTGGTGAGCATCATTAGACCGGCCACGATATCGTACTGTGCTGCGGTGTGTTCCGGGCTGATCGACCGCAGTCCACGAGTTCCGCCCGGGAGAATCGCAGTGAGCAGAAAGCCACATAAAAATACGGCGGCCACGCCCAGAGGCGCGAGATAAATGGAACGGTTCTCCCACAACTCGCGACGCACGGACCAGTAAAACGGACGAGTCACCGACGTTGGTGCTGGTGCGGCGATCGAGGACGAAAAGGACTCAGCCATCGGATTCGATTGGCTATTCATCGGGAGGCTCCTTGCGGCTGATTGGTGTGATTTGCTGGCTTATCTCCCAACATGGCAACGAACAAGTCGGCAATGCTGGGCACGCGCACATCGCCCAGCGCGGCGAGTTGCTGGCGATCGGCGTGATTGAGCTTTACATCGAACAGCAGGATGCTGCGACCAAGTACCTGACGTTCGCATATCGGATTGAGAACCCGCGCTGCAGCCAGATGCTCGAGACGCACCGTCACTTCCAAATAGCGCGATTCGAATTCTTCCATGCTGCAATCGAGTACGATGCGCCCGCGGTTGATGAACACGAGATCGGTGAGCACGTGCTGGACGTCTTCTACCTGATGTGTGGTCACCACGATGGTGCGGTTGCGATCAAAATAATCGTTCAGCAGCGAATCGTAAAATTGTTTGCGGTACAAGATGTCGAGGCCAAGCGTGGGCTCGTCGAGCACCAGCAATTTCGCGTCAATGGCCATGACCAGAGCCAAGTGCAGCTGTGTCACCATACCCTTCGATAACTCCCTGACCTTGCTGCTTCGATTGATGTCAGTCTTCGCAAGAAAACCTTCCGCCTTGGCACGGTCGAATCGCGGATGCACGCCGCCCACGTAATCGAGTGCCTGCGAAACCCGGATCCAGCGCGGCAGCACGGCGATATCGGAGATAAAGCAGACATCGCGCATGAGTTGGTCGCGCTCGGTCCAGGGCTCGCGGCCGAGCACCGTCAGCTCTCCCTGATATTGGGTGAGGCCGAGAATCGCGTTGAGCGCAGTGCTCTTCCCTGCACCGTTGGGGCCAATGATGCCGAGGATGCGGCCTTCTTCGACATGCAAATTTATGCCGTCAAGCGCGATGGTTTTGCCGAAGGCTTTCCGCAGGCCACGTGCTTCGATCACCGTCATTTCTTCGGCTCCTTCTTTTCCTTCTCTGTAGCGTTCGACAAGCGCCCGTTTGCGGAACCATTCAGCAGTTCTTCCGCGCTCAGGCCGAGCCGCTGAATGCTTGCGTACACCCTGGGCCATTCTTCGCCCAGAAACTTCTGCCGTTCACCCTGCAACAATAAATCTCGCGCACCAGCATTGATGAACATGCCGAGGCCTCGCTTGCTCTGGACCAATCCCTCGTCGACGAGTTGTTGATAACCCTTTAGAACCGTGAGTGGATTGACCCGATATTCCGCCGCGACATTGCGCACGGAAGGCAACGGATCGCCTTCTTTGAGCACGCCGTCGAGTATCATCGCAACCACGCGGTCGCGAAGCTGGCGGTAAATCGGTTGACTGTCGTTCCACTCACGATCCATGATTTTTTTCCAAGATAGCCTTTACCCGGGATTCGCTCTTCGTCAATTCTTCCGCTGCAGGTCGAGGTGCGCATGGATCGGCTTGCCCTTCGCCATGAACGTCCAATCCTCGGTGTGATGGTTGGCATCAATGATGGTGAACACGGCATGGTGCATATGCTCCTCCGGATCCCCGCTGATGTCCTTGAGTTCGAACTCGACTGTCTTGCCGTCGGGTGACACCTTGCCGGTCATCCGGGGCCGGTTCCCCGCATCGCAATAGTGAACCAGTGTAAGCTGGTCTCCGTCCACGTAGAGCATCGTGACCGGGTGGTCGTATTTTGTCGCATCCAAAGGCGTTCCTGCTTCCTGCATCTCATGCACGAGGACGTTTCCCCTTGAGGTCACGCGCATCGAGATGTGGACCGGCTTGCCTCCCGACATCTCTGGCATCTCCGGGACGTTGACGGAGCCTTCCCATTCTCCGGCCAGGCTTTTCATGGTTGCGAAGGATTTCTGTGCGTCAGACTGGGCGTACGCAGCAATGGTGAACAGAAGAAACAAAACGGAAAGTGCGATTCGTGATTTCATTTCAATTTTCTCCTTAAATTCTCTTTGCGGTCGATCCCGGAGATCTCTTGTAAGTGTTCCGGGCTTCAACAAGAGTTCTCCGGCGGTTTGTCGGCCAAAGGGGCGCAGCCAACTACTGTTATACTTAACTACAACACTATGGACAAATGCAAGCTCTTTTTGCTTTTTCTTTTTCTGAAAGTGGCGGCGCTTCCTATCCCCTTAAACGAGAATGATTTGCGCGGCAGATGGAAAGGCCTAGATCCGCCAGAACAGTTCCTCGAAGCCTTAATTGTGGGCTTTAGTGGGTTGGTAAACGAGTAGAAATATCTGTCCGCAGCCATGACGGCCGCCCTACGAGCGCTAACGGAGCTCCCTGACCCAGATGTTCCGGAAGCTGATCGGCTCGCTGGGATCGCCGTGCGCTTGCAGCTTGATCGGTGCAGTGTCGTACTTCTTGTACGAGGGCCGTCCGATGTATAGCGTCTCGCCTTTCAATTCGAAGTGGTTCTGCACCAGGACACCGTTAAAGAAGACCGTGACGTATGCAGGAGTTTTCAGAGAGCTGTCGGAGTTGAAAGTCGACGCAGTCCACACTACGTCGTAGCTCTGCCACTCACCCGGCTTTCGACTCGGGTTCACCAGAGGAATACTCTGCTTGTAGATGCTGCCGGCCTGACCGTTGACGTAAGTCTTGTTGTTATACGAATCGAGAATCTGCAACTCATATCCGGCGTCGCCCGTGCCGGTGGAGGCCAAAAATACTCCGCTGTTGCCGCGTGCCTGACCGCTGCCAGTGATATTTTCAGGAATCTTCCATTCCAGGTGGAGCTGGTAGTTTTTGAAAGTTCGCCTGGTCTCAATGTTTCCCGCGGCCTTGTTCACGGTCATTACGCCAGCGGCGACGATCCATTGCGCTGGTGACTTGTCGCGGCTCGAAACCCATTGGTCGAGGTTTTTGCCGTCGAAGAGGATAATCGCATCGGAGGGAGGCGCCGCGTCGGTGATCCCCGGTGTAACCATTGCGGGCACTGGTTCCCAAACTTCCGTCTCTTCCGGTCGCGCTGCGGATGAGGCTTTGGCTCCCTGACTCTCCGCTTGAAGCCTGGCGCTCGACTGTGGCACGAAAAGAGAAGCGGCCACGGCAATGACGACAACAAACCTGAGGCATTTCGACGAGAGAATCATAATGTGGGAGGAGGAAGACATCTTACGAGGACCTTTCATCGTGGTCAGCGTTTCTGATAATGATGGCGATGCGCACATTCGGGAGGATACAACACCAGCACAATCGCGCGGCCAATTTTGAAAGCGTAGACTGTTTCTGGAAATCTCAATATCGTGGCGGTGTTTGCTTAAGGTGATAACTTTTTTCATTTCGTGATCCAGATTTACCCCAAACTCGCATAATGGGTTCGTCCAGAGAGGAATATCGCATAATGATGCCTCGTTTCTTAGTTTTGTTCGCCATTCTTTTACCCGTATGTTTGCCGGCGCAGTCACAACCAGAAATGCAAACCATTCATGGATGGCAGATGCAAGACGCGGAAAAAGTTGCGACCGCAGCCGCCCTTATTTCGACAGCCAATTTTGACCCGCAGGGTTGGTATGCCGCGACGGTGCCGGGTACAGTCCTTACCACCCTGGTCAACGACGGTGTTTATCCGGAGCCGCTGTACGGCGAAAACATGCGCGCGATTCCCGAGAGTCTGAACAAGACCAGCTACTGGTATCGCGCCACCTTTCCCGTTCCTGCGGCTTACAAAGGCCGTCACACCTGGCTGCATTTCGGTGGCATCAACTACACAGCGCAGATCTGGGTAAACGGGCACGAGGCCGGGACGATGCGCGGTGCCTTCATACGGGGCGATTTCGATATCTCGGAGTTTGTGAAGCCCGGCCGCCGCGCTGTCCTGGCCGTTCTGGTTGCGCCGCAACCCCATCCCGGCGTGCCGCACGAGCATAACGTTGCGAATGGTGTGGGCAAGAACGGGGGCGAGACTGCTGTCGACGGACCGACATTTCTTTCCACGATCGGATGGGACTGGCTCCCCGCGGTTCGCGATCGGGATACTGGTATCTGGCTTCCGGTCACGCTGGATGCAACCGGGCCGGTCGTGGTGAAGGATCCGTTTGTTACGGCGGCTCTGGCGGCATCGCACGAAAGCGCTGACCTTCACGTTTCCACAACGCTGGAGAACAAATCGCCAAAGCCCGTCCTCGGCACGCTTACCGGCATCATTCGATTGCAGACTGCAGAGAACCAGAACGCGCCGGGAAACGAGATTACTTTTCACAAACCTGTGACCATTGCCGCGAACGGGACGGAAGCGGTTGTGCTCGACAGCAAATCCACACCTGAGCTGCACCTTTCTAATCCAAAGTTGTGGTGGCCTAATGGCTATGGTCCACAGAATCTGTACAGTCTCACGCTGCGCTTCGATGTAGGGGCAAAAGCAAAAACTTCGGATACTTCGACACGGCAGTTTGGTATTCGCAAGATCGAGTACCAGGTGCCTGACTCCGAGAACTTAACGCTTTCCGTCAATGGAGTTCGGGTGATGGCGCGCGGCGGCAACTGGGGCCTGGATGAGGCAATGAAGCGGGTTTCGCGAGAACGCCTGGACGCTCAGTTTCACATGCACGCGCTGGCCAACCTCAATATCATCCGCAACTGGGTGGGACAGAGCACCAGTCCCGATTTTTACGACATGGCAGACAAGTATGGAATTCTGCTGTGGGATGAATTTTTTCAGCCCAACCCAAATGATGGCCCGGACGTCACCGATATTCCCACCTACCTTGCCAACGTTACCGATAAGGTTGTGCGCTATCGCAACCATCCGTCGATCGCAGTCTGGTGCGCGCGCAATGAGGGCTATCCGCCCAAAGAGCTTGACGACACGTTGAAGACCCTGATGGCTCGCCTCGATCCCACCCGGCTCTACCAGTCGAACTCCGCCGACGGACGCGGCGTTTCGTCGCATGGACCTTACTACTGGCGTTCGCCGCGCTTCTTCTATGCGTTCAACGAGAGTTTTAAGACCGAGACCGGCTCAGTATCGATTCCTACAATCGAATCGATCCAGGGAATGATGCCGCAGAAAGATTGGGAGACGATCAATGACGACTGGGCGCAACACGACATGGCGTCGGGAGCCCAACGCGGCAACGAGTTTCCGACCTCGCTCGCGGAACGTTATGGGCACATTCGCAATCTCGCCGACTTCGTTCAGAAAGGCCAGCTTGCGACCTATGAAGCTTTTCGCGCCATGTATGAAGGACGAAACGCGGAAATGTTCAAGACCACCACGGGCGTACTTACGTGGATGAGTCACCCGGCGCAGCCCAGTTTCGTGTGGCAGCTCTACCACTACGATCTCGAGCCCAACGCGGCTCTCTACGCAGTGAAGAAGGCAGCGGAGACGATACATGTGCAGTTTAATGAAGAGAACCGCGGCATTGAGGTGGTTAACAATCGTCCGGATGCCTTGAATGCGGTCAATGTAAACATGCTGATTTATCGTTTTGACGGCACATTGGATTCGCATAACAGCTACCCGGTTGCGCAGGTACCCGGCAGCAGCACGATCAAGGCCGCGCAAATCGACGTCAGCGCGCGCATCACTCCCCTTTACTTCATCAAGCTCAATCTCACCGACGCGAACGGAAAATTGCTATCCACGAATCTTTACTGGCAACATGTCGCTCAAGACCAGTTCGATGGTCTCATGAATCTTCCCAGGGTGGTACTTGATACCGAAGCCAGCTCTCGCAATGAGGGCGACAAAACGCTGCTCACCGTAACGTTGCACAACAACACCAGCAACGTTGCTCTGCTGTCGCATTTACAGCTTCATCAAAAGAAGAGTGGCCGGCGCGTTCTGCCCGTGTTTTACTCCGACAACTACATTTCGCTCGTGCCCGGCGAATCTTCAACTATCTCGATCGAAGCGGCGACCAAGGATCTGCAGGGAGATCAACCGCTCGTCGAAATAGATGGATTTAACGTGGACGTTAAGCCTGTCGACGGCCCAGTATCGATCGCCCCTAATCTCAACGCCCAACCATCGCACTGGCCCGCCACGGAAATCGTTCCTGAAGCGAGATAAGAGAGCGATGCCGGGAACCAGGCCGGCAGCTCGAAGACTGCTCCGAGTTGATATCGACTTGGGGAACACAAGCCGTGCGCAACAGGATGCGCGATGAGTAATTCACATCGCAAATTTGGCGGCATACCTTACCATGGAGGGTAACCGCTGCAGGAGGAAATCGATGGCACTCGGAACTGGATGGTCCAAGACCTGGACCTATTTTGAAGAGGACTGGCACGAGGGCAATGTACCCATCATGGGACCACGAACGCATTCCGCATGGCTTTGTTCCATGGTGTTCGACGGCGCTCGTGCGTTCGAAGGCGTCACGCCCGATCTTGAACTCCACTGTGCCCGGGTCAACGATTCCGCAAAGAAACTCTTTCTCAAGCCCGTGGTTGCGCCCGAACATTGGGTGGCACTCGCGCGCGAGGGGATAAAGCGATTCGATAAGGACGCCGCGCTCTACATTCGACCGATGTATTGGGCTGAGAAGGAAGGACCATGGGTGCAAGCGCACGATCCCGAATCCACTCGCTGGTGTCTCTCAATTTATGAGGCGCCGATGCGTGTGCCGAAAGGATTCTCCATCACCTTGTCGCCTTACCGCCGCCCGACTATTGAGACGATGCCCGTGGATGCGAAAGCCGGATGTCTTTACCCTAACAATTCCCGTTCTCTTTTCGAGGCGCATGAACGGGGCTTCGATAACGCGATCGTATGCGACATGCTGGGCAACGTCGCCGAACTGGCCACGTCCAACGTCTTCCTGGCGAAGGATGGCATAGTATTCACGCCGATTCCAAATGGAACCTTTCTCGCGGGCATCACACGGCAGAGAGTGATTGGATTATTGCGCCACGCTGGCGTGACAGTCGTCGAGAGAACTCTTGCCTACTCTGATTTCGAGAAAGCGGATGAGATTTTCGCGACTGGAAACTATTCCAAAGTGGTTCCGGTGACCCGGATCGGAGATCGGCCCTTGCAATTTGGACCGCTCTATACCAAGGCTCGAGAGCTCTACTGGTCGTTCGCGCATTCATGACTGTACTCATGACCGCATTCATGACAAAGAGCTCGGCTGTAGAGTTTTTGCTTCCCATTTGGCAAAGAGTGCTGCAGCGCTCCTCGGTCCAGACAGAAGACAATTTCTTCGACCTCGGTGGTAGCCCCGCATCGGCCGCACAATTATTTTCTGAGGTCGCGAAAGGCTGCGGTCGGTATCTACCTGCGGTGCTGATCTATGAGGCTCCGACGATTGAGGCGCTCGCGGAAGTGCTGGAGCAACCGGAACCTCCGCGGGTTCCGCCGCTCCTACTGCTGAAGGCCGGAACCGTACAACCTCCCGTTTTTATCGCCCACGGCCTTGGCGACACTGTGTTCGATCTTTTTCGTTTGGTGAATACAATCGAATCCCCGCATCCGATCTACGGAATGCAGGCCAAAGGCATTGACGGCATAGACCCACCACTGGCATCGGTGGACGAAATGGCGCAGTTTCATCTCGAAGCTATCAAGCAAGCGCAAGCACATGGTCCATATTTTCTGATCGGTTATTCGCTGGGAGGTTTAGTGGCGCTGGAAATAGCACAGCGCCTATCTGCTGGCACAGAAAAGGTTGCACTATTAGCGCTGGTGGATTCCTATCCTTACCGAACTCAGCTCGGCCTTGTCCAAAATGCACTGCTGTCGTTCCGTCTGGCAAAGCGGCGCATCTTGTCTCCCAGTGCACCGCTGGGCAGGACTCGATCTGAGCATTCAGAAAGCATTGACCGAAACCCGTCGCCTGGGAGCCAGATCCCAGAATCGATGAGCAACGTGACGCAACGAATGCGCGATTCTGCTTATCTGGCTCTGAAGCGCTATCGTCCGCAATACTATGGTGGCAGAATAGACTTCGTGAGACCTGCAATCGTCACAGATTTTCCCGAGGATCCCGCCACAGTGTGGTCCCATCTTGCAGCACAGTTGGAAGTGGAGACGATACCAGGAAATCACTGGAGTATGCTCACGACGGAATTCGAAAAACTGGGATCGGTTCTTTCCAGTTATCTCAATAAGGCTTCCCGAGAACATTTTTAGGCCCGCGGACGGTCATCCGTGATCTCTTGCGCCTGAGCGAAAATTGGCTCTGGGCACCTATTCACCGATCTCCTTCACGGTTCGCTGATGCGCCGCACAATTAAGCTCTCGTTGAGAGTTGCCATGGCGTGAGCCGATGAGTAACGTGACTATCGTCACAAAATGTTACCCTTCCGTCGTATGAACCTTCGAAATCTTCTCGATTTCCGCGTAGTATCCCAAACTTAGTTGATACGAAATTCGTAACCGAAGACTGGAACCCGGCGCTTTTCGCGAATGCAATTATGAATCGATGGTCTCAGGCTCGCCGTTACGCAAACAGCGTCTGGGTACTTAACCTGGCGCTTATTCTTCTCTGCCTCGGGAGCACTCTGGGTTGCCAGGGTTTTAGTTCGGCAAAAGCCGCGGCGTCCGGAAACTCTGGAACGACGACAAGCGCACAGTTGACCGCAAGTCCAGCGACATTAGCTGCCGGCGAAGTAGTCATTGGGAGCAGCGGCACAGCCGAGGGAGCTCTTAATGCCACTGGAGCCGACGTAACCGTAACCGCTGCGACTTCAAACAACTCCCGATTCACAATCGGCGGTTTGTCGCTGCCGGTAACCATTCCCTCCGGGCAAAGCGTGCCATTCACATTGACATTCAGCCCGCAAGTGGCCGGTGCGGATAGCGCAATCCTTACCTTCGGCAGCAATGCTCAGCCTTCCACAACCACGGAATCCGCCACGGGTACGGGTACGGCCGCATCGATCCATTCGGTCAGCCTGTCGTGGAACGCCAGCTCTTCCTCGAACATAGCGGGATACAACGTCTACCGCTCGCCCTACACCACTGCCTGCGGGATTTACTCAAAGATCAACGGATCGTTGAATACGGCTACTGCTTATGTAGACGCTTCCGTGGCCGGCCACATGAACTACTGCTATGCCACGACGGCCGTAAACTCGAGCAATGAAGAAAGCGGCTACTCCAACATCGTCGCCGACGTGCAGATCCCGTAACCGGCAATCGTGTTCCCTCTGAAATTCCCAGCTTCGTTGCGATATACATGGCGCAACTCCGTCCTACGAATCGAGCCCAGACGACTCGATGCCACGGCGGGAGGGTCCGCCGGGATCAGATCTGAATTTGAATCGAGGGCATCTTCTTAATCTTGTATAATGGTGTTCTGCTGGTTGGTAGTTTCCACCCAGTTCTCCCCCTTTTTTATCTGGCGGTCACCGGATCACTTCTTGCTCAGATGCGTGAGTATTTTCAATGAGGATGGTTTGCCAACGACTGGCCGTCGTTCTGACGTGCGTCGCGGTCGCTGCCACGGTAGCTTGCTCGCACCCTGCCCCGAAAGTTTCCAGTTGCTGGGATCCAAGAGCGGCGGCAGCGTACCTGGATTACCGCGAGGGCTGGTGGATGCAGTGGACTGGATCAGCCCGTGATCACGGCACATTTTGTGTATCGTGCCATACCGCTATGCCCTACGCCTTGTCGCGACCGGCGCTCCGAGATGCCCTCGCGGAAACAGGTCCTTCAGAAGACGAACGGCGGCTGATCGAGAACGTCACTACGCGAGTGCGGCTTTGGAAGGATATTGGGCCGTATTACAGCGGTGCAGGATATAACAACAAGACTGCCGAATCCCGCGGCACCGAGTCAGTTCTGAACGCCCTGATTCTTGCCAGCCGCGACGCACAAAATGGAACACTCAGCAGCGACACGCGTATTGCCTTCAATAATATGTGGGCATTACAGCAGACCGCAGGAGACGATCGAGGCTCATGGCTCTGGCTGCAGTTCGACCAGGAACCTTGGGAAGCGAACGATTCCGCCTACTACGGAGCGGCTTTAGCCGCCATAGCTGTAGGAACCGCTCCTGGGAATTATGCGTCGGACGCTGAAATCCAAGCTCACGTCGCGAGCTTGCGGCAGTATCTGACACGCGAGAGCGCCAAGCAATCCGTAATCAATCGCGTTTTCCTGCTCTGGGCTTCCACCAAGCTGTCCGGGCTCCTTCAGCCCAGCCAGCAGCAAGCGATCATTCGCGAAATCCTGAACAAGCAACAGGCCGATGGCGGATGGAGATTGGCTTCCATTGCATGGAAATGGAATGGTTGGAGCGTTCAATCATTCCTGAACATGTGGCTCCGGGAAGATGGGACTCCAATCTCAGGGAAGAGTGACGGTGTCGCCACTAGCATTATCACCCTTGTATTGGAGCAGGCGGGCGTCTCCCGCGAAAACGGGCAACTTCAGCGTGGATTATCCTGGTTGACGAGTAATCAGGATGCCGAGGGTTCATGGCCCGCCTCTTCCGTAAACAAGCGCCGTCATATTTCTTCGGATACCGGGCGATTTATGAGCGATGCAGCGACCGCGTATGCGGTCCTCGCGCTAACGGACGAACAACACACCACGAACTGCGTGTCATCCGCCTCAAGTCGCTGATAAATTTTCTGCGGGCACGGAACGGACGTTAAACTTAATCCTTCCAACATTTTAGGGGTTAACCCGGCGGTCTTCAAACCTCTGACATCTTGTCGGTCAGGCGCCGATCCCACCAGCATTGGGCGATGAAATCCTGGCAACTCTCCCTCTCGCTGGTCTTACTGGCTTCCCCGTGCGTGGCGTCCAGCATCGCCATCACTACTCCCAGCCTGCCGAACGGAACGGTCGAAACTGCCTACTCTGAAGTCGTCGAGGCGAAAGGCGGCTGCACTCCTTACAAGTGGGAGATCGTCTCGGGAAAGCTGCCGGTGGGAGTCACGGCTAAAGTGTCCGGCACGACGACGGCCCTGCATCTGGGCGGAAAGCCGACCAGGGCAGCCACCTACTCCTTCGTCGTGAAGGCCACTGGGTGTGGTGGGCTTGTCTCGAAAAAATCGTATAAGGTCGTCATCCAAGCCACCGCCGAGCATGTCGTCGATCTGCACTGGAAAGGTTCAACGTCGAGCGACGTTGCCGGATACAACGTCTATCGCGGTCCAAACGGAAAGATATGGACGAAGATCAACGCGAGCCTGATCGGTTCGACCCTCTATAGTGATTCCACCGTCGCGAATGACACCACGTATTACTATGCCACAACAGCAGTCAATCTAGAGGGCCGCGAAAGCAGGAAGACAGCCGCAGTGAAAGTGGTTATCCCGTAGCGATAACGCGGGTCTGGCAAAGACGTTTGTGATCTGCATCACATTCACTGGTGCACTACACAGGGTAATATTCGTGCGGAGGAAAATATATGCTTTTAGCCGCACTACTCGCGTTGGCTGCTACCTCCACGGTCTTAGGAGTAGTAATTGTGCAAAGGCTTCGCAAACCGACATGCCGAATTTGCCTTTTCCGGCGAACTTGTCCAAATCGCGAAGTTGAGTACGATCCCACAAGAAATCCCTGTTGGAGCCGTCAGAACACAATCGATTCAGCTCAGCCGAGAACCGGTAGCAACGGCTGAACTCCTCCGTAACCCATGCCCCGCATTTCGGTTTAGATCGATCTCTGAAAATACGGAACTTCTTGGCTTCGTTTCGCAATCAATAAATCTGCCGAGCATCAAGCCGGTTCTTTGCTTCCTTCCAGAACTTATCAACTTGATTTCTATTCACGACAGTCACACCGGGGATAGAATGGCGGGCCATGGCAAATACGCAGATTCGAAACGTAGCAATTGTCGGCACGGGCTTGATCGGCGCGAGCTGGGTGGCGCAGTATCTGGCGAGCGGTCTTGACGTCATCGCAACGGATCCCGCGCCAAACGCGGAGCCCAACCTACGTAAGAGTGTCGACGAGGCATGGAAGTTACTCACCGAGATCGGCCTCGCTCCAGGTGCAAGCCGGGACCGACTGACGTTCACTGCCGATATGAAGGAGGCGGTCTCGAATGCCGACTTTGTCCAGGAGAACGTCCCGGAACGCCCCCTCTTGAAAGCCAAGGTTTTCGCCCAGATGGACGAAGCCGCTCCTCCGGACACGATTCTCGCTTCGAGCGCATCCGGCATCACCATGGATGTCATCCAGTCGAGCTGTAAGCATCCCGAGCGCTGCGTGCTAGGCCATCCCTTTAATCCTCCGCACGTCATTCCTTTGGTTGAAGTAGCAGGCGGGGCGAAGACGTCCGAGGCGGTGATCGAACGAGCCATGACGTTCTACGCGTCTGTCGGCAAAAAGCCAATCCGGCTGCGCAAGGCTATCGCAGGCCATGTTGGGAACCGGCTTCAACTCGCGCTCTACCGGGAGGTGCTCTATCTCATCCAGCAAGGCGTCGTCAGCGTGGAGGATGCGGACATCGCCGTGTGCTATGGGCCGGGGCTTCGGTGGGGTGTGATGGGCCCTAGCCTGCAGTGGCATTTGGGCGGCGGGCCCGGCGGAATCCAACACTTTGTGGAGCATTTCATGACCGGCTTCGTGAGCCAAATGAAGAAACTCGAAATGCCCGACGTCACGCCAGCACTGATGCAGACGGTTATCGATGGCGTACTGAAGGAAGCAAACGGCCAATCGGTCGAGCAGCTTGCTCAGGCAGAGAACAAGGTGGTTTTGGAGCTTCTCGCGCTACGAGCAAAGGCAGGCAGAATGCTCCCGTAAAACTTGCCGCCTTGAGCCTGAGCAATCGTTGGTGACCGGTTTTTTTGCCTGAGCATCCGTCCCGTGCGAATCTCTGCTGCTTCGATCCACCGCTAAAACTGCGGTCCGCCGGCGAAACCCTTGATTTACGCCAAAAAAATGCGGGCTGCCGGATTACAGCAGCCCGCCTAGGTTTTCGAATCCTTTAGTTTTTATTTTCCAGCGGCAGCTACCACAGCTTCGACAAACTTTAAGCCGTTTGGCGTGCCGAGGCCGGTTACGTTATCCCATCCAGGAGCGGTGACCAGCGATGAATCGGTGCCAAACGTAATGTCGTACCACCGGGTTGAACTGCCGTGATACAACGCGCTAAGGAACACGGTCGTGTTCTCGAGCGGTTGCGCCAAATCCGCCGCGGTTTCAACCAGCACGGGATTCGGCGGATTAACAATTTTTCCTTTCACATCAAGCCCGTTATTCACGGGTACGACATCGGTGATCGCACCTGACGGCAGGCTGTAAAGCATTGCAGCAGCCTGACCGAGCGGCGCGGCCGACCCTGCCGCCTGATTGGCAATCGCCCACAGGGCCGAGAATTGCGGGCAGGCTACGCTGGTACCGCCCCACACTTGCACGGCGGGCAGACCGCTCACCGTGATAATAATGTTGACGCCGGTGTACGGATCGGCAAGTAATGCAATATCCGGTACCTGCCGGGACGCTTTCCCGAGGCTGCTCTGAAATGCGGGTTCAGGCCATTGCGCGCTCGAGCCTCCTCCTGCTCCGGCGTAGAAGCCGACGAGGTCCGGAGGATCGTACGGCGGATTCGGACTTGGGTATGTGAGGCGGGTTAGGTTGTTTCCCCAGCCCGACTGGTGGAGAATCTCCTCACTACTGTTTAGAAACAGGCTGATCCCGCCCACGCCTGTGGCATAGGGTGCAGATGCAGGCGTTTGCACGCTGGGAGGAACAGTAATGCCATAATCGTCCGCGATGACTTGTACGTTGTCGCCGTCATCCCCGGAACTGAAGTTATCCGAAATGCCCAAGGCGGCGGCTAATTCGGTCATTGCGTATTCTGTATCGAGTCCTGACTGTCCGCCGTAGAGCACATCGAGAATTTCGAATGCGCCCCAACTGTTGGAGATTACGTACCCTAAATCTCCGTTGGCATAGGAAGTAAAAACCTCCGGATTCTCAATCGCCCAGAAATTTGCGATATCCAGGGAGGAATTGTCCGGCGCCACTACCAGTGCGATATTGGCTCCGGGAGCGAGCGCATGGGCCCATTCCACATCGATCGTCACCTCGGTGTTCCAGCCATTGCAATCCGCGCCGCTGGTGCTGCATGTGGTCACTCCACCCGGATAGTAAACCTGGAAATTCGAAGAGGTTAACGGGGGCAATCCGTAAACCGCCGAAAAGGTGTTTGCGTCCTGTTGAATAGTCGGAGAGCCATAGGCGTCGATGATGATGATCGTCTGCCCGGTCCCGTCCCATCCTCTGTTGTACAGCGGGTTGAAGCCAAAGGCGGTCTGAAGCTGCGCGGGGTTGTATCCCGGGCAAGTGTTCGTGGCATCTGTGGCGTAACGATTGCCGCTATAGGTTGCGGTCGGAGGGCCACCCGCCGTAGTAAAGCTCACGGTCTGCGTACCATTCAGACAGCGATTTTGAGAAGAAACCACGTCGGAAAGAGTTCGGGCACGCGGCGCGCTGCCGGTGCTCGGGTCGATCGCCGCCCGATACATAGGCTTTGGCGCGAAATCGGCCAACCCTTGCACGTTGCGAATCAGCGCTCTGACGGCGCCGGGAACCGATGCCGCACGGTTGGTCACACGATGAATTCCATCCTTCGTGCTCACGCGGCTCAATTGCACGCTGAAAGCATTCTGCACATCGCTGACACGTCCTTGCGCAACCATGTAGTGGTTGAGTTTATCCGCGGCGGTCACCGTCAGATTATGCGAGGTCAGGTACTCTCTCACTTGTGCCGCATCGCCTGCAGTCGGCGCGAAGCGCGAGAGATACTGAGCATGTGTCAAGAAATGATGATAAGTGGGGGAGCCGGGCCGATACATCTCGCGAACCAGTTCATCGAGCGTCGCTTTGTTATGCTGGTTGAGCCATACCGTTACACTGATGACTTTGGAAGGATCCTCCGGACCCAGATTCTGCGCCTTCTGCGCGCTTCGGCCGGCTGATAGAGCGAACCCAGTTACTGCCAGCAAAGTCAGTATCGAAATGTGTTTGATACTGATGCACAGCCACTTCCCGGGAAAATTCATAGAAACTCCTTTGAAATAACTGATTGGAATCGTCTGTACAATCGAACGGCGAACCTCGGCCCCTTCGCAGTTCCGGCATCGAACACACACGGCGGATTGGGCCGCGAGAGCATGGAGTACCGTTTGAGCAAAAGCAAGAGCCGCAGGGGGAGAGGGCCGCTCAAATCAGACGATGGCTGCGAGACCACCGCCGATCATCGGCCACGAATCATACTACGGTGGTGAGCTTGCGTGTCAACCAGATTCTTGATCAAGGAGAAGTACTTGTTAAAAGAGCAAAACTTTGCACAGGGCGCAAAAGCCGCAACCCGCCTCTTTCTTCGGGTCCATGCACTGACGACCTCATTACATCGTCCGTCTCATGACCGTACTTGGGAAGGCGCAGAAATGAAAATCCTCGCTCGAGAATCGCCGCGACTCTTGCCGGAATATAGACGATCCGTAGGCGAGCGATGCGATTCGTCGAATTAGAAGAGTTCGATGGCCGCGGCATGGCCCGAAGCAGAAGCGAGTCGACCATCCCGTGTCACTAGTGCAGCTCCGAGTTTTTCGGCAAGCACAATGTAGGCAGCATCGTAGGCAGAAAGATTGTGCCGCAGTTGCCAAATTCGTGGCAGGAGCACGACATGAGGATATCGAGTAATACGAAGATCCAGCAGATCGCGGACCGCCTCGTCGGCACGACGTACCGAGATCACTCCTTGCAATGCGAGACGCCTCAGTACCTGCGTGACCTCGAGATCTAGGAGATGCGGCGCGTGTAGCGTTTCGTTACGCGAATAAATTCGCTTCTCGATGCTCTGCCCCGCAGATGTCTGAAGAAGCCACTCCACTGCGGCCGATGCATCCAGGACGATCATCGCGCCTGGCGCTCTTCTCGCACCAAATGAGCGGTATCGATCCGAGCTGAAATCGGCTTGCGTTTGTGCAGCCGCTCCCGCAATTCTGCGAGCGTTGGCCTCTCCGCGATTTCCTTGATCTCCGCTAACAGATAGTCCGAAAGCGACATACCTGCCATGGCAGCGCGAGCTTTCAGGCCCCGATGTAGGGCATCGGGTACATTACGAAGCTGGATCATCTTGGACATG
>CAVRWS010000054.1:0-27136 GCA_963724815.1 uncultured Acidobacteriaceae bacterium
CGGGCACAAGCGGCTTCCACGGATCCCAATCGGCGCAAGGAAGCGTTCGATCGAGTGCAGGAAATCGTGGTTGAGCAGGAGCCATTTATTTTCCTGATCAACAAGAACGCGCTCTCCGCTGTGTCGCCGACGGTGCACGGGGCCGCTCCGGTAATTCTGTCACCGCAGACATTCTGGAATGCGGATCGGCTCACGGTAGCCGGAAAGTAATACGATTCCTCGCCACGGATTACACGGATTCACACTGATCTGAGAACCGAAATATTGAACGATCATAATATTGAAAGATCATCAGGTACGCGAACAATGTCTCAGCCTCCAGGAAAACGACCTCTGCTCTCTGCGCGACTCTCCGTGCGTTACGGAAACAAGCAGCCGGTTTTGCGTGAGGTGGAAATCGCCATCCAGCCCGGCGAAGTGCTGGGCTTGGTCGGACAAAGCGGTTCCGGCAAGAGCACGCTGGCCATGGCGATTCTCGGACTGCTCGACAAAAAGCACTCCCGATCCGAGGGAACGATCAAGTTTCAAGATGCCGACCTTCTGCAACTCTCGGAGCGCGAATTGCGCCAGCTGCGAGGGAGGGCAATCTCGCTGGTATTGCAGAGTCCTCTGGCTTCTTTGAATCCAGCGCTCAAGATCAGAACTCAGCTTAAGGAAGCATGGCGGGCGCATGCCTCCGGCGGTGCCGCGGATTGTGCAAATGCGATTCGGACTTGTCTCGAAAGCGTTTCGCTTCCCTCGCACGACGAATTTCAACGCAAATATCCTTCCCAAATGAGCGTAGGACAAGCGCAGCGGGTGCTGATCGCCATGGCCATCCTGCATCGCCCCGCGCTTTTGATTGCCGATGAGGCGACGAGCGCGCTCGATGTGATCACGCAAGCTGAAATTCTTGCTTTGTTTCGCGAACTGAATCGCTCCACTGGTATGGCTATCCTTTACATCTCCCACGATCTGGCATCGGTCGCGGGCATCTGTGACCGCATCGCCATTCTTGACCATGGTGAAATCGTAGAATGCGGAACGACAGCCCAGATATTTTCCCATCCCAGGCACCAATACACGCAGCAATTAATGGCGGCACTGCCGCGAATTTTACTCCCTAATGAAAAAGCGCTGGTAAAAACTGAAGCGGCAACTGCGCGCTAAACCTCACGCCAACTTTGCGGTCACCTAGCGAGTAACCACCACGATCGAACCGAAGTAATCAGCCCCAACCGGACAGGACAACTTGGCCCATGCCCACGGTTACGGGACAGACTGGCCCCCCAACACTCCACACGACATCCGCGATTCCTAGCCCCAGCAACAACTTACGGAAGCTCAATTGGCAGCGCCCGTGCACTAGCTTAGCCGAGTCGAAGCACAATTTCGTGCCACAGAAAGCGAGAGTTATGTCGCAGACACTGAAACCTAAGAGCCCGAGCCGAGGCGAGCGTCACAGCGCGGCTTGGGGAAAACGCTGGAGCGCGATCCTGTTGCTCTTGTTGGCAGAGACCGCGTTCGCCCAGGGCGGCAAAGCGGCTGGCAAGTTTGCTCCGGATCTCGCGCCGATTGCCGCGCGAGCCAATCACGGCGCGAAGGCCACAGACACGGTAAAAGTTATCGTGCAGTACAAGCAGATCCCACAAGCGGCCGAAGAAGGACGGGCGCAGCGCCTGGGTGGCCGCCTGAATCACCGGCTTCACTCGGTCAAGGGTATCGCCCTGACCATTCCGGTTAATGCGTTGCCGGCTTTGGAAGCGGACCCGGAGGTCCTTTCCGTAAGCGTCGACCACCCTATGAAGGGGCTCGATGACGTTTCCGATATCGCAACCGGCGTAACCTCAGCATGGAGCGCCGGCTACAACGGAGCTGGAATCGGCGTGGCCGTGATCGACAGCGGTATTAACGATAGCCATCCCGATTTGAAAGATTCAACGGAGACGAACTCACGCGTCGTCTATCGCCAGGATTTCACCGGCACCGCGAATTCCAACTCGAGTGGTGCCATGTATGACCTGTACGGTCACGGTACGCACGTCGCTGGAATCATCGGCGGCAACGGTTATCTCTCCGGCGGCAATTACGCTGGGGTTGCTCCCGGGGTGAATTTGCTCGACCTGCGCGTGCTTGATCTGAATGGTTCCGGCAGCGACAGCAATGTGATCGCGGCCATCGAGCAGGCGATTGCGCTGCAGAGCACTTACAACATCCGAGTGATTAATCTGTCGCTCGGGCGCGGTATCTTCGTCAGCTATACCCAGGATCCTCTTTGCCAGGCGGTTGAAGCCGCTTGGAAGGCGGGCATCGTGGTGGTGGTAGCGGCCGGTAATTATGGCCGCGTGAGCGTCGACGGCAGCAACGGTTTCGGAACCATCACCGCGCCGGGCAATGATCCTTTTGTGATCACCGTAGGCGCGATGAAGAGTAATGGATCTTCGTCTCCTGCGGCTGAGACCAAAGCGAGTTTCAGTTCGAAGGGCCCTACCACATACGATCACGTGGTAAAGCCTGACCTGATGGCTCCGGGCAACGATATCGTCTCGTTATCCGCTCCTGGCGCCACTCTGGAAGCATCCTATCCGTCTGAGCTGGTCAACGGCAGCGACGGCAACAACGACTATTTCACGCTGAGCGGCACCAGCATGGCAACGCCCGTGGTAACCGGCGCGGTTGCATTGCTGCTTCAGCAAAACAATGCTCTGACACCCGACCAGGTGAAGGCGCGCCTGATGAAGACCACGTACAAAGCGTGGCCAACTTCCAGCAGCGCCTATGTTCCGCATCTTCTGCAGACCTTCACTGACTTCTACGATCTCCTGTCAGTCGGCGCGGGCTTGCTCGATATGCAGAACGCGGTGGCTGACACAAACGTAGCCCCGTCCACGGTGGGTGCGGCGCTATCTCCATCCGTCACCGTCAACTCGAAAGGCGCAGTTTCCTTGGTTGAGGGGAACAGCACCGTCGCAGCGGGATCGGTGGTTTGGGGAACTTCAGTCGTGTGGGGAGCCTCAGTGGTTTGGGGAGCAAGTGTTACGGGCAGCTCCGTAGTTTGGGGAGCCTCGTTGCCTTGGAACACTAACACTCTAAGCGCCTTTAGCGTGGTTTGGGGTTCTAGCACGGGTACGGGCACGCAAGCCACGAGCGTGGTTTGGGGTGCAGCAGCGACAACCACCGATGGTGCGTTCTCCGATGCTGGAGACGACGAACAGTAAGCCGTGAGTAACGAAACCAAGGAAAGGAGAAGATCATGAACAACACTACACGGCTCACTCAAACATTCATCGGAATGATGGCCCTGGCGGCGATTGCCAGCACGGCCTACGCAGGACTCGGAAGCCATACACTTCACCCCTTCTATGCTCTGGCGCTACTGGCGCTGGCGGCGGCGACGTCGCGGATGAAAGTTAGATTGCCAGGCATAGAAGGCAACATGTCAGTCAACCTGCCATTTCTGTTGCTGGCGGTGGTCAACCTCAGCGCGGTGGAGGCAATCCTGATTGCATCTTTATCCACTGTGGTGCAGTGCTGGCCGCAGCCGAGCAAGAGGTTTCGCCCGGAACAGATGGTGTTCAATATCAGCATGATGGCAGTGGCCGCCAGCATGGCGAACCTGATTTGGAACGCCTCGTGGCTGGCGAAGGCGGCATCGCTACCGTTAACCCTGTCGGCGACAACCGTCGTTTTCTTCCTGGGGCAGACGGTTCCCGTGGCAGCCATCATCAGACTGAGCGAGAGCAGCTCCATGCGGCGCGTCTGGGTCAGCATCGTGCAATTGTCATTCCCGTATTACGTAGTAAGTGCGGGAATCACATCGATGCTCAGCCTGGTGGGCCATCGCTTTGGCTGGCAAGCGGCAGTTGTGGTATTCCCAGTCATGTATGGGATCCACCACTCTTACCGGTTGTACTTTGGCCGCGTCGGAGAAGCACTGCGAACTTCGCCACTCTCACGTACCGCAAGCGCCGGGGCGTGAGTTCGGTCTCACAATAGAATTGGCGTCTCGCGCAACGAGACGCCAATTTTTATTTGCACGCTCACAGTTGGCAAAAAGTTCGACCTTCAATCGAGCTCAACGATTGCCACCTTGTTCACTCCGCTGCAAGCCAGATAAAGCCGCCGACCAGGAGTCGCCACCATGTTACGCACCACTCCACCTCCGGAGGGGATCGGCTCGGCACTGAAGCTGCCTGACTTGGGATCAAACTTTACCAGCGTATTGGGCTTTACCCCGGACTCGCTGTACCAGACCGTGCCATCACTTGTGACCGCAATGCCATAAGGTTCTGACTCGGCGCCGCCGGGCGATTTCCATTCCTTCAAGAGCTTTCCCGCGTCCGGATCAAAGTGTCCCAAATACCCACGAGCGAAATCCGTGTAATAAACCGAGCCGTCTGGCGCGAGCGCGATACGCCGCGGCCTCGCATCGGCTTCCGGCAAAACATATTCGCGGATCGTCATGGTAGCTGGGTCGATGCTGGCCAGTTTATTGGCACCAAACTCACAGAACAACGGCGTGCCGTTTTTTAAGATCACGATGCCGTAAGGAACGGCATGCGCAGTCGGCACTTTGGTCAGCGTCATCTTGCCGGTGTTCGGGTCGAGGCGTCCGATATGGTTTGTCTCCTCATTAGTGAACCACAGAATGCCTTTGTGATCGAATACCGGCGTGTGGGGGTCGATCTTGGCTCCATCAGCCGGCCGATACTCGGCGATCTGTCCCGTCCTCGGGTCAAGCTTGCCGACGTAGCCCGCAGAGATCGCAGTAAACCAGATGTTGCCGTCTCCGTCGGCAACCAGCCCGTGTGGGCCGGAGTTGGGCGTCTTCAGTGGAAATTCCTTAAACACTCCAGTTCTCGGATCAAGCCGGCCGAGTTTATTTGCCCCCTGTCCGGTGTACCAAAGGGAGCCATCGGGGGCGAGTGCGGGATCGTGCGGGCGAGATCGGGCGGTGGGCACATCGTATTCTTTTATTTTTACGTCAAGAACTGCCACGGAAGCCGAACGGGCGAGCGTAGCAGCAAGAATAAGCCAACAGAGTTTGCGTAGAGACATAGGCAATCTCCTTGGCGGAGATTGTAGTCCTCCCGACCCACGCTTTTTTATTCGCAACTTATTTCAAGCCGAGGGGTTCATCTACGCTGGGTTCCCGATTGACCGTGCCACTTATTTGTGATTAACTTCGCGGACGAGTCGGGTTCGGCGCGATCCCATATCGCGAATCAGTGCGTTCCAAGGAGATGCCCCATGAAGTCCATCGTGTATGCCACCCTTGCAACTCTCACATTAGGCTTGACCTTAAGCGCCAGCGCGCGGGACGTTGTTCTGCCCGCCGGCACTCTTCTGCAATGCACTTTGAATGAGCCTAACTTCTCTCCCTCGACGGCGGCGGTCGGTGATCCTGTTCTTTGCCACCTGCGCGGTGTTACCGAATTCGGCCAACAGGCGTTCCCCCGCGGCAGTTATCTGGTGGGGCATCTGGAGTCGGCGAAACAGCCCGGACGTTTTGTTGGCAAGGGAAATATGAGACTGCAGTTTGATCGCATCGGATTGCCGAGCGGCGATCTTCCCCTGGATGCCAAGGTAATCGCCACGCGCGGGTATAAGGTGGACAAAGAGGGCGACATCAAGGGAAAAGGTCATGCCAAACGCGACGTCGCGGAATGGATGCTTCCGCCATTGTGGCCGTGGAAAGTGATCATGCTGCCCGCGAGGGGTCCACAACCCGCGCTCAAGGGTGAGTCCGTAATGACGCTTCGCCTCATGGATGACGTGCAGGTGCCGCAGATGGCGCAGCGTACGACTCTTGGCCCAGGATGGCATTATTTCAGTCAGCCCAGGAATGAATCCTACGAGCAATCCGGGTTGCAGCGGAGCACGCCTCAACTCGCCATACGCGCCGTCACCTCGACCCACGATATGGAGTTGACGGTCGCCCCGCAGGCTTCTTATGCCTCCCTGGTAACAAGGTCTGCTGCGGTAAATCCAGGGAGTTCGCCGGGCATGCCGGTGTTCATTCTGACGACTGGCATTGCGCTTTCAGTGAGCAGCTACGGCTATCAGGACGGCCGCATTACCTATACATTGGCCAGCGGTGGAAGCGGCGTGATCAGCACCGACGACATCGACTGGTCGACCACCACTCGAGTGAATGCGCAGCGCGGTGTTCGGGTTACGCTGCATAATAAGGGTCAAGCTCAGGGAACTCCAGGGATGTAAGGTGTAGTGACCTCGCAATTCCAGCCCGTGGGCCGGGTACCTTAAAAGTGTCCGGCCCCATCTGGGCATCTGCTGTCAGCACCAGGATTAGTGTTGCTCAATTTCGACTGCCGCGGCGTCGCCTTTTCGACTGAGAGCCTCAGTTGACTTCATTTCGCTCAACACTTTGAGCTGCGCATTCTCTTGCGAGGTTAATGTCACCACATTGGGGCCGCCATAGTAAGCGACGATATTTTGCCTCAGGCCATCGGGGATCACCCGGCCTGGTTTCGACGTGATGCGCGCCAGTAGTTGCGCATAGGTTTCGTCGGCCAAGCGATAAGCGCCGAGTTTGGTGCGGCCTCCCGTATCGAGGTCGAGGTTCGCAAGCGTAACTGGGGCGTTTCCATTGGTGCGTAACTTATCCAGGATTCCCCGAAAATCATCCACAGTAAGGTTGACGCTGCGCAAGTACCATTCTTCTGTGTCAGGTTTCGGAATCTTTATCGCCAGATCAGAGGCGGCGCCCACCTTCGGAATAATGAAGACCAGCACCGCGAGCAAGTGCGCCCTTATTCCGGGGCCACGGTAGGTGTGCCGCCACTTCCGCTCATAGTTTGTGCGGGCCACGCGCTCGGCGAAAATGCGATACGCCTCATCATCCGGGTGCTGGGGAAACTGATGCCGGTGCAGCACGACTTCCGCTTCGGCAAATGTCGGAATAAAACTGCGTACCGAGGTGCGGTAACTTCGCAGCGCGGGATGGGCTCTTCCCAGGATTTCATGGATGTCAAAGCCGTAAGTATTGGCGAAAGCCGATTCCAGAAACTTTCTCGGCACTTCGAATCCAATAAAACGCATGTACGATGGCGGCCCAAACGCGCCACTCGAGATCTCGTCAATATCAAAAGCGAATTCGGTTCGAATATGACCGTGAGGGCTTTCGCCATAGGTGACAATGCGGCCATACTTATCCCGCAGCTTGGGGAATTCGACCGCGGTCGCCGGATTTACCGCCTCGGAGTGCCCGACTGAGTCGCCGAGATAATGGGACAATGCGCCAATGGCAAACGCGTATTCATCGATGGTTTGAGCGTTCTGAAAAAGCCAAGCGATGAAATCGCCGGTTCGCACGTAGTGTGTAAGGTTGCTGAAAAACTGCTTACCGAACGGGTAGTAGCCCATGTCTTGAATGGCACAGCCCCCGTAGGCGTAGGCATGCGCTTCGCGTAGCTGCTCTTCGGTTGCGCCCGGAAAACGCGCCAGCAGTAACGGCCGTATGGAGCTGTTCCACGCCAAGTCAATGAGTTCTTCGTGGGTAAGAACCGAGTAAGCTGGGGCGTTGGCCGCACTCAGAAGTATTGTCAGCAGGAATATCCCGATCAAAAACCGAGATAGCAGCGAAAATTGCCCGGCCTTACTCTGCAACTTTTCGTGAATGTGCATTACGCGCGTACCGTCCAAACGACCAAAACTAAGAAGCCTAGTGTGTAGACTCCTACCCATCCATCGGACGCATACAGTACATTTGTTGCCGGAATCATCTACCTGAACAGGGATTCGTTTCCCTAGACGCAACCTCGGGGTAAATTTGATACTCCAAGTAAACTGATTGCCGACATAACTTAGACATTCGGTTGGTACTGCAAGCGCACCATGGAAAACGTATCGGTTTTTTTGCGGCGGTATATTCTTTCGCTCGCCATCTGCTTGGGAAATGCTTTCTGCGTCGCACAGAATATTCCCTTGCCAAAAACCTCTGCCGAGGATGTGACGCGCTCCACGCTGCCGAACGGCTTACGCGTGGTGATCGTGCGCAATGACCTCGCTCCCGTCGTCACGGTTGAAGAAAACTATCTGGTGGGTGGAGACGAAACGCCTCCCGGCTTTCCCGGCATGGCTCACGCGCAGGAGCACATGGCGTTTCGCGGCTGCACCGACCTCTCAGCCGATCAGACTGCGGCAATTTTCGCCCAACTGGGCGGCGACAATGACGCCGACACGCAGCAGAACATCACGCAATATTTCGAGACGGTGCCCTCTCAAGACCTGGAAATTGCTCTCCATGCGGATGCCAATTGCATGAGAAATATTGACGATACCCAGGAGCAGTGGGCACAAGAGCGCGGCGCCATCGAACAGGAAGTGTCGCGCGATCTGTCCAATCCCACTTACAAGTTTCTGGTTCGCATGAATCAAGATATGTTCGCCGGTACCCCCTACAAAGAGGACTCCCTCGGCACAAGGCCTTCTTTTCAGCTCACCACCGGCATGATGCTGAAAAACTTCCAGAAAAAATGGTATGCGCCCAACAACGCGATTCTCGTCATCACAGGGCAAGTGGATCCGGCAAAAGCGTTAGACCTGATCAAGCAGTTGTACGGAGACATTCCGAAGAAGCCTCTTCCGCCACGAGCAAAAATTGATTTGCAACCAGTCAAAGCCGAGCATTTCACCCTGCCGAGCGATTATCCGTATACGATCACGATCCTCGCTTACCGTATGCCCGGTTCCGACAGCGGCGATTACGCGGCAGCACGAATTCTGAGCGATGTGCTCGCGAGCCAGCGAGCCGATATTTACGGTCTTGTGCCCGATGGAAAGGCTCTCGATGCCGGATTTGAAGTGGGCGAGACTTATCGCAAAGCCAGCGCCGCGCTTGCCTACGCAGTCACGCCAACCACCGCCGATGCCTCGGCCATGGAGCAAACGCTTCGCAGCATCCTTGACCGGTATGCTCGTGACGGCGTTCCGCCCGATCTGGTGGAGGCGGCGAAGCGCAGCGAAGTGGCGTCGTTTGAGTTTGAACGTAACTCCATCCCCGGTCTGGCTTCGCTCTGGTCGCAGGCGCTCGCCGCGGAAGGCCGCAACTCACCCGAGGAGGACGTAGACGCGGTTCAGCAGGTTACGGTGCAGGATGTAAACCGTGTCGCTAAAAAATATCTGATCAGCCAGAGTGCAATCGTCTCCACATTGGTACCTGAGTCCTCAGGCCAGGCCGTCGCTGGCAAGGGATTCGGCGGTGCGGAAAAAGTAACGCCCACTCCTACCAAGGCCGTCGCATTGCCAAAGTGGGCGCAGTCGTTAATGGAAAACGTGCAAGTGCCCAAGTGGAATCTTCACCCAGTGGAGAGCACGCTGCCTAACGGAATAGACCTGATCGTGGAAACCGAGCCGCTGACGCCCACCATAACCATCACCGGCGAAATTCGCCACGAGACTGCTCTTGAGGTTCCGCCGGGAAAAGAAGGAATCGCAACCGTACTCGACGGCTTGTTTTCCTATGGCACAACCACGCTTGACCGGCTCGCCTTTCAGAAGGCGCTGGACGATATCGCCGCGAGCGAAAGCGCAGGCGAAGGCTTCGAACTGCAGGTGCTGAAACCTTTTTTCGACCGCGGCTTGCAATTGCTTGCGGAAAACGAACTCAGTCCTGCACTTCCAGAAGCCGCGTTCAAAATAGTGCAGCAGCAGACGGCAGAGTCGGTTGCGGGTCTTTTAAAGAGTCCCGACTACCGGGCCAGTCGCTCGCTGCTCGAAGGCCTTTTGCCTCCCGGCGACCCGGCGCTTCGGCAAGCCACGCCGGAGAAAGTCTCCGCGCTGACCCTGCAGGATGTGAATGACTACTACAAGAAAACTTTCCGTCCCGATCTGACGAGAATCGTGGTGATTGGAGATATTTCACCGGAAGAAGCCAAAAAAGAAATCATGCAGAACTTCGGATCATGGAAGACGGAGCAGCCGAAGCCGGAGCTGGATCTGCCTCCCGTGCCGCCGAATAAGCCCGCTGCCAGCCAGGTTCCTGATCCCGCGCGCGTTCAAGACGAGGTCACATTGTCGGAAGAAGTTCCCATGAATCGCTTTAATGCGGACTACTATCCGTTGCAGCTGGCCAATCACATTCTGGGCGGCGGCTTCTACGCCACACGCCTTTACCGCGATCTGCGGGAAAAAACGGGTTACGTCTATAACGTCGACGAAGAACTGGAAGCAGGCCGTACGCGTACGCGTTTCAGCGTCTCCTACGGCGCTGATCCGGTGAACGTGCCGAAGGCCCGGGCGTTAATAGAACAGGATATGACCGCGATGCAGACCGCGGCGCCGAGTCCCGAGGAAATGGCGCAAGCGCGCGCCATGCTGATTCGCCAGATTCCGCTTGGTCAATCCAGCGAGTCAGAAATTGCGGATGGATTCCTCGCGCGCGCAATGATCGGACTGCCGCTCGACGAGCCCGTTCGCGCCGCGGAACGATACCAAAAGCTCTCGGCCGAAGAGGTTCGTGCCGCTTTTGCCAAATGGATCCGGCCTGGGGATTTCGTGGAGGTGGTCGAGGGCCCGCCGCCAAAGTAGCTCGCTGTCCCAGATCCCGCAAGCTGCCACACCTGAACGCACTGCTGAAGATATGTGCGTGCGAGAATGAAGGCCCCTCTAGGTCTGCTATGCCAGCCCGCTTTGCCTCGCCAACTTAAGCGCTTCGAGGGCCGCGCCTCGTGCACCCGCGGTGTCGCCGTTCGGCATCACGTGGATCGGAATCACCGCTTGCTCCTCACGCTGACTCGGCATCCCCACGCGGATTTCTTCCAGGAACCAGCGCTGAAATTCCGGACTGGTTTCCAGAACCCCGCCACCGACGATTAAGGCATCGGGATCAAACGTATTAATCATTTCGTCGAAGAAGAGTCCGAGGGCATGCGCCTCCACGCGGAAAATCTCTTTGCACATGGGATCGCCTTGCTCTGCCAGGCCGCGAACCAACTTGGCCGCCTGGTGAGAGTCCTGCTTGGTGAGCTGGTGGCCGGGATAGCGCGGCAAATAAAACGGCAGCAGAGTTTTCTCGATCGCGGTGAGCGAGCAGAGCGACTCTAAATCCCCGATTCGTCCGCAATTGCATTGCGGTCTGATGCCTGCAATACCGGCGATGCTCTGGTATGGAATCAGAACGTGGCCAAGTTCTCCTCCGAATCCGTTCTTTCCTTTGACAACGTTGCCGTCGAGAATAATGCCTCCACCGTTGCCGGTACCGACCACGATGGAAATAGACGTCTCACGGCTGGTTGCACCAAAAATCGTGTAATGCCCCCACAGCGCCGCCGCGTTGGCGTCGTTCAAATACGAAACGGGCTTGCCGAGCTTGTGCGCCAGGCCTTCGCGGATGTCGAATCCTGCCCACTTCGGATGCACAAAGTTGGTGGAACCACGCGCACTCAACTGGCCGGCGGCGCTGGCCGGCCCCGGAGTGTCCAGTCCGATGGCAACCACGTCACCCACAGTAATTCCCGCCAGATCGGTTGCGATCTTCAAACCGTCAGCGATCTGCTGGAGACAGATCTCGGGCCCCTGTTTTGCCAACGCCGGATGCTCACATAGTTGCTCAATGAGAAAATGCTCTTCCCGATCCACCAAGGTATAGTTGATGGCAGTCCCGCCCAGATCGACACCGGCCACTACTTCCACAGTTCTGTCCTTGAGCCACAATATTAACGCCGACCAGCTTAGCAGAATTAGAACTGCGCAAACCGGTCGATCCTCTCGGGCCTCTAATATCTGCTGAGAGATCAGTTTCATCCTATACAATCAGGGTCGCTGTAAATCTTGAGGGGGATTATGGCAAATCTAGAGAATGCGCTCCAGCAGCTTCGTGCGGAGCGGCGAGAAGCGCAGTTACATGTGGAGAAGTTGGATCAAGCAATTTCTGTAATCGAGTCATTAAACGGTTCGGGAAAATCTCTGAAAGCGAATCCCGCGAAACGAGTCATATCAGCCGCATCACGGCGAAAAATGGCGCTCGCGCAAAAGGCGCGATGGATGCGGGTTCGGAAGCAATCCCAACCAGCAGCGGGAGCAGCGAAAACAACCGGCCCGGTTCTTGCCAAGCACACCATGTCGGCATCGACCCGCAAAAAAATCGCTGCTGCACAGCGGGCGCGTTGGGCCAAGGTGCGGGCGGCGAAGAAAGCTGCGTAGCGCTGACTGTAAGTGGGATCTTGCGGGACGCTGGAGAAGCGCTTCCAGCGGTTCGAGTACCAACAAGCGGAACTTCTGGCGGAGGTACAGCTTCGAGGAACGGCTAGTTCCAGGGAACTGCCTCCGGCAGCCGCTAGGTAATTGTGAGCACGAGGGCGCTGCTCGTCCCGCCGCTGGTACAGCCCAAATCACCTGTGTTCCCGCTCGGAGTGTTCACGGTCACGCTTACTGTTCCGGCCGCCGAGATCACGGCGCTCGTAACCGTAACCTGCAACTGTGTACTGCTTGTGACCAGGGTGCTCAGCGCGGTCCCGTTGATCTCCCCGACAGTAGAAGAAACGAACTGGCTGCCATTCACGGTGAGAACAAAGCCCTGCTGCACTTGAGCCAGCGTAATTGTGCTGGCCGAAAGAGAAGCGATGGTCGGGGCTGGCCGCGCGCTTCCGCACGCCGGATTGAGTGCATTGCAGGCCTGAAAAACCAGCAAGGCGAGCAGTAGCACGCCGAACGATGCCGAGAAAGCGCCGACTCGTCTCATGCGCGATGGTACCACGCGGCAAAAACAACGCCGGTCCTGAACTTGAAAACTGGGGGCCCCGGGCGGAGTCGAACCGCCGACCAACGGTTTAGGAAACCGCTGCTCTATCCATCTGAGCTACGGGGCCGCGTTAATGGCTTTGGAAGGACCGCACGAACGACACTAAGCTGTGCATCCTAACGGAATGGAACATTCTGTGCCTGTTACCACATCATCGAGATTGTAGACGGGCCGCCTGCCACGCGCAACGAAACCGGCTCTGGCAAAGTTTGTGAATCTGTCCGCATGGAATTGCATAGGAACGAAATTTGTGCCCGTCATCGGAAACCGGCCAACGATCCGAGCAAGTTTGCCCGATGCACTGCAAATGATTTACCCTCGCCGCAGCCCTCATGAATCCGCTAACTCAGTCTGACACGACCGATCGGTTTTCCCATGCGATGCGCCGGGAGATTTACGAGCAGCCTCAGGCCATTGCGAAAACCATCGACCAGCATCTGAAGGATGACATTCTGTTTCCCGGTGAGCTGCATGCCATCGAAAGTGCTCTGCTCACCTTCGAAAAATTAATCATCGCGGCCAGCGGATCGAGCCGTCACGCCGGTCTGGCTGGCGAGATCATGATCGAAGATCTCTCCGGCGTCGCGGTCGATGTGGAGTATGCCAGCGAATATTGCTATCGCTCAACCCACGCCGCGGTGGATCCGATCGTCATGGTGGTAACGCAATCCGGCGAGACTGCCGACACCATCGCCGCGCAACGTGAGGCCCTCACCCGCGGGGTGAAGACCATTGCAGTTTCCAACGTGGCCGACGCCACTATTCCGCGCGAAGCCAGCGCAGCATTGATCACTGGGGCTGGCCCGGAACTGGCTGTTCCCGCGACCAAGAGTTTCACCACGCAAGTCACCGTGCTTTATCTGATGGCGTTGTTCCTGGCACGCAAGCGGGGGCGCATGACCAGCGAGGTTACGCGCTCTTACCTGCAGCGGCTTCTGCAGCTTCCAGAAGCCATCAACCGCAATCTCCGCATCTGGGATGATCTCGCCGATCAATTTGCCGAGAGACAATTCCACGCGGAGAAATTTCTTTACCTCGGACGCGGCGTTCACTATGCCATCGCCCGCGAAGGAGCACTCAAACTCAAGGAAATTTCCTACGCTCACGCCGAAGGCTATCCCGCCGGAGAATTGAAGCATGGGCCGAACGCTCTGGTTGACGAAAAACTTCCTGTAGTCGTACTTGCCACCTGTGACCATCACGATCCCGATTCCGTTTTGCGCTATCGCCGCACGCTCGACGTAATGAAAGAAGTGAGATCCAGGCACGGCCGCCTGGTCGCAGTAGCCACCGAGGGCGATAGCTCGATCACCGAGATTGCCGATGACGTGTTCTTCGTTCCGGCGGCTCCAGAACTGCTGCTACCCATTGTCGAAGTTATTCCGCTGCAACTCTTCGCCTATCATGTAGCCACGAAAAAAGGCTATAACGTTGATCGTCCAAGAAATCTGGTAAAGGCCGTGGTCACCGAATAGCTCGCAGGCGTTCACCAGAGATGGGACAGAAAAATCGAGAATTGCCTTGTCGTTTAGTTCTTTCTTCTCTTCTCTGTGTCTCCGTGCCTCTGTGGTAAAGAGGCTTGTTCGCTGACTATCCTACGAAACTTCATGTCCAACAATCCCTCGCACATTGACCTGCAGGCCGTTGCGAAAGAAGTCGTGCGGCAACGCGGATTTGAACCCGACTTCCCTGCCGAGTCCAACAACAGCTCGCAGACCTGCGCTCTCACCCTCCACAAATCGCCTCCGGAAAAGATGTGCGCGATCTCCGTAACCTTCTCTGGTCGTCGATCGACAATGACACATCTCGCGATCTCGATCAGATCGAAGTTGCCGAACGACAGTCCAACGGCGACGTGAAAGTTCTGGTTGGAATCGCTGATGTAGACGCATTCGTCCCTAGAACAGTCGGCAATCGATCAGCACGCCGCCCGCGAAACTACTACCGTCTACGCCGGGGTTCGTAACTTTCCCATGCTGCCGGAAGAGCTTTCCACCGGCAAGACTTCCCTGCTCGAAAATCAGGACTGCCTCAGCGTGGTCGTTGCATTCATAGTCGACGCCAGCGGTCACGTAACTTCCAGCGACGTCTATCGCGCGCTGGTCCGCAACAAGGCACAACTCCAGTACAACTCCGTGGGAGCGTGGCTGGAAGGAAGTGCTGCGGCTCCAGCCAAAGTGGCCGCTTCCCCTGATCTCCAGTCGCAACTTCGACTGCAGGACGAGGTCGCTCAGAAACTGAAAAATCAACGCTTCGAAAATGGAGCTCTGAGCCTGCAAACGGATGAGCTCCGGCCCATCCTGGTGGATGATCAAGTAGTAGACATGCAGAATCAGCAGAAAAATCATGCCACGGAATTGATCGAGGATTTTATGATTGCCGCCAACGGCGTGGTGGCACGCATGCTGGAAAAAGTTTCGTCGCTGCGCCGTATCGTGAAACAGCCGGAACGCTGGGATCGCATCGTGCAACTCGCCGCGACACACGGCGAGAAACTTCCGCCAGATCCCGATTCCGGAGCCCTCAACGATTTTCTACTAAAGCGCAAAGCGGCTGATCCCGACCATTTCGCCGATCTCTCGCTGGCCGTCATCAAGTTAATTGGCCCGGGAGAATACGTCCTCGAGCGTCCCGGCAACCCGTCGCCCGGGCACTTTGGTCTCGCCGTGCAGGATTACACACACTCCACTGCTCCCAACCGCCGCTTTCCAGATATCGTCACCCAGCGTCTGATCAAGGCTCGACTCGCCGGGCAACCCAATCCCTATTCCGATGACGAACTCACCGCCATTGCCGCGAATTGCACCGAGAAAGAGGACGCGGCCCGCAAGGTCGAGCGCGAAATGTCCAAGCGTCTCGCCGCTGTTGCTATGCAGAATCGAATCGGCGCTATCTTCGATGCCATCGTTACCGGCGTGACGCCGCACGGAACCTTCGTCCGCGCGCTGCAGCCTCATGTAGAGGGCTTGTTAGTCCAAGGCTCGCAGGGTCTGGATGTGGGGGATAAACTCCGCGTCAAGCTGGTTCGCACAGACATTTCGCATGGATTTATCGACTTTGCTCGCGCCTGATTCACGAATCATCTCGCAAGTGGTCATCAAGCAAGACAATATCCGCCTGCCGGACCCTCAGCTATCCTTGCCCAAGGAAGTTCGTGTGGGAAAAAGGCGGGAGATTTTTGCTCGAATGGCGCAAACTCGTTTGCGGCGTGATGATCGTTATTGTCCCCGCGTCCCTGAATGCCCAAATCGCGGACCGTGGGCTGCTCCACAGTGATGGCGGAACCTGGTTGAATGGCAGTCCTGCGCCTGCTGTCTCCGCAATCTTCCCCGATTCTCTGGTGCAAACCCAGGCCGGGCATACTGCCAGGATCAATTTGGATGGATCGACCGTACTGGTTGGAGCCGAAACGATTGTGCAATTTCAGGGCAACGAGCTTACCCTCGATCACGGCGCTCTGCAACTTGATACCGCACGGGAGATGAAAGTTCTGATTGGCTGTGTCACGGTGACTCCGATAACGTCAGACCGAACCCAATACAATGTGACCGATGTCGATGGTAGGGTTAAGGTCGTCGCTTTAAAGAATGACGTGAAGATTCACTTACACGGTGCCGTGCGCAGGTCGAAACAGGGCCCCTCCTCTGATCTGATCGTGCGGGAGGGTGAACAGGCCACTCGACGAGATCGCTGCGGGGCCTTCGTCCAGCCTACTCATGGGGACGGACCGATCCTGGAACGACCGTTGGCGTGGGGCACTGCACTGGTAGTGGCAGGTGCGGTCGCGTGCCTGGGCTTATGCCGCGGCGATGACCCTGTCAGTCCTTCCAAACCCTAGGAATCAATCCCTCATTCGATCCCTAGGTGCCCATTCCGGTGTCGGGTTCGGCCTCCGCCGCAGCCCTCCTCGCCAAGCGCCCGGTGCGCAGAAGATAAAGCATGTAACCAATCACCACCAAGTTCCCAATGAATACAACTGAGCGCAGTAGGGTGACGCCACGCATCAGTTCACGAATCTCAAGCGGAATCAGTAATGTTCCCGATCCAAACGCCACCCATTCCGCCCACGTGCGGCCTTTCCACAAGCCATAGGCTTCCACAAACCGCAACGCGGAGTAAACGAACGCCAGCCGCACTGCGGCCCACAAGCGCGCGTCCGTGATGTCATCGGCAAAATCGAGAAAAAGCTGCGCAGAATGGCGGTCGGTATTGATGTGGAACAATGCCAGGAGGCTTTCCGCGATCACCCAGGCATCCTTGTGCACCAGCAGAATCGCGCTCACGCCGATCAGCAAAACAAATATGCCCTTGATGAATTCGATGGAAGCGACCGCTCGCAGGAGGCGCCGTTGCGCGGGACGGAGACCGGATTTCGTTGCTGGCGAAGACATGCCGCGGCGCTGAGAGTTCCCTCAGATTACCATGGCTCCGCCGCTTGTTCCTTTATCTTACGTCGGTAACTGGAGCGGATTTCCTCTTGATGGCAGGATCGTAGAGTATCGACGGAGACATCATGGGGAAGTTTGCCACGCTGCTGATATTTTCGTTCGCCGCCTGCACCTTTGGTGAGGCGCAGATTTCTCAGACCTCTACTCCACAAACTGCGCGGCAGGCGCTCATGGAGATGTTTTCGACGAATGGCTCGGGGACCTTCGTAAAACACCTGCCCGCAGTCACTATAAGCGCTCTGGAGAATGCTGGCGCGCTGAAGGCCTTGCAACAGTACTCAATGCTGGCCAGCCAACTCCACAAGACTGGAAATCAGCTCGAAACCTTTGAAACCGGGCCTATTCTGCTGGCCAACGACGATCCCAAGACTGGGCAGAGAGTTGAGGTCATCGTGGACAGCGATTCTGCACAAGGCGACGACGACAATATCGAACTCTCCTTTCGAACCTACAAGGACAAGCAACTGCAGCGCACGCCATTCATGCCTCGAATTACGTTTTGCATGAAAATGGAATCTGGCGTCTGGAAACTGAACGAGATTCTTTTCAGCATTCGCGTTCCGCTTGCCGATCCCGACTTCCTGAAAAGCATCACCGAGGGGATGAAATCACGAACCGCTGCAATGACGCAAACGCAACTCCAAGGCTCGCCTTCAACGATTACTTTTGGCGGCGATTCGGTCGTGGTCGCCTCGATGCGAAACATTCTGACGGCTGAAAAAACCTATAAGAGCACCTACGCCTCCGTCGGCTACACCTGTACACTTTCTGATCTGGACGGTTTCGGAGGCGGCGAGCCAAATGAACATCAGGCGATGTTAATCGCCAGCGGCCTGGCCAGCGGAAAGAAACAGGGATATATATTCACGCTTTCCGGGTGCGGAGGAACTCCAGCCAGCTCGTTCCACCTTGCGGCGGTTCCCGCAGGGAATAGTTTCGGACGTCGCGCTTTCTGCGCCGACCAGTCGGGAGCAATCCGCTACTCGACAGATGGCAGCGCCGCAACCTGCCAGGTGAGTGGGATTCCGCTACCGTAACGTCGTTGCAACGCAAACAATCGGGAAATATGTGAACTAACTTTTCTCGCGCGCCGGGTTGCTGATCGGATCTCGCTTACCGGTTTCCCGCTCGCACCGCGGCCCGCAACTCATTCACAATTTCCTGCGATGCCTTGATCGCCTCCGCATGTTGATCCACGTTGAAGGAAATCGCGCCCACACGCGCGTGTCCGCCTCCGCCGTAGCGTTCACAAATTTTTGCCAGGTTGACTACTGGTTCTTGCGGCGCCCACGGGTTCGATCCCACTGACACTTTCACGCGGAAGCTGCTCTTGCTGAGCCCTACGCTATAAATCGATTCTGGATGCAGATAGTAAGGAACGAATTTGTTGTAACCCTCGAGCTCCTGGTCGGTGATATCGAAAAAAATTGTGCCGTCCGTGCATTCGGCGCGTTGTTTCAATATATCGATGGAAATTTCGTGGCGCTTGAGCAGCGGGGGTAAGAGCGGCGCGATGAACGGTTCCTCCAGAATAGCGGCCAGCGGCTTGGTGGCCAGCAGTGGAATCAGGTTGGGAACAAATTTCTGGTCCGGCGCGGATTCGATGACCATGGTCAGCTTCATCGCAGGCGCCTTCATCTCCACTGCCGTCGTGGCGTCGGGATAAAGCGCGCCATCGATCACGTCAGTCCAATGAACCAGATCGGCCAGCGGCGTAGGATCGAACCCGAAACGCTGTTCCCCGATCATTGCGATAAAACTGGTGCAGGATTTGAAAGCGGGATCGTAAAACTTACGATTGCTCTGGTCGCGCTCGAAATGCGCAGCGTCCGCGGGCGAGAGAAACGCGCTCTCGTGATGATCGAACCACCATGTGATTTTTGGCGAACTGGAGTATTTGAAATCAACGATCGCATTTTCGTCGCCGTCGAAATCCGATTCGTTGAAGAGCGAGCCCGCGCGATGGAGCAGGCCGGAAAACTCAAAGTCCACATCACTGCGGACACGCTCGCGATAAAAGCGGGAGAAAAGCGCCGCCGACGACGCTCCGTCAAAACATTTGTCGTGGTAGAAAACTTTGACTTTCAATCCAATCCCCAGTTGGCACGAATTCTTCGCCCGCATCGCCGGCATCCCGGCGCGATACAGTGCAAAGTAAAAGCTAATAGGAATGACAGCTTAGAAGAGGAAAGTCAAGGGCCGCAGGATCGTATTTGTTCAGACACACCGGCTCGGGTAGGGTTGCGCTGGTGCGGCACGCACCGTTGTTCCGCGCCTGCTCGAATTATCCAGCCTGCTTTTCCGCGAGGTCGCCGATCAGAGGCAGTTTGTACATCTGGCCTTGGTTGGCCTTCATCAGCAGAATGATCCATACAATCAACGCTCCCAACGCGACCAACATGTGCAAGGGCGCCGTAAGGAGAATCAGGAAGGGCACGACGGTCAGAAACGTCAGAGCGACCTGAATAATAACCACTGCCACAAAGAGAAAAATACTTTGGAAGGAGTGGAAGCGGATAAAACGGCTTTTATTGTAGGGCGCCGTGACCAGGAAGATGATCGCAGGAATGAACGTGATGTAGGCCAACATCCCCGCCACATTGTCGGTAAGTCCGGAAGCCGCGGTAGCCGGAAGAACCGCGGCCCGCCCACTGCATGCCGCGCATACGGTCGCGCCATCGGCAACCTGAGCACCACACATATTGCAGAACGCCATCGGAGTTCCCTCCCTCACTGAGTTGCGGCCGCCTAAACCACCCCAAGCGACGTCGCCGCAAAATACCAGAAAGTGTGGGGAGAAGCAATCAATTACTTGACGCCAGCCAGCCCTAGTTTTGGGAGGCGTGCTGTTCCGCTAAGTCGCCTACCACTGGCAGTTTAAACATCTCTCCCTGCAGCGCCTTTACGATCAGGACCACCCAAATCGCGAATAAACCGAGACTCGTCACCATGGAAAGCAGCAGAACCACCAAATAACCCAATAACGGAACAAAGAACAGCAGAAACGCTGCCGCCCGGACTACTGCCCCAATCACCAATGCGGCTAGCCAGAAACCGATGCACTGAAAAGAATGAAAGCGAAGGAAGCGGTCTCGTTTGTAAGGTTCGACAAGGAGAAAAATGATCGCTGGAATAATCGTGAAGTAGGCCAGAGCGCCAGCGATGGTGCGAGGCAAGCCGCCGACGTTACCTTGAACGCGCTCGACTGGCGGCATACCTTGGCCGCAGCCTGGACAGAACGCAGCAGTATCCGGCATTGACGCCCCGCACTCGGGGCACGAAATCGCCATGCCTTAGAGTAACCCGTTGCCGTGTACGGCGCCAAAACGCACGGAATATCAAACCCGAGCCAGGTTCTGACCCATTTCCGCCTTAGCCTGAAGCAGCCCCCGGTTCTCAGGAAATTGCTGAATGCCACGAAGAACAATCTCTTCAGCCGCCTTCCACTCCCTCATCTGGGCGCGGATGCTGGCGGCGCGCAGCACAGTTGCGGGATTCGGGATCCTGGCGGCAAGTTGCTCCGCGGCTTCTGCCGCCTGCGTCATCATGTTCGCCAGAATAAAAGCCTTAATCATCCGGTCATGCATTTCAAATTCGTCCGGGTTCGCCTTCAATGCTTTCATAAGCCTGGCGAGACCGTTCTTCTTCATCCCCAAGCGCACCTCGGTCAAACCCAGTTTGCTGCCAATGAGCGCGTCGTCCGAGAGGATCCCGAGCGCTCTTATGTAGGCGGACCGGGCTTCTTTCACCCTTCCCAGGTTATAGAACGCATCCCCGCGGATGTGTTCTTTCGCTCCCGCCGCCCGTCCCGTCATGGGAACGCCAGCAAGCAGCTCAAGGGCTCGATCGTCAGCGTGAATATCGATGTAGAGATTAGCCAATGACAAGGCGGGAACACTGGAGTAGGCGGGTTTGAGTGCCAGGGCTTTCTTGAAGCACTCGATTCCCGCCGAGTAGTTCCTGAACTGTTCATATTCCTGCAGTCCGAGCTCGACCCAGGCTTCCGGATCATTGGGAGCATCTTTCACTTTAAGCCGTCCTAATTTGCGATAAAACTCATTTTTCGCCCGCAATTCAGCTGGAGAGCAAAGATGACCGAAATGATGGATGACAACATCGGTGGATGCGAGATTCAGTCCCAGGGCATGAATGCGCGGTTCCACATGTTCGTGCACCCTGCCAACGTAATAAATTCCGGGCTGACGGCGGAACAGGCGGCAGATGGCAAAATCTGCATAAGCTCGAGCCCGTTCCGCTCCTCGGACCGGAGAATCGCTCGATTTGATGGACGGCGCATGTCCGCCCAACCCAAATTTGACGGGAATATGGTTTCTGTGGGTAACGAGATATCCGCTGACACTGGCATTACGGAGAAGCGGCGGGATTTTAGCTCTCGCCTGAGGGTCGAGTTCTTCGTCGTCGTCCATGATCAGCACCCAGTCGGTGGCAAGAGCGCTGACCGCGGCATTGCGCGCCTGAGCGAAATCGTCCTGCCAGGGAACGTCGAATACTTCAGCCCCTAAGTCGCGTGCCAGTTGAGACGATCCATCACTCGAACCAGTGTCGGCTACGACGATTCGGTCCGTAATTCCGGCCACGCTGGCAATGCAGTTTTTCAGCGTTCGCGCGCCGTCTTTCACGATCATCGCCAAGCCAACGGACGGCATCGGTCTCTCCACTCTCAGGAATTGCGACAAGGTTACAGACGAGTCCCAACAGTAGAATCGGCCATCGGATCATTTTCTTTAAGCAAGCTTCGCCATCATTGCCCAATCGTCCCGTTCAGGTTGGGCAGTAAAGACTTGGAACTCCCATTTCCGGCGAAGACCGTAACCGTACAACCGCGAAGTCCTATATAATTCTCCGACCAACGCATGGACTTCGATCAGCTCATTACCTTTTTGGAAGTTGCCCGACAACGCAGTTTCTCCCGCGCCGGGGAGAAAGTTTTCCGCTCGCAATCCGCGGTCAGCGCACAGATTCGCCAACTGGAACAGGAGTACGGTGATCGGCTCCTCGACCGTTCGGGGAAGACTGTCAAACTGACTCCGGCGGGCCAGATCTTTTACGAGTACGCCCTACGCCTCAAGAGCCTGCGCGACGAATCCCTCGTCGCTGTGGCCGACCACGGCCAAACGCCGCGCGGAACGCTCCTGGTCGGGGCCAACGAGGCTACTTGCCTTTACGTTTTGCCCGAGGTTTTTGGCGAATACTGCCGCCACTATCCCGATGTGCAAATCAGCATCTATCGCAATTTCACCTATAAGATTGTCGAGAAATTGGAGAACGGTTCTCTGGACGTCGGCGTTCTCAGTTTGCCCATCCAATCGCCCAGCCTGAAGGTGCAACCCATTTTCCGCGACCGCCTGATGCTGATGGTTAGCCCGCGAAACCCGCTGGCCAAGATGAAATCGGCCAACATCGCCGAGGTCGTAAAATATCCTTTGCTGCTTCCCAAAACCGGCCACACCCGCCGGCTGCTGGATAAGCTTTTCCGTGAGTACAATTCTGAACTCAAAGTGCGAATGGAATTGCCGAGCATCGGCATGATCAAAAGCTTTGTAGCCGCCGATCTCGGCATCTCGCTGATCAGCGCATCTTTCGCGCGCGATGAAGTCGCGGCGGGGAGGGTAAAGCTGGTCGAACTGGAGGGCGCCGAACTATGGCGCGAACTGGGTCTTGCCTACCGGCGTGACCGCACCCTCTCAGTCGCCGCCAAAGCCTTCATTACCGTTTCGCGCCAACTGGCTACTCATCCCAAGAAGACGGAAACGACGGCCTAACGCGCATCACGCTGCCTTCGTAGTTCGCCCTCTCACGCTTTGAACCACGGTAGCTGGCAACTGGAGCACTCGAATGGTCGAGTTACTCTTGGTCTTGACACGGACCGCGATGCCGTCATCTTCCGGAAACGGGTCGGACGTCACTTCAAATTCTTCCCCGTAAAGTCGAATGCGGCCAGATGCCGCATAGCCAAGATGTTTGATGTGAGCACACATTTCTGACATGGAGGCAGATTCAAGATTGCGAGTCATCATGATATTCCCATTATAGGCTTCCGTTTGCCGTAGCGCACTTGCGAGGGATAAACTCGGGCTTCTCCAATTCGGCGAAAGGACGTTAACTCGTGCCGCAAAACGAAAAAGCCGGCTACAACCGCTTCCTCCTGCTGGTAGCGGGATTAGGCGGCCTGCTCTACGGAGTGGACGTTGGCATCATTGCCGGCGCCTATCCGTATCTGGAAGCCACGTCGAAATTGAATGCGAGCCAGCTCTCGAACATAGTGGCGGCCGTGCTTCTGGGCAGCGTGATCTCCACTTTATTTGCCGGACTGCTGGCGGACTTTATGGGCCGCAAGCTTCTCATGGCGCTGAGCGGGCTTCTATTTGTCGCCAGCATTCCCGTGATTGCGCTCTCGCATGGGTATGAGCCGCTGATTCTTGGCCGACTGTTGCAAGGCATCAGTGCCGGCTTGATCGGCGTGGTCGTGCCACTCTATCTGGCCGAATGTCTGGCTGCGGCGAGTCGCGGCAAAGGGACCGGGATTTTTCAATGGCTACTGACCCTTGGGATCGTAGCTGCGGCTCTGGTGGGGATGTACTTCAGTATTCGGGTCGAAGAAGTCGCAAAACTCGGCGACCCGGCTCGCCTCTTTGCTTTTAAAGACACGGCGTGGCGCAGTATCTTCTGGGTTTCGCTACCTCCCGGCATTTTGTTCGTGATTGGCAGCTTTATCGTCGCGGAATCCCCACGCTGGTTGTTTCGCCGCGGGAGGCGCGATGCCGCCTACGCTGCGCTGCTTCGTTCTCGCACCACCGAGCAGGCCGATATCGAACTCGGGGAAATGGAACAGGCCGCCGCCTCCGAGAGAGCCCAGTCCGCGACCGGAACCAAAGTTAAAGAATCTCTTCTGCGCCGGAAATATGTGATCCCATTTGTGCTGGCTTGCGTCATCCTCGCGTGCAATCAGGCCACTGGCATCAATTCCATCATTGGCTACAACACCAATATCCTCTTGCAAAGCGGCCTTTCCGATGTGCAGGCGCATTGGGGCTACGTGCTGTTCACGATTATCAATTTCCTCACCACGATCGGCGGCATCATGCTGGTAGATCGCAAGGGACGAAAGTTTTTGCTCTCCGTGGGAACCGCCGGCATCATTCTTTCACTGGTTTGCACCGGGCTGCTTTTTCGCCAGACGGAACATTTGCGGGTGGATTCCAAAAACCCCGTTCAATCGATGGTCAAACCAGATCAATCAATCACGCTCACCTATGACCAGAATCTGGCCGAGAAACTCCTAAGCGCAACTGCAAATACCGCGCCGCCGATCGCGAACCGGCCCACCTCCCTGGTCGTGATTTATTCTTACGGCGATTTCCACGCCTCCACCAAAGCAGCGCGTTCCGACGACACCGCCGCGACTCCGATCGAAATCACCCGCGAGAGTTGTGTGCCCGCCAATAAAGTGGTGGCGTTCTTTTCAAATCCTTTCGGCGATCTCGATGCCGCTCGCGCGGCTCCTCTGAAAATCGACGATGCGTTGATCACTCCGTTGCCCAGCCAGCGCAGTGGATGGAGGGTAGCCATCACACTTTTTGTGTTCATGGCTTTCTATGCCATCGGTCCCGGAGTTTGTGTGTGGCTGGCACTGTCGGAACTAATGCCCACTCGCATTCGCTCCAACGGCATGAGTATTGCCCTGCTGATCAACCAGGCAGTTTCTACGGGAATCGCCGCTATATTCCTTCCAACCGTAGGCAAATATGGCTATGCGGTCATGTTCTGGGGCTTCGCGGCTTGCACCGTGATTTACTTCATCACCGCCGCGTTCTTCCTTCCCGAAACCAAGGGCAAAACATTAGAGGAGATTGAGGCGCACTTCGATGGCACAGCCAAGCCAGGCCTCGCAACTGCTTGAATTGGCGAGGGATAGCCATTCATCGCACTCTAGTGGGGGCATATAGCACTAGGGTGCCATTTACCAAATATCGGCATTCTCCTATGCTTTCGATTGAGCAGCACTTGGGGGAGGGCTGATCAACATACGTCCCACGACTCGAACGAGTCTGGGGCGTTTTGTTTTGTGCCCGAGATTGACAACCGCCCTAACTCTCCTTGACCATCGCCTTTAGAAAGTCTCGGCGAACGGCATCTAAAATCTTATGAAACCGCGGGTCTCGTTTTTTTGCCTCTTTGTCTGCATTCTTCTACTTTCCACGTTCACTCTTCCTTTCGCGGCCGCGGATGCCCTGCGAGGAACGCTGGTGCATGAAGAAACCATCCGCGTCGCTCCGAGTACTGACGCCGCCCGCGTCGGCGAAGCCAATCGGGGAAACGAACTCATAGTCATCGACAACAGTCGCGGTTGGGTTCACGTCGAGGCGATTCTCCGCGAGCCGAGCAACGAAGAAGGGGCTACGGAAGACGAGGCTGAGGGTAAAGCGATCACCGGCTGGCTCCCGAGCCGCTCTGTGGTTCTCAGTACAACGCAAGATGGCGATAAGGTTATCTTCGGCGAGGCCGCCGACTCCGAAGATCAAGCCAGCAGCCGCCGAGGCCGGCGCGATGCCGCGCAAGATGCCATGCGGCTCTACTATCGCGTTTATGATCTGATGCCCGCTTCGCCTCTGGCTGCTGAAGGGCTGTACCGCGCCGCCGATATTCGCTGGCAGATCGAGCGCGCCGATGTTATGACCCGCCCTTCCGCGCATGCACGCGAATCCTACATGCGCGGCCAGATGAACGAAGACTGGATGAAGCTGGTAATCAAGAAATATCCGAGCACGAAGTGGGCCGACCTCGCCGCCTTCCGTTTGCTTGAAAACAAACTGTGCGGGGATTGGGAAGGCTTATCGAAGTGTCCTGAGAAAGAAGCCGACCTCTACGAAAAGTACGCGAAAGAGCACCCGCAATCTCCCGCGGCCGGGGAGGCTCTGTACGACGCAGCCTGGCGCCGCTCTGCGCTCATCGAAATCTACAAGACCGAACCGAATCAAAAGAAATCGGCCGAATCGAAAGAACAGGCGCTCTCACTGGCACAGAAAGTCGTCAGTCAGTACGGACAAAGCGATTGGGCCTACCGCGCCCAACGCCTGATCTTTTACATCCAGCAAGGCGTCCCAACCTTCGGTAACGTCAGCTACTAATCGCTTATTTTCGCTCCGCGATCTCCGCGAGCATTTCTTCGCGACCTCTGCGATTGAGGGGCTTGAACTCGATGTAGCAACCACCTCGTGATGTTTTTCTGCGATACTGTTGCCCTTACTTTCGGAGGTAGATTGAACGACTACTTGCTGTCACTTGTGCTGGGAATCGTGGAAGGTCTCACCGAATTTCTGCCCGTGAGCTCTACCGCGCACCTGCGGATTTCAGAAGCGCTGCTGCACATCAGCCTCTCCGACGGCTATTGGAAGATGTACACCATCGTGATTCAATTGGGAGCAATCCTGTGCCTGCCGGTCTATTTTCGCGACCGTATTGCCAAGTTCATATCGACTTTCCCGCGCGGCGAAAGAGGAGACCGAAACGCCCTGACTCATCCTCTGGGTCTCACGATGGTCGCTTTCGTCGTCACCGCGATTCCGGCCTTTCTACTGACCAAGGTGATCGGCAAACATCTGGAGAGTCTCACCATCATGGGCACTTCTTTGCTGGTGGGCGGAATCGTGATGTGGATCGTTGACGCCATGAATTCCAAATCCGAGGCTGCCGGTCCATCAGCCGGCGGAGGCCGCATCCACACCTGGAAGATGGAAAGCATGTCGCTGGCTCAAGCCGTCTGGATCGGCGCATGCCAGATTCTATCCGCAGTCTTTCCCGGGACGTCGCGTTCGATGTCCACGATTGCAGCCGGTCAAATCGCAGGAATGTCGCGGGCCTCGGCACTGGAGTTCTCATTTTTTCTCTCGATCCCGACAATGGTAGTTGCCACTTGCTATGACTT
>CAVRWS010000055.1:0-25632 GCA_963724815.1 uncultured Acidobacteriaceae bacterium
ATGGAGCATCACAGCATTTCTTCGGGACTCAGAGTGCATCGCGGCCGGAGTCGTTCCAGCAGCAGACGGCACATCTGCAGCAGACGATGCAGCAGAATCACGTGAGTGCGGTCACGGCTGGTGGGCGCAGCAGTGGAACAAGTAGAGCAATGGAATCTCGCGGAGCATCCGAATCTCGCGGGACATCCTCCGTCGCTGCGGGCGGAAAACCGGGTGCGGATACGGCATCCGCGAGCAGAGAGACAAACGATTCTGCAAGCCGGGGCACGGATCGATCGGCCAACGCAGAAACTTCCGCAAACCGAGGAGAACCGAACCGCAGCGAGTGGAAGGCGTTTACACCGCCCGCGCGCAGCAACGGTAGCGAATCGGCCGGTCGCAGCGGAAACGGCGCCGAATCTTACAACCGCGAGTCGAGTGGAAGTTACTGGAACCGCACCTCGCCGAGCTCAAACTACTCGCGCGGATCGACCTCCAGCTATGGCGCCGGCAGCTACGGGCGCGGCGGCGCAACTTCGCGTCCACAACTGAATATGAGGCAGCCGATTGCGCAACCACGATCGGGCGGCTACGGCGGAAGTTACGGTGGCTACCGCGGAGCGCCGAGCTACGGGGGGAGCCGCGGGGGCTACAGCGGTGGCGGATCGCACAGCGCCCCCAGCGGTGGTAGTGGCGGTCATTCTGGCGGGGGAGGACACCACTAGACCGGGTAACGCTGCAAATTTGTTTGAGTTAGTGAGTTGCTGTAAACGAAGTGAAGAGGCAGAGGCGAGAAAGAGCGTGCTAACCGGCACGCTCTTTTTCTTTTGTTGAAGCCCGCCTACGGCCGTGCATACGCGGGGCTCTCCGGATCCGGACGATCATAATCGCGGCCGTATTTGTTCTTGTGCGCCAGTCCAAGGTCGGACTCCGCGAGGCTGAAGCTTCCCAGGAAAGTATCGCCGGGTGGAACGGTGATTTCACGTTCCGCGGCATGCAACCCGTCGGGCGAGACGGAGGGATGAAACAAGTGCATCTGATAGCGTCCGGGTACAACATCCTTAATACTGATTTCGCCGTGCGCGTCGGAGATCGCGTAGTAGGGGGTATTCAAAGCGATTACTACTGCGCTCATCTGGGCGTGAATGTTGCAGAAGATGAAAGAAATCCCCGGCTTGTCGAATTGAACAAAACGAGTTGTCCCGCTCTCGTAGAGTCCGAGGTCGAAACGTTTTCCGTCGAACAGCGAAAACACATTGTGAAAAAAAGGATCCTGATTGGGAAACTCAACTTTTCCGCCGGCCGGAATTACCAGCAGCGAAGGATGAAAGCTTTTATCTTTCTGCACAAGCTGGGGAATTTGTGATGACAGCTGAGTCGGCGCTTGCACTGCCGGAGTGGTTCCCACTGGAGTGAGCCAGACAACAAGTTTAGAGGCGTCCTTCACATGGTGTCCGCCTCTGGTGAGTTGCACTTTTCCTTTAAGTTCGCTGGCCCGGGCGGCTTCAAGAAAACAGGCGAGCAGCACGCAGCATACGATGATCGAGCGTGAAGACAGACGGCGCATCAAAACAAGATCCCCATGGCGAGATTGACCTGATTTGTCACGCTGCTGGTGTCATAAATTGGGAACGTATGCAATCGTCGGAATTCCGCGGAAAGCAACAAATCAGAACGTGGCCGGTAAACCAGGTTGCCCAGCGCGCCGCGATTGCGGCCCAGAATAGGGCCAAAATTATTGGTGTCCGAGGCGAAGCCTCGAACGTTACCAGCAAACGCATCGTCTTCAGCCAGAACGCCGTTCAGTTCGAGCTTGGGTGTCAGTTGGAATTTGAGCTGGCTCCATCCCCCGGCGGAATCGAGTCCACGGATGCTGGTATAAGGGTCCGCGGGATTGCCGCCGTAAACAATGGTTTGTCCAATGGCTGCGCCCAATCCTCCGACTGCGCGTCCTCGGTAGAATTCGCCGGACAGGGTCAAGCGGCGAACGATTGGAATCTGCCAGTCCGTCATGCCAGCCCAAGCGTCAACGAAGCGATCCCATGACCAGTTCTGGCGGCCGTAATAACCCGCTGCTCCCACGGTCAAGGGATGACCAAACACAGGCCGAGACCACGAAGTCCGAAGAGCATAAGCGGGCTGGCCTGAACTCTCGCCCGCCGTCGCGGAGCGGAAATAGGTATCAGTGGGCTGCTCCCAGTCCAGGTTATCCAGAATCCCAGCCTGCACTGTCAGCGTCTGCTGATCGCTGATATTGAAGCGGTGTTCGATGCGGATCTGAGGCGTCCAGCCCCACAGATTTCCCGCATAAGCAAAGGCCGGAATCGCAAGCGATGCAAAAGAGGTGGGAGAAAGCGGCGAGACGAATAGCGAATCCTGGCCGGCGATCAGCGAAGTATTTTTCCAGTCGAGTCGCAAGCTGGCAGTTTGCATGCGCGCGATTCCAAATTCGACTCCGTTCGGAGTGGATGGAAATCCTCCCGCGAAATCGAACTGCACATTGGCGGAAGTCTTTGCGCCCGCCAGGGTTGGGCCAAAGATTTCCAGGCCGATTTCACTTTGCCTCAAAGTGGCGCCAAAGCTAGTCTGGGAGGAGCCAGGAATGGGCGGTTGCGCGTAATCCGGCAGGTCAAGATTGTCGGAAGCTCCCACATTCCGAAACGCGTTCATCAGAACAATTCCGGAAAGCCGCGCACGGTACTTGGCGGCGGTTTCCACTTTGGTTTGATATTGCTCGTCAATTTTCGAGCCCAGCAACTGCGTGGACTCTTCGAGTTTCTGAATGCGGCTTCCCAGATCCGGAGAAGCTGGTGTTGCGGCGAGCGTCTGGGGGCCGGACGGAGACTTTGAAGAAGCTTGTTCGGCTGCCGCTGCTTCAGTTGCCGGCGCAGAATTGGATGTCGCTGTTGTGATTGGAGCAAGGAGTTTACGCGTGTCTTGCAACTCCTGACGAAGTTGCCGCATCTCGGTGCGCGACTCGGCATTCTCGGCTCTCATCTCTTCAACCATGGCGCGCAATTCGCGCACTTGTGAATCGAGCTCTCGCACCGATGCGTCAGCGGGAGAAGATGCTGGAACGGGTGCAGTTTCCTGCGCCTGGCCGGCGATGTTTAGTAGGACAAAAGCAGCTGTCGTTAAAGCGGTTAAACGAAGCGCAAACGTCAGTGAACTATTCACAACATCCTCCAGAGCGACATGCGGTCCAATGAAATGGGGAACAACAACGACTATGTGTCCGAATGCCGGATTGATTTTTCACTTGCTCGATCGTCGTTTAATGGCTCGTCGTTGAATGGCTCAACGGGGCGGGGCGTTACCTTGTCGTTAACATCCACCATAGAGCCTCGCGGAGAACGGCTGGGAATGATGATCCGAAAAACCGTGTGATCATCAGCGGTACGCTCCATCAACACTTCACCCCCATGATCGTGCACGATCTTTTGCACGACCGTTAGGCCAAGCCCGGTGCCATTCTCTTTGCCATAACTCACAAACGGATGAAACAATTTTTCGCGAATCGGCTCTGCGATGCCAGGACCGTTGTCGGCAACCGCAATGGTAACCGACGCCCCGCTGCGCCCGATGGTGACTTGAACGCGGCCGCGGCTTGGAGGTGCGGCTTCGCAGGCATTCAGCAAGAGATTGTATAGAGCGCGTTCCAATTTGCGCGGGTCGAACCAAGCCATGTCGGACGATGTCGCATCTTCGCCGTTGGTGTTTACCTGGATCAGCGTTCCCTGGTGCCGTGGATGGAGGCGTACAGCCTGCATCGCGCGGTGAACGGTTTCCGTAACGCTGGCATAACTGGGATTGAGAGATTCTCTGGTTCGGGCAAACTCGAGCAGCGAATCGATGAGGTCGGTCATCTGATTTACTCCGATGCGAACCTCCTGATAGAGTTCTTCGCGCTGAACTCCAGTCAGCCGGCCGTCGCAGAGAAACTCAGAGTTCGCAACGATAGCCGCCAAGGAGTGACGTAAGTCGTGGGAAATCGAACTAGCCATGCGTCCAATAGTGGCCAACTGCTCCGACTCGAGCAAAGCTTGTTGGGTCTTAAGCAAACTGGAACGCATGCGATCGAAAGCGGAAGTCAATTCTGCGACCTCGTCGCTGCCCCGGGGATCGAGCGGATGATGAAAATCTCCGTGCTCCAGCGCGCGCACTCCATCGACCAAACTGGCCAGCGGACGCGTGAAGGTGTGAGAAATCAAGAACACCAATCCACTGCCCAGAAACACGGCAGTGAGCCCGAGCAGCAGCAGCAACCGGTTCAAGTTGCCGAGGAACTTCGCGGCTTGATCGTAGGATCCGAGCACAGTCAAGCGGACCGGCGTTTCCTGCTGGCTGGAAAGGTCGAGAGAAGTAGCAAGAAAAAGCTCGTGGCCGACTTCTACGTCGCGCGGGCCATTCAGCAGGGCGCCTGCCGACGACGCGTGCAATGTCGAGCTTTGGGATTGCATGGGGGTGAGCGTGGTCGCCACGATTTCGTCGCCATAGGAGAAAGCGACCTGGCTGGCTGAAACCTTACTGACCTCGCGAGCCAGACGGTTATCGATTTCGTAGCCGATAATCAGGAAACCAAGTAACGGGCCTTCCGTCTTGGATCCAAAATAAACCGGCTGCACAAATGTCTGATAGAGATGATGATCGCCGAACCACCAGTGGCTTGAATCCTCCTCGTTCAAAGAACGTTGAAAGTATTGCTGTGCAGCTTCGCGATTGAATCCAGGCGATTTTGTATGGAGGGCGACCACCGTTCCGTTGCGATTGGCTAAAACCAACAGGTCGCTGCCAGTCAATTGCCAAACATCTTCGGAAGCATCCTGAATGGTGGCTGGATCATGCGCTGTCATGATCGCACGCGTGATCGGAAGATCGGCCACCAGCTGGGCGGACCGGGTCAGCATGACTTCGCGATCACGCTGAAAATTCTGAAATGTGGTGACGGAATTTCGCAGGTCCTGAACAATTCCTTCGCGCACGTGGCGCTGGACGCTTTGGCGAACCACGAGCAGGCTCATCGCCGTCAGGCCGGCGGTAATCACCACCATGGAGAGCAAGAACCGCGTGCGCAGCCGGGTCCGGTGCACGAGTGCACTTCCGGACTGTTCAGGAAAAGTTCGCGACGCGGGTTCTGGTGTGGGAAGCAAGGGAAGTCAGCGCACGAATTTGTAGCCCATTCCATGCACCGTGCGGAAGTGTACTGGACTGGCCGGGTCGCGTTCCAATTTTTGCCGAAGCTTCAAAATATGATTGTCCACGGTACGGGTGGAGGGATAATTCTGGTATCCCCAAACCTCGTTGAGCAACTCGTCGCGGCTGATCACCCGGTCGGCGTTTTGTACGAAAAACTTCAGCGTCTTGAATTCCTGCGCGGTTAAGAATATAACCTTACCCTCGCGCTGGACTTCCATCTTCTTGAAGTCCACCGAAATTCCATCGAAGCTCACCTGGCTCACGGTCGCCGTCCTAGAGGTATGGCGCAAAGCGGCGCGCACGCGGGCGAGAAGTTCCCGCGGACTAAAGGGTTTGGTTACGTAGTCGTCCGCACCCAACTCAAGTAACAGAACTTTATCGGAAACATCGCTGGTTGCGCTGAGTACAACAATTGGCAACTCCGGCGCCTGAGCTTTGACCACCTTGCACAGGTCGCTGCCGGAAAGCTTGGGCAAGCGAAGGTCAAGAATAATAACCGCCGGCGGGGCGGCTTGAAAACTCTCCAGCGCTGACTGCCCGTTGGCCTGCACTTCAACCGTGTATCCCTCGGTTTCGAACAGGCGCTTCAACGCCTTCTGCACCGAAGGATCATCTTCAACCACGAGAATTCTTCCTAGAGGTCGCGTGGAGTGAACCGTATCAGCCGATCTGGCAATGCTTAGCGGTGCTGCGAGTTGACCCATGGAAAGCTATCCTTAACTTGGGATGTCTCAGGCGCGCACAAGTTTCAGGTTCCTGCGACCAATGAAGCTTACAATGCTTTCACCCCAAATAAAGTGTATCCGGCGCGGTTTGACAAACTTTTTACAATTGCATGCTTCGTCAAAAGGGACACGCGGCAAGCGACTTGCACTACATTAGACTCCCGATCACGCTTTATATGAGAGCTAAGTGGCTGGTAGTGGGCTAATTCAAAGTAGCCCACTACCAAGTGGCTCGAAAATCATTGCGTAATTCCTTCCTGCCGTAGAATATCGACAGCTTGCCTGTTGCCGCCGAATTCGCTAATTTGCGGGTTGTCCTGGTGGACGTGCGCAATCCCCTCAACATTGGCGCGGCGGCCCGGGCTATGAGCAACTTCGGATTTCCCCATCTGCGGCTAGTGAACCCTTACGACGTAGCATTTCGGGATGCTCGCTCGGCGGTGGGTGCGGCGGCCACTCTGGCGACAGCTCAGGTGTATGAGACAGTCGCTGAAGCCGTAGCCGACTGCTCGCTGGTGGTCGGAACCACTGCGGTCGGCCATCGCGATCTGCAGCATTCGCTGGTGCGGTTGGAGCAGGGAGCCGGCGATATCCGGACCCATCTAGCGACGGGTAATGCCGCACTCTTATTCGGCTCGGAAAAATTTGGACTCTCGAATCAGGATATGAGTCATTGCCATTGGTTGATGCACATCCCCACTCGCGATGAGCACGCTTCCATGAATCTGGGGCAGGCGGTGGCAGTTTGTTTGTACGAATTGAAGAGAGATCCCGCCGTGTTAGCCCAGACCGCGAATGGAAATCCGGCTTCCTCAGCCGATATCGAGCGGATTACCGATGCGCTGCTGCTGGCCCTGCGAGCCAGTGAATATCCGAAGCTCAATACCTCGAAATCTTTTCATGCCGCTGTGCGGAGGGTGATTCGTCGGTTGCACCTGCAAAAGGGTGATGCGGAATTTCTGCTTGGTATGCTCCGGCAAATGATTTGGAAGATAAAGAGGAACCGCGAAGATGCAGAGCGTTGAGCCGGCTTATTTCAAGGCTTGGTTTCAGTCGGAGAAATTTGCGTCGATGCCCTACCGAATTGAAAGCGTAAAATCCACTCGCTCGCAGAAGGCTGCCCGTTCACTTTTGCTGGACTGAATCTCCAGCGCCGTGCCGCGGCCAGCGCCTGTTTCGCAAAGTACTTGCTCGGCCCGGGAGAGACCAACGTGACCTCGGAGATGTTTCCGGAATTATCCACGGAAACCCGAGCGCTTACTTTTATGTGTCCCGTAATCGTTCGCCGCGCGCCGGGCGAGACATCGGGAGAGACTTCCTGAAGCACTCTACCGTGCGTAATTCCGGTCTGCGTGGGCGCTGCTTTGTCATCAGGCGACACTGATGGTTGTGACGCCGGAGCGCTTGAAGATTCCGAGTGGTTTTCCGAAGGCGAGTTGGGTGGCTGGTGCGAGTTGCGACCGAAGTTGCGACCGAAAAAGAGGGCCAAAAGCAGCACTGCGACGACCACCGGGATAACAATGAGCCAGCGATTGCTGCGCTTCTCCGGTGACGGCTCATCAGCGGCCTTCAGGGGCTGAGGCGCTGGAACTCTAAGCTGGCTGAGGATGTCGTTGATCGTGCAGCGTTGTTGAGGATCGATGCGCAGGCTGCGCTCTGCAATTCTGCGGAAAGGTTGCGGAACCGATTTTGGTATCGCAACCTGACTGCCGTTGGTATTGATATCCGGCTCGCGTTGAGTCAGGCTCGCAACCAGGGTCGCGCCCAGCGACCACACGTCCGCCGCCTGGGATGGGCCGGTCTTCGCCAGCTCCGGTGCAGTGTAGGGGGTAGGGAATTGCTTGTCGCGTTCGCCGATCTTGCGCAGGCTGTCGGCCGAGATTTTTAGCTGATTATCCACGGCCAGAATATTTGCCGGTTTGAGGTGGCCGTGCACGAGCCCGGCCTGATGCAGGAAGGCCAAAGTCTCAGCGGCAGGCGGAAGCATCTCCTTCACTTCTTCCGGTGAGAGCGGCCGCTGCGGAAGGATTTGCGCCAGATTCTCTTCCGCATACTCCATGACGACATAGAGGAAGTTACGCTCGTAGATTTTGCCACGTCCATGTTCAAAGAGCCGAATGAGATGGGGATGAGACAACTTCGCGCTGTCGGCCCATCGAGCGTGTTGACCGGTTTCGTCCAGATTACCGTCGGAAAAGAAATCCGCGAAAATTAACTTGATGGCGGCTTTTTGCGATCCATCTCCGCTTCGTTCGGTAAGGAATACCGCGCTGTGCTCGGACCCCCCGAGCCACTGCCGCAGCGGGAACTTTCCATCGACGACACGGCCCTCCCATTTTTTAGAGACGTCAGTCAAACTGCTCATAGGACACGGTCTGCCGAATCGGTTATTCTAAGCCACCGGCTGGCCTGATTCTCGCCAAATTGCGCTTGTAGCTTGTGGAAATCCTGTTGCGCCAGTGCTATCGCCGTCCGGTATAAAGTTGAAAAGGAGCCCAATAGAACGGCTTACGGGCAACCCCGTCGGAATGAAGTAGCGAGAGTTTGGCCGCGCGCAGCGCTGCTTCCGGAGTTTGGCCGTGCTTCAGTTCATCATACATGCGTCCCATCAGATCAGCGGTAGAAGCATCGCTGACATCCCACAGCGCGCCGATCACGTTGTGCGCTCCGGCGCGAAGAAATGCCCACGAAAGCCCCACCAGACCCTCGCCGGAGTAAGCCTCGGCGCCCGCTCCGTAACAGGATGAGATAGTCACCAGGTTGGCGTGCAGCAAATGTGGAGTGATGTCGCGAGCATAGAGCTTGAAAGAATCCTGGTCTCCGGATGATCGGGATAACACAATGGCTGAATCCAGCGGACTTAATTTGCTGGCGGTGGCATGGGCTACGAAGTGAATGAAGGAAAACTGACCTGGGTCACTTCCCAGGTATGCAGCTGGAGTAGCACGATCCCGCGTGAAGGTCTCCCGTTTCTCGACCGGAAAGTGGCTCTCTACATTCTGTACTTCCCGCATCGCACTGGGCAACGGGGCGTACTCAGAGCTTGGCGCGATGGCATCGCCGATCAGTAAGAGCCTTCCGGTTTCGAGCTCCTGATGGGTTTTGGAGGCGGCAAGAACGCGCAGGGAACTCGCGGTCAGCACGGTTGCATCTTCAATCCAATAGTGAACGGTGGGGGATTGCAAGAGTAGCGTCTCAAAATTCAAGCTATCCAAACTGCCGTCGGTGATCAGGATGACGCGCGAGTTGGGCGGTATCAACTTTCGCGCTGGCGCCACAAGAACGTCGTAGAGATGGGTGCCGTCGGTATTTGCCGTCTTCAGCACGTCCTGCCAGCCGAGTAGGGCTTGCCGATATCTCAGCACAGCAGCATCGATTTCGCTTGCTGGAGGTAACTGATACCGCGCCGTGCGATTCGGCGTGATGGCCCAGAGATAGGAATGTTCCCGGCCCAGCCAGTAAAACAGAATGATGGCATGCGTTGCGCGGGCGATCTGTTGCGGATTGAGCGCGGTAGCGTCGTTCCGCACTTTCTTGGGTAAGACTCCCAGTCCTTCCGCCAGGGTTCGAGCGCGGCTGTAATCTGCTAGCTGAAGAGCGCGCTGGTCGTTTCCCTGCGCCACAAGAAAACTGATGTAATCGTCGTACAAGTGCGCAGCATTTGCCAGAAAAGGTAATTTGAATTCTTCATGCTGGAGCGCGGCGCGCGCGTGCTCGATGGTGGCGAGCGCCCCTCGATACTGATTATCCGCGGCTGTGAGCCGATGTTCCTGCTCATAGAGCCGCGCCAAGTCATTTTGTGCTTGCCAGCGTAGGGAGAGATCGCTCTTCGGGTCATTCGCGACTTCATGAAACACCCTTTCGGCTTCTTTGTAGTCTCCACGACCAGCCGCGACCTGACCTCTGACTAGAAGCGGATAGAGCTCAGACGACCGGTCGTTCCTGGCGTGCGCTTTTTCGAACGCTTCCTCGCTGTATCTTTGTGCTTCCGCCAGTTGGCCGGTTTGGGTGGAGACGAACGCGAGACTGGTCAAGGCATCGACGACGAGTTCGGGGTGTTGATCTTCCCTAGCCAAGGCCAACGATTGGCGGTAGTAATCTTCCGCGACTGTAAGTTGGTTTTGTTGGTAATACACCAGCCCGATATTGTTCAACCAGCCGATCTGGTCGTACGCTGCCCCCAGATCTTTGGCCGCTTTCTCGGCTTCCTGGTAAAAAGCCAGGGACCGGTCGAAGTCTCCCATTTTGTAGTAGGCCCAGGCTAGGTTGCCCAGTGCAACTTGTGCGGTGTGCCTGTCGTGGAGGACACCGGCTGCCCGGTACGCATCATTCAACCAATCGATGGCTTCGTCGTAGTGTTCCTGGCGCTCGGCCACGGCACCGAGGTTCGTGAGATCGGTCATTTGTAGATGCACGTCATTTTGTTGGCGGGCGAGCTGCAGGCTCTGGCGAAGAAAGTGTCCGGAACTTTCTTGATCGTTCTGGCGAAACGCGAGGACCCCGCGAGCTCTCGCAACTTCGCCTGCGAGCGGAGAATTCAATTCTCTGGAAAGATTCTCCGCTTCTTTCAGACGCCGTTCGGCATCTTGAAAGCGGTCGAGTTGAGCGTATGCGCCGCCTTGGAGCGTCAGTTGCTTAATGGCTAAGTCGCCCCGGGAGAATTGCTGTGGCAGATTGGAGTCGAGAAGAGAAAGTACATCTGCACTCGACCCCTGATCCAGCAGAATTTCGGCCTCGAGAAGCCGGAACTTCCACGCCCATTGGAGCTCATTCGCTGAGAAGCGCCGGTAAGCCGCATCCGATTCGCGTCGAGCGAGGGCAAGGTCACCGCGAACAAATGTTCCTTGAGCTTGGTCGAATGCCCGCTGCGGATCCGGCGGCCGGTTGCATCCCTGCCACAGCAGCACCAAAGACATAAGTGGAACCAGCAGCGCGAGCCTCTGGCTTCTAAGCGCCGACATCGCGCACCCCTGCCGCCCTGTTACATCCTGATGAATGTTCGCCTGTTTCTAGAAAAAAAGCTGCCTGACTAAGATGGATTAGTCAGGCAGTTTATAGAGCACGTAGCGACGGGTCAACAGTAATGGCGCTGAATTGCTGGACAATTCACATTAGACAATCGATAGCGATTAAGGTGGGATCGTGTGACCGTTTGTCATTGCGGTCGGGCCGCTCAGGCTGCCTTCGCTAGAGCAGCCCATCTCCAGGCGGATCGTCGTCAAACGATAGGAATTGCAGTCGACGAATAGCTCTCCTAAAAAAACACGACCGAAATCCGGTACCTCGAAAACGCTGCCGAATGGTCTACCCGGGAAGTGATCGCAGCCTTCCTTCACGGCAGCCTCGTTCACGATGGAACAGAGGACGCTTCCAGCGTTTTCGGACTGTTCACTGTTCCACTCGTAACGCTCTTTGATCCAATCGGGTATCGAGCGATCCTTCACCCATTCCGGAAGGTTCTTCGGGTTGGTCATCCGCTTGTACTGATCGGCGACCCGGGCGAGGAATTGATCGTCCCCAATGCACGGCTCGCTGGGGTAACCGCTGCCGTTTCCTTGATCACAAATGCTGAAGCCCAGCTTGATATCGATGGGGCATCCTGCGATCTTGAGATTCTCAAATGACGTTCCCAAAAAAGTTACCCGAGGATTGTCGCCTTCCAGCGGATGTTCGGTCGAAACCTGAGCGGTCAGCCGGTCCGCCGTGACTACATCCAATACGTTCAACCCTTCGACAGTTGCGGTAGCGAATGTCACCCAGCCATGGCCTTCTTTCTTGCTCAATCTGCCCGAAACTTGGGTTGACGCAGACTTGTAAGACACGACGGCTTCCAGTTGGAGGTTATCTGAATGGGCGGAGCCGTAGCCGCCCGAAGGGGAAAGTGACATCGGTGCCTGCGGAGCAATCGTGTGCTCGATGGGACGTTCGAAATATCCGCCGAAAGCGCTGGCATCGGCGTGAAAGTAGTGAACTCGTTTGTTTGTCGCCATCTGTCTTTCCCTCGTTAGGGTTCAGGATTCGCCTGCGAGGCAAACCGTACATCAAAAGGATAAAGCCCAACTTCTGAGTTTTCACCGCGGCTGTTCCGGCCCAGCACAATCACCTCGTAATGTCCGTCTTTGTTTACTCCTGGCGCTGCGATCGTCAACGTGTTTTTGACCAATTCGGACGACACCGGGAGTGACCACTGTACTACTCCGGCCGGATTTTGCAACTCGATTACATAAGATTGGTAAGCATTCTGCTGCGGAATATCGAGCGGGAGAAGGAATTGTTGGCCGGCGCGGACTTCAATCGTGGTTGGCTCCGTACCACGTGTGGCGCTGCTGACCAAGGCCGCTGCAGGAAGAATCCTTGGCGCTCTATTTTCTGCTAAAGCACCCTTGAGTGCGGGATAGGTGACCAGATTCTGATATCCCACGACAATCAAAAGAATCGCAACAGCTGGGATGGCGAAAGCAGCACGCCACCACGAAAAACCACGGGATGAATGGACTTCTGTTGGAATCCGCCGGGTATCGACCGCGGAATTGGCCAGCTCTGCCTTTCCCTGTTCCAGGAATACGGAACCCGCGCGTACATCCATGGCGCAGTCGTGACAGCTAAAAAGATGTTCCTCAAACTCCTCCATTTCGGTGGGAGAAAGTTCGTCGAGAAGATACTTCTCACTGGCCATCAAGCGGCTGGCCTCGCTGTGATCCATAACTCGAAGTCTCCTCATGTACAGATAGTGACAAATTGCGAACAATCGTTACTTGGAATCAACATCCCGGCATTGCTTCTTTGGCAATTTTCTTTAAGTAAATGGATTTAAAAGACTTCTTGGCGCGGTGCAGCAGGACTCTTAAATATTCGCGATCGACTCCAAGGTCGCGGCACACGTCATCTTTGTCGCGTTCTTCAAGAAATATTTCCTTGATTAACTGCCGATCCTTCTCCTGGAGCTGGTCGAGAATCTCGCGCACGTTTCTTTGAATTTGCCGGTTGGCGATCACGTCGACCACGCTGATGGCAGGGTCGGGAATATTAGCTTCGGCCTCTTCATCATCGCTGGTGAGCTCCTGAGACGACGATCGGTAGTACTCCAGCAGAACGTTGTTACATACAGAATTAACGTATGCTCCAAGCCGTTCTGGTTCCCGTATTCCATCCGGTTTTCGCAATGCGGCAAAAACTCGTGCGAAGGTTTCTTGGCGGGCATCCTCCACTTCGGAATGCGAGTGCAACCGCTTGCTCAACTTCAGCCGGATCAGCTCGCTGAAGTAGGAAACGAAGTGCTCCTGTGTCCGGAAATCTCCAGAAGCGAGCTGTTCAAGGTAATGCCTGTCAAAGGCGTAAAACTGCATCTGCGGGCCCTGTGGTTAAGTGGCAGCTATCTTACCCAAATCGCGGACCTGCGTACAGACAGATGTTCCGAGTAAACACTCGGGCCAAAAAAATCATTGCCGCGGTGAAACGTTTAGCCCGCAGCTGCCACTATTCCAATGTAACTAGCTCATCGGTCGCCAACAGCCGATTTTCATGGGTTTCTCAGGCCGCTGGTTCCTGGTGAGCGCGGGATCCCGAGAGGGAAGGGCCACACCACCGGGGGGAGGGGTGGGCGTTTCCGGCGACTGGAGCCAGAGGAATGTGGCTCCGTCGCCTTCGGGAGACTTGCTTGTTAGCGTGCTCGCTGTGCTGCATTCTCGCATTTCCGCCCACCCGCGATTGGATTGTATGATTAAGCAATCGCTATGCAGCGGCATTTTCCAGCTTCCAATGACAAGGCTCTGATTCAGATTGTGGACTCGGCGTTAGCCGACGTCACTCGTCGCAGCGGCAAGTGGCTGGTCTGCAGACCCGGATGCACACAATGCTGCATTGGCGCCTTTTCAATCAATCAACTCGATGCGGCTCGATTGCGAAGAGGACTGGCTGAACTCGAATCGATCTCGCCGGTCCGAGCTGTGGCCGTGCGCGCACGGGCCCGAGATGCAGTTGCGCGCTTGTCGCCAGACTTTCCGGGAGATCCGAGGAGTGGCTTACTAGACGAGGGAGACGACGCGGAGCGTCATTTTTCTGAATTCGCGAATGACGAACCTTGCCCCGCGCTCGACCCTGCCACTGGCCACTGCGAGCTTTACGAATCGCGTCCCATGACTTGCCGCGTTTTCGGGCCTCCGGTTCGCTGCGAAGATGGACTGGGAGTTTGCGAACTGTGCTTTCAGGGCGCGACCGATAAAGAGATCGCGGCCTGCGAGATGAAGCCTGACCCCGAAGACCTGGAATCAGTCGTGTTAAAAAAACTTGAGAAAGCCACTGGAAGTAAGGGAAAAACGATCATCGCTTTTTGCCTCGCGACCTGACCCGCAATAGTTTGCATTTCGTTGCCGCAGAGCTGCCAACGAATCTCAGCTTTTCTTTTTCTCCAGCTCAGTCCAGCGGACGTAGAGCGTATCCACCTTTTCCTGAGCTTCTTCCAACTCAGCATGAGCGGCGATCAGGCGTTCGCTGTCGCTGACAATGCCAGGGTCCTCGAGTTGCGCGCGCTTGGCCTGCAACACTTCCTCCGCATCCGCCACTCGCCGCTCGATCGTTTCGAATTCCCGCGCTTCCAGATATGACAACTTCTTTTTTCCCGATCCTTGCCGCTCGCCCTCGCCATGGGCGCGTCCTGCGGGCTTCTCGCTACCTTTCACCACTTCGGAGCGTGCCTGCCGCTCGCGCTCATCCAGCCATCTTTCCCATTGCAAGTAATCCGCGAACCTTCCTACGCCGCCTTGCCCATCGAGTCCGAGAACCACCGTCGAAACTCGATCCAGCATGTAGCGGTCATGGGTTACGAGAACCAGAGACCCTTTAAACTCCAGCAAACTTTCCTCCAGGATGTCCAAGGTAGGAATATCCAGATCATTCGTCGGCTCGTCGAGCAGCAGGACGTCGGCGGGCTGCAGCATAAGTTGTGCGATCAAAACGCGCGCCCGTTCGCCACCCGAAAGCTTTCCCACTGGCTGATTCAGTTGTTCGCCGGTAAAAAGAAATTTTGCCGCCCACGAAGCCACGTGAGTTAAACGGTCCTGATAGATCACCGAATCGCCTTCCGGAGCCAGAGCGCGGCGCAACGTCACATCCGGATCGAGTTCGCGGCTCTGGTCGAAGTACACAATGCGCAGCCGGTCAGCCCGGCGAATCTCACCGCTTGCCGGGGACGTTTCACCGCGCAGCAAGCGCAGCAGGCTCGTCTTTCCGCTGCCGTTCGGGCCCACGAGTCCTACTCTTGTGCCAGCGGTAATGACAAAGTTGAGTCCCGTAAATAATTTGCGATCTCCGACTTCACAAGAAACATTTTCCAGTTCGATCAGCCGCTTGGTTTTTCGATCGGTCGCAGAAAAATCGATGAGCGCTGTTCCGCTGCGGCTGCGGGCATTTAAGTCGGCAAGCTCGCCCATCAACTCCCCGGCTTTGTCGATCCGCGCCTTGGACTTCCTGGTCCGTGCCTTCGCTCCCCGGCGCAGCCATTCGATTTCCCGGTGTACCAAATTCTCCAAGGCCTCTTGCCGCTTAGATTGAGCATGCAGGAATTCCTCTTTCTTCTCCAGGAACCGGCTATAGCTTCCCGAGACGCGCAGCAGTCCATCGGGATAGGTCCGGTTCAACTCCGCCATATCGGTGGCCACATTCTCCAGGAAGTAGCGATCGTGACTGACCACCACGCCGGCGAATGGAGCGGCCTGGAGCAAGGCCTCCAGCCACTCGATCGCCGCCAGATCAAGATGATTCGTGGGTTCGTCGAGCAGAAGAATATCCGGCGCCTGGACTACCGCTTCTACGATGGCCAGGCGCTTCTGCCAGCCTCCTGATAAAGAGAAGGCTTCGGCATCAAGATCCTGGAAGCCGGCGCGGCCGAGAGTCTCCGCGAAACGGGTGCCGCGTTCTGACTCGGGCACACTGCCGCGCTCCATCGCCTTCTGAGCCACGGAGCGCACCGTGTCGCCGGACTTAAACTTCGAGTCTTGTTCCACGCAACTCAACCGAATCCGCTTGCGTACGGCGATTTCGCCGCTGTCTGGGCTTACGTCCCCTGCGAGAATTCTAAGCAGCGTGGATTTTCCCGAACCGTTCGGACCGATCAGCCCAATGCGGTCGCCCTCTGAAACCGTAAAGGAGACGTTCTGGAAGAGCGGGCTCGCTCCGAAGTGCTTCGAAATTCCTTGTGCGTTAATGATAGGGGCCAACGGCGGACGCTCTCCTGCTCTCTTTTGAGACTACCAGCAAACCCGAATAACCAGTTCTTGCTCGCCATCTTCTCAGCGCAATAAATGAAACGTTAAAGCTTTCTCTTTTTCTGCCGATCCTACAGATGCGGGACTCGTATGGGTGCGAAAGGCTGCGAGGCAAAGCGGCTTGATTAGGCTAATGGGGTCAGCCGCGCGGAAGGCAATCATGAATTCTATAAATCCCTTGCTTACTAAAGAAAAGCAGCACCAGGATTGGCTTCCATTTCTCGAGTTCGCCACTCGCGAGGTTTTTCAGATGATGCTGGTGAGCGAATTGACCAAGCCCGACTCCGAATCCACGGCCCGCTTCGATGTTACGGCCATGGTGGGATTAGCGGGAAAACTGAGCGGAATGGTCAGCATTCGCTGTCAGGAAAAAGCGGCGGCACTTATGGCATCTCGAATGCTCGGACTGGAATTGGACAAAGTGGGGCCGGACATTTCGGATGCGCTGGGCGAAGTCTGCAACATGGTGGCGGGAAACTTCAAAAATAAGATTGCCGGTTTGGGCGATGGCTGCATGCTCTCCCCACCCTCAGTAATTACCGGTGAAGACTACATGGTGCACACTCGACCGCCCTCCCCGACTCTCGAGGTTAATCTGTTGTTTGAAAATATGCCCCTGCTTATTACGTTACATATACACGGCTAGCGTCCAACCAGAATTAGGCCGCCTGCCGGAAAAGGAACGTCTGCGCGTTTGACTTTACATCGTAATCCCCGATCAGACTGATGAATAGTTTCGATTTTCACAAAATTACTCTGAAGGATAAAGTGAACGCGGGAGTTGTGTGCTTGAACTGAGCTTTACTTGTGCCATTGATGGAACGGGCGCATTGAAGCCGTAGGATTTAGGTGCGAGAGAGTTGAGCGGACAGAACACCGGGCTTCCACTTGTCGCAACCGGGGAGAAAGACTACAACTGGAAGGGATAAGGCCCCACGCCGGACATCATGGGGGAGGGTGCGAGAGAGTCTGAGAACAAAATCATGACTAAGCTTGAAGCAGTCATCCAAAACTCCAAACTGGAAGCTGTAAAAGGCGCGCTGCAGGAGATTGGCGTCGAGGGCATGACGGTAATCGAGGTCCGTGGCCATGGACGTCAGAAGGGCCACACCGAGGTGTACCGCGGGCGCGAGTACAGCGTGGATCTTATCCCCAAAACCAAGCTGGAAGTGGTATTGGCGGACGCGATGGTGGAGAAGGCTGTGCAAGCCATTATGAGCACCGCGCGGACCGGGAAGATCGGCGACGGGAAGATTTTTCTCACCCGTGTGGATGAAGCCATTCGCATCCGTAATGACGAGCGGGGCGAGGGGGCACTGTAGAACGCGCTGGAGGCCAGGCATCACTGAGCTTCGATCACCGTGCTTAGATCACAGATCCACTGACCCTTGGTCATGACGGCAGCGTCCCTACTCATCGGTGAATTGCGAAGTTCTCTCGCCCAGGTCTCGGAGCGCATTGCGCGCGACTTCGCCGCAACTGGAGACGGCCGGGCCGCCGTCGCGCAGCGGACGCTGCTCATCGAAGATGTTCTAAGTCGCCTCTGGCGCGAGTTCGTTTCCCCTGACGATACCGGGTCTCGCGGCTTCGCCTTGATCGCCACTGGAGGTTTCGGACGCGGCTGGCTTTTTCCCTACTCCGATATAGATTTGCTGTTTCTCTTTGCCGATCGTAGCGGCGAGGAAGCGCACAAAACCGAGGTCCAGCGCTTCTCTCAGGAACTGTGGGACCTGAAACTCAAGCTGAGTCCTGCGTCGCGGACGCTATCGGAGTGCGAGCGCTTTGATCCCAACAATACTGAGTTCACTATTTCTCTTCTCGACTGCCGTTTTCTTCTGGGCGATCGCGAATTGTCTGCGCGCCTTCACGACAAGACCGTTCCCAAGCTAGTGGCGCGAGAATCAAAATTACTGCTGCAAGGGTTGGCCGAGGTGACACAGGAGCGGCACGGAAAATTCGGTCACACCGTATTCCACCTCGAACCGAATCTGAAAGAAACGCCAGGTGGTCTTCGCGATTGCAATGTCGCGAGCTGGCTGGCGCTGGTCTCGGCCATGAGCAAGCTAGCTGATTGGCCGCACGCCAGTTCGCTGCGCGCGCCGGTGCGGAAGCAACTGAGTGAAGCTCTGGAATTTCTCATGGCCACCCGTTGTTTTCTGCACTTCCGTCATAGCCGCGATGACAACGCTCTCAGTTGGGAAGCGCAAGACGAAGCCGCTGCGCGGAAGATCGGCGCTTCCGATTCAGCCGATCTCACGGCCGCCGACTGGATGCGGATTTATTTCGGCCATGCTCGCGCCGTGCAACGTACCGTCACGCAGTTAATGGAAGAGATTCCAGAGTCGTGGTCTTCTTTGCGCAGGCAATTTCAGGGTTGGCGGTCGCGACCATCCCATCCCGACTTCTCCGTGGTGGATGGCCTGATCTTTCTGCAACAGTCCTCATCGCTTCAGGATCCCGAGATCCTGCTGCGCCTATTCCACTTCATGGCGCATCACGGACTCAAACTAAGCGCGACTACCGAACACCGCATTGAGCAGGCGCTTCCAGAGCTGGCAGTGACCCCGCCGCGCGGCGCTGAACTCTGGCTCTACTTGCAGGAAACATTGCTTCAACCGCACGCCGCCGATGCGCTGCGAGCTATGCATTCCCTGCGCCTTCTTACCTTGCTGCTGCCGGAGCTGAAGCCAATCGATTCGCTGGTTGTCCGGGATTATTATCATCGCTTCACCGTAGATGAGCACTCGATCCTCGCGATTGAAAGTCTGCATCGCTTGAATCAGTCGAAATCGGAATGGGACAAGCGTTATGCGGAACTGCTGAGCGAACTGGAAGATCCGGAGTTGCTCTACCTCGCCTTGTTATTGCACGACACGGGGAAGGGAGTGCCAAGCAGCAATCACGTGGAGGCCAGCATGGAGATCGCCAACCGCTGCCTTGACCGCCTGGATGTCGAGCCCGGAGAACGTGCAGTGGTTCTGTTCTTGATCGGCAACCATCTCGAAATGTCAGCTCAGCTGCGGCGCGATATTTTTAATCCGGAGACGGTGGCCGCTTTCGCCGAGAAAATAGGCACCCAGGAGCGCCTGAAAATGTTGTGCCTGCTGACTTACGCCGACATCAAAGCGGTGAATCCGGAGGCGCTCACACCCTGGAAGGCGGAAAGCGTTTGGCAACTCTACATTGGCGCGGCAAACTACTTGAACCGGAGTGCCGACCATCGCGTTCACGGCGATGTGGGGGAGGAAAAACTTGCTCGCCTGCGCAGCCTGGCTCCCGTGATCGGCGCCAGGTTCAGGGATTTCGTGGAGGGTTTTCCGCAGAGATATTTGCTGGTTCACAGCGCCGAAGAAGTGATGAAGCATATGGAAATGGCGGAGCGGTTCGGCCTCGATCCAGTGCAGGTAGATCTCAAACGTGGTCGACACTGGTACGAACTTACGCTCGTTACAAAGGACCGGCCATCACTGTTCGCCACTTTGACCGGGGTGCTGGCCGCGTGGGGCATGAACATCGTGAAGGCGAACGCTTTTTCGAACCAGGCCGGGATTGTTGTCGACTCGCTTTATTTCACGGATCGCTTTCGTACTTTGGAACTGAATCTATCGGAATGGGACCGGTTCAAAAAGAGCATTGCCGCGGTTCTGGCGGGCGAAGCCGACCTCGATCGCATGCTGCGCGACCGCCAGCGCGCGGAAAAGCAGGCGAAAGCTAAAGTGGTGGTCGAAACCGGAATTGATTTTGATGATGAGTGTTCCTCGACCAGTACGTTGCTGCAAGTAATTGCGCAGGATAGGCCGAGGTTGTTGCACCGTGTGAGTTCGTGTTTGTCGCGACAGCACTGCAATATCGAAATCGCCTTAATCGATACAGAAGGGCAAATGGCGATTGATACCTTTTATCTGACGTCGGAAGGGAAGAAGCTGCCGGCAACACTTCAGAAAAAAGTGGAGAAGGCCCTTCTCGATGAGTTGAAAGGATTGGATCTCGCGTAACCCCGTCGAAACAGGGCGACCAACCCGCAGCCGCGCGACTCGCTAAGCACCCGCCTCCGGCGGATTCGTTATCGGTTGGATGATGTGGAGCCCGCATTCAGTCTTAGACGAACCAGACCAGCGCCCCGCTCTTGGGTCTTCACCGGGATGTACCGCTCGCGTGCAATGTGTGCAGCCGATACTCGGATAACTGCGGTCGTGCAGAGCATTGTAGGGCGTGTCGTGCTCGCGGATATATTGCCATACCTGCTTTGAACTCCAGTCGGCGATGGGATTGATTTTTACCAGGCCAAATTTTTCATCCCATTCGATTTTCCCGGCGCTCGAACGGGCCGCGGTCTGATCGCGACGGATGCTCGTAATCCACGCCGACAATTCGCCCAGCTTCCGGCGCAACGGCTCAACTTTCCTCATATTGCAGCATTGATCCGGATTACGCTGCCAGACCGCTGAGCCATGAGCTCGTTCCTGCTCTTCCGGAGACAGCAACGGGTAAACCCGTTCAATCGCCACGCCGTATCTTTGCTCTACTTGATCCATCAGATTGTAAGTTTCAGGAAAAAGAAACTCTGTGTCGAGAGTGAAGAGACGGAAATTCTTTCGAACCCGCGAAGCAATGTCGATCAGAACCATCCCCTCGGCACCAAAGGCGGAGGAAATCGCCACGCCGTTGCCAAAATTGTCGAAAGCCCAGCCCAGAACCTGCTGGGGCGTCCAGGTCTCAGCCGCGACTTGCAGGTGCGCGATAGTTTCTTTCATGCCGACCGCTCCTCATGGCGCACGCTCTTCGCCGGAACCTCGAAAGGTGTAGAGAAAGCTTGCTCTGCGTAATCGGCAAACCTTACGACCTCGCCAACCACCAGCAAAGTCGGTGCCGCAAGTTCCGGCGAGTGGCGAAGGTTCGCAATTGTGGTGACGCGGACCTTTTGACGAGGTGTCGTGGCTCGGGAAATAATCGCGCAAGGAGTTTCCGGGGCAAAGCCGGATGCCGTAAGCTTGCTGGTTATTCCCGCATAATCGTGACCCGGCATATAAACGACGAGTGTCGATTCGGACCCAGAGAACTGGCTCCATTCCGCATCAGAATTCTCGGACGCGCGGTGACCAGCCGACAATACAATCGTTGACGAAGCCCGTCGGTGCGTGAGCGGAATCCCAGTCGCGGCCGCGGCCCCGAGAGCTGAAGTAACTCCGGGAACAATTTCGTACGTAACGTTCGCTTTGCGCAGCGCTTCCATTTCCTCCCCGGCACGGCCGAAAATGAGTGGATCGCCACTCTTCAGCCGCACGACCTGGAGGCCAGAAGTAGCCAGAGTCACAATCAGGAAATTAATTTCCTCTTGTCTCATGGTCTTTGTACCGCAGCGCTTGCCCACATTTTGGACTCGAGCGGTGGATGGAATTAATGTCAATATTTCAGGGGCCACAAGGTCGTCGTGAAGCACCACGTTCGCGGTCTGTAGCAGCCGCAGAGCTTTCACGGTGAGCAGTTCGGGATCACCCGGCCCTGCCCCTACCAAATAAACTTTGCCGCTCATACGGTTACTCTCCTGTCCTCGTTAGAAACTTCGTGAACTACTTGGCTCGCAGTTTGTTCCGTCAATGCCGCTTCCAGAGCCTCGCGACTTGCCAGCGACTGCAGCAACTCGCGCTTTCGCTGCGGATCAAGATCGCTGGCCAGCACAAGCTTCCGTGTCGCTCCTAACTCCGCAACCCACCGCGCGTATCCCGGACCAAACTGCCGTTCAAGCTGCTGCCTGATTTTTTGGGCGAGTGACGGACTCTGTCCGCTGGTGGAAACCGCAATCTGAAGATCGCCCCGGCGTACAACGGCTGGATAATAGAAGTCGCAATATTCCGGAACATCCACCACGTTGCACAGAACTCCTCGCCTCTGCGCTTCCCGATAGATGGCCTCGTTAACCGAGCGCGACGAAGTAGCTACGACTACGAGCGCCATTCCAGCGAGATCTTCGGGAACGAACGCGCGAAGTTCGAGTGTGATCTTGCTTTCTCTTGCCCATCGATGCACCGCACCGGAAGCTTCCAACGCAAGCACATGGATGGACGCGCCTGTGTCGATAAGACCGCCGATCTTGGGCTCGCCAACTTTCCCCGCCCCCACCACGAGGCAGCGTTTGCCTTCGAGCTTTAAAAACATTGGGAACAATTGGCTCATCGCTTAACCTTCCACGCTGCTGGGAACGCGTCCCTCGGGCAAATCGCGAGCGACAGCATCGACGGTTTGTCCCGCCAGGTAATCGCGCAAATCCGCGTCGCTATGGCGAGCAAAAAACTGCCTGAGATTTTCGCCCGCGTCACTATCAGCAAGATATCTACGCAAAAGCCGCTCAATCGCCTCGGGAACCTCGGTCGCAAGGCAGCGATAGCCCACGGGACGCGCGATCGACTGATGCAAACCAACCGCGCCGCCCAGGCAGAAGTAGTAGGCATCCAGCATTTGGCCATCGACTTTCAGTTTTTTGCCCTCGATGCCGATGTCGGCAATCCAGTGTTGACCGCAACTATTGGGGCAACCTGTGACGTGCAATTTCAGGTGCTGATCAAAACCAGGCAGGCGCTCTTCCAGTTCCTCGACCAGCCAGCGCGAAAAAGTTTTCGTTTCGGTAATGGCAAGCTTGCAAAACTCGCTCCCACTGCAGGCGATTGCGCCACGAAAAAACGGCGATCCACTTACGGGCAGTCCGATCTCGCCTAACTCTTTTGCCAACTCGTCGGTCTGCAAACGCGGGACGTTCACGATGAGCAGGTTCTGCATGTTGGTGGTACGCAACTCCCCGCCGGCGAAATGTTCGGCAAGGTCTGCCGCCGCTTCCATCTGTTCAGGAGTAATTCTTCCGCGCAATACCGCCGACCCTACGAAGCAGTAACCGGCTTGCTTTTGCGGATGGATGCCGATGTGATCGCGATAAACATCTGCCGGCGGATGTTCGGGTTCGGCGGGATCCAGTTGAAATCCAATCCGGCGCTCCAGATCTTTCTGGAAATCGCCCGGTGTCCAACCATGCCGCAGGAACAGAAACTTCAGCCGTGCACGCTCGCGATGTTCGCGCAATGGTTCGGAGTCACGAAACAGTTCGGCTACTCCCTTGACCACCGGGAGAACCTGATTCCATCGAACAAACGCGTTGAGAGGAACTCCGAGATAAGGCTCCGTTGAGAGACCGCCGCCCACGCGCAGCCCGAACCCTATCTCAGATTTTCCCCGGACTACGCGCTCGATCGCAGTTAGCCCAACATCGTTGATCTCAGGATATGGGCACCACACGCGGCATCCTGTGATCGAAATCTTGAACTTGCGCGGCAGATTGTAGAACTCGGCATTGCCCGCCAACATTCGATCCACTTCCAGAGCGAGCGACGAGGCATCGCAAATCTCATCCGCATCCACTCCCGCGACCGGGCAGCCTGTAATATTGCGCGTGACGTCGCCGCAAGAGCCGGTAGTGTTCAGCCCCACTCGCCAGAGTTGTTCCAGCACTTCCGGAAGATCTTCGATCGTGACCCAATGCAGTTGAATGTTCTGCCGCACTGTGAGATCGGCGGTGCCACGGGCGTAACGGCGGGTCAGATCGGCGATGGTCCGAAGCTGATCAGAACGCAGCAGACCGTTAGGAATACGAATCCGCAGCATAAAGAATGGCAAGGCCTTGCCCTGCCCGCCTTGGCCGCCAACCACGCCGGCTCCGTCGCCCTGCGTGTAGACTCCCCACCAGCGGAAGTAGGTGCCGATCCACTCCGCTGGAATCGAGTCGAAGCCTTCTCGTGCGAAACGGCGAATCTCGGCCAGCCCGTCCCACGGATTCATGGCACGCTTCAAGCGTTCGGACTTCTGTGCTTTGGTTTCTGTCACTGCATTGGTCATATTTGCCGCCAAAAAGAAAAACCCACCGCCAGATGATTTCTGGCGGTGGGTAAAAGTGCCGATAATTATGAAAGTCTTAAGTCAGCAATTTACCTGCGCCAGAGCACACGCATGCACAACAACAACATGCACACATGCATTCCTGGCGAAAATTGCTGAAACTCGACATGCTGGTTCGATGTTAGGCGGGGGATCGAAGATTCGTCAAATTACTTTCGATCAATAATTTCGATCCACGGCATCCGTATTGCAGATATAACTTCTCGGGGAGTAGACCTTCAAGCCACCATTTCTACGCTCGCTCATAAAAACGAAAAAACAGAGACTGTTTTGACACCGGCTCTGCTTTCTGGCTGAGCGCCGCCATCTGTTGCTGATTCAGCGGAGTGAACTCCCGTGCCAGTTGCACATTCTGCTCCAATTGAGCAACGGAATCGCAACCAATAATCACGGTGCTGACCGGCAGCGAAAGTGAGTAATACACCGCTTGTCGCATATCGAGAGTCCCCGGAGTTGGCGCGAGCACCATTCCTTCCCAGGAATGCTTTTGCTGCTCAATCGGCGGCGGCGTCCAGGAAGAAAGGATGCGGCCACGAGCCGGCACCTTCATTCCGATGATGCCCATCTGCTTCTCGACCGCTAACGGTAGCAGTTGCTCGGAGAAGCTGAAGTGATGCGGATCGGCGGCGTTCACCGCCATCAAAATCGTGTCAAACGGATAGCGGTGAATCGCTTCGATCAACGCATCCGGCCGGTAGTGTCCGGTAATACCGAGATAGCGAACAATTTTCTGGTCGCGAGCCTGGAGGAGAGCCTCCATCGCTCCGCCCTTAGAAAATATTTCGTTGATGTCCGTCATGGTTCCGATGTCGTGCAATTGCCACAAATCAACATGATCAGTCTGCAGCAACTTTAGTGAGGTTTCAATCATGCGCATGGAACCGTCGCGGGTTCGCTCTTTCGTCTTGGTCGCGAGGAACGCGTCGCTACGACGATGCTTCATCACCTTCCCGACATATTGCTCGCTCCAGCGATCCGGACCACCGTAGATCGAAGATGTATCGATATAGTTCACGCCCAGATCCAGAGCTTTTTCGATGATCGGGACGGCAGTCGCTTCATTGTTGGCTTTCTCGATCGCAGCTTGGCCTCCCAGGCTGAAGATGCCCACTTTATATCCGGTCTTGCCGAGATTTCGAGTTGGCATCGCATCTCCCCCCGGAATACGAGAGGGCGAACTTGCCTCGCTCACGGCGGCGGGAAGGGTTGTCGATCCTAAGAGCGCAGCCCCCATGATTCCGCCCGCCTTAAGAAAACTTCGTCGATTACTCGATGACTTTCCGGATGAATGCTTGCTCATGACGTCCTCCACCTACTGCGCAGGACTCTACGATAGCGCCGTTACCCCTGGGAATGCACGACTATTTCAAACGAATCACTCCCCCGGATTGTTGAAGCCCATGCCTGCCAACACACCGCGCATATAAGCGAAGCTGGCGATCACGCCCGGCATCGGATCATCCGGGTAAATCTCATACTCCAGATCAACGAAGCCCGGGTATTTTATTGCGATGAGCGCATCAAAAAGT
>CAVRWS010000056.1:0-47950 GCA_963724815.1 uncultured Acidobacteriaceae bacterium
CTGCCCTTTCAGGCCGATGATTCTAGAGGGCCAAGACGATCGGATTGTAGTCATTCAACCAATTGCTCGGGCAGGAGTCAACCGTGATCAAGCCCTTGGGGGTGTTCCTGCATGGGTGCTCGAGTCTGGCTGGCGCCACGATTAGCGGAGATGGGCAGGTTCGTCTGGTTCTCGACCCGGCGGGATTGCTGGCAAATTTACGATCCGCCGCTCCGATGGTTCAAAAGGCATCCGCGTGACTACCGCGCCTTCGCTGCGCGCCATTCCCGGCACCGATGGTCCACCGGAGCCGGACCTGGTGCGCATTCGAGACATGATCTATCAGACTGCGGGGATTTTTCATCCCGATAATAAGCTGCGTTTGCTGCAGGATCGATGCGGCCGCCGCATGAAAGAACTCAAGGTTCAAAGTTTACGCGAATACTCCGAGTGCCTGACCACTCGTCCAAATCGACAAGCGGAATTGGTCTCGCTGCTGAATGAGATCACGATTGGAGAGACTTCCTTCTTTCGCAACCAGCCGCAGATTGATGCTTTACGCCGGATTGTCATTCCCAAAATTCTCGAGGCTAAGTCCAATCTGCCGCTGCGCCGGCTTCGCATCTGGAGCGCGGGTTGCTCCACCGGGGAAGAACCTTACACACTACGGATGGTGGCGCTCGAAGAGGCAAATGGCTTGCTCAAAAATTGGTCCACCGAGATTCTCGCGACCGACCTTAACGAACGCTCTCTGGCTCACGCGCAAGCGGGGATTTATGGCAGCTACAGCACGCGCAATCTGACGCCCGCTTATCGTGAAAAATACTTTCTGCCGCAGGGCGACAAGCTGCAAGTGAACGCTCTGGCCCGTTCCAACATCAGCTTCAGCCGGCTTAATTTGTCGGACGATTCGCGGATGACATTCATGAAGAGCATGGACGCCATTTTTTGCTGCAACGTTCTCATCTACTTCGACCTGGCCTCGAAGCGTCGAGTGATCCAGCACTTCTTCAATAACCTGTTGCCGCATGGATATTTGTTTCTGGGCCATTCCGAATCGCTTTTCGGCGTGAATGATGACTTTCGGCTGGTCCATTTGCCGGGAGCTACCGCTTATGTGAAAGGGGAACGGGTGCCCCCGGGAGGTAAACCGTTATGACCGCCGCGCCCTCAGCCAAACAAGTACTACTGCAGCGGCTCGAAGGACTGCATCAAATCCCCACCATCCCGGCAGTACTCGCGCCATTGCTTCGCTACTTGCAACAGCCGATGGAAAAACTCGATGTACAAAAAGTTACCGACCTCATTTCCCAGGATAAATCGCTGGCGGCGCAGTGTCTGCAGATGGCAAACTCGCCGCTTTTCGGTCGTTCACAGAATGTGCAGTCGCTGCGGGCCGCAGTGGTGAGCCTGGGCTTCCATCATGTCAGCGATATTGCCATGTCGTGCGGAGTTTTGAGCTTGCTCCCGACCGGGGTAAACAGTCTAGATCCAGTGGTCTTCTGGGAGCATTCTCTGGGATGCGCTTTAGTGTCACGGCACATTGCGCGCAAGATTAATTTTTCCGATCCGGGAAAAGCCTACCTTGCGGGCTTGCTTCATGATTTGGGAATCATCGTCAACCTGTGGGTCTTGCCGAGAGAATTCAGGACTGCGTGGGAGATGGGGAGAGCAGAAGGCATTCCGCTTCATGAGGCGGAGCAAAAGGCAATGGGATTCACCCACTGTGAAAGCGGACGTTTGCTGGCGGAACGCTGGCAACTTGCTCCCGAACTGATTGAAGTGGTGAGCTGTCACCACTCGCCGGAAAAATCGACGGACCACGCCGGGCTCGTAGCCTTGGTGCAACTAGCCGACTTGCTTTGCCGCATGAGCGGCTTGAACTACGGCTATGTGGAAGAGCGGCAGGTAAACCTGGCGGAAGAGTCGGGCTTTGGCTTGCTTGGCCAACATTCCACGAAGTTAAAAGATTTTGACTGGGCGCGCCTGACCTTTGAACTCGATTCTTACATGGACGAAGTGCACAGTCTGGTGCGGGCGATTTACCGAACGTGAGCCAGCAAAGCAGCAACTCGCCGATACGCGTGCTCATCGTGGACGACAGCGCCTTTATGCGCACCGCGATTTCCCGCATGATCGCATCTGACCCCAATATTTCGATCGTGGGGACTGCAGGCAGCGGGATTGAGGCGCTGCAGAAAATTCCGTCACTCAATCCGGATGTGATCACGCTCGACGTGCAGATGCCGGGTTTGGATGGACTGCAAACCCTCAGCCGCATCATGGCTGAGTTTCCCCGGCCTGTCATCATGGTGAGTTCACTCACCTTGAAAGAGGCGGAGACCACGTTCACTGCGCTGGCAGCTGGAGCGTTCGACTACGTGCCCAAAGAGCTTTCTTCCACATCGCTGGACATACTACATCTGCAGAACGATCTGATCGCGAAGATCAAGGCGGCAGCAGAGTCAGGACTGCGGCGCGATGCTGTTCTGATTGCGCGGAAGCCAGCACGCGCAGTAACCATCCCGATGCGTGAAGGCTCACTTGCCGCGCCTGCCATCGTTGCCATCGGCGTCTCGACTGGAGGCCCGAAAGCCCTACAGGAGATTCTGCCGCTGCTTCCGGCGGATCTCCCGGTTCCGATTCTGGTGGTGCAGCACATGCCGGCGGGATTTACCGAACCTTTTGCCAAGAGGCTAGATAGTTTGTGCGCGGTAGCGGTGTGTGAGGCGAAGCACGGCGAGATCATCGAACCTGGGGTGGTCTACATTGCTCCGGCAGGAACGCATCTCACGGTGGATCGCAGCAGTTCCCGAACCGCTCTTTGCCTCTCCGACAAACCCAGGAACCAGCTGCATGTTCCTTCCGTCGATGTGATGATGCACTCGGTAGCCTCGGCTTTTCGCGCGCTGGCGATGGGGATCATCATGACGGGAATGGGATCGGATGGGGCGCAAGGAATGAAGGCGATTCATCGGGAGGGTGGTTTTACGGTGGGCCAGGATGAGGCGAGTTGTACGGTTTACGGAATGCCTCGAGCCTGCGCGGAGTTGGGGATTCTGGATCGTGTCGTGCCACTCTCGGAGATTCCTCACGAGATTCTGCACGCTATGCATTACCGCAGAGCGAGCGTGAGTTAAGCGGACCCGACGAAATCGATGGGATCGCAATCCAGTGTTTCGCTATCGAGTGTTTCGCCATCGAGCGCTTCGCGAATTTTCTTTAACAGTGTCGAGCTGGAAAAAGGTTTGGCCAGATACTCCTTGCGAAAAGGGGAAAGTTCGCGTGGCGACAACTGATCGATATAACCGCTCATCAGCATGATCCGGATATGAGGGCACAATGCGAACAATGACTGCGCTAGTGCGTGCCCGCTGATTTCCGGCATAACCACGTCAGAGAGAAGCAAGTCTACCGGCACGGAACATTCGTGATAGGCGTCTAAGGCGCAAGCCGCGTTTTCTGCCGTGATCACGCGGTAACCGGCTGATTGCAGAGCTTCCTGAATTGCCCTTCTTACTAAAGATTCATCTTCGACCAGGAGAACGGTCTCACTGCCGACCCACTGGCAAGTCTCAGTGGCTGCGATAGCAATTGTCGAGTCGAAGGAAATGGATGGAGCGACGTCCAAAAAATTGGTCTCGCCCGCGACGGTAGAATGTTCGAACCGAGCCAGAGAATTAAACTGCCTATCGCTACCGATATCCGCATCTCTATCTTTATCTTTGTTCACGATTCATCAGCAGCAAATTGGCAGCCATACTCTTTTGGACTGGAATCCACTTCGCGTAAAGGAATGGGAAGCAACTAGACGTGTACAACGGGATGCCCTCGGGAAGTCTTTCCCGAAACGGTAGACCGTTTTGGGAGTGCAGTGCCAAACAAACGCGTTTCCGTGGAATCTAGCGCTCGGTATTTTCGTGGAGGAGAGCCGGTTTGCTTGAGCTGGTAAGAATAGTTTCGTAGGGATCAAGCAAGAGCTTGCGAGTGCCGGCGGGGACGGACAAGTGGAAGGGAGTTTCCGGCCCATCGGCAAACACGCGACCGAGCAGCACCGACGTTTTGCCCGAAATTAATGCGTAGATGGGGACTGATGTAACCAGGGTATCTGGCGCATCTTTCTGCTGAATCATCCCACTTGCGATTAGGGTGGTTTCCTTGGCCGTGAACTTCACGGCGTGCAACTGTAACTTCGGCAGGGACGTGCCATTGATCCATCCATCCATGAACCAGTCCAGGGAAGACTTGCCTTCGTAGCGCAAGGACGGTGGCAGGCCTTCGGCGAAAACATCCAGCAACTGGCGGGTGGTGATGGCTTTGCCCTGGTAACGTTCGCGAATTTTCCGCAGCGCCTGCACAAAGCGATCTTCTTCGCTCTCGTGGCGGGGCGACTTCCGTTCCGTCTGCGATGCGGCGTCCTGCATCATGGAGTCCAGCATGTAGAAAAGCCAGGTGCCTCGTCCATAGCTGATCGCCTCGTACCCTTCTGGGAAATTCGACGATAAGAGGCGACTCCCCAAGGTGACTGGCCCTGCGTCTTTGCGCAGGTTGTCTTCCTTATTCTTGGCGAGCAAATCCTGCCGATATTTTTCCATGATTTGGCGGAAACCCGCGGGGTTTTTCTCCCGCAGAATCATTAATGCACAGTAGTTCGCCAGTCCTTCGGAAAACCACTGATCGCGGTAAGTGCGCCATGCGACCAGATCTCCCCACCACTGGTGAGCGGTTTCGTGAGCCGGAATCTGCTGGTCGATTAATTCCTGTGACGGATTCATGTGGATTTCCCGGCGCTCCTCCGGAGTGAGGAATGCGTAGGAAGACAGGAAAATCAATCCTGGCCATCCCTGGCTCTCGCGCCCGGGAAGCTGAGTAAGGGCCAGATTGCTATAGGGGAACGGACCGAACCGGTCCGCGTAGTAACGAATGGCCCGAGCGCTGGATTCGGCTACTGCGGCCGCGTTCCGCGCGGGGGACAATGGAAGCGGAGCGGAGGGTAAGGGTAGAGGCACGTTTCGAGTTGATGGGGACGGTTGAGGTTCGATTTGCACTGAAGCATTCGGGAATCCGCGTTCTACTCCGCCGGTAGCATAGGCGTCCACGTGAACATTACCGGCCTGCGCTGCGGCGCGAACATATTTGCCCAGATCGAATCCGGCAATTGGGAGCGGGCGCTCCGAAACCCAGCGGCCTACTTGATCGCCCTGGGCAATCTGTCTGGAAAATTGCGTCTCCGGTACCGTCTTCGGGAGCTCAGAAGGCTTGCCGGTCGCAACCAGAGTCCAACCCTGAGGATAGTGGAAGGTGAGATCATAATCGGACATGGCCAGCCCGCGATTGGGATACCAATTGCCACGCTCGCCCACATATAGCAAACCGTTTCCGGCTTCGGCCAAAACTTCTCCGCCGTAGACAAAGCGCAGGCTGATATTTTGTCCTTTTCGCGCGGGCTCCGACAGAATCACGGCGACCAGATCATTTCCGCTACGGGCAAGCTGTGTTCCCTCGACTGCGGGATTTTGAAGGTATTCGACGGCGCGGCCATCCTCTTCCACGGATTGAATCTTCAGAAAACGCGATAATTCGAAAACCAGGAACCGCGAGCCATCGCGCAACATCTCGAGATTGAGATTTACTTCCGCATCGAGTTCTTTCGGGGGCTTTACCTCAGCATTGATGACGTAGCTCCGCAGCGAGATCGGATCCTCCCGCGACTCGGTTTGTGTGGGAAGAGTTTGCGCGACAGCAGGGCGCCCGTGTGCGGTGATGCCCGCGGAAAATGAGGTCCAGACGTCGTAATAGACGGTCCCGTCTTTGGACTTTGCCTGTCCTGCCTCGACTTGTTCGGCAGCGGTTGAGTCATAGATTACGTCGAAGACGCCAAGCGTGTTGCCCTGGAGCCGGGCGTGCAACAGGCGATCGGCTGAGTCGACAGGGGCCGAAACTCTAGAGAGCTGCCGACCTGCAGGGGAAAGCATTTCGCTGAACGTCGCGAGCAATCTCATTGCGTCGACTGGCGCCAGGCTGCGCGCCGTTTCGTCCCATCGGGCAATAAAAGCCGCCGCATCTTCTGGCGCTCTGAAGCCGGGCTGCAATTCGGCCGCGGTGTTGTCGTTGAAGCGGAAGTAGGCGGTACTGAATCGCTCTTCAAGGATTGCCATCCCCGTGAACAAGCTCATCGACCTGCGCTCTACTTCGTTGGGGGGAACCAACAGGACTTCTCCATCGCCCTCGAAAAAAGCTCCGGTGATCTTGCCCATCACATCTTTGGTGAAAGCTATCGTGCCGTCCTCCAGAGAGATATGGATTGCTGGCCGGTCAATCGAACCGTCGCGCACCCGGAAGACGCGCGAGGTATCGAGACCGATGCTGCTCAATTGCAGATAAAGAGACTCGGCCGGTCCGGGCTTGTGGGGAGGAGGCTGAACTGGTGGCGCCTGATTGGAATACGCATGTACAAAAGGCAAGAATGTCAGGGAAACAGCGAGCACGACGGAAAATCTGTACAGTTTCGCCGGTACTTTGGTCACGTAGGTGTGGGTCCCCACAGTTGTTAGAATGCGCTTCAATGCCCCGCCGTGTCACTACTTTCGCAATTTTAACCGTCTGGGCGGCATTTGCCGGAGCGGCATCGGCGGACACGATCTATTTGAAGAATGGCCGCACGATTCTCGCCGATCACGTTCGCGAAAACGGAAGCCGTTATGAATACGATATCGGCGACGATAGTTATGCGATACCGAAGAGTTCGGTAGAACGAGTCGAAGTGGGTGGAATGCCTGCCAGGGTGGCCTCTGCGAGTGCAGGCAAGGGTGCGGCAGATCTTCCCGTTTTCGTGCCAGTTGACAGCCTGGCGAACGAGGATGGCCTGCTCAAAACAGTTGTAAAGGACGGCAAGGTTGATTCCGATGCCCTGGCGAAACTTGAGGGCAAGGGAAATTCAGAGTTGAGCGCAACGGCTGATTTTATCGCCGGCAAGTTCGAATTCGACCACGGCAATGTCGCGGAAGCGCGCCGCTATTTCGACAGTGCGCTGCGCTTTCAACCGGAAAATTCCACTGTGCTGGTTTACTATTCGGCGCTGCTGGTGCGCACGGGGAACCCGTCGCAGGCGCTCTCCTACGCGCAGCGAGCGGTGAGCGCTTCTCCTAACTCGCCCGATGCCTACACAGTACTGGGTTATGCGCAGCAGGCTTGCGACCGAACGCAGGATGCGGTCGCCTCGTGGAAGCATTCTCTCGAACTGCGTCCCGATCCGGCGGTTCAGCAATATCTGGCGAAAGCTCAGCGGGAGCAAAATGTCGAGACCGATTTTACGCAGCGCGAAAGCAGCCATTTCGTCCTACACTATGAAGGCAAGCAGAGTTCAGAAGCCTTTCGGCAACAGATTCTCACGGCCCTTGAATCCGATTACGATGATCTGGCTCGTGATCTGGGAACGCCGCCGCGAGACAACATTCTCGTAACGCTGTATACCGAACAAGCTTTCTTTGACGTGACCCGTGCCCCATCCTGGTCGGGAGCCCTTAACGACGGCAAACTTCGCATTCCGATCAACGGGCTTAGCTCGATGACGCCAGAATTAGCGCGCGTGCTCAGGCATGAACTGACCCACACGTTCATCAATCAGCTTTCCGCTGGCCGGTGTCCGACCTGGTTGCACGAGGGGATCGCGCAGTTTTTTGAACCGAAATCCTTGAGCAGCGATGGGCGGCAGCTGGCGCAGCTGTTCAAGACGCAAAGCAATATACCGCTCAACGCGCTGGAAGGAAGTTTCCTTCGCTTCTCTGGGCCGCAGGCTTACCTGGCTTATGCGGAGTCCTTGGCGGCAGTTTCCTACATCAACGATTCTTCGGGGATGGGCGACATCCAGCGCATTCTTCAGCTGCTTAGCCAAGGCAGTTCCACCGAGGCCGCTTTGCGTGCGACCATCCACTCGGACTACGGGCAACTTGAATCGGAAGTCGGTAAGTACCTTAGCGATAAATACGGCGACTAGTGAACCGACTCGGGTGCGGGGGTAGGGTTGCGGTTTTCGTTCTGTAAATTTGCCCGCTACCAGCGCTTGTGCTAGCTTCGATTTCAAGACTCCGCTTGGCATGTGCGCATTATTTCACTCTCGTGAGCCCGAACCTCTCCCTGCCACGCAGCCTGCGACGAACGATTTTCCGGCGATCAACGGCGGTCAGATTGCCGCGACCACGTACGGAAAAAGAGCCGCCGGCGACTTCTATGACTCTTTGCGAGTTGGCCCAGAGCGGATTTTATTTGGGCTGCTGGATGTGGCCGGGCGACGCGAGACCAACCAGGTCATTCTGTCGGCGGCCCAAAGCATCTTTCGCTCGATGGGCAGGGAATTATTTTCGCAGCGCGACTTTAACGAAGCCGAAGCCATCACCGAACTCTGTCTTCACCTCAACCGCGGAATCATGGAAGCCGCGAAGGGCATCTGCTCGTGCCCCGGCTTTATTGGCTGCTATCACGAGAAATTCGGAACTCTTTGCTATACCAATGCCGGACACACAGCGGGACTGCTGCGTGACAGCACTGGCATTACCGATCTTCTCTCGACGGGCCTGCCGCTGGGTTTGTTCTCGCATGCCACTTGCGACGCTCCCACGGTTGGCATGGAGAAAGGTGCGGTTCTTATGCTGGTTTCGCGGGGGGTGGTTGAGGGGAAGTGCAAAGACGACCAGACTGAGGATCGGGAATTCGGGTTGGACCGCGTATCAGAACGTCTTCGCACGGCCGACTCTTCTAATGCGCAGGCTCTCTGTGCTTCTATTTTGAATGCGGTGGGCGAGTTTACTTGTGAGCCGCTGGTTCCGGACGATATGACTGCGTTGGTCCTCGTACGCGACCCGTAATTGATTAAGTGGGTCGCGGGAAATCTATGCGGAGCTGGCTTTGGGCTGGCCCGGTAGTAGTAAAATACCCAAAAGGCCGTGGCCCACTTTCGCCCGCAAGGCCCAGGCAGCGTGGCGGCCCAACGAAAATCCTATGAAGAAAACGGTTCTGATACTCCTTTGCCTGTCGTTTGTACCGGCCCTGGCTGCCGGTCAGGTCGTCGAAGAAATTGTGGCGCGCGTGAACAGCCAGATCATTACCCGGTCGGAATACAACCGGAGTAAAGACCAGTTGAGGGATGACGTCAAGCAGCAGGATCCAAATAACGCCGACAAGCTTTTCAGCGAGCGCGAAAAGGATGTGTTGCGCGACTTGATCGACCAACAGCTTTTGCTCGATAAGGGCAAAGACCTGGGGATTACCGGGGACACCGACTTGATCAAGCGCCTCGACCAGATGCGCAAGGACATGAAACTGGAGACCATGGAGGATCTGGAGAAGGCGGCGACCTCACAGGGGATTTCCTATGAGGACTTCAAGCAAAATATGCGTAATCAGATCATTACGCAGAAGGTAATTGGCGAAGAGGTCGGCTCCCACCTCAACATTACTAATGAAGAACAACAGAAATTTTACGATGAGCACAAGAGCGAATTAGAGCAGCCGGAGTCGATCCGGTTAAGCGAAATTCTGATCGCTCCGCAGAAGCCGGCGGCTAATGCCGCAGGCGGTGGGCAGGAAACGGACGCTGCCAAGCAGGCTGACGATACTGCAGCTTTGGCAGCCGCGGAGGCTAAAGCCAATGATCTGCTGAAGCAGATTAAAGCCGGAGCGAGCTTTGACGATATCGCCAAGAAAAACTCCGCAGGTCCTTCGGCGGCGCAGGGCGGGGATCTAGGAGTGTTCAAGCGCGGAACTCTGGCCAAAGAACTTGAAGACAAGACCTTTGCCATGAAGGCGGGGCAAATAACCGACGTCATCCGGACCAAACAAGGGTACGTAATCCTGAAGGTTACGGACCACCAGATGGCGGGCATTCCTGCCATGAAAGATGTAACCGCTAAAATACAGGACGCTTTGTACTACGAGAAGCTGCAGCCTGCGCTGCGCGCTTACTTGACGAAGTTGCGCGAAGACGCCTACATCAAAATCGCGGACGGATATGTCGATACCGGCCACAGTGCCAATGAAACCCAGCCGGTGGAAACGGCCTCCGCCAAAGAGTCGGATGCCAAGAATCTGAAGAAGAAGAAAAAGAAGATCCTGGGAAAATTGTAGGAGAAGATTCGACCTTATTCTTCCGCGGGTCCGCACCCTGTTGCTATCTGATTTACACTCTTGGAGAGAATGAAAGATTTCTATATCAGCGAGTGTATCCGGCACGAAAACAAGGTGGTCACTTCTAACTTTGTCGTCGTTTCGAAACAAATCAAGCCTAAGAAAACAGGTGAGCCTTACCTTGCTTTAACTCTGGGCGACCGCAGCGGTCAGCTCGATGCCAAGATGTGGGACAACGTTGAAGAAGTGCTTACGGTCTTTGAGCAGGACGACTTCCTCAAGATTAAGGGTTTAGTCAATAAGTATAAGAATCGGTTTCAGCTCACGATCCACAAGCTGCGCAAGTTAGGCGATTCGGAAATTGAATTCGCCGATTATCTTCCCAAGACTACTAAGGATATCGACGAACTCTGGCGGACTCTTGGCGAGTTCGTGAGTTCATTTCAAAATCATTATCTGCAGGATCTGATCAGAGCTTTCATGGCTGATCCGGAGATTGCAGCCGCCTATCGCAATGCGCCCGCCGCCAAGACTCTGCATCACGCCTATATTGGCGGGCTGCTCGACCATGTAGTCTCGCTTTTTCGCTCTTGCGACCTGATTTGCCGGAACTATCCTCAGGTCAACCGCGACGTATTGCTGACGGGAGTTTTTCTGCATGATATCGGCAAGATTCACGAGTTGGCTTACAACCGGTCGTTTTCCTATACCACTCGCGGCCAGTTGCTCGGACACATGGTGATTGAGCTGGAAATGTTGCAGGCGAAACTTGCGTTGGTCCCGGGGTTCCCGAACGAGCTGAAGACCTTGCTGGAGCATCTGATCATCAGCCACCATGGCGAATACGAATTCGGATCGCCCAAGTTGCCGATGTTTCCGGAGGCGCTCCTGTTGCATTATATGGACGACTTGGATTCCAAGATGGAGGCGATGCGTGCGCACTTCGAGCGCGAGGCCGATCTCGAAAGCCCATGGACCAGTTACAACGCTTCGCTGGGCCGTCCTCTGCTGAATACTGCGAAGTTTCTTGCGGCGCGAACCAGTTCGCCCGAGAATTCTTCTTCGCCGCTCCAAGCGGAGGTGGATGTTGAACGCACGGCCGAACCGCAAGAAAAAACTCCTGCCCTTCCTGGCTTTGAATCTTAGCCGGAGAAAATATCATCGCTCTCATGCTTGACTTCAGCCGCTTCGAAATTCTTACCTTCGATTGCTATGGCACCCTCATTCATTGGGAGGATGGGATTCTCGGCTGCTTGCGCCGGATCCTGGCGGCGCACGGTCAGCAAATAGACGATGCCACGATCCTGCGGCTTTACGGAGATTTTGAAGCGAGCGCAGAGCAGGGAGAATATCGGAGTTATCGGGAAGTTCTCAACTCTGTGGTGCGGCAGTTTGGAAAACAATTTGGATTCGTCCCTGGCGAAGAGCAAGTGCGCTCACTGGCTGATTCGTTGAAAGAATGGAAACCCTGGCCCGACACTGTGGAGGCCCTCCGGTTACTTGAGAGCCGATTTCGGCTGGCGATAATCTCCAATGTAGACGACGATCTTTTCGCTGATACGCAGCCTCAGCTGAAGGTCAGTTTCAGTCAGATCGTTACCGCCCAGGAGGCGCAAGCATACAAGCCGTCCTTGAAGATTTTTGAACTCGCATTGAGCCGCATCGCTGTTCCCGCGCACCGCATCCTGCATGTGGGGCAGAGTGTTTATCACGATGTGATTCCTGCGCAGTCGCTCGGGCTGGCTACGGTTTGGGTGAACCGGCCATCCGCGAGAAAGGGCGTGGGCGCTGTCAAGGCGGCGGACGCGCAGCCAGACTTGCAGGTGACCAGTCTTGCGGAGCTTGCTGCCGCTAGCGCGCAGTCTAATTCTTAAGAGCCGTTGGGGAATCTTCACACAATTGATCTCGCAGATCGTCCGGATATCTTCCTTCGCGACCGCAAAGAGGAGACGCATCAGGTAAAATCGAGCACTTATGCTGCGCTACTTCACAGCGGGGGAATCTCACGGCGAAGCGCTGGTCGCTTTCCTTTCCGGCTTGCCCGCCGGGCTTAAGGTGGAGCAAAGCTTGTTGGATCGTGAACTGTGGCGCCGGCAGCAGGGCTATGGGCGCGGCGGACGCATGAAGATTGAGCGGGATACGGCTCATATTCTGTCCGGGATCCGCCAGGGGAAAACCATTGGGTCGCCGATTTCGGTTCAACTCGAAAATCGAGACTGGAAAAATTGGCAGGAGGCTTTGCCTGTGGGCGAAGGCGATCCGGCCTTGCATAAGCGGGTAGCGTCGCCCCGCCCCGGTCACGCCGATTTGGCCGGGGCTTTGAAATACGATTTTCCGGAAGCGCGATACGTTCTGGAGCGAGCATCTGCGCGGGAATCAGCGGCGAGAGTCGCCATCGGTGCGATCGCCAAAGCTTTTTTGCGCCAGCTTGGCATTGAAGTGTTGAGTCATGTGGTTGCGGTAGGCAATGTGAAGATTCACAAAGACGTTCCCTGGGATGCGATTCACGCTCTTTACAATCGGGAAGAAATCCTGCTGAATTGTGCTGACGGGGAAACCGAGCAACGCATGAAAGACGAAGTCGACAAAGTTCTGAAGACCGGTGATTCAGTCGGGGGAGTGTTCGAAGTCGTTGCTCACGGCGTTCCGCCCGGGCTTGGCACGTACGCGCAGTGGGATGAGCGGCTGGATGCTTTGCTGGCGGGTGCAGTCATGTCATTGCAGGCGGTGAAGGCAGTCGAGATTGGCGCTGGAGTGGCTGCGGCGGCTTCTCCTGGCTCCGCGGTGCATGATGAAATCGGCTATGGCGAGCCGACGCAGTTTACGGCGTTCACTCGCACCCGCAACAACGCTGGCGGAATCGAGGGCGGCGTTTCCAATGGAGAAGAGATCCGGGTGCGAGGTTACCTGAAACCTATTTCGACTTTGCGACGTCCGCTGCAGTCGGTGGATTTCTCGACGCGTGAGCCGGTGCGTGCTGCGTATGAGCGTTCCGACGTTTGCGTGGTGCCGGCTGCGGGAGTGGCCGCTGAGGGAATGGTTGCGCTCACTCTGGCTCGCTGTGCACTCGACAAATTCGGAGGAGACTCCATGGGCGAGACTCTGCGCAACTTCGCCGGTTATCGCCAGCAACTGGAAAGCTACTGATGATTTATCCCATCGTAAAGTTCGGAAATCCCGTCCTCGAGAAACCGGCCGAGAAGGTTACAGTCTTCGACGAAGAACTTAAGAAGCTGGTAGAGGATATGTTCGAGTCGATGTATGCGGCGCGTGGCGTGGGTTTGGCTGCGCCGCAAATCGGCATCCCGCGGCGCATTGCCGTTGTTGACGTTACGTTCAAGGAAGATCCGGATGCCAAACTTGTGCTCATTAATCCCGAGATCATACACAAGCAGGGGCGACATTCGCAGAGCGAAGGATGCTTGAGCATTCCCGACTTTCGCGAAAATGTGAGCCGCGCTCAAGTGGTCACGATCCGAGCGCAGGATTTAACCGGACAAGTTTTCGAGAAAACGGGCGACGACCTGCTGGCGCGAGCGTTTCAGCACGAGACTGATCATCTCAATGGCAAGCTTTACATCAGCCACATCAGCGCGCTGAAGCGAGACTTGATCAAGCGCAAGATCCGCAAGATGGTGAAAGCGGGTGAATGGTAGCAGAATTTGTAATTGGGTAATTTTGTAATTGAGTAATTTCTGGAGTGGATTACTGCATCGTTCAGTTGCTCGATTGTCCGATCGCCCGATTGCCCAATGCCTCAACCTCTCAATCTCGCATTTTGTGGCACGCCTCGGTTTGCGGTGCCCACGTTGGAGCGGCTGGTTGAGAGCGGATTCGTGGTTGGCCTGGTGGTGACGCAGCCGGATCGACCGAAGGGACGCGGGCTTGAAGTTGTCTCGTCTCCGGTGAGGCAGTCGGCGTTGAAAATGGGGTTGCCGATCACTCAACCCGAAACCATCAAGAATAACGCAGAGTTTCGGGCTCAACTCTCCGATCTCAAGCCGGACGTAATCGTAGTGGTTGGTTACGGCCGCATCATTCCACAATGGATGCTGGATCTTCCTCGTCTCGGTAACATCAATCTTCATGCTTCGTTGTTGCCGAAGTATCGCGGCGCGGCGCCTGTTCAATGGGCGATTGCGCGGGGAGAACGCATCACCGGAGTCACGACCATGAGGATTGATGCCGGACTCGATACTGGAGACATCTTACTACAAGAAGAGATCCCGATCGCTTCTAACGACACGGCAGAAACTCTCGCACCGAAACTCGCCTCCGCCGGAGCGGATCTGATGGTTTGCACGTTGGAGGATTTGAAAGCGGGAATGATCCAACCGCGCAAGCAGGACAACTCGCAAGCGAGCCTCGCTCCCATTCTCAAGAGAGAAGATGGCCGCATCGATTTTTCGCGTACAGCGGGCGAGATTCTGAATCGATTGAGAGGCTTCCAACCCTGGCCTGGTACGTACACGCAGTTTCGCGGTAAGAATCTGCAGATCTGGCGGGCGGCTGAAATTGATCGAGTGCAGCCTGCGTCTGAACTCAAAGTGGAAGGCGATCATCTTTTCGTAGGATGCGGCCACAAGTCTGCGCTGGAATTGCTCGAACTGCAACTAGAAGGCAAGAAGCGGACTTCGGCCGCGGATTTTGTCCGCGGCTACCGGCCTCAGGCTGGTGAGAAGCTCGGCTTGTGAGGCAAGATAATTCTCTCCTGGCAGCGCTGCTTCCGTCATACTGGCGTTGGTGAAAAAAAGAAATCGAGAACCGCAAGCCGCAGTTTCGCCTGCCCGGGCTGCCGCTTTCGACATTCTACTGCGGGTCGAACGCGAATCTTCATACGCGACGGAATTGCTTCACTCCAAAACAGTCGCTTCACTCACAAAAATTGATCACGCTCTGGCGACTGAGCTCGTCATGGGAGTTCTCCGCTGGCGATCGTTGCTGGATTTGGAAATCTCCAAGAGCTCGTCACAAGCGCTCTCCCGACTCGACCTTGAAATTCTGACTGCGTTGCGGCTCGCTGTTTATCAGCTCCGTTGGCTTAGCCGGATTCCAGCCCGTGCCGCGATTCACGAGAGCGTGGAATTGGTCAAGCGCGCACGCAAGCGTTCCGCAGCCTCTTTTGTGAATGCAGTATTGCGGAAAATCGATGGAGCTGACTCAAAGTCTCCCGAGTTCGATCCGCTGCAGATGAGTGGTGCGTCGGTTGAAACGCTCGCCAATTGCAGCGCTCATCCGCTTTGGCTTGTGGAACGCTGGGTGCAGGCTTACGGGCTTGATGTTGCAATGCAGATTTGCCGTCAGGATCAATCAGTGCCGGTGACTGCTATCCGTCTTCGTCGTCGCGATGCAGAAGAGAGATTACAAGGCGAGGGCATCGAACTGGCTTCCGGCGCTTTACTGGGCTCGGCGCGGAGAGTTCCGCGCGGAGATATAACGGCGTCCGCCGTTTTTCGATCTGGCGGGTGTGTGATTCAGGACGAGGCATCGCAGCTGGTCGCGGCTCTAGTTGGCTACGGAACCAGCGTCCTCGATTGTTGTGCGGCGCCTGGGGGTAAGACTCTGGCGATCGCCGATCGCAATGTTGAGGCGCACATTACTGCCGTCGATTTTCACGCTCACCGCGCGCGTCTGTTGCGGCGATTATTGCGAGCGAATGATGCTTCCGGCCAAGGTGGCGAAAAAAAGATCGGCGTGGTGGCTGCCGACGCAAGGAATCTTCCTTTTGCAGCAAACTTCGATCGAGTTCTCGCAGATGTGCCGTGCTCGGGCACGGGCACGCTCTCGCGTAACCCCGAAATCAAGTGGCGGCTCGTGCCTGAGGATCTGGCTGACCTGCAGGTACGCCAACTCGCGATTCTAAAATCCGCGATGGCTCAAGTCTCTAGTGGAGGACGACTTATTTATTCTACTTGTTCGTTGGAGCGGGAAGAGAATGAAGATGTCGTCGAGCATGCCTTGGCGGAAGATTCATCGTTCCGAGTAGTCGACTGCGGCGATGAACTCGCGAAGCTCAAACAGGAAGGCGAATTAATCTGGGACGAGATCTCTGCACTTACCCGAGGCTCTTATTTGCGAACGCTGCCGGGCGTGCATCCCTGCGATGGATTCTTCGCTGCGATTCTGGAAAAGAGCTAGCGCACTTCAAAATTCACCGTCACGCCGGCGAGTACTTTCTGTCCTGCGGGTGGATTCTGCGTGACGATCATGCTCGCGGGAGAAGGTTGAGCTGGAGTGGCGGACGCTGGTGGAACGGGGCTTGCGGCGCTGGGATTTGGAGTAGTGGAATTTGGAAGAGCGCCCGGAGTCGGTGCCGGTGGAGTCGCGGGCGCTGGCGCCATGCTCACATTCCCAAGTTTGAACCCAGCGTCCTGCAGAATGCGGCTCGCGCTTCCCAGTGGCTGGCCGACGAAACTCGGCATTACATAGGCGGGTGGATCGGATGCGACGGTGATGAGCAAACTGGTTTTCGGCGCAGCCACCTGGCTCGCATTGGCGGGCGGGCTTTGCGCAAGCACTTGATCAGCAGGCGCGCCGGGCAACTGCATCTCCGCAGTAGAGGCCAGGTCCAATCCGCGACGCCGGATATTCCATTCCGCAGCGCGCTCGCTTTGGTGGGTCACGTCTGGAATGGCGACACGCTGTGGTCCCAGGCTTTGCGCGACGCGAACTTGCCATCCCCGGCGTACTTTCGCTCCCGGCAACGGGAGTTGCGACATGATCAGGCCTTCGGGAATTTGCGGGCTGTAGTACTGCCGCTCGACTTCGATCTGCAGGCCAAGGTTGGTCACAATGCGTCCCGCATTTGCCGGCGTGAGCCCGACGATTGCGGGCACTTGCACTTCCTGTCCGTGGATTGCGAACCGCATCGCCGTCAATGCCGATAGCAGTGCTACAGCCACCAGGGTCAACGCCAGAATCGCGAAACGAAAAAAAGATTTCATAAGTTGTACGAGCGATAGGACGATTCGGCAATCCTATTGATGCGTTTCAATTAATGCGTTTCATCCGCGCCGGGGAGCGTATCTGGCGTATCCAATTTCTGGGCCACGGGTCCAGACGTTTCCGGAGGTGGCTGAAATTGACCAGCATCCTTGCCGGCCATGGCGCTGGTCATGAAGTTCATCCAGATCGGCAGCGCTGCGTGCGCTCCGGTTTCTTTTGCGCCGAGCGTTTTCTTTTCGTCGAATCCCATCCAGACTCCGCAGGTTATTGCGGGTGAGAATCCCACAAACCACGCATCGGTGAAATCGTTGGTGGTTCCGGTTTTTCCGGCAGCCGGGAAAGGCAGCTTCGCCGCAGCCACTCCGGTGCCGTGCAGCACGACTTCTCGTAACATCGAGGTCATGATTCGCGCGGTGCGCGCACTGATTACATCCTTCACCTCCGGATAATCTTCCTCAAGCACGCGGCCTTCGTAGTCGGTCACCTTGGTGATATAGCGAGGAGTGACGCGGACGCCGTCGTTGGGAAAAACGCTGTAAGCCGAAGTCTGCTCCATCAGGGTAATTTCCGCTGAACCGAGAGCGACCGGCAAGTAAGGAGGCAGCCGGGCAGTGATTCCGAATCGCTCGGCAGTTTCGATTACGCTCTTGATTCCTACTTTGCTGGCCAGTTTGAGGGCGGGAATATTTCGCGACTGCGCGAGAGCGCGACGCAGGGTGATGATGCCTTCAAATTTTTCATCGTAATTATGCGGTGAGTAGGGGCCGGAACCGGTTTCAAAAGTGACCGGCTCATCGAGAATGGTATCGTCCGGACTTCCGCCTTTATCGATGACTGTCGTGTAGACATAGGGTTTGAAGGACGATCCTACCTGGCGCAACGCCTGTGTTACGCGGTCGAATTTCGATTCGCTGAAATCGCGGCCGCCGACCATCGCTTTAATTCCGCCAGTGGTGTTGTCGATCGCCACGAGCGCGGCTTGCGCGCCGGAATCCTGTTCCAGGCTCACGCGAGCCGCCCCGTTGGGGCTCAACGACAATATTTTTACATAGCAGATATCTCCGGGGCGTAGCAGGTTCTGCATTTTACCTTGCGTCCATGCCACGTCGGCTTGCCCTAGCGCAGCTGAATAACGCCCAAATTTCAAAGTCGCGATTCCAATGCCAGAGGAAGTGACGAGCGCGTGGATATATCCATTTACTTCCGGTTCGTCATCCCAGTCAGGATGCTGGTATTTGTCGATGGCGATTCCATCGGCGGCAACATTTTCCAGATGTCCTTTCCATCCGTGGCGGCGCTCATAAGCCGCCAGGCCATCCAGTACGGCTTGATTCGCTGACTTCTGCAGATCGACATCGAGCGAGGTATAGACCTTCAAGCCGCCCTCATGCACCTGGTCGGCACCGTATTTATTTTCGAGATATCGGCGGATCTCCTCGACGAAATAAGGAGCGAGCGAGTTAGGATCGTTTTGCAGATGCAGAACCAGCGGCAGGGAGCGTGCGTCGGCGGCCTGGGCGGCGGTGATTTTCCCGTCTTCGAGCATGGCATTGATGACAAGGTTACGACGCTTGGTTGCGCGATCCGGATGGTTGATGGGGGAATAGATTCCCGGACCTTTGGGTAGACCCGCCAGCAATGCGGCTTCCGCCAGCGTTAGCTTTCTGGCCGGCTTGCTGAAGTAGTACTCCGAGGCCGCCTCGAAACCGTACACTCCATGCCCGAGAAAAATCTGATTGGCGTATAGCGTGAAGATTTGTGGCTTGGTGAAACGCCGCTCGATTTGAATGGCGAGCATCGTCTCTTGAACTTTGCGGTGAAACGAGCGGTCGGGCGAAAGGAAAAGATTGCGCGCCAGTTGCATGGTCAAGGTAGAGGCGCCTTGCACTTTGCCGCCGGACTCCACGTCTCGGTAGGCTGCTCCTATAATCCGCCAGAAATTAATTCCTGAGTGCCGGTAAAAGTCTTTATCTTCGATAGAAACCAGGGCATCGCGCAGCACCGGCGCAAAATCATCATAGCTAGCCACTACGCGTCGCTGCAGCGCGAATGATCCGATTACGCGGCCGTGATCGTCGTACAACTCTGTGATTGAACTTGGACGGTAGGCTTCCAGGGCTTCGACTTGCGGCAGGTCGGTGGTGTAGACAAGGAGCAATCCAGCCGTCGCACCCACCAGGGCGGAAACCAGCACCAGCAGGCCAAACAGCACGCGGCCCACAAACCTCCGTCCGGCAATTTCTACTGGTGGAAGATCCTGGTAGAGCGACTTCATGACTAGGTGGGTTCAGAATAGCAGGGCGTCAATCGCTCTGGTAGTCACTCCCGATCAGTGACGACTGGGTCTGAAGACTCTGAAGACGAAGATGGCCGATTCGTTAACGAACTGGCAGCGGCAAAAAGAATCGCGCACCTTGCGGTGCGCGATGAAAACAGACGTAAATGCGAAATCTAGCTGGTTCGGCTTTTCAAGACCTCGATGGCCTTATGTAGTTGGTCGTCGGGAGTGTTCTTCGGCTTGGCTTCCGGTTCCGGCGCGGAAGGTTCCGAATCGTCATCATCCGAGATTATATTGTCCGTGTCGTCGGCGACCAAAACGTTGGGCGTGACTGCGGTTTCCTGAATCGCCTTACCACCCGGAGAGTAATATTTCGCAACCGAGAGAATGAGCGCGCCTCCATCTGGCAGATCGATGGTCTTCTGCACTGATCCGTCACCGAAGGTTTTGTCGCCTACAACATCGCCGCGGGCATTCTCCAGGATCGCCGCCGCCACAACCTCAGCCGCCCCAGCCGTTCCCTTGTTCACCAGAACGGCAAGCGGGAGCGAAGTCACGTCCTTGGCGGGATCTGCATTGAAGGCCTCGCGAGGGAACTTTTGGCCCTGCAAATAGGTAATGGTGCCGTGGTTCAAGAAAAGATTAGCGGTAGCAATGCCTTCGCTTTCTTCTCCGTCAGATGTGTTGCGCAAATCCAGGACCAGTTTCTTCGCGCCGGATTTTTCCAGCGACTTGATTTTCGCGGCAATCTCCTGTGACTTGCCCTTGGTTAGAGCGTCAACTTTTATATAGCCGATGCCATCTTCCAGCATCTTGTCGGAGACGGGAGGAATGGTCACGATGTCCCGGGTGATTACCATTTTTTGCGGCTCGGCTTTGCGGGCGCGCACTACGGAGACGGTCACTGTCGAGCCGGGCGTTCCGGCGAGCGCGTCGCGAATCTCAGGCAGAGACATGTCGCGGGTGCTCTGGCCTTCAATCGACTCAAAAATGTCCGTATCTTCGATGCCGGCCTTATCGGCGGGCGAACCGGGCAGCACAGAGACAACGTCCGCGTATCCGAACCGCTTCGAGACCGTCGCCCCAATTTCACCTTTGGCCACGGACTTGTGAGCCTTCAGAGCTTTGTAGGCGGCAGGCGTCAAGTAGCTGGAATTGGCATCCAGCGATTCCACCAAGCCGTGCAATGCTCCATCAGTCACTTTCGGAATGTTGGGATCTTCCACGTACTCGCTTTGTACGCGCGACAACACTTCGCTGTACACCTGCATCTGCCGGTAAGAACCGTCGTTCGAGGAGGCGTGCACGCCGCCCAGTGAACCGACCACGACAAAGAGCAATACAGCAAAGGACGAAAACAGAATCGCAGCTTTAGTTTTCATGGACATCAGATTGTTCGTTTCTAGAAAAGGAGTTTCTTCCTGAAGCACTTCCACCCATTATATCTTGTAGATGCTGCTTTTTGCCTGCTGGCTGCACGGATTCCCGCGTCCCCGGTAACCTCGCTAAGGTTCCATGCTGCACCGCCAAGTCAGACGGCCAGGGCGACGGTTGGTTACCGGGCCGACTCAAGCCGGGGGTTTGAAGGTTAGCGTGATCGTGCTCTGCACCGACACTGCGCGTCCATTCAGGGTGTACGGTTTGAATTGCCACTGGCGTACCGCGTCGATAGCAGCTCGGGCGAAGACCAGCGATCCCTGGAGAAACTTTGCGTCTTGCACGGCGCCGTCGCGCCCGATCAGCACCTGGAGCACGACGCTCCCCCGCTGTCCGCTGGACTTCGCTGCGTCGGGATAGATAGGCTCAACGGGCTGCGCCGCCAATTCTGGCAGAGCGGAGGCTGGCAGATTCACCGGTTCAATTGATGACATCGCGGCGTCCAGCGGTTTGGCGCCGCTCGCTTCCGGAGTCGTAGAGGCTAACTGTGATCGAAGGCTTGAGGGGATACCGGCATTCGGTCCGGACGGAATTCCGCGCGGTGGGGTTAAAACGGGCGACCGGACCGCGACCGGACGAGGTTGCGCCGGCACAGGCGCCTGCTGCGACACGGGAAGACTCGGCTGCACTTGACTGGGAGGCAGCGCGACCGGCGATGCTGCGGCTGTACTTCCGGCCAAATTTCCTGCGGTTGGCCCAGTCTGATCGTTGGCCGGGCTATCTGTAACCTGCGGCTGACCGTTTGCAATCGATCCAACCTGGCTCGGATCCGTGGCGCTGTTGTCTCCGGAGTAGGCCGGTGCATTGGCTGCGTCGGCGCCTGTGCCTTTCACCTTTGCCGTGGGATCAACCACGGGCAGCACGCGAATCTGTGAGGGATCCGTTGTAGCATCGGGGATATTTGCCGCGACCGGAAGTTTGTATTCGTTGCTATCCTGTTCAAAGGTTTCGTGCTGCGTCACCACCTGTGGCAGTTGCACGGGTTGGGGATTCAGCCAATTTCTTCCCGCGCGCGCGGTCTGGCCGTAGACGATCAGCAGACGTTCGCGTGTTCGGGGCAGGGCGACCAGCACCAGACATACACCTGCTAAGGCGGTTAGTAGAAAAGGCTTGACTCGCCGCGGCCGTGCCTGCGCCGCCGGTCGCGGGGATTCCGCTGAGTCTCCGGACATGTAGGAAAAGAGCGCGGCTTCCGCTTCCGCATCCTGCGCAGACTCCTTTTTCGGCAGTCGACTATCTTCAGTTTGCGGAGCCGGCTGGGAGCCAAAGCGCGGGGAGCCAAGGGAAGGCGTTTCGCCATACGACAGCAATTCGTTTTTCGGGGATGATTCCGGGAAAGCAGACTCAGGCAAAGAGGCTTGGCCGGGCCTGGTTAAACGGGCTTGCAGCGAGGCCCAGCCGTCCAGGGCCGTCCGGGGCGCGACCGGCTGTGGGGCGGGCTGTGGGGCATTCTCTACCGCGGCAGCCATGGGCTCAAGTTCGGTAAGCGAATCCACTTCTGAAGCGACGACCTGATCCATCGATTTTTGAACGTCAGACTCGGTATCGAATTGCGCTCCAGGAGCTGAACTTCGCGATTGCAGAAACTCACCCGCGCGGAAAGTTTTCTCGGGTTCCGGGGACATTGACGAAGGGGCAATCGGAGTGATCCCGCTGGCTGCCGCAGCGACGGCCAGAGCCTCTTCCGCCTGCGATACTCTTGGAGCTTCCACAGTGAACGGCGCAGGGGAAGGCTGCTTCGATCGCAGCAGCTGGCAGGCGGTATTCATTGTGTCGCGCACTTGTTCCGGCCGAATCGGCCGGAGAAGAATTGAATTGGCACCGGCTTGCAAAGCTTCCGGGAGCCTGGCGTCGTCGCTCACGATGGCCAGAGTCAAGGGTCGCTGCGAGGCTTTTTGATCGCGTGCTGTTTTCAGCAGAAATGTCGCCTCGGGTTGATCGTCCCAGTCGGTGATGACGATTTGGAACAGCTGGGTAGTGACCCTCTCGACGGCGTCTACCGCGCTTGAACAGTACTCTCCCTCAATGCCGAGATCGGCCAGTACCTGCCAGATCGGCTGGACCATCTCTTCATTGGAGGAGAATAAGAGGCAGCGCAAGGGCATACTATTCCAGACTATGCAGCCTCCGTAATCACAGCAAGTTACCGAGGGGATAGACATGCCAAGCACGACCTGCAGGTACATGTCCCTTTGGGCACGACGAATGCAAGCATTACGCACTAAGGCTCGCAGGATGTTCGCCGGTTGGGTGCGCTAGAATGCTGGGTCGCGGAATGTTTACCGGTTTCGATCGATAAGTCATATGCAGAGTGCGGACGTCGTGATTATCGGGGGAGGGATTGTCGGATCCAGCATTGCGTATCACCTCACGGCGAACGGTTGCGGCAACGTTCTGGTCATCGAGCGGGAATCGGCTCAGGGCAAGGGATCTACGGGCAAGAGCATGGGAGGTGTGCGAGCTCAATTTTCAACTCCCGTGAGTATTCAGATGTCGCTCTATTCGATTCCCTTCTATGCGAGCTTTGAGGAGCGATTGGGTTATCCATGTGACTATCGTCCGCAAGGCTATTTATTTTGTGCTACCTCCGATCGGCACATGGCCTATCTGCGGACAAATTTCAGCCAGCAAGTGAAAATGGGATTGAAAGACGTTCGGCTGGTGGCGGGGGACGAGATCAGGAAGCTTTTTCCCCAGTTGCGCGCGGATGACATTGTTGGTGGAAGTTTCTGTTCGAGCGACGGCTTTGTCGATCCCTACAGCGCCATGAACGGATTCATCGCGTGCGCCTGTGAGCGGGGTGGGGCTACGGTGTGGAAGAACACAACTGTGACCGGCATTGCGATCGATGGCACGGGCATTGCATCTGTAGAAACCACGCGCGGTCGGGTAGCGACCCGCAAGGTCGTGAATTGCGCCGGAGCGTGGGCTGCGGAGGTGGCGAGGCTGGCCGGAGTGGAGTTGCCGGTTGAGCCTCTGCGGCGGATGTTGGTGCCCAGTGAGCCGTTTGACGAGTTTCCGCACACCGCTCCTATGATTGTTGACATGTCGAATGGATTTCATTTTCGTCCCGAGGCTCGCGGGTTTCTTCTGGCGTGGAACGATCCGGAAGAGACGCCCGGCTTCAAAATGGATTTCGATGTGTCCTTTGTCGAAAAAATTCTTACGCGTGCCGCAGATCGAGTGCCTTGCTTCGCTAATCTCCCGGTGAATTCCAAACGCGCCTGGGCTGGGCTCTATGAGATGACACCGGACCATCATCCAATTTTGGGCGAGGCCCCTGGCGTACCTGGATTCTTTCTAGCTAATGGCTTTAGTGGACATGGCGTGATGCACGCTCCGGCAACCGGGAAAATACTTAGCGATCTCATTCTCACGGGCAAGACGGATTTGATTGATGCATCATTGTTAAGTCTTAAGCGCTTTGCCGAGGGCCGACTGATTCACGAGACTGCGGTGCTATGAGATCGAGAGTGGACGACGAAACGTTCCGCCAGGCTTAAGCCTTCACTGCAAACATGGCACTCCAAGAACACAACTACTGGCTCAGGACCGCCGAGGTTCCAAAACCAGAAACTCGTCCACTACCCGACCGTGTAGACGTCGCCGTCATCGGCGCCGGATTTACTGGACTTTCGGCAGCGCGCACTCTGGCCAAACGCGACGCAAAAGTTTGCGTACTCGAATCCGAAACCATAGGCTGGGGAGCCAGCTCGCGCAACGGAGGCATGGTTCTGAGCGGGATGAAGTTGGGGGTGAACAAGCTCATCTCCATGTATGGACGCGAACCCACGCAGCGAATGTATGCTGCATCGCTGGCCACGATTGATTGCGTAGCGCAGATCATCCGCGAAGAAGCGATTGATTGCGATTTTTCCAGGTGCGGCCACCTCGAAGTCGCCTGCAAGCAAAAGCATTTCGATGATTACGCGCGGCAGGCCGAAGTAATTGCTCGCGAGTTCAATCACCAACTGCGTGTGGTGCAGAGATACGAGCTAAGCGCTGAGATAGGATCAACAATTTACTACGGCGGCATGGTCGATGAAGTCAGCGCAGGAGTGAATCCGGCACGTTATGTGGCGGGGCTGGCGCGCTCGGCGATGCGGGCAGGAGCGGAAATCTTCGAGCATACCCGCGTACAAAGGATCGAACTCGGTACGCGCGCAGGAGAGTCAGGCTGGAGCATCAGCACTTCGCGCGGAAAGATATGGGCGCGCGAGGTCTTTGTAGGCACCAGCGGTTACACAGGTAAAGCGACTCCAGCTCTGCGAAAAAAGATTATTCCGATTGGCTCGTTCATTATCACGACTGAAATTCTGCCGGAAGCGCTGGCGCATGAACTGAGTCCGCGAAACCGTATGATTTACGACTCCAAAAATTATCTGTACTACTACCGGCTCACGCCGGATCGCCGTATGTTGTTCGGCGGACGCGCGGCGTTTTTCCCCGAGAACGATCAAACGGTTCGGCGGAGCGCGGAAATTCTGCGTCGCGGTATGATCGACGTCTACCCACAACTGCGCGATACCAAAATTGAATATGTCTGGGGTGGTACGCTCGACTTCGCGTTTGACATCATGCCGCATGCGGGTCAGATCGATGGTATGTATTACGCGGTTGGCTATGCCGGGCACGGAGTTGCCATGGCCACGTATCAAGGTCAGAAAATGGCGGAGTTGATTGCGGGTGATAAACCGGAGAATCCCTTCGTTGGCATTCCGTTTCCTGGCGCGCCCTTGGGTTTGTACAACGGCAAGCCGTGGTTCCTGCCCTTCGCCGGAATGTGGTACAAGTTTTTAGATTGGGTAAGCTAGGAATTTCACATTTGAAATTTGCACATCGATGATTTCCCGCTCCGACGATTACGTGGAATACTGCCGCGAAACGGCTAAGCACGCCAGCGACGCGCACGATTTGGCGTTGCGGGGCAGGGATAAAAAGGAAATCACGCGTATCATCCACGAGCGGATCGCCGAAGCAGTCGATCTGCACGCTGGCGACGACCTAGTTGACATTGGCTGCGGCGACGGCACTCTGCTTCGAATTGCGGACCGTGTGGGCGTTAGAAGTGCAGTTGGTCTATTAGCGACCGACGAAGAGGTAGCGCTGCTGCGCCGGTTTGGCCTTGAGGCGAGGCAAGCGTTCACTGATAAACTTCCACTTCCGGATCAATGCGCTTCGGTGATCGTTTGCAATAGTGTGCTGCTGGTGGTCCCCAGAGAAAAGATTCCTGCGAGTTTAGGCGAGATTCATCGCATTGCCAAGCCAGGTGCGCGGATATTCTTGGGCGAAATTCCGTTCGCGAAACCTCCTGATCCGACCCCTACAGTTCAATACTCGGCGGGAAACGCTCGCCTACTTGTACCGTAAACACGGCTTGAGAACGTGGTTTGGAATGTTGCGGAGAATGACGTGGTGGGCATTACGGGGACAGCCGGCCGTACTTCGTCCGGGCACGGCGATTTCTTTTTTCGCCAAGCCGGACGAATTCATTGCGATGGGGCAAGAAGCCGGACTTGAGTTCGTTCGCTACTGGCAGCATAACGATCCGGATACGCGCAATAATTATTTGTTTCGGAAAGCCGGCTGAGCAGCTTCCCAGTCGCTCCTGACCGACAAGCCAAATCACTTGAATGGGTTTCGAATGGTCAATTGGTCCTCAAGGACTTGACCGTCATGCAGGTCTTCTGAATAAAGTGTGGAGCAATCGGCTTCCAGGGCAGAAGCGGCGATCAGCGCATCGTAAATGCCGAATCCGTACTGCTGCGCAATCTTTGACGCCGTATTATGCGTATCAACTGTTATTACTTCTGGCAACGGAAATAAAATTCGAATCGCATCAAGTGCCTCGATCACATCCTCCCAAGGCATGCGCATCTTGCGCCGTGCGACCGCGACGAATTCATTCAGAACTTGAACGCTGATTGCTCCGCCCTGCGCCATTAGGTGCTGAGCCCGCTCTCTGCGGGAATCCCCGCTCACCATTGCGTAGATCAGCACGTTTGTGTCGAAGAACGCCCTATCTGGCATTCGCTTCTTCGCGGTCGAAGACAAACCCGGCAGGCAAAGGACGGCTCAATTTGCGCAGTCGAGCGAGCGCCTGTTCGCGTGCCGTATCACGGCTTACCTCGAAGGTGCGCTTGTCAGCCACTCGAATCTCGATCCTGTCGCCTTCTTTCAGTTTGAGCGCCTCAACTACTGCAGCGGGCAAGCGTATCGCCAGGCTGTTCCCCCACTTTGAAACTTGCATCGCACTCTCCTTCGATATACATCGCTTTGGATATACATGATACATTGTATATCTAGCGAGGCCTCAATACAATAATTCCGTATACAAGCGGTCCTAACAGCATCGCAATCGCGCCGCCGATCGAAGCGAAGCGGTCACTGCCCAGTAGCGCTAACAGAGCCATTACCACGGGCGCGGCCACCACGTAAAGCAATCCGATTCGCCCGCCGGGGATTACGAACGAGCGGCGCATGTCGGGCTGGGTGCGGCGAAGTTTCCACGCGGAGAGAACAGTGAGCACCGTGGTCGCCGAGCGTAACCAAATGTAGACAGAGATGAGCTGGCCAAGACTCTGCCACGCCAGCAGGGCGTAGATGATTGCCGATATCACAATGGCCAGCCATGGCGTGCCATAGCGTGAATGCCTGCGAGTGAGCGCGGCCGGAAGGTATCCATCTTCGGCCATGGTGAAGGGCATGCGTGTGGTGGTGAGCACCGTGCTATTGAGCAGGGCAACATTGCCGACCATGGCAGCCAGCGTCATCCAGGTTCCCGCCAGGGAGCCGAATGAGGCCGCCAATGCTTTTCGCCGCGTCAGAGAAAAAGCCGGTGTGCCAGTTTTGCCATTCTCCTGCCGAGGCCAGACCGGCTAGCGTCGGCAGAAAATAAGCTGCAATCGAAAGCGGCACGACCAGCGCTAACGCCCGCGGATAGGCACGCTTCGGATTTTCGACTTCCTCCGCCACGGTGGAGAGTTGTTCGTATCCGGAATACAGCCACAAGCCAAGAGCTAATCCGACGCCGAAGATCTTGAACCGGGGCTGGTGTGGAGGAACGAATGGCACAAAGGGATTGTGATGCCACTTCATAAGGCCCATCAAAATCATGGTCATGACCGGCACGAAGATGAAAATCTCGAGCGCGGTTGCGACTTTTCCTACCATATGAATGCCACGAACGTTAATCCACGTAATTACGGCAATCAGCGCCACAGAGATGAGATAGTGTTTCCATCCGGTGGTTCCGGGAAATAAATAATCGGTGAAGAGAACGGCGTAAGCGCCGCCGAGGAGAAACGATGCGGACCAATTCCACCAGCCGGCGAGAAATCCCCAGAAGTCGCCGAAGGCGGCACGGGTCCAGCGGTAGAAACCGCCCTCTACGGGCATTGCGGTTGTAAGCTCCGCCGATACCAGCGAAACTGGAATGCACCAGAAAAATGGCAGCACCAGCAGGTAGATCAGCGTGAGCCCTGGGCCAGAAGTGGTGACCATGTCTTCGAGTCCGAAGGGACCGCCGGTGGTGTAGGAAAACATTACGAAGACGAGATAGAAGAGGCTGGCCTTCTGGAGGGCGGAGGATTTGGGTTGAGTCGTCAAGAATTGTTGATTGTTGATTTCTGATTGTTGATTGAAAACATCGAATCGGCAGGCTTTTTAATCAGCAATCAACAATCAGCAATTCCTACGCCGCCAGCGTTCCGCTTAAAGCGCCCTCGAGTTCCAGCAGCTTCCGTTTCACCTCGAGACCGCCGCCGTAGCCGCACAGCGTGCCGTTGGAAGCGATGACGCGGTGGCAGGGTACGACGATCGCGATCGGGTTGCGATTGTTTGCCATACCCACGGCGCGAAAAGCCTTCGGTTTGTCGATTGCGCGGGCAATATCCCCATAGGTGCGAGTCTCGCCATAAGGAATTGCCAGCAGTGAGCGCCAGCACGCGATTTGGAAATCTGTGCCACGAAGATCAAGCGGGAAAGAGAATTCGCGGCGCTCGCCGGCGAAATATTCTTCAAGCTGGCAAATGTAATCACCCATCGCATGCGAGGAAGGCGCGAACGCGAATCCCTTACTTTCTTTACGTAGATGGCGCGGGTTCGGGCGAATCGATTGCTGTCCTGGCAACCGAGCATCGAACTCCATGGCCACCAATCCCTTATCCGAGGCGGCCAGGAACAATGGACCAACGAATGAATTCAGGATCGTACAGTGAAGTCTTTCCATGAGGAATGAGCCTCCCGCAGGAGACAACATAGCAGACGTCGCCGGTTGGATAATACTTTAAACCAGCAGCTTGCAGAACAGTCACCCTGCAGTTGACAGAAAGCGGGTTTTCGCCCAGAGTGTCTGCGGCGTGCTTATGGCCCCAACCCTGTTTCCCATGAAGAAAGGTGTGCTAGTGGCTGTGGCTGTGGTGCTGGCCCCAGTGCTACTGGTGGGGGTGGTGGCGTTTGCCGCGGCGGACTGGCGAACGATTGGCGCCACGGCTGGGGGTGATGAGGTCTTGGTCAGTTCCATCAGTCCTCAGAAGAATGGCTTACGCACCGCCTGGATTCGCGTGGAGTTTAAAGAACCGACGAAGCTGCCGCAGGGCGGTCCTTTCGTAGAATTGCGAGCGCGGGTGCGATTCAATTGTGTCAATGGGAGTGCGACGCCGAACTCCGAATGGTTTTACTCGGTCGATCACAGCGGAAAACGTATTGTCAGCAAAAAGATGCGCCGCGACGATCAATTCGGCCAACCGGCCGAAGGGAATTTTGGGCAGATGGCTCGGGAGTTTGTTTGTAAACAGAAGTGAGCGAGCGTGGCTAAACAGGAACGAGCCGATTTCCACAGGCTGGCACCTCGGTAACCGTACAACCACTTCCAACCGCAGGCCTTCCGTCATATTCTGATAACTGAAACGCGGCTGCACACACATCCGCCAAGGTCTCCCTTCAGTTTATGGATTCGCTTCGTATCTATTCGCTCGTGGCCGCCGGAGGAGTGGTGGCCTTGGGTGCCCTCGCGCTGTTGCGGCGGAAGTCCAAGGGGCCGGCTGATCTGGAACGCGAACGCCGTACTTTGATCGATACCATCGGCCGCATCACCGACGGCACGGTCATCGACGTCCACGAATTGCCGCCCGCCAACGGCCATTACCCCGCAGTCATGCTGGTCTACAAATATGAGGTCGCTGGCGTTTCGTACGAGTGCTCGCAGGATGTGACTTATCTACGCCAGTGGATTAATCTGCATTCCTGCCGGCTCGGCTTGCCTACCTCGGTGAAGTATGACCCGCACAATCCGGGGAACTCGCTGGTTGTGTCGGAGAGTTGGATGGGGTTACGGCAGTAGGGCGAACTGGGCGCGGTGTAGACGCAAACAGAGCAGGTCCCTCCACTTCGCTTCCATTCCCTTCGGGAACGGAATGCTCCGGTCGGGATGACAAATTTTAGTTTGAATCTTCGATTCGCACTTAGATTTGGTAGTCCTGGTAATCATCTTGAAATAGCTCTTGCGGCGAAATGTTTTCTGCTGAAGTTCCTGCGTTGATTTCGGATTCTTCGCCGTGCACTTCGCGCATGTGTTGCTGAAAGCGCTGACGCAATTCGTTGAGTTCCTTAGCCAATTGGATGATTACATCGGAGAGCGGATCACGGATGTCCTTGGGGTCGGTGATGACTACGCGTTTCCCATCGCGGAGTACGATGTGCCCGGGGACGCCGACGATGGTGGAATTGGGCGGAACGTTTCGCAGAACGACTGAATTCGCGCCCACGCGGCAGTTATCTCCGACGGTAATGTTGCCCAGCAGCTTGGCTCCGGAGCCGATGGAGATGTTATTGCCAAGCGTGGGATGCCGCTTGCCTTTCTCCTTGCCGGTTCCACCTAGCGTAACTCCCTGATAGAGGGTGACGTCGTCGCCGACGATAGCGGTTTCACCGATTACCGTGCCCATGCCATGGTCGATAAAAAGGCGGCGGCCGATTTCCGCGCCGGGATGGATTTCAACTCCAGTGAATAGACGCGCGAACTGCGAAACCAGTCTCGCCAGCAGGCGCATTTCGTGCCGCCAGAGCCAGCGGCTCACATGATGAGCCCACACTGCATGCAGACCTGGGTAGCAGGTAAGAACTTCGAGGTAGGAGCGCGCGGCCGGGTCCGACTCGAAGACGGCCGCGATATCCTCGCGCACAGAGTGGAAAAAACTGATCATGGTGCAGTTCTAGGTTCTCAGTTCGCCGTAACCGCGGTTTGATCACCTCGCGTTCGGTTAGGGCTTCCTGATGAACGTAGCTTAGCGAGCGGAAGAGCGCAAGGGGAGGAAACGGAGAACTAGATTCGCTAACTGCCGGTCTGGAAGCCGCCGTTGTGAGCGATGCTGATGCGAAGGTATTTATAGGGATTGACGGGAGTGTCGTTGATGCGAACTTCGTAGTGAAGGTGCGGTCCGGTAGAGCGCCCACTGAGCCCGACGTAGCCGATGGTATCGCCGCGATGGACGTGCTGGCCGGGGGTGACCGCGAAGCCGGACAGATGGCCATAACGCGTCGTGATGCCGTGGCCGTGATCCATCATAATCAGCTTGCCGTATCCGCCCATGAAATCTGCAAAGGTGATCACGCCGTCTGCAGGGGCGATGATGGGATGACCGTAGTTGCTGCCAATATCCACGCCGCTATGGAACGCGCCTTCACCGTTGAAAGGATCGATGCGTTCCCCGAAGCTGGCGGTGACCGGGCCATCGATTGGCCAGAGATTGGGCAGAGAATTGGCGCGATACCAGTCAGCAGTGGTGGCGTTGTGCGTCATCCCCAGGCTGATGCCCACGCTGGCATCGCCCGTGAGGGCTGAAGTGCGGAGGGCGCCCAACTGGTCGAGCGACGAAGTGACATCGGCGTCATGAATTTCCTGTTGCGTGGCAGTAACCAGCGTCGGCTGCGATTTCAGGCCGTAGAGAGCAGACACTTCGCTGGCAATCGAACCCAGGGAAGCCACTTGGACATCCCGCTCTTTGGCCACTTCTTCCAGCCGGGAATAACGATTCCGCAACTGCTCGCGTTCAGTGCGCAACTGGTTATAGCTGGAAACTTTCAGCAGCATGCGGGTGTAGGAACTGGCTATGCCTGTGAGGCTGAGGAACCCAATGGCCGCGCCGACTACGAAAACGTACAAGTAATGGACGGGAATAGAGATCTTGCGCAGCTGGCCGTCATCTCCGCGGGCCACGAAAAGTATGTAGAAGCGTTTCTGCAAATGCCTTCCTTCTTCCGCTTTGAATCAGGGCCGGAACTCCAGGCAAAGTTCTGAGGTTGCAGAAAGCCTGTTCGGACAACCTGATTTTCCCGGGTCGCGCGTTCCCATCTTGGGAATGGAGACTTCTAACGCGCCCGTCCTGCCACTGGAACGCACGGCCAAAGCCTTGAAACGTCTCTTCTCTGCAATTCCAAATGAATGCAGAACTTAGCTCGGCCAGAGATCTTTGTGAATGTCTGGTAAAAGGTAACAAACTGGGTTCCCTCTGTCAACGGGAAGCCACTGTATTAAACGTTACTTAAGGCGGGTAATCACGACTTCACTCGGGACAGATTACATAGGTGATGGAGGGTCTGAATCGATACTGACCGGAAGGCCCATCGAGGTGGAGATCCAACCCGCGTCGATGTCTTATATATTTGTCTGCGGAATGATCGCCGAAAAAGAGTTGATCGCACAGATTCGCCGCCGCACCAAAGCTGATGCTAATGCGGCAGTTCTGACTGGAATCGGCGATGACTGCGCCGTGCTGCAGATGTCGCGGCGATCAGGGAAACCGGTAGACACGCTGGTTACAACGGACTTTTCCCTCGAGGGTGTTCATTTCCGGCGCGATTGGCATTCGCCCGAATCGATCGGTCATCGCTGCCTGGCCCGGGGATTGAGCGACATCGCCGCCATGGGCGGCGAACCGGTCGCGGTTTTTCTTTCGCTAGCTCTGCCGCGTCAGATTTCTGCGAGCTGGATCAACCGCTTTACCGGCGGTCTGCTCAACCTGGCGGAGAAATACGGCGTGATGCTTGCCGGGGGAGATACGGCGGAATCGCCGGATGGAGTTCTTGCTGACATTGTCGTGGTTGGTGCCGTGCCCAAAGGGAAAGCCGTTTTGCGCTCCGGAGCGCGGCCGGGTGACCGGATCTATGTGAGCGGGGAACTGGGTGGTTCGGCAGCTGCCGTCTGGAAGATGCGGAAGGATAAGAAGCCCATTCAGAAGCCGAACTGGCGCGAGTTTCCCCGGCATTTCTTCCCCGATCCACGAATCGAACTAGGGCGCGTGCTGCGCCAGAGAGGTCTCGTTTCAGCCATGGTTGACACCAGCGACGGCCTTTCCACAGACTTGGCCCACATCTGCGAAGAGAGCGGCGTTGGGGCGGAGATACGAGAAGAACTTATTCCCAGAGCTCGCGTAGGGAGGGCGTTGAAGGCGGTTGGTCTCGAACTAGCGCTGCATGGCGGAGAAGACTACGAACTGCTGTTCACCGCGCATGGTAACCAACGGATACCCTTGCAAATTGGCGGAATTCCAATTACGCAAATCGGTACGATCCGACGAGCAAAAAGGATTTTCCTGTTGAAGCCATCCGGCATAGGGCAAGAGCTCGAGCCACAGGGGTGGGAACACTTCCGGAAGTGATGGGTACTTTGGTTACCTGTCATCACCAGTGTCTATACTCAGCTGCGGCGAAACGGTACTAGAGTATGGATATGTCGTACTCCCAAACTGCCCCGATTCGCACTTTGCTTGTGTTGCTGGCGATCATTGCTACGTCAGCGGTGCTCTCCGCGGAAAAGAAGCAGCCGCCTCCGCCGCCCGAACATGCCAAGTCTCCGGTGCCTGCCGTGACCAATGAATACATCCGCAAAGAGTTCGGCGACGACTGCTCGCTGCTGGGTGGTCCTCCGCAGTTTGTCGGCGATCTTGATGGAGATGGCGTGGATGACCTTGTGATCGCTGCCCGCTGCACCAACCCTATGGCGGACCAGGCTGAATACGGATTTCGCGTAGCCGATCCCTACGATACCTTTCTGGGGTTTGGCGACGTTAAAGTCACATCGACTTTTGCCTCCGACGCGCCGGAGCGAAAGGGAGTTTGCCTGCTGATTGTCCACGGTGTCGGTCCGGAGGCATGGCGTTCTGATAAACCGAAGCCCAAGTTTCTGCTGATCAACCTGCCGTTCAAAACTCTGGCGGTAAAAAGATTGGCATTGAAAAAGAGGACTGTGCTCGGAATCTATATGGAAGAGAGAGGCGAAGGAGAGAGTACGTCTTCAGTGCTCTTCTGGGATGGAAAAAAATATCGCTACCAGCAAATTGGAGCGACCTTCGATTAGGCCCGGCAATTCCGAACACAGGTCGGATCAACTAAATCGCAATTCGATCAATTGCGAGTAAGCTCGCCCTCCACCTTGCCGGTGATGGTCACGAAGCGAATCACACCAGCGCTGTCCTGGAAAACCAAGCCAGTGCCTTCAGAGTTCACGACTGCTGTTACCAGATGACCGTAGGACTTGGGAATGCCTCCGTGAGTCGGAGTTTGGTCGTAGCGCGCTAATTCTCCCTCTTTCATGCCGGTCATGCTGACAAACCGAATCACACCGTCACGGTCCTCGAAGATTATCCCGGTGCCGATTTGGTCGGGAATTGCCGCCACCAACCGCCCATACATCTTCGGGACGCTGCCCTGAGTAGGCGCTCCAGCGTAAGCAATCGTTGCGTTTCTGTTTCCACATAGGTAGCCGCCGATGACCAAAAGCGCGGCACCCGAGACAACGAGAATCCTGTTTCGCATTGGTTCGAACCTCTCTTTTCTTTTTTCCTTCGGCTAGAGCGCGACTAGGGCTGGACCAGGATTGTGTGCATCATGCCGAGATCCTCATGCAGAAGGATGTGGCAGTGAAAGGGGAAAGTGCCGGCAATGGTCGGGTCGGTGAAATCCATACGCACGGTCACACTAGGATAAGCGCCTTTCCCCGACCAGTAGGGAAGTTCGATGGTGTCGCGAAGGTCTTGATTGGTGACTGGCTGTCCGTCTACATCCAACAACATGAAGTGGATCTGGTGGATGTGAAACGCATGCGTTTCAAGAGTGCGGTTTTGAATGGTCCAGTCTTCGATGGCTCCCACTTTGGTGGTGATCACAGGCTTCTCGTTGGGATGGAAAACCTGCTGCTTCTGTCCGGCGACGGTTAGATAAAATTGAATTGGCCCATTGGTTCCAGCGAACTCTTCGGAGAAATAGAGCGTCCGGGTCGCGGTAGGAGTTGCGTTGCTTAGGTTCGCGAATTTCAGGCTACTTCTCGCGATCGGTGCCGTAGATGCTTTGGTCGGCGCCACTTGTTTCTTAGCGCCGGCGCTGGTAACAACGATGTTCGCCAGAACCTGCTGCGCGTCCGGGTTGCCAGTCGGCCCAGTGGAATAAGGCAAAGTCATGAAGAGCTCAGAGGTCCCAGCCGGAGGCGGCTGCACAATAAATTCCGCGCGCCCTGCCGGTGGCACCAGGATCGACGTAACCGTACGAGTCGCGGCCAGTGGGTAGCCGTCGAGAGCAATCAATTCCAAAGGCTGCGGCGTACCGTTGAGCCACACTTCGAGCGGCATGAATTCCTGAAGACTGGCATTTGCCACTCGCCAAAATTGCGGTTCCCCAGGCGTCATCTGGATAATCGGAGACGGATTGGGAGGGGAACCGGCGACCTGATAGTTCAGGCTGAGTTGGTAAGGCCCGGGCACCCACGGAACGAGGTATTGCTGGCGAATGACGAAGACGCGCTCTGTCAGTCCGGTCACTTCGGGACGCACTTTTTCCATTCCTTCGACGACAATCGCGCCGGCGGCGCCCCCATTCACCTGAAACTCGGTGAAGCCATGCACGTGAGGATGGTACCAATACAAGCCCGGCGGCTCGGTGGTTGGAATCTGAATGCTGTACCCAAAACCTGCTGTACCCGGTTGAATCAGAGTGTCGATGACGTCATCCTGGTGGCAGATAGGCGGGACATTCAAACCGTGGAAGTGAACGTTGGTCGACTGCAATGTTGCGGTGCCACCATCACCGCAAGTGGTTGCGGCGGGCGTCATCGACATTTGATGCATGGCGCTTCTCGAGCTTGCAACATCCGGCGTGATTCCATCTACAACGTTGAGTACGAGCTGGTCGCCGGGATTAACCCGGAAGGTTGGAGCTTCAACGATGCCTGCGGGGCTTTGGTATTGGTAGCAATAGTGCGAATATCCAGCGGCATCGACCGAGTATCCCATCGTCAAGCCGGCGTTAAGAACTCCCCCTGTCGAATAGAGGCTTAAGGCATCCTGGACCACGGTACCGGAGGCCGGACGCGCGGGACATTGCGCCGCTGCTGCTGACCAGCAGAATCCGCAAAACATGATTGCCAGCCAACACCTCAAAACAGTGCGCATCTCTTGCTCTCCCAACCATCCCGTGACAATTCTGCTTACCAGCCTCTAAAAAGATCGAGGCGGAAAAGTTCCGATCGACAACAACCCGCCCAAACTAAATTCAAGCGCCGGCGAGGCGGATACCTCTTGCAGCGTGCACTTTCCGCCCACTGAACTTACTTGAACCATGCCGATGTGAGAGGTCGAATCCGGATTGCCAAACTCGGCAACGTAAACCATTCCTCCGGTCGCGGTGGTGGTCTCCAAAGCCAATCCGGCCAGATAAGACCACTCGGCGCCATAGTCTCTGAGTTTTCCCGAAGTACAACCTGCCGTAAGCTTGCCGGTGCTGGCGTTGAACCAGGCTGCGGTAACCTGATCGCCTTGATTATTGCTGATGTAGAGAAGCGTCTCATCAGGACTCAGCATGATGTTGCTCGAGCCGATCGAACTTCCCACGGCATAGGCAACCGTTTTACTTAGCTGACCGGAGGAAATGTCCGAGACTTCGATCACGGCGGATGTCGAAGTATCGCCGAACAGAGCGTAGTGCCCATCCTGAGTAATCTCCACGGCACTGGGGAACGTGGCCCCTGTCGAACTGACGTAAGCGGTGGAGTTTTGTTCGTCGCCATTCGGCACCGGCTGGCCGGATGAGATATTGAACGATTCAATGGAGCCATCGCCATAAGTGACAACCAGGATATTCCCGCTGATCGCCATGCCGTCGATGACTCCACCTTGCAGTCCGGCAACCGAGACATCGTTCACAAACATGAGACTGCAGCCGGACTCCACCTCAAAGGTTCCAATCGTATTCGAATCGGTGAAGCCGGCGTAGAGGTACTGAGCATTCATGACCAAACCAATGCCATTCGAGGTCCCACCATCAGTGCTCGAGCCAGAAGCGCTGGAGGTGAACTCCATGGTAGTGACGTTGATTCCTGAGATGTCGCCGGACGCAGCATTGGAGGCGTAGACACACTGGTTGGTACTGCTGCTGACCATGCTTACCCGGTTCGTCGCGAAATAGCCGCCTCCGATGCCTGCACCTTCAGTTAAGACTTCTTGCTTGAGGCTGAGGAGACCGGTCGCTCCGATGTTGTAGAAGCTGAGACTGTTGGAGAACGGAGCATCGTTATTTGCAACCACGTAGGATGTGCTTTGCCCGAGAGCAAATCCGTGGGCGAGACAAAGCCAGATGAAGATTGCCGCGGCGCGCGAGAACCAGAGCTGATCCGATATCCGCAAATTCATCCTTCCTCATTCTTCGATCGCCGGCCCGGCCGTCAGAACGGCTGGAGAGTGAGGGGGAATACTATTTCGACCGCGAGCACTTCATTCAGAATGGCCCAGGGATGGGGGAGAATATCCCATCCCTGGTTTTCGGTTCTTACTTGGTAGCCACGAACTTAATCACCCCGTGGGCGACCAAATCGTAGCTGGGATCGACGGAGTGAGTGCAGCTGGAGCAGGCATTACCTCCCGCGTCTACTCCCGCCAGGCGCGGCGCCGCAAGCAAGGCCTTCAGGTCGATTACGGCAAGGTAGGTCGGCACGTCGGTTGCCCAATCAGCGATCAGGCCATAGGCCTTTTGCGTGTTGGGGCTGACGTAGGCCGTAATGGTGTGAGGATCGAAACCGTTCTGGAACGAGTTTCCATCCGGGGTGGAGGGTATACTGGCTCCTGCCCAATCCACGAGCGCGGGTGTGCCACTGCCCGAACTGGTGGGAAGGGAAAGCACGCCGAACTGACTGCCGCCGAACTCACCGGTCACGATTCCCAGATGGGAGTTGCCCGGAGTAACCGAGATTCCGTCGGTGCCCGCCGAGAAGTTCACGAAATCCGGGATGGCGAGGAACTGACTCGGACCGGTCCAGCTGCCCGGAGAACCGGCGGTAAATTTAGCCTGGGTCAAGTCGGCAATGAACACATTGTCGGTGAACTCGTCGGAAGCGAGGGCAATGCCGGTAGAGCAATCCTCCGCGGCGGAATCGAGTTCGCCTCCAACGCCATTGGCATATTCCGTCAAGCTGCCGGTTGCCCCAAGTTGAAAGAGATCGTAGACCCCGTCTTCCCCTGGAGAAAGGATCAGATTTCGCGTGGCGTCGACGGAGATGTTTTCGGAGACGACATATGTGCTACTTGTCGGCGTCGAGAAGGTGTTGTTGTTTAGGTTCACTGGCTGAATCGCATCTCGGTCGTTGTATCCCATCGAGATGAAGGCAGTGTTGGTAAGAGCGTCGATGGCAACGCCGCAGTTTTCACAGGAGCCACCAGAAAAACTGGCCTCGCTGTTGCTTCCGCTGGTCAGAGTTTTGCTGAGCGTCGATCCCGTCATCAGATACACGTCAGTATTATTCGCCGTGCACACGGTTTGACCAGTTACTGAATTCGATGAACAGGCATTTACGGTATTTGCTGTTGCGATGGAGGCGGGGGAACCGGAACCCTCAATGGGAACGAATTGAACGCCGGTGGAGCTACATCCCCAACAACCGTTCGGAACATAAGCCTGCACCGTGGTTGTGCCCGTAAGCACGCCCAGCGAACTCGACGGCAAACAGGATGAGAGCCCCTTGGTGACGGCTGTAATGGTGACTTCAGAGCAACTCGGGCTGCTGGTGAAGGTAGTCCCAGTCGTGGTCACGCCGGTGATCGAGACGAAATAATTCCCAGTGCTGGTGATACTGGCGGGAATCAGAAACTCGATCCGCTCGCTGGTGCCGAGAACCTTGGTGACTCTGAGGGCGGTTGTCTTGGTGGCACCGGTGCCAGAAAGGCTAGCCGAGCAGGACGTGGCAATCGAAATATTTACGCTCGCCGGAGCGATGGTTCCGGCCGGGAAGGCGGTCCCCACAATATTGGTGTTGCTGGAGCCCGCCGCCCCGGATGGGGGATTGGTCCAAGTGTCGAGCTTGACGCTCGCCCTGGCGGCGGGTGCTGCCGACAAGACGAGCATCAAACAACAGAGAGTAAGAGCAACGGTGGTAGCGCCTCCGCTGCTTTTTAACAACCTCTTCAGTCCTGCTCCCAGGTACTTGCGCCGGAAGCCCATCAAGGCTGCCAGGCCGGTGCCCATGAGGGTTAAAGTCTCGGGTTCCGGTGTAGGGGCCGTGGTGCTCGTGTTTCCATAGATGATCGCCAGATCCCCATCCGTCAACGTTCCTGAGGGATCCGTGATCGTGGCTTTAAATCCCTGGGCCACTGTGATTGTGGTTCCATTATTCAGGTTGAACGTTGTTGTGCTGAAGTTTCCCGTCAGCGTGGCGCTGGTTACAGGTATCAGAGTGGAAAGCGGATTTCCGGTGAAGGAGATGCCATCCGGGCTAAGGGTGAAATAAGAGGAGCCAAAGGTTTCCGTGGTTCCGTTCGAAAGGGTCACGGTCAGGTTCAAACTCGAGAGAGAGATTGTGTTTGTAACCGGAAACGTAGTGTCCGGGAAAGCGGAAGAGTTGGGTCCGGTCTGGTTGGTGATGTCGAGCTGAAAGGTGCCCGTCCCGGTCACGTCATAGGAAAAAATACCTACCGGCACAGAAGTCGCGAAGGCCATGGCGGAAAGCAGGCTAACCGCTGCCGCCAAAACCAGGGCTTTGACAAATCGGCGCATTTGATCCTCCCCCTAACGAGGAATTGATTTGAACTACTTTTGAACTGCCTTTGAATTCACCTGGGAATCTAAACAAGAAATACTTTCTCGAGCGCTCTATGGGGGGGAAAGAGACGCTAAAGCGTGATGAATCTTAGCAAGCAAACGTCCATACTGTAAAGAATTGATAACAATGGGCCGTTCCCTAATAGGTACCCACTAAAATGCAAAGTATTGCACTTTTGCGGCAAATGAGGCGACCGAAATTCCGTAAGGTAAAGACTCGCGGCTGCGACTCTTCTTGGCATAGTTCTGGTCCTGGCGCTATGACGGCAGCGTTTATGTCTTTCCCACCCGGTATAATCCATCCGCCATGAATCTAGAAGAAAAGGTCGCAGAACTAAAACGACGCAACCGTCTGGCGGAAGAGGGTGGGGGCGAGAAGCGGCGCGAGCGCCAGCATAAGGAAGGGAAAATGTCGGCGCGGGAGCGCGTCGAATTCCTGCTCGACGACGGCACCTTCGAGGAGACTGACAAGCTGGTCACGCACCGCTGCAACGATTTTGGAATGGCGGAGCAGAAGTTTTACGGCGACGGCTTTATTACCGGATATGGTCGCATCGAGGGCCGGCTGGTCTATGTGTTCGCGCAGGATTTTACCGTGTTTGGGGGATCGCTCTCGGAGACGAATGCGGGAAAGATCGTCAAGATTATGGATCTCGCGGCGAAGATGGGAGCGCCTGTGATCGGATTAAACGATTCCGGAGGCGCGCGGATTCAGGAAGGCGTTGCATCCCTGGCCGGCTACGCTGACATCTTCTTGCGCAACACTTTATATAGCGGTGTGGTGCCGCAGATTTCCGCAATCATGGGCCCGTGCGCGGGCGGTGCGGTATATTCCCCGGCGATTACGGACTTTGTTTTGATGGTCGATAAAACCTCTTACATGTTCATTACTGGTCCGGACGTGATTAAAACCGTTACCCATGAAGAAGTCAGCAAGGAGCAGCTGGGCGGCGCCATGACGCATAACGAAACCTCGGGCGTAGCGCACTTTCTCGCGCACGATGATGCCGAGTGTTTGTCGATGGTGCGCGAGTTGTTGAGCTTTGTGCCATCAAATAATTTGGATGATCCGCCGCGGAAAGCATGCACCGATCCCATCGACCGCGCGGATGCGGCTCTCGACAAAATCGTTCCTGCACAATCGAATTTGCCCTATGACATAAAAGATGTAATCCATGCCGTAGTCGATGACGCATACTTCTTCGAAGTGCAAGAGCACTTCGCAAAGAATATCGTCGTCGGATTCGCGCGCCTGGACGGGCGTTCTGTGGGCATCGTCGCCAACCAACCGGCGATGCTGGCTGGGACGCTCGACATCAACGCGTCAGTGAAGGGCGCGCGCTTCGTGCGGTTCTGCGACTGCTTCAATATTCCGCTGATCACATTTGAAGATGTCCCCGGATTCCTTCCCGGCACGGCGCAGGAGTATGGCGGGATCATCAAGCACGGGGCGAAGCTGCTCTTCGCGTTCGCCGAGGCCACGGTGCCGAAGGTGACGGTGATCACTCGCAAAGCCTATGGCGGCGCTTATTGCGTGATGGCTTCGAAACACATTCGCACGGATGTGAACTACGCCTGGCCGACCGCCGAGATCGCCGTCATGGGACCGGAAGGCGCAGTGGATATCGTCTACAAACGCGAACTGGACGGCGCGGAGAACCGCGAAGCGCTTCGCCAAACAAAGATTGAAGAATTCCGTGACCGCTTTGCCAGTCCCTATGTCGCCGCTGACCGCGGGTTTGTTGATGCGATTATTCAGCCGAGAGAGACGAGGAAGAAGCTGATTCAGGCATTGGCCATGCTGGAGACCAAGCGGGACAAGAACCCGCCGAAGAAGCATGGGAATATTCCGCTATGAGACGGCAAAGTGATACTCTGAAGCGCTAATGGTAGATAAACAATCGCGGGCCATTTTTCGACTCTCGAAGTCACTCGGCTGTGACTGGAAGCACATCGAGAAGGCGCACGAAGAAACAGAAAAGGCTAAAGACGATCTCCTAACGCTCTTAAAGGAAAAAGTTGGCGAGAAATTCGGATCAGAAGACACCAATCTCGTTGTTTTCGGTTCGATGGGTCGAGGGGAGTGGATTGATTGGCTTAGCGATCTGGATTGGACATTCTTAATCGACGGCCAGTGCAAGCCGCTTCATTTCCAAATCGCCCAAGATATTCGGGAGGCTCTGAAGAAGGAGTGCCGCAAGGATGCCGATGGAAAGACTGAATATCGGTTCGCGGAACCTGGACGAACCGGAACATTCGGCAACATGGGCTTCAGCCATCATCTTATCCACCTAATCGGTGGTCAGGAAGATACGAACAAAAACACAACACAGCGAATACTTCTGTTGTTGGAGTCGCTTTCGGTCGGCTCGGACGGAGCTCATCAGCGTGTTTTGAGAGAAATAGTTCAGCGATATCTGGACGAGGAGCCGTATCTCTTAAAACAAGACGGCACGCAGTTTAAAGTACCTAGGTTTCTTCTCAACGATATTGTGCGCTTCTGGAGAACGATGGCTGTGGATTTCGCCAGCAAGCAGCGGGATCGTGGCGGGGAAGGCTGGGGCCTTCGAAACGCCAAACTAAGAATGTCGCGGAAGCTGATTTTTGCTGCGGGATTGTTAACTTGCTTTAGTTGCCAACTCGATCAGGGGTTGCAGAGAAAAATTTCCACCGACTTCAGTGATATAAAGGGCGCTCGGAGGCTGAACTTGGCCTATCTTCAAGACCACATCTTGCGGAGAGTATCCGCCACGCCACTCGACGTCCTCGCTGCCGATGTTGTCGAATACAAGATTGAAAGGTCGGTCGTGGAGGATCTGTTCGGCGCTTACGATGATTTCCTAGCAATGATGAGCGACCTTGAAAAGAGATCACATTTAAAAGAGCTTAGGGCCGAGAATTCTCGCGAAGACCCGACATTTCGCGAGGTTCAGATCTTCAGTGATCGTTTCTCGAGAGCCTTGAAACAGATTTTCTTCGCTACCGAGCAGTTGAGTCCGTTGACTCAGAAATATGGTGTCTTCTGATGCGTCCCATTGGATTTTCCACCGGAGCTGTTGCGTATGATGATTTTCAATCGGCGCTGAATCTGTTAGCCAGCACCCATACGACGGCAGTTGAATTGTCGGCGCTAAGGGTAGGCGAATTGAGGCCCCTCCTAGAGGCGTCTTCGTCGTTAAGGCTGCAGCGCTACTCACACATTTCAGCGCACCTTCCGAGCGCATACGCTGCCAATCTCGAAAAATCCGTTTTCGCGATGGCGAAGTCTTTTCCGGCCGAGTGGCCTCTCGTACTCCACCCGGATGCGATTCGAGATTGGGGCCTCTGGCGGGAACTTGGCGATCGCGTGTGTGTCGAGAATATGGACAAGCGCAAGCCGGTGGGACAAACGCGTAGTAATCTCCTGGAGATTTTTGAGCGGCTTCCGGAGGCGAGCTTCTGCTTTGACATTGGGCATGCTCATCAAGTAGATCCAACGATGTGCGAAGCCGTCATGATCTTAAGAGAATTTGGAGAAAAGCTCAGAGAATTGCACGTCAGCGAAGTCAATTCGGAGAGCAAGCATGACCCGATTTCGCTTGAAGCGGAAAGATCATTTGAGATTGTCGTACGACTAATTCCCGAAAACCTTCCGGTTGTGCTGGAGAGTAGAGTAGCTGCCCCCGGCGAGGCGTTGAGCGACCGAGTTCGCGACAGAATCGAACGGGAAGTCAGTGTTGTGGAATCGCTGTTTCGAACGCCAATTCTGATGGCGGCAGACTAATAGCTAGTAAGTTACGATTTGACTGTCAGATCTTCTGCAGTCTCTGCACTTCATGCACTCCGGGAATTTTTCGCAGGCCAGCCATAATCTGTTCCAGATGTTTAAGGTCGGAGATGTCCAGCACAATCTCCACGCTGGCTTGACTATTCGACGTGTGCGCACCGATGTTGCGGATGTTGCTTTGGGCGTCGCCGATTACGCTGGTGATGTTTTTCAGCATTCCAAAACGATCGTCACAGTAGACGGTGAGCTTGACCGGGTAAGCTGTCGGTGTGCTTTCGTCGCGGGCCCATTCCACGTCGATGCGGCGCTCGGGCTCGTACATTAAGTTTGTGACGTTAGGACAATTCGCCGCGTGCACTGCTACTCCTTTGCCGCGGGTGATGTAGCCGACGATGTTTTCGCCGCGAATCGGATTACAGCAGCGCGCACGGTAGACCAGCATATCTCCCTGGCCTTTGACCATGATGGCGTTATGATCTCCGAAGACGCGACGCACGACGCTGGCGATTGCGCCCGGCTTGGAACTCAATCCCTCGGCTTCGATATCGCCAGCCATCGACGGTGTGGCGCCCGATGGCAGCAGACGCGCCAGCACCTGCCGCGCGGAATATTTTCCGTAGCCGATGCCGGACATCAGATCGTCGACTTTGCCGAGTCCGTATCCAGACGCAACTTTCAGCAGTTCTTCATCTTTAATTTCTTTCAGCGCGATGCGGTACTTGCGCGCTTCTTTCTCGATTACCTTTCGTCCGATTTCGATGGAGCGCTCGCGCTGGTGAACGTTGAGCCAGTGCTTGATTTTGTTGCGCGAGCGCGACGACTTGACCAGGCCGAGCCAGTCGCGGCTGGGCTTGTGTCCGGCCTGGGTGAGGATTTCTACAATGTCGCCGGAGTGCAGTTTGTGCCGCAGCGGCACCATGCGGCCGTTTACTTTCGCGCCCACGCAGGTGTGGCCGACTTCGGTGTGGATCGTATAGGCAAAATCGATGGGCGTTGCTTCGCGGGGAAGAACTACAACTTTGCCTTTCGGCGTAAAGGTATAAACCTCTTCGGGATAGAGATCGACTTTCAGCGCGGTGAGAAATTCGTTGGGATCGCTGACGTCGCGCTGCCACTCGACGACTTGACGCAGCCACGCGAGGCGCTGTTCATCCTGCGCGGAGACCGGGCCGTCTTTGTATTTCCAGTGGGCCGCGATTCCTTCCTCGGCCATCTTGTGCATCTCTTCGGTGCGAATCTGGATTTCGAAAGGTGTTCCATCCTCGGTGATGACCGACGTGTGCAGAGATTGATAAAAGTTGGGCCGCGGCATTGCGATAAAGTCTTTAATGCGCCCCGGCACCGGCCGCCAGATGTTGTGAATGATTCCGAGTACGGCGTAACAATCTTGCAACGAACGCGTGATCACGCGCATGGCAAAAAGGTCGTAGACCTGATCCACGGAAATGCGCTGGCGCTGCAGTTTTTTGTGAATGCTGAAGAGGCGCTTGATGCGGCTATCGACCTTGGCCTGAATGCCCGCTTCTTTCAGTTTGTCGTTAAGGATCTGCTGCATCTTGGCGAGAAAAGCTTCACCCTGTTTGCGCCGCGCGTTGACAGCTTTTTCGACCTGCTCGTAACCCGCCGGATCAAGAAACCGGAAGCCGAGGTCTTCGAGTTCGCCGCGGATTTTTCCCATGCCTAGGCGGTGGGCGATGGGCGCGTAGATTTCCAGCGTCTCTTCGGCGATTTTGCGCTGGCGATCCGGTTGCAAGTGCTCGAGCGTGCGCATGTTATGCAGGCGGTCGGCGAGTTTGATGAGCACCACGCGAATGTCGTCGACCATGGCAAGCATCATCTTGCGCAAGTTTTCGGCTTGGGCCTCTTCGCGCGTGGCGAAATCGATTTTGCTGATCTTGGTGACGCCTTCGACGATATGCGCGACCTGCTCACCGAATTCTTTGCGGATATCAACGATGGTGACCGAGGTGTCTTCCACCGAATCGTGGAGCAGGCCGGCGGCGATGGCGACCGGGTCCATCTTCATTTCGGCCAGCACCAGAGCGACCTCCAGCGGATGTACCAGATAAGGCTCACCCGAAGCGCGGGTCTGCCCCTCGTGGTGCTTCAGGGAGTAGTCGTAGGCTTTTTTGACAATGGACAGATCGTCCTGGGGACGGTTTTCCTGAATCCGCTTCATCAGCTCGCGGAACTTGGTGAGCGTAAGAGCGGTGGTCGCGATCTGTTGGCGCAAGCTCGCCATGTAGGATTATAGCCCGCGGAGAGAGCCGGTTCGGAGCTGGATGGGCGGACGAGGGCGTACGCGGCTCCACGAGCCGTGGAGAGACGGGCGCCTTGGTAATTTGGTTGATGCTCCACGGAACTGGTAAAGTGACGAGTTGCGAGTCATGAATTCCAGAATCCTTGTGAGTGGTGTTTCCGGGCCAGTTGGGGCTGCTCTTCTTCCCTCCCTCCGTACAAATGGATGTTCCGTGGTCCGGCTGGTGCGCGGCGCAACTAAGGGCGACGATCAGATCGGATGGGATCCGGCGGAGCCGCTGGCGCCCCAGAAAGTATCCGGATTCGACGCCGTGATTCACCTGGCGGGCGAAAGCATTTTCGGACGATGGACGGCGGCCAAGAAGGCGAAGATTCGCGACAGCCGGGTAGTGGGGACGTTCAATTTTTCGTCAGCTCTGGCGCAGGCGCAGGATAAGCCGCAGGTTTTCGTTTGCGGCTCGGCTATCGGGTATTACGGTAACCGTGGAGACGAAGTCTTACGCGAGGAAAGCGCACCCGGCGCGGGATTTCTTGCCGAAGTCTGCCAGGACTGGGAAGAAGCCACCACGCCAGCGGTGCGAGCCGACATTCGCACCGCACATATAAGGACGGGAGTGGTGCTGAGTCCCAAGGGCGGGGCGCTTGGAGCCATGCTACCGCCGTTCAGGATGGGACTGGGTGGCCGAACGGGCAAGTGGTCAGCAGTGGATGAGCTGGATTGATGTGCGCGACATGGTGGGTGCGATCCACCACATTTTGAAAAACGACCTGATCCAGGGACCGGTGAACATGGTCGCCCCGAGGCCAGTCAGGAATGAGGAGTTTGCCAAGACATTGGCCAGCGTACTCTCGCGTCCGGCGATTTTTCCTCTGCCGGCGTTCGCCGTGAAGTTGGTTTTCGGCGAGATGGGAGAAGATTTACTACTCGGCAGCCAGAAAGTGGAAGCCAGCAAGCTGATATCTACGGGATATCCGTTTCGTTATCGGGAACTGAAAGGATCGCTGGAATCGCTCTTGCACGGCTGACACTTAATTGGGTTCGCGAGCGGTGCATCTCGTCCTGCAGTTTTTGCAGTAGCTGGGTACGTTGCTCGGTGCAGAGTTCGCGCTGCAGTTCTTCCAAAGCCAGGGCCACGATGTGGTAATGGTGCGCTCCCGCGTAATTGGGATCGGTTGTGATGTCGAGCCAGAGCTTGTGCATGAGTTCGACATCCTGCGGGCGCAGGCGCGGGTTGTGCGGACCGATGGCGTACTCGCGGAGAGTTCCGTCCGGGGCGCAGACCTCCAGAGTGAGGCGGGGACGGGGCTCGGGTAACGATTCCCAGGCATCTCCCAAAAGCTTGGCTTGCTCATCGGCGGTGAGTTTATTCGAGAGCCCGCAGATGATCCGGGAGGAAGCAAGCCGCTGCGCGGTCACCATGATCGCTTCGAATACATCGGTGGCCGGAACCACCAAGAGCGAAATCGGCTTTCCCTCTTTTTCAGCGACAGCCACGGCGGCGGTAAAGAGCTCCTGCTCGTAGTGGTCGAAGACCTGGCTGGCCTCCATCACGGCGCTGCCGCTGAAGCTGTGCTCGCGATGATAAAGGCGAGCGCTCATCACGACCACATCCTGTTTGGAAGTGTCGGTATGGGACAGCACCTGCCGCAAGTAATAAAGGTTGCGAGGATCGCGAACCGCGACCAGAATGTTTCCCGCCCGAACACCCATGGCGCCATTCCCCAGTTCCTGATTGCCGTATACGCGGAACTGGTCGAGCTGTTCGGGCTTACCGTGACGCTCTCTGGCAACATGGCGTTCGGAAAGAGTAAAAATGGTGAAAAATACGGCGCTGAAAATCACGCCCGCAATGGTCGCCTGATACTTGGTAAACAGGTTGACAACTGCCGTAATTAGCAGCACTCGCGGAAATCAAAATTAATCCTACGGGAATTTCAGTTTTGCCGATGTGCAGGTTCCCGGAACTTTCCATGCCCGGTTTCCCGGCTCGGTAAAGCGCAGCACGAGCACCGCGATTGATTTCATGGCGAAGCTCCAGATCACGCCGAAAGCGTAGAGCGCCGCCAGTACGTATACATTGCCAAGG
>CAVRWS010000057.1:0-26250 GCA_963724815.1 uncultured Acidobacteriaceae bacterium
GGCTGATATCTGCGTGTTGCGGTGCACACCGCAACCGTCTTCGATCACGATCATCGGCTCGCCCCTTCTTCGTTCAGACAATAGACGCCGAAGTGAACGTCTTTGCCGATGAAGACCGAGTTCCCCAGCTTGACGCGATGCGCGAGATATCTGCGAAAGTCCCAGGTGTAGTGAATCTGCACGTTCCGGCCGATACCCGCGAAGGGATAGATCGCCTTCACCCACGCGCTGTAAAGGGCCACCGGAACTCGCGCCAAAAGCCTTAAAGGATCTTCGCGCCACACTACACTGCGAAAAAAACGGGCCATAATTTCGTTGGTCTAAACCCACGCTTCTACAGGTTCGGGCATTGCACTGACCTCAGCGCTTTCAACCGACTTTGCCGGTGCCGTCCCGGACTGTTTCGATTGAAGAATCGCCACGGAAATCATGGCCAGCAACGCAAACAGCGTCATCTGCATCTTGGCCATGTAGCTGCAGCCGAACCAGCCCACCACGTGGCCGAGAAGAGCACAGCCCAAACACCAGCAGAACCACTCCGCCTTCCGTTCGCGCGGCGCAGCCAGGCGCTTGCGCGCCATTCCCAGACCTCCGAAGCTGCGGGAGAGCAGTCCGATGAATATGATGAATGTAATCAACCCGCCAGTGAGGCAAACCGCCACGTACTGGTCGGATAGATCCCACATGTCCCATCCCCAGCTGCCGTAATTCTTGTAGCCCAGGAGCCACCAGTCGCTAAAGTGCCGGATGCAATTGTCGACCAGATAGTAGCGATGATATCCGGAGGAAGAGCCGGTCAGGTCGATGCGCGCAATCAGCGACCAGACCGGACCATGCATCACCAGGTGCAGGGCAGTCAACGTAAGCACCAGAGCCCAGCGAAAGATTCTCGTCTTGCTGCGCCATCGCCACAGACAAAGACCGAATATGCTGGCCCCCAGCGCCAGAAGAGGCGTGCTCGAATTGCAGGTCAGAATCATGGTGATGGAGCCCACCATTCCCACATAGACAGCAATTCGGGATTTCTTGTCCGACCACAGCCAGATCAGTAATGGCACCAGTGTCGCACCAAAAACGCCTGCATCTATGTACACTTCGAATGCTCCCTGCGATCGCAGCTTTCCATCCCTGATCTGCGGGGTGAGAGGAGCTCCACCGAACAAGCCAAATATATTCTGGTGGGTGACTTGCTCGTTTATCATGCAAATGCCCATCACCACAGTCACCGCAGCCAGTGCCTTGATCGCGCGCCGCACATCATCCAAGTCCCGGATCAAAAATCTCATGACGTAATACCCGCCTATGAGGTCCAGAAAGTCACCCAGGCTTTTGATAAATGCGGGCTGCTCCATCCATTGCAGTGAAATGATAATTAAGCCGGAAAAGGCCCAGAGCGTAACCCGATTGTCGATCTTATTAAAACCGCCGGCAAACATGGCCTCGCTTGACGCCGCTCGTCGAACCAATCCGGCGAGAATAAGAATTCGAAGCACTGTGAAATGGATTCCCGCCAGCACTACAACCTGCCCTAGCGAAATTGTAAAAACCGCCAAGATCAAGGGCGTAATCGCGTACTTACGGGGGAGGCATAAAATCAAAATAATCGCGAGCGCCATCTGCATCGCGACGAACGGGTGCAGAATTGTGGCGCCGGCACCGCCTCCAAATCGGAGATTCGTGGGTTCCATCGGTCAGGTTCTCGAGCGGGGAAGTGTCACAAAGAGGTCGTGGCAAATCCGAGGCCTGGTGGCCAATATGAGTATAGACTCGCGGGCGTCCCGTCGGGGAGAACGCGGACGCCCACGAAAATCTTTGACAAGTGGACGCGGTCTACTGAACCGTGGCCGTAAGACCCGTAGGCGCGTTTGGCCCTGCGGTGAATTGATACGCCCCTGCAGCCCAGATCGAACTCCCAGGCCGCTCAACCGCCGGTGCTCGTGGACAGCTTACGCTCCGCGTACTGGTGTCGTATGTGCAAGTATCGGTGGTTGCGTACTGGCAGGCGCCTCCTGCCCTGACAATGTCGCCGCCGTCGGCCGTATTCGCTCCTTGCAGGGTTGAGCAGTAGCCTTGCAGATTCGCTCCGCCGCTCGGATTGACCGTCGCATTGGTGGCCGATGTTGGCGCACAAGGGGTCATATCGTTGGCGCAGGTTGTGTTGCTATTGGATCCGCTCATTCCCGTCCCTGCCGCCATGTAGCCCTGCGACACGGCCGTTGCGTGAGTCATTTGGACTTCGTTGGAAATTGAGCAGGAGCCGCTGGCGAAGGCAGATCCGCCATCCACAATTTCGTGATTCCCCTTCACAGTCTGGGTTGAAACGCAATTCAGAGCACCCGCAGAAGGCACATCCAACGTGTTATTGAACATGAACTGCCCTGCCTTGCCGGCACAGGCGATGTCCCAGTTGTTCCCCGGACCCTGATCGTAAACGATGTTGTTGAAGTAATACTCGGCGGCGGTGTCATTGGGACAGAACCAGAGCTTCACGTCTCCCGACGTTCCCGCTGCATTGTGACCAAGAATGTTGTTGTAAAACACGTTGAACGGTACATTCGGCTGCGAGTGGCCCTCGTTGTCCGCTCCGGGAGCGTCGTTGTTCGACTCAAAGGAGTTGCCATGAGCGAAGCCATCGCTGGTAGGGTGATAGTTGAAAAAGTAATTGTCGTGCCAGTCGTGGTATCCGTTGACTACGATCTGCGCAAAGTTTGCAAAGACGTTGCCATAGACAAGATATGACGGTCCCCACAAAATGCACCCGACGCTGCTCGGATCCGAGTCCCAACCATCGCACACATTGCCCGGTCCCAGGGTTGAGGAGGCGTTGATCCTTCCTGACAGTGCAGCTTCGTTATAGCAAACTCCGACCGGCTCTCCACCGCCTGGCTCTGAACAAGAGTAAGGAACGTGGGTCGTTCCATGAAAGTAGTTATTCTCGTAGACATTCTGCGTCTGAACGGAGCCGCTGCCGTTATCCGTGATGTAGATATTCTGTCCGTTGCCGTAGTTATTGCTGGCGGACTGTACGATGCTTTGGCACATCCCGGTCCACTCGAAATTGTCAAAGACTGAAAAGGCATCGTCATTCACTATCAGGAAGTCGTTGTTCGTGCCGACTGTGTGTGCGCAGCTGGAAACCGCCGTCGTACTAGTCGGGTTGTCGCCGCTCATGATGGGACGCGTCCAGGTGCTTCCGGCAGACCAGTTCGTGTCTACGCCAATGTAGATGCAGGATGTGCGGACGGCCGCGGGATTATCCGAGGTGTCGCATTGTGCAGAAGTTCCACTCCACGTCCACGTCCACGTACCGCCGGTGTAAGGCGTCGCACCGCTATTGCCGAAGTGCCAGGTGTCGCCGCCGCGGAAAATAAACTGGTCTCCCGCGGCAGGCGTATAAGAAGCGCAACTACCGGTACAAGTCGACATCCCGGGAGCGTGCAGCCAAGGGGTTGAAGTGCTGGTTCCGTTGTTCGAGTCTGAACCGTTGGCGGCGATGTAATGGGTTGTGGCGGCCAGGGCGGTTCCTGTGCTGACGACTGCGATCATTATGAAGAGGGCGATCCGGGTTACTAAGGCTGAATGAAATTCAATGGATGTTTTGACTTTCGCTGACACCGCGTTCAATAGCATTTGCGATTCTCCGATTCGGGTTGCAAAAAATTGCAGCCTGCTCGAGACCGAGGGGGAGGCTACTGGTGTCAGTGTAGCCAGCGATCAAGGAAATCGAATAGGTGCCGAAAGGGCCGATGCCGGCCATGTTCCACTGGACAGTCGGCGCCTCTTTTGTGCTTAAGCGGTTGCAAAATCTTAGGCTTGGGAACTTTAATTTATTGAGAACCGGCCTGAAGGTTTTAAAGGCTTAAGCTGGCCAGTCGGGGATTGAATTCATTGCTGTTCGTCGCGGCTATTGGCCTGTTTTGGGTTTGCGCTTTTTGCGGCTTTTTCGCGCTGTCAGAGATCCTCCCAGCGGACACGAAGTGCGGCCGAGAATTGTGAACCTTCGGGCGAAGCCAAGGCGACCGAACGGGGTGTTGATGAGAAGCCAGATGAGGCCGGTTCCATTCCGCCACTTCCCTGAACACCCGTCATGCGCACTCTTCTTGGCGGCGAGAATACGAGGATATGCTGGACAAGTACAGGATTCAGCCCTCGTCCACGAAATTGCGGAAAGACGTGGAAATCGAAAAATGGACATCTTCCTGCGCCAGGGAAAGTAGTGCGGCTCAATGGTGCGGCCCCTGCAAGGTCCATCCATAGCCAGCCAGCGTGTTTTCGAAACGGATGAGCCAGAGCGATGCGCCGAGCGAGAAGCGATCGATCGATGTTGCGATGCGCCAGATCGGGCATTCCAGAAGCTGGTAATTGCTTGCAAATCCTGCGGGGCGATTTCGGCCTGAGATCTGTGGCGTTCCACTTTCAGAGAGGCTGGGCATTTCGGTCGCTGCGGAGGCCAGCGTCGCCAGGTCGCAATAAAATAGGACCATGCGATTGGCGAAGTAGCGTTCTCTTCGTCTGCAGGCTGAAACGGCGAAGCGTGGCGCCGAGGCAATGCCGCTTGTAATACGCCGCCAGCCGGGAGATGGATGCGGGAATCGCCATTTACGCCGCCGGCTGTCCCTTCAGCGGTTGCTGGCGATGGGCTGGAGAATAATTCCCGCAGGCAGGCGCCGCTGACTTGCTTTCCGCACGTTGTCTTACGGCGCCTTTGGCAGTCGCTCGTGCCAGTCCAACTGATTACGGCAAACAAATAGCGCGCCACGTGGTGGAAAAACATGATCGTTCTCATCCCCAGCTCACCCCAGAAGCCATGATGCTTCCGCCAATAATAGAGGACGGACTTCTGTTGGGCGACGGCAAAGCGAACTGGATAAGAGGCCGTGATTTTGCCGCGATCGTGAATCGCACGGGCGCCGGGAAAAAACATCACCTGCCAACCCGCGTTCCAGCAGCGCCGGCACCAGTCCACATCATCTCCGTACATAAACAGGTTTTCGTCGAGCAAGCCCACGTCGTCGAAAGCTTCGCGGCGAATCATGGAGAAACAGCCAACCAGAACGTCAACCGAGATGGTGCGGTTATGCGGGAAGTACCACATATGCTCTCCGGCAAACAGCTGCGAATTCTTGAATGCAGTGGGCAGGCTGGTGGCCGAACAGAAATTGTTCCATAGCGTCGGGAACTTCCGGCAGGTGCTCTGCTGCGTCATGTCCGGGTTAAACACGCGCGGGCCAACATTTCCTACCTTGGGATTCTGGTCCAGAAAATCCGCCAGAGCATCCAGGCATCCTTCAAACACAATCACATCTGGATTCACCAGCGCGATATAGCGTCCCTGGCACTGGCGAATACCCAGATTGTTCCCTTTCGAGAATCCCAGGTTTTCGCTGCTGCGGATGACCTTCACGCTGGGAAATCGTGCTTCGATCATCTCTGCCGAGCCGTCGACCGAGGCGTTATCGACCACAACGACTTCCATGCTGCGGCGCGGCGGCGCATCCGCCATGCTCTGCAGGCACAGTTCTAGATAGTGCTTGGCATTCCACCCGACGATGACAACTGAGATATCCATGGATATTTCTTGAGTTACTTCGCGTTACGTTCGAGCAACTCGATCAATAAACGCGTCTTGGAACACACCCAAGAGATTCTGCGTCCACCAAAAGCCACCGCCGGAGCGGGAGCCGCAACCATCGCCAGACCTGCGGCGCGCGCATCGCGCAAATTCGATTCCAGGCCGTCGACTTCGTAGCAGACATGGTGCAATCCTCCCCGCATCTTGAGGAAATTGCTGACCGGGGATGTCTCTCCGGCCGGTTCGATTAATTCGAAGACTGGATTTCTCCGGTCGACGGGGCCGAAGAAGGCGACGCGAACCCGCTGGATAGGATCGTGAGTAATCAAACCATCCCAGCTTGCAGACATCGAAAAGGCAAATTCTTCCGCGACAGCCGCAATCGACGCAACCACAAAACCCAGATGATGGAGAGTGGCGTTGCCTTTGGGCAGAAATCCTGTGTGCCCCGCAGGGTCCGCAGGATGCGTCACTTCACTGGACGGACTTGATGAAATTTGCGTCATAATTTTCAAAAGCAATCTTTCTTGTGCTTTAAAACCGAAGGGGAATCTACCTATGGTGCGCAATCTAAATTGGAACACCCGGATCCCATAGCGGCTCTTCCCCTTTGCGGCGCTTATACCAACGATAGATTTGCTTCGCTCCCATGAAACTTGGTCGCATTGCACCTTCTAAGGGCAGCCTTCTCGGCCTTTCCGCAGTCAGCAGCAGGAGTTCTCCAAGATGCTTCAGCCCGGGAAGAGCACACACCACCAGCGACACATAGACCGCGAGTTTTGGAAACCGTTTTACAAGTCCGTGTTTCACGAGGGGGACGTGAGCGCGGATGGTGCGAAACCGCATGCGTCCGAAGTAGGGTGCAGCCTCAAGGCGCATACCGGGAATGCTCAGATGCTCGATCAAGACTCCACCGGGGCTGTAGCGCCTCACCAGAGGCATGCCAAAAGCTCTTCGATACAGATCATCGTACTCGACGCCACCCACGTAGCGTCCACCGTCCTTGAGAGCTTCAGAGATGGAGCGGTACATCGCCATCCGCTCGTCGCGCGAATCCAGCGGGCTGGCGGAGAGTGCGCGATCGAAACTGCCGGGCGCGACCCGGAAATTGCTCGCATCGGCCTGCACAAGACCTACACAGCCGGCCAGACTTCCAGGCGGCCGTCGAGGTGACACCTTATAGGAAGTGGGGGCAATACCGGAGGACAAGTTGCGGTTCAGCTTCCGTAACGCCTTGATGCAGAAATCAACGGCAAGAACCTCGGCTCCTAACTGGGCCATCAGAATTGTAAAACGGCCGTCTCCGCAGGCGATTTCCAGGACTCGACGTCCATCCAGCGGGTTGATCGCGTCCAGATGGGGCGGGATTTCAATCTGGTCAGCGAATTCCGACCGCCAACCGGCGGAAGGCGGCACAAAGATTTCGGGCATCGCCTCATACTCTTGGTCTTTCAATACTATTTCGTTCTCAGTTTCCCGAGTTCGCTTGTCCGACATCAAACGCGCAATTCCGCCTTCGATCTGATACTCACAGGAGCACTCGACGCAACGGAGAGTGCCGTCGTTGATTCCGACCTTATCGACTTGAAGCTCACGGGACAGTGAAAGTTGCCCGCCGTCCCGAACACACCGCAGGAAAGGGAGAAACTTTCTGGGGAATCCGGTGGTATTTTGCATAGAGACGTCCTTTTCGACTGCTTGGGAACTGCGCACGGATTGTCGCCTATTTGGAATGCACACGACCGCGCGCAAAGCGCCGATCCCTCGCACGAGGCCTTTCGCCACCAGGCTCGCCCGGACAATCGTAGAAGAAACCACATTGTCGCAGGCTACGAACGGGCTCAATTGCGACACGTCAGCGCCAGAGAATCCCTTTTTGAAAGAGTAAACGCCGGGATTGCCTTCCGGATCGATGCCGCCCAAGTCGTACGACTTAAATCCATTTCCCTTAAGCCATTGGATCATTGTCCATTGCAGCAGATAAGCGCCCTTTGAGTCGAGGCCGTCGTCGCTGGTCGCCCCCAGCAGGTAGATCGCGGAATCACCCATCGCCGAGGCCACAATGCCCGCCACGGGCACTCCGGCTTGCTCACAGATCAAAATCCGCATGCGCTGCGCTTCCGGCAGGCTTTCCTGTATCTTCCCGAACTCTTCGACATCCACGGTAGTTTCGAATGCCTTCCGCTTGAACATCTCGTTGTACATCCGGCAAAAAATTCGATATTGATCGACGCCGGTTCCTGCGGTCACTTTCAGACCCTTTTTTTCGGACTGGGTCAGTTTGTTTCGCCACTTCGCGTCTAGGTTCTTCCGCAATTGATCCAGCGGAGGCGTGAGGTCGAGAACAAAAGTCCGATACAAGTTCGCCGGAGTGCTGGCTTCCTGCGTAAAGCTGTGGAAAGCAGATTGAAATAGTGCCCCACGCTGTGTCCCCACGAATGCATTGGGAAGAATCTGCAGCAAGAGTCGCCGTTTGCCAGCATATTCTTCGCGCAGAGCTTGAGCCATGCCCGTGGCGACCTCGGCATCCAGTCCTGTTCCGCGGCGATGGCACAGGGGCCCCCATCGCAGATAGGCCATGCCGAAGTTGAGTTTTGTAGGGCGAACCATCCTGAGCTGTGCCACGGCGACGACATCCCCGTCGCGCTTCAAGACCAGGTGGCTGACGTTTTTTTTCCCCCAACGAACCACGCCATACGAGCAGGTTTGGTAGATGTTCGCGTCTTCGAAACCATCGAGCATCCCAGACCATTCTTCCGGAGTTGCCCGATCCACTTCGACCTGCCAAACCGGATTCCGCCTGGCGTTCAGCGCGGTCTCTTCAACGGCGACGCTTTGGTCGCAGATGGATTGCACTTAAACCTCCGACGCGACGGATGCGCCGTCCGCGATGGGAGCCGTCTGCAGCGCTTCCGCAGTCCGGCGAATGTAGCGGGTTCTCGGCGAATACGTGGCTGGGACTTCATAGCTCCAACGTTCGCGACCATCCGATGACCCGATCGATTTGAAACCGAGGTCGGCATAGTGACCGGCGACCATACTGTTTTTCTTGGAGGGAATATAGATGCCGAGGATTTTGCGGATTCCGCGCTCCTGACATTGTTCGATCAGCGCATCAAACATGGCGTATTCCATCTCGCGCTTCAGCACACGACAACTCATCAGCCAGAGATCGATGGGCAGGCTGTCATCGACAATTTGACCAATGAGGACTGATACCAGGCCATTGTCTCCAAATTTATCGGTCAGTCGCCCGTACAGCGTGATAAAGGCCGGGTCCTGAGCAATGGCTTCCACTTCCCCGCCCGTATACCGTCTGGTTGTAAGGTTGAATTGATTCGTCTTGTTGACCAGCTGCGTGATCCGTTCCAGATATACGGGACGAAAGGGCGCAATCTCAGCCGTCATTGCAAGCGAGGCCAGAAAATCGCCATAGCTCGCGAACTTGGACTGGACGGCGCTTCGCTCCGCATTGGCGCTGTAGAAGGCTGACCGGTTGAGATCGTCCGCAACGATTTTGTCGATCTCGAAGTAGCGCTCGTGTTCGAGAACTTGCGCGAAACTGGAAACGTCCGAGCCCACATTGGGCACCGCAACTTCCGGCAGTTGCTCTTCAACCAGCGCTCTCTCGGCCGGGTTGTCGTCCACGAATACCATACTGTCCAGGCCAATGTTGAGCTCGGCGGCAATTTCCCGAATGTTCTCCGGCTTAGTATTCCAGTTCGCTTTGAAGACGCTGAAATCCTCAAGCTTCAGAATGCCGTCGGGATGGGAAAATCCTTCTTTCGCATTTTCAGGATCGTTCTTCGAGCACACTGCCAGTATCACGCCACGACGCCGCAAATTTTTAACATACCGCTGGAAGTCCAGGTACGCCTCGCCGACAGGATGATCCTTGCCAAGAACCAGATTTTGCAGGCCATCATCGCCAATGACTCCGCCCCAAAGCGTGTTATCCAAATCCAGCACCAGGCATTTCTTGGATTTCCCGTAAATCGATTTGACGATGGCAGCGACGCTTTGGCCCAGAGCTACGCTGGCCATCGGGCTCAGAGCCATATGAAAGTTGTACCAATAGCTTTGCCGGAACCATGCGGCTTGGCCAACCTGCGCGGAAAGGTAAAGGATGTCGTTGATCAGGAAATGCGAATGGGCGCGGGCATAACGTGCAAACTCAGCATTCAGCCGCAACACAAAATTCACTCGTCCGAACGCTTCGGAAGCTTCTAAATTCCCCAGCGGTCTGAGCGAGGGAAGATCAAAGTTGTTCTGGATAATCACCGCGCCAAGTTCGGTGTGAATCTTTTCCCACAACGATTCGAACCGCGCCATTTCCCGACGCACACGGCCTTCGACCTCCGCTTCTGATTCCAGCAGTTCGGGAAATCCCGAGAGGTTGTGCCAGGTGGTGTGAACGAAGACAATATTCGGTTTGAAGTTCCACAGCTCGGGATTCTCGAAAACAACGTCCTCGAAATAACGGTTGTATCCCGATTCGTAGAAAACCGGCTGAATTCCCTGCGCCAGCAGAAACAATTCCAGCATGCTCTTGACTTCCGTCGTCGTAGAGCCACCAAGAATTGCAATCCGCGTGGGGACAAGATTCGGCTGCTTCAGCAGTTCCCTCTTCAGCGCCTGCCGTTTCCGCAGGATTTCTCCCACTGTGATTGGGTGCCTTAAAGCTTTCAACAGTTCCGGCTGCATGGTTGTTGGTGAAGATTCCATTCAATATCTCCGCACGAGTTCAAAGGTAGGCCTGTCAGGCGCTGGGCTCTACCTGAGCCAGTTTCAGGAGGTCGGCGACGGTGGAGCAGGTCACGATCTCGCCAGGCGAAATGCTCACGCCATTCGTGCTCTCCGTCATCGCAATAAAGGTGATCAACGAAGTCGAGTCCCAATTCTTCAGGTCCTCAAGTTTTTCATGGCCCCGCAGAGTCCCCGGAGGCAAGTCGAGAATCTCATTCATCTGCGATAGGAATTCGTTGCGTGTCATAAAACGTATCGCGAAACGTTACTGTCAATCCTAACAAACAATTGAGCCACGCTTTCTGCGCCCGGCGAGTTTCGCCAGGTTCGAAGTGCCAGATGCTCTAGGCCCGCAACAGGGCATTCCTTATCGAGCGAAGACGGGGCAGGACTTCAATTTGGGAAAAGAGCGCCTCATCATGTCCGGTGTTAACGCTAACCCGATCCAGGCGGTACCGGTCTGACGATAACAAATTGGCACGGCTCTCGGAGAGAAATACAGCCTGGTGTCCCGACTGACGAAGATGGGCGATGAGATTCGGTGTTAGGTCGATTGAGGAGCCGTAAGGCACGCTGAAGGAGCGAACCTTCCTCCCTGAGACTGCCTCCAACACTGCTTTATTCCGATCGATCTCGCCGGCGAAGTCCTCCATCGACAACGTCCGGCAATTGGCATGTGTATAAGTATGGTTGCCGAGTTCGAAATTGAAGGTAGCCAGATCCCGGAGCTGTTGGCTGGTCAGGTAAAGGCCAGCCTCGGCGGCCAAGTCGCGATCTTTCACTCCGGTGAGATGAAGAAGGGCGGCACGGAAGGCTTCACGCTCCGACGGCGCTATAGACGGAAGAAAGCTAGAAAATACTTCCGTTAATGAGCGGAGCGGCAGAATCTTCGGCACCTCCAGCTTGGCTGCCGCGGCATTGATTGTGTCCATGCCGAAGACGTTAGCTACGTGGGTGACAAGATTATCTAGCGCTAGTTGCTGATTGTCGAGACACACAGCATTGACGAAGAAGACGGCTGGCACGGCAAACTCGGCACAGAGCGGCGCCGCAAATTTGCTGATCGACGCATACGCATCATCAAAAGTAACCAGCACTGGCCGCGTGGGAAGGCTACGGCCATCGGGATCCTGCAGAACTTGCTGCAAACTGACAGGCGTGTAATGTCGAGTAAGAAACCTCAGCGCCGCCTGGAAGTCACTGCGCGTAATGGTGCCACCCAATCCACGCGTAAAAGAGGATTCTTCGTCCGAAACGTCATGGAATAACACGCACCGCAGCGAGCATTCGGGACCGAGGTAGCGCGCGATTCGGAACCGTCCCGGCATGTGCCAGAGGGCGCCCGCAGCGAAACTTAGGGCTGCCCGGGGCTTCGCTTTGTGGAACGCTTTCCTTTTAGAAAGAACTGGCATGCTCATTGGAACCATTTCAGCTCTTGACTGCTAGTGAGGTCACGGCTACGCCGTCAAAAAACATGCGGTGCCACAATTCCAGCGCAAGCAAGGAAAAAACTTCTTTCGAGTACGCGCCAGAGTTACCGTTCGCGTCAAGAAGCTTTTCGACCGCACTCTTTTGGAAATAACCCCTCTGCAGAGTTTTCCGATCGGTCAGAATGTCTCGCACCTGGTCTTTCAGATTCGTTCTCAGCCAGAATTCGTAAGGTACCGGAAACCCGGCTTTTTTTCGTTTGAGAATTTTTTCCGGGACCCGATTGGACAAAGCCTTCTTCCAGATGTACTTCAGAGTGGCGCCCTTCAGTTTGTAATCCTCTGGCAGAGAGGCGGCAAATTCCAAGAGCCGGTGATCCAGTAAGGGTACGCGCAGTTCCAACGAGTTGGCCATGGTCATCTTGTCGGCTTTGACCAGCAAATCATCCGGCAGCCAAGTCTTGGTATCGATGTAAAGCATCTGGTCGAGAACCCCTTGGTCCTTTACCTTCGCAAACAGCCTCCGAACCGGCTCGATTGTAAATTCTTTATCAATCGACTTCACGAAATCGCTAGAGTACAGTTCACCGATACCATTTCCCGAGTAGCGGTAGGGAGTGGAGGTGCGGCTGTAGTAATAGTCGGGAAACGTTGCGTTCATCAAAGGAACGTACTTGGCTACGCTTGAGGAGTGGACCCAGGAATTAAGTTGTGAGAGTCCCCAGGAAGCAGTGCCGTTGAAGCCCGGCCAGACGTGTTTGAGACGCTCCAGCCACATAATGCTGCGGTAATTGTTGTAGCCAGCAAAAGCCTCATCCCCACCCTCCCCCGAAAGCAGCACCTTTACGTAATTTCTTGCAAGCTTGGAAACGTAGTACAAGGCCACAGCGGGAGGCTCACAGACCGGCTCTTCCATATGCCAAACGTATCGTGGAAGGAAATCCGCAAAATCGTCCGCGGTGATTGTCATGTCATGATGACTACTGCCGTAGCTTTGGGCCGCCAATCTTGCATAAGGTCTTTCGTCAGCGAAGGCGGAGTCAGCAAAGCCCACCGTGAACGTACTGATTTGTTTGTCAGTTCTCTCGGCGGCACAACTAAGCACAGCAGTCGAATCCACACCTCCGCTGAGAAGGACACCTACCGGAACGTCGGCAATCATATGCAGTTCGACTGCTTCTGCCAACAGATTCGAGACTTGATTTTCCGCGTCTTTGAGGCTGAGACTCTCAGAGGGCTTGGAGAATTGCAGATCCCAGTATTCTCGTAGTTCGGCTTTGCCATCCTTCAGCAAGAGATAGTGTCCTGGAGCCAGCTTGGAGATGCCTTTTAGCAATGTCTCTTCGCCAGGCACGTAGAGAAAACTCAGGAACCGGTCGACCATTCCGGGCGCGAGCTCGCGGTCAATCGCCGAGTCGGCTAAAATCGCCTTGATCTCAGAAGCGAATACAACCGCTTCGTCCGTTAGCGAGTAGTAAAGCGGTTTGATCCCCACTCGGTCTCTGGCGAGGATTAGTGTCTTTTTCTTTCCGTCCCATAGGGCAAAGGCGAACATGCCGCGCAGCCTGTCCAGGCATGCAGGTCCCAGTTCCTCGTACAGATGGACGATAACTTCGGTGTCAGTCTGCGTTTTGAAAACATGTCCCTTGTTCAGAAGAAACGCGCGCAGTTCACGGTAGTTGTAGATTTCTCCGTTGAAGACAATCCAAATCGTACCGTCTTCGTTCGAGATGGGCTGGTGACCGCTGCCCAAATCGATGATCGAGAGTCGCAGGTGACCTAGGCCAACCCCCGGAGCCACGTAGATCCCATCATCATCTGGACCACGGTGACGGATCGTATCCATCATCGCGCGAATGAGGGCCGGCTCCACAGGGGCGCCGTTTCGGCCAACGTTCACTTTTCCACAAATTCCACACATATATTTTCTTCTAGCGGCTCGGGGCGTTACTTCCAGATGGTCTCTAACCCGCAAAGGCGTCTCAATTGTTGCGAGCGCATATAGCTGATCAGGCGAGTGTCATCCACCTGCGGCACGCGGTCCAGATATCCCTTAACAAACCCGTAGCCCACGGCAAACGAGCCGATCAGATAAGGTTTTTGGACAATCCTATACAGGCAACTGGCTGCAACAAAGAGAGGATGGTACCCAGAGATATAGCAGGCTAGACCGTGCTTCACGCGATCGCGTACCAGTCCGTCAGCAGTTCCGGTAATCCGATGATGGCAGAGGCGGAGTTCGCCGAAGCTGTCACTCTTCCATCCCAACATGTTCGCTTTCGCTTCGTCGATTGTGTCCCAGCCTGGTGCCGACCACAGACCACCAATTGCTTGCCAGCAGGCGCGCCGATAAATCTTGGTTGCTCCGCGCACATGGAATTTGGGGTTGGCCTCGACCTTTAACGCTCCATCTACTTCGTGGCAGATCACGCCGCCCCCAATTCCGAGTGCGGGCTGCTGCTCAAAGTGTTCGAAACATTTTTCAAAATAATCCCCCGGCAGAGTCAGATCGCCGTCGAGCTTGACCAAAAAATCCCAGTTCGTGCGACTCAATGCATTGAAACCGTCATTGAACGCTTCGATGACCCCTCCACCCGACTTTCGGAAGCCTCGATTCGGTCGGTGAATCACTCGCATCCAAGGGAACCGCGTCGCGCACTCGTCGAGAATCTCGCCTGTCCTGTCACTCGAGCCGTCATTCACAATAATCCACTCGGTCGGCAAGACCGTCTGCGCAGCGACGGATCTTACAGTCTCCGCAACGTAATTCTCTTCGTCCCGCACCGGAGTGATGATTACATACTTAACGTCTTGAGTCATGATTTGATCAATCACAGGCCGGGATTACTCGTGCGCTAACCGACGTGTTTGTATAACATCCTCCCCGCTGCGACCAGCACGCTATCGGGAACGTGCGCAAACAAGTATTTGACTAGGGGGCCCTGAGTGGCCGTTCTTTCCATCTGACCCTTCAAAGGAAATCTGAAATAAGTGAGGACGGACCGCTTGGTGCCCCAACGATCTTTGAAACTGATGAGGCCTGGATTGTCGCACTCCGAACGTCCCAAATCCAACTCGGAAAGCCCATCATTCTTGGCTGATTGGATCGCTTTCCAAAGCAGAAGATGTGTACCGCCGAAATGATTTGCTCTGTGATCTGAGCATCCATACTTATAAACCAGGACATGTTTGTGACGGAGCGTAAGAATGCTGGCGATCGGACGAGTCTCTTTGTAGGCAAGGTGAATCCTGACCTGGTCTCCTAGACAAGCGATCAGGTTGCGAAACCAGGCTTCAGGTTGGGGTGGTAATCCATGCTTGCGGCGGGTTGACAGCAGAAGATGATAGAACTTTGCTAATAGCGTCTCTGAAGTTCCCGTCTCGTACGTCAAGTTAGCCTTCTCGGCACGCCGAATGGTTCGCTGCACACAATCTTTGTGGAATGTGCGAAAAATCTCATCCTGACTCGGACGCAAATCTAAGCGATGCGAAACGAACACTTTGCTTGGACCTGGCACGGCGGAATCAGGCAGTTGTAGGTCCGCCGCTCTGATTTCGACATATTTCCAGTTCTCCCGCCTGATTCTTTCTTGCAGTGCATCCAGCAACTCGCGGATCTGCTGCGAACTCTCGACTAGCGGCGTGCAGTGATCTGAGAACGGCAGCGACACCAACCGGCGTCCGCTGAGCCAACTGCTTATCTGACAAAATGGTGAACCATTCGTGAGTGCCTGGCCGGGCGGAGATGTCGTAAGGGCAATCGGTTCGTAGCCATAAGTACGACGCAGGGCCTCGAGCCAACCCGGCGTATGAAAGATAGAAGCAGCAGGATGCTGCTGGAGAAATTCGTGCCACCGGGCATCATTTATTGGATCGATTTCGTAAACTGACATCTTGCACAACTCTCGCCAATCTATGTGCGGAACGCCTACATCCCCGGACGGGCGTGGGCATAAAGAAGCCAGCCTAATTCGTAGGGTCGACACTCGAACAGGATCTCCGCGGAGCTGAGATCAGGCTGTTGTCCCATGAAAGTACGGAGTCGCGAGGCGTAGGAGTCTGCATTCTTGGGTCGAATGCATCTCCAGACAACGCCTGCCGCGCCGTCCTCAAGATCCTGCTTCAATTCGTTGGTTCCATTGATCCAATCGAGACCCTTATAGAGTTGAACGCTAAAATCGACATTGCAGGCATCCTGCAACGCAAACAGGGCCATCGGCGCCATGCCATGCTGGTGCACTGAATATACGGGATAGTGCTCCACCACTCGACCCGTTACCGAGTCATAATGCCACCACCATTGGCCCAAAGAACCTTGCAGCCGGCAGATCGTTTCTCCACACCGAAGAGCATTCTGTGAAGCCTCTTTCATCCCGAAAACTTGACCAACCCGAGCCATAGCAAATATGGGATAGACTTGATCGGCGAAACTACCCACATGGCCACGCACAGCTCCAGCGAGCGAGTTCCACTTAGCCATATGTCCGAAAAGACCATCTTTACCTTGATTTGACTTTAGTAATTTGTAGCTCTGCACGGTCAGCGGCTCAAGATCTAGGGTTATCTTGTCCGCTGCACTGGCGCAAGTAAGCCCCGACAGAAACCATGCCAACTCCATGGTTACCCGCTTTTTTGCGCCTGAATATTTTTGCAGCGCGCTCTTAAGATCAAATGCCGCGTGGAAATTGTCCCACCCGTGCGAAGTGACTGAAGAAAGCCAGAGAAGAAGGCCGATATCTCCAATGTTATCGACCCATTCTGTATTTCTGTACAAAGCGTCGACGGTGGCAGAAATGTCGACAGGAGAACGGTATCCAACCGCCTCTGCACGCAACAGACCTAGCAGCGTCATGATCGTGTAGCGCTGCGAAATGCCTTCCCGGATATTTCCGGAAGGAGTTTTTCTGAGGCGATGGCAAAACAGACCCGCTTCGGGGTCGTACATCGGCTTGAGCCCACGAATGGCCAACTCCATCAATCGGGCTACGCGCGTTTCGTTGCCCGAGACAGCTAGAGTATTCGTCAGCTGCGTTCTCTGTTGGGACATTTCCGTTACACTTGCTGCGTGATTGGTCAAGCTCCTCAATTCTGGCCGGACACGGACAAACCGACCCGGCCCACGGCAATCGGTTTTACTTCGATGATTGAAACAATATTGCCAATGATGGTTTCAAGTGCCGGGCTGTTCTGTTCACTCTGACGTTCCGTTCGCGTGATACGGCATACTGGCTTGATCTTTGTTCGGACATCGTCCACACTTTCGAGCAGGATTAATCGGCCCTGATTGGCGAGATAGCGATCGACCGCGCCAATCTTGCCTCGGAAAATACTGTAGACTGGCACCCCCAAGGCGGCCGCTTCGCGATTCATGGTTCCCCCTCCGCTGATCACGCAGTCAGAGTTCCAAATCAGGTTTAGCCCGTCCTCCACATGATCAGGGATCAGAATCTGCCCCCGCGAAATGTCTTCGGCCCAGGCCGCGCGCAATTCGGCCTCCTGTTTCTTGTTTCTCGGCAGCAGCAGTATCTTGGTCAGCGGATTACCGGCGAACTTCCTGATGGCCTCGGTCAACAACTGGTCGCTTTCCGGATTATGATAGTGCGCCTCCTTTGCCGGTGGCCGCACTGTAACCAGCAACTGGTCGACAGCTATTCCTAAGCGTTGTTTCACACCATCATCGGGCACAAACCGCGAGAGATAAACATCCTCCTTGATACCAGGGTATTGCATGATTCGAGCGTGTTTACCAGTATATCTTTCTACAACGACACCCGGCGCCATAAGCCAACTGGGCTGAATGGTTGGTACTTTCGCCACAAATTCATAGTCAAACAGCAGTACATCCGGGATTCTTAATAGGGCGCAAGCTAGTAAGCACCCGCGTGAGCCGTGAGTAATCGCGAGATCAAGTTTTTCCTTACGCACGATTGCAGCCAGGGCCAGTCCGCGAAAGCACGTACCAATCGCTTTCAAAATCTTATGTTTTCCGTGATGTCTTCCTATCAGCCGCGCCGACAATCCATAAAATTCCAGGAGTTCCCGAACCTGGTAGGCATCCCGCGCCGTGATAAATACGTCATAGTTTCTTTTCTTGAGTTCATCGATGATGGGGCGGAAGAAAAGGACATGCGGAGAATTATCCAGGTCGATCCATATCCTCTTCCGCCCTGACACAGACTTTGGCTCTTCCGCTGAGGAACCGCGCTGTTTAGCCGCACTGGACATTTTGGGAACGGCTTCTGCTGGTGCGATTGGCGCTGAAGGCTGCACTTTAAGCTCTCCGTTCAGCGCTTCCCACCGAAACTGAGTCCGCCTCTGACAACTTTTCGGGTGATGCAATCTGTACAAAGGAAAAAATGTCCTCGACCACCCGGCTCTGTTGTTCCGCTGTGAGCTGCGGGAACATCGGCAAAGAGATGATTTCCGCAGCGGCTTTTTCCGTGACCGGGAAATCGCCGCTTCTGTAATTCATTCCCGTATAGGCTTTCTGCAAATGCAGCGGAATTGGATAATGGATTCCGGTGCCGATTCCTGCCTTCTTCAAGTGTTTCATCATCCCGTCACGGTCTTCGGTGCGAACTACATACAAGTGATACACGGCTCGGGACCAAGTGGGCTCGAAGGGAGGAACAACAGCGTCGTCCGCCGCGGCGAAGAGGCGATTGTATTCTGCGGCACGCTCGCGGCGCTTCGCATTCCAGGCTGCCAGATGCGTGAGTTTCGTGTCCAGCAGACCTGCTTGAATTGCATCCAACCTGCCGTTGTACCCCTCGATGTCGTGATAGTACTTTTCTGCCTGACCGTGGTCACGCAGCATGCTGATCTTTTTTGCCAGAGAAGCATCATTGGTGGTTACAGCACCCGCCTCGCCGCAAGCACCGAGGTTCTTGCCGGGATAGAAACTGAATGCCGCCGCCCGGCCCATCGAACCGGCTTTCATCCAGCGATTTTGTTTGCGCGAGAAATATTCGGCGCCATGCGCCTGGCAAGCGTCCTCAATCACTAGCAAACCAAAACGCGCCGCGAGGTCGAGGATCACGTCCATGTCTACCATCTGTCCGTAGAGGTGCACCGGAACAATGGCGGTGACCGGCCGTCCGCTGCGGCGGCTGATCAGTTTGCCCGATTTATCTTTTTCGCATTGCTGCTCTAAATACTGACGCAGCTTTTCCGGGTCCATGTTGTAAGTGCGCTCGTCGATGTCGACGAACTCGGGAAGAGCTCCGGCTTGCGAAATGGCTTCCGTGGTGGCGATGAAAGTGTGGGGGACGGTGACGACCACATCGCCCGGGTTTATGCCGCATGCCATGATGGCGAAGCGTAACGCGTCCGTACCGCTACTGATGGCGATGGAGTATTTGGTGCCGCAAAACGCGGCAAACGATTTTTCGAATTCTTCTACCATCGGGCCGCCGATGAAGCCGGCGGTGCGCAGAGCCCGCTGAAATACGGCGACCAGTTCGTGCTCGAGTTCTACGTGAGGAGTAATCAGATCGAGAAAAGGAATGCTATTCGGACTGTTATGAGAAATACTCACTTTGAAACCTCCGTGATTTGTTCGACAGAACGCATAAACTTCGCAGGATTCCCCGCCACGATGCTGTTGGGCGGAACATCTTTGGTAACAACGCTGCCGGCTCCCACGATCGCGTTTTCCCCGACGGTGACGTTCGAAAGAATCGTGGCTCCAGAGCCGATCGACGCTCCTCTTTTGATTACGGTGCGCTCGACCTTCCAGTCGGCTTCGGTTTGAAGATTTCCATCCGTGGCGGTGGCTCGCGGATAACTGTCGTTGATAAACATCACACCGTGCCCGATAAAGACATTGTCTTCAATGGTGACGCCTTCGCAGATGAAGGTGTGACTGGAAATCTTGCAGCGCCTGCCGATGCTGGCGTTCTTCTGAATCTCAACGAACGCTCCAATCTTCGATTCATCGCCGACCTCGCATCCGTAGAGGTTGATGAACTTGGACAGTTTCACATCGCGGCCCAGCTTTACGTCTGGGGCGATACACACGTATTCATTCATAGAGAACAAAACCTTTCCAGCAACTCAATTGACGATTCTGAAATCACCGGGCGGGAACGGACTACGTGGATTCACTCAATCCCCGTTGGCGGGGGATTGCTCAGACTGACAATATGCTGCTGGTTCGACTGTAGGATCGGAGGCGGAAATCCAAAATGGGGCATCCAGTTGAAACTCGCGATGCAGAGCTACCAGCGCTGAAGTCTTGTCCTTTCCGGCTATCACCACCGAAATACTGCAGTCGGAACAGGCTTCGGATACGGCAACCACGTTCACTTTGGCGAGAGTAAGAGCACCGAGCATACGGGTCGCGAATGCCGGATGGCGCATGTTCTTGCCAACCGCAGTCACAACGGCGACCGTCGGGTCGCCGCCACCTTCTTCTATCTTTTTTGGGTGGGCTGGATCTTGCGCGAGGTCACGACGCAGGGCTGCGGTCAGACCCTTTACTCCCCCACCGACTGCCGGGCCTGCGGGAGTGATTCTTGTGCCGTGGCGCTGGGGTGCAAAAGTATTTCTAATCCAAACCGGGATGCCGCATCGGGCCAAAGCATGGAGAGTCTTCGGATGAAGAACCTTAGCGCCGAAATGAGCCAGTTCGGCGGCTTCCTTGTAGGAGATCTCGGGAATCGTGCAGGCGCCATCGACTACTCTCGGATCGGCGGTCATCAGGCCATCCACATCAGTCCAGATAATGACCTCGTCCGCGCCCAGTGCCGCAGCCCAGGATAGTCGCCGAATAATCCGATCCGCCGCGGCCCAGAGTAGTGAGCACTCCCTCCGGGGTGGCGCCAATGAAGCCGGTAACCACGGGAACGATTCCTTGGCGCAGCAGTTCCCGCAAACGGATCTCACAGCGTTGGCGGGTTGCGTCCATGCACGGATCTGCGGCTCCGTGGCAGGAATCGGTCACGATGATTTCCGTGGCTTCGACCGCCTGACTCCTTACTCCACATTCCATCAGCGCGCCAGCCACCAGCGGAGCAGAAAGACGTTCTCCCAGGCTGGAAATTGCATCGCGATCCCTCAGCGTGAACTCGCGCTGAGCATCGCCGCGCTGGTAAAGCCGCTCGCCCTGTTCGTAACATTCTTCCATCTTGCGCAAGACGGCTCTTCGTTGGTCCGGGGAATGGATCAGGCTGTTGACAGCGGCGTCGTGCTGGCTGCGAATGTTAACGAAAATCGCCGCCGCCGAGCTTCGATCGCCTGCTTCAGCCCGCATCGCTGCCTCAAGTAACCGGTTGGTCACGCCACCCATGGCGGACACGACCACTACCAAATCGCTGTCGCAGGCAGCTGAGCGAACGATCTCGGCGACGCGCCGGATGCAGGCAGCGTCCCCCACAGACGTTCCCCCAAACTTCATAATTCGCAGCGGGCGCATTTTCGTCATTGAGGCTTCACAATTCCGGATTGCGATTTGGTTGCCTGCCAATCAAGTGCCGCGTTATCACTCTTTGCCGGCGCGGACATTCCTTTGCGCGTTCGAACTGGGGATGATGATTTGATCCAGTTTGCCCGTGAGTACCAGGCACTCTGTTTCTGCCGATTCATCGCACAGTCACGAACCAGTTCGGGTTCCTCCCACGGAATATCGTGGTACGCAGACCGCAGAAATGGGCTCTGCGGATCCCGCGTCCACTCTTGGGGAAACAACGCGATGGTGTCATTTTCCGTAACTTTGGGTGCCGGTTGCGGAGTCTGGCCGGATAACACCGCGTACAAGGCGGCGGGAATGTCGCGACCTGGACCTAAAGGCAAATGTCCGACCTGCGTGGCGCGGGGATTCATCTCGATCAGATAGGCTTTGCCCGTCTCCTCTTCCAGCATGAAGTCGAAGCCGTGCACTCCGGAGAGATTCAGCCGCCGCACCATCTTTTCCGCGGCGGTCGCAATGTCCGATATTTTCAATCCAGCGGACAACCGTGGCCGGTCCAGCCGCACTTCTTTTGTTGATTACCTCAAAATGGAGAGCCGCCAGCACTTTGCCTTGCCAGCAGGCGACGGCGCTGGTTGCTTCCCGCCCGTCCACGAAAGATTGCGCATTCATTTCAAAGCGTCGGCGCAGCAATGCGGGGCCAACCAGCGTCACATCATGATCCACGAAAGCGTGCTTAGCGGCGCGTAGCCAGCGCGGAGGAGCCTGTAACGAACAGAAGGCGCGTTCTGCCTCGTCGAGAGTGCGCACAATTCGCACACCGTCTCCCCCCGAGGTGCCATTTGCCTTCAAGACCACCGGGAATCCGTTTCGGATAATCCAATCTTTTAGTTCATCCAGGTTGGAAATCGATTTCGTCGCCGGCACGCGTATGCCCTCTTGCTGTGCCAGTTCGATGAATGCAGATCTGGTATAGGCGACCGGAAAACTTTCCGCCGGTCCCAGCGAGCGCTCGATCACGGCGCAAATCAAAGAACCAGCTTTGCCATTCCTCTGTTCAAGGTCATAAAGACGATGCAGATGATGGGCAGCCAGATCGTCTCCCGGAATGATGAGATCCGGCTGAGCATTCCTGACCGCAGCGGCGAATGAACGTAAGGGCGTCAAACCCTGATACCGGTGAATCCTGGTCGCCGCCATGGTCTTGGTAATCGGATGGCCGGGAGGGCAAAGCATTTCGACAACGCATCCGTAGTTCGCCAGCGCAATCGCCAGTCGAGCAGTTGGATACCACCGCGATGTGGCGGCCACCAGGACGGTTGGACGCGAACTCAACACTGAATCGCCCGGCACAGATGATGGGCCTTCATATTGTTCTCGAATGGTCATAGGAAAGGCTTCGGTTGCCGATTCGCGTGAACCGCCTTCGCTGGTCTATCCAACCTCTACCAGGCTGCGTAACCGGTCGCCATTTTCCGAGAGCAGCTTCAGGGTGTCGATGTTGTAATACTGCGGGTTATCCCAATCGCTGAATCGATCCATGTGCTCGATCAGATTTTTCACGATGCATTTGACGTTGTGATTGGGATGAAAGCTGAGCGTGTTCTCCGCCTTCTGAATGCTCACTTTGTAGTTCCGGAAATCCTTCTTGTGGTGGATGTTCAAACGCACCGAGATGCCGAGATGCTCTTCAATCGCCATCTTCACCAGGTCTCCAACTTCGCCCACGGTGTAGTTTCCGGAAGCGACGTTGAAAATTCCCGAGATTCTCTCGCTCGCTTCGATCGCCCGAACGTAAGCGTTGGTCGCATCCTCGATGCTGAGAATTGGCCTCCAGATCGACGGATTGTTGACCGTGATCTCGCGGTTGCGCACGCCGTTTTTGAACATGGTGTTGATGATCAGATCGAGCCGCATGCGCGGACTGTAGCCGGAGACAGTTCCTTTGCGCAGCGAGATGACGGAGAAACTATCGTCCATCAGGTTCATCACGGCCTGCTCGCCCTGCAGCTTGGAAATTCCATACGGGTAAGAAGAGGAAACTGGCCGGCTCTCGTCGAACAATTCGTTGTCGGTATATCCGTAGACCGAGCAGGAGCAGGCATACACGTAGCGCTTCACGTTCGCCTTTTTGGCGACGTAGGCGAGGTAGGCAGGAGCTGCGGCGTTGAAGATGAAATTCTGGCTGGGCGAAAACTCTGCCATGGGATCATTCGACAATCCGGCCAAGAAGACGACTTGCTGATAGCGCTGCAAGTCTTCGACCGTAATATCAAAAATGTCTTTGCGGATGATTCCGGCTTCAGCAGGAAGATGGTTGCCAAACCAGAACAAATCCACTACATCGACTTCATAGCCACGCTCCAGCAACTTTGGAACAAGCACGGAACCCAAATAGCCGGCCCCACCTGCGATCAGGATCTTCATTTCTGTCTCCTAAACTTTATGCGCTTATATTGTGATTTCAGAGCTGGATGAACTAAGAATTAACGGCTGGCGACAGCTGCTGGCTTTTCAGAAAGGTAAGCATTCAAGCCTTCTTGCCAGGGACGGAACAGATTTAAATTGTGGGACTTCAGCCCGTGATTCTCGAGCACCGAATACGCGGGACGGGGCACTTTGGCGGGAAATTCGTTAGCCCCAGCCACTTCGAGATTCACCGAAACATCGGCTACACGAAAGATTTCGCGAGCAAATTCATACCAGGAGCAACTGCCCTCCGCCGTGGCATGGTAAAGGCCATAGGCGTCGGAGCGGCTGAGTGCGGCAATCTGGCGCGCCACATCGGCAGTTGCGGTCGGAGTTGTGAACTCAGAATCGACCACCCGCACGCGACCACGCTCCCGCGCTAATCGCAGCATCAGGTCGACAAAATTCTGGCCACCCTTGGCGCGGCAGGGGTGGCTGCCGTAAAGGGCGGCGGTGCGCAGAACGTAATGCCGGGGATTGATCTCTTGCACAAACCGCTCGCCTTCCAACTTGGTTCTGCCATAAACATTCAGCGGACGCGCCTCGTCGGTTTCGACGTAGGGCGTGCCTTTCTTGCCGTCGAATACATAGTCGGTGCTGACGTGGATCAATACCGATCCTAGATCGCGGGTTGCCGCGGCGAGATTCTTCGCTCCCACGACGTTTATTGCGTGCGCCTTCTCAGGCTGCTGCTCGCAGTTTTCGACGTGATGCATGGCGGCGGTGTTGACTACAACCTCTGGCTGCGCGGAGCGCAAACCCGCCACAACCGAGTCGAGACTAGAAAGCTCGACGTCCTCGTGATTCAGCGCCTGAACATCGTCGCCCCGATCGGCAAAAGCACGAACCACATCGTGGCCAAGCTGGCCGTTGGCACCGATTACCGCGACCTTCATGCCCGCCTCGTGTTCAGAATTACCGTTGTTGCAGTGGTCATCGATTCACTCTCTGATTAGCGCTTCGCCAACAGTTCCGCGCTTTCGGAATATCGAAAGTTGTCTGAGTCGGGCGAACGCAGCCAGTCCGCCAGAGGAGCTGCATTGCGGTCTTTGTCGGAGACAGTTACATCGGAGAGCGGCCATTTGATCCCGATTGCCGGATCATTCCACCGGATCGCCGATTCCGCTTTATTGCTGTAGATCCCGGTACACTTGTACTGGATTTCCGTGCCCTCGCTGAGAGCGCAAAAGCCGCGGGCAAAGCCCGCTGGCGCCCACACCTGCCGGCGATTTTCCGCCGACGCTTCCACTCCCGCCCACTTGCCCAGGTGCGGCGAGCCTTTGCGAATATCGACTGCCACCAGAAAGGCGCTTCCCGCCGTAACCCGCATGAGCTTGCCCATGGGAGGATCCCATTGAAAGTGTAAGCCGCGCACCACGCCTTTAGCGGAACGCGAGTGGTTGTCCTGAACAAACTCGGTCGGCAAACCGAGCGCCTTGAACTGATCCGCGCGAAAGGTTTCGGTGAAGAAGCCGCGGGCATCCTGAAAAATTTCCGGGACGATTACGACTACATCCCCCAGTAATCTGGATTCAATCTTGATCTGCATTCGTTGAACGTTTCCTTTAGCGCAATGAAACTTCGTGAAGCTGCCTTATCGGCTTGCGCCGATTACGGCCTCGCTGGCTGACGACCGGGTAACCGGAACTTGCGGGTCGGAGATGTACACCAACTCACCACGTTTTTGCATGGAGAGATTGGCAGCCTCCAGCATCTTCACCACCCGAAGCCCGGCATGACCGTCGTTGAATGGAGTCTGGTCGTTCAGGATGCAGTCGACGAAATAGGCCAATTCGCGTGAGAGTGCTTCGACCTGCTCGATCTGCGGCGCCCACATATCCCCCGAACGATAGTGCACTAATAAATTATAAAGCCCTTCGCGGCTGGTGACGTTTACACCCTTGTCATAGATCTTGATCTTCTCGTCCGCTTCCAGATCGTTCCAAACCAGCATTTTCTTTTCGCCGCCGATCAGCGTCGTGCGGACTTTCACTGGCGAGAGCCAATTTACGTTGATATGAGCAATCACTTTATCGGGAAAATAGAGCGTAATGAAGGCTACGTCTTCGTGTCCATTGAGGTGAGTCTGGCCGGTGGCGGAGATGGCTTCGGGAGTCTTGCGGATCAGGTGGTCGATGATCGAAAGATCGTGCGGAGCAAGATCCCAGACCACATTGACATCGTGTTGAAAGAGGCCAAGATTCACGCGCATGGAATCGTAGTAGTAGAGCTTGCCCAAAGCTCCGTCATCGAGAAGGTGTTTAATTTTCTGCACCGCCCCGGTAAACAGGAAGGTGTGGTCGACCATGATCTTAAGATTTTTTCGCTCCGCGAGCTCAATCAGCTCCTGCGCCTGCGCCGCGTTGCTGGTAAACGGTTTTTCGACAAATACGTGTTTGCCGTTCTGCAGCGCCGCCTTGGCCAGTTCATAGTGCGTCCACACGGGCGTGACCACGGCGATGGCATCGATTTCAGGAGAGGACATCAACTCTGCCGGATCGTCCGTCACTCGCACGTCAGGATAGGCCTTGGCCACTTTCTTCCGGGCCGCCGGACTCTTGTCGCATACGGCGACAACTTTGGTCTCATCCAGGCGGTCAAGGTTGCGGACAACATTCGGGCCCCAG
>CAVRWS010000058.1:0-61049 GCA_963724815.1 uncultured Acidobacteriaceae bacterium
ACCATGATCGTGATCAGCGATGCGAGCTCCCACCAGACTTCAATCTCGAAGAAGCCAAAGGTTGCGGCGAGCGACGTTCCAAAGGCGACTATGATCGCCAGGCTGATGAGAGTCATCATGCCGGGCTTGCGGTCGGCCAGTTCGCCCCATGCCCCACGAAGAAAGACTAGCCCGCCATAAACAAAGACGACCGTTCCAAGGATTGCGGGGATAAATCTCGAACCAGGAAAGGAAGGCGCTGTGTACCCAAGCCAATGTTGGACGTCCATCGACCAGAAAACCACGGGAATCGTGAGAGCAAAGCTTAACCAGAACTTGTCGCGAAACATCGCGACGGAGTGTCCGGCATGGCGGTCGTGGTTTCCGTGGGCGCCGGACATCTTGATGCCGGCATGTGGCTCGGCCGCTTGTCTGTGGCCTTCGTGCGTCAGGTGGTCCATTAAAACTTCCGATCCATAAGCAGAACGCCGCCGAATTGCACGCCAGTATTCGTTAGACATTGAGGGTACAACCGATTGGGCGGGCGAGAGTGATCAGTCTTGCTCAAGGCTTGTAGTCCCGATGACATGCGGCGGTGATCCCCGTCAGAGCCAATGTTCACAATTGCTCCGCTGCCGGTTGTTTTGTCAAAGTGCCATGCCGGAGCGCGCGGCGCTTCAGTAAGAAGAAGAAAACTGGGACCAAGATCAACACGTGAATGGTCGAGGTAATCATCCCGCCCACGATGGGCGCGGCAATCGGTTTCATGACATCGGATCCGATGCCCGACTCCCACAAGATCGGCGCAAGACTAAGAATTACGGCGGTCACGGTCATTAACTTGGGACGCAATCGCTGGACCGCGCCTTCGATAGTGGCCTGCTCTACATCCTCGTCGGTTAAAGTCGTACCTGTGGCGAGCCGGTGTTGAAGCGACTCGTGCAAGTAGACCACCATCACCACGCCGGTTTCGACCGCGATACCAAACAGCGCGATGTATCCCACCCAGACAGCGACGCTGAAGTTGTAACCGAGCACCCATTGCAGGATGAGTCCACCAGACATGGCATAGAGGGTCGGGAAGATCAGCACCGCCGCCTCGGCCGCGGACTTGAAAACCATGTAGAGCAACAGAAAGATGACGAAGAACACGATCGGCAGGATGATTTTCAGTCTGTCTTTGGCGTGAAGTTCGAACTCATACTCGCCCGCCCAACGATAGGTGTACCCTGCTGGCAAATCCAGCTTGCTACGCAACAACTTGTCTGCTTGGTTCACGAATCCGCCGTAGTCTTTTGTTTTCAAATCGAGATAGACGTAGCCGGTGAGCGCGCCGTCTTCATCGCGAATCATCGCCGGTCCCCGCGAAAAAGAAAGCCGCGCTATTTCGCTGATGGGAATCTGCGCTCCTGAAGGCGTACCAACGAGAGCCCGGCCTAACGCCTCGAGATCGTCCCTAAAATCGCGCTCGTAGCGGACATTGATCGGAAAACGCTGGCGGCCTTCGATATTCTGAGCGATATTTGCGCCGCCGATGGCAGAGGTAATGACCCGCTGAACATCTCCCACGGTTAGCCCGTACCGAGCAGCTTCCGGTCGATTGACCTCTACGTTCAGGTAAAAGCCTTGCGACACTCGCTCTGCGAATACCGAACTGGTCGCTGGTATGCCGGTAAGAATCTGTTGCATTCGTGCGCCGATATCCTGAATCTGCGCCAGATCGGGCCCTTGGATCTTCAGACCAAGCGGGGTTTTGATGCCCGTGAGTTCCATGTCCAGCCGGTTTCGCACCGGCATCGTCCACGTGTTGGTGAGACCGGGGAATTGGAGGTTGGCATCCATTTTCGCGATCAGGTTTTCATACGTAACACCCGGTGGCCACTTCTCCTGGGGCTTCAACATGATAGTGGTGTCGTACATATCGAGCGGCGCATTGTCAGTGGCGCTGTCGGAACGGCCCACGGTGCCGAATACGCTTTCCACCTCCGGAAAGGAGCGGATAATACGGTCCTGCTCCTGCATCAGCAGGCTCGCCTGCTGAATGGAAATCCCCGGCAGTGCCGTCGGCATGTACAGGGCTGATCCCTCGTACAACGCTGGCATGAATTGGCTGCCTAGTTTGAAATACAACGGAATGGTCACCGCCAGAAAGATCAGATTGATCACGATTAGCAGTTTCCAGTGCCGCAAACACCAGCGCAGGACGGGGAGATAAATCGCTTGAGTGATCCGGGCCGCAGGGTTTTGCGATTCAGGACGCAAGCGGCCCCGAATGAACAACGGCATCAACACGGGGACCAGCGTGATCGAAAGTATCGAGGAAAACGCCAACGCCGACGTCTTGGTCCAAGCCAGAGGGCGGAACATGCGCCCTTCCTGTGCCTCCAGCAAGAAAACGGGCAGGAACGACACGAGGATGATAATCAGCGAATAGAATAACGCGGGGCCAACCTGCTTCGCCGATCGCACCAATATAGATCTGCGTTCCTGAGAGCTGAGTTTGTCGGTATGTTCGCCGGCGCTCAGGCCGCTTCGTTCCGCCAAGTGCTTGTAACCGTTCTCGACCATCACGATAGCGGCATCGATCAACACCCCAATCCCCAAAGCCAGTCCGCCCAACGACATCACGTTGGAACTTACGTTGAGGTAGTACATCGGGATGAAGGCCGCCAGCACCGCGATCGGCAGCGTGATAATAGGCACTAACGCCGAACGCAGATGGAACAGGAAGGCAATGCATACGAAGCTGACGATGATGGCTTCCAGAATCAGATCCCGCTTCAGTGTCTTGATGGATTCATTGATCAGCCATGAGCGATCGTAACCGGTCACAATTTCAACTCCAGGAGGAAGTGACGGTGCAATCTCGCGCAGTTTGGCTTTCACACCAGTGATCACGTCAAGCGCGTTCATACCGAAACGCATGACCACAATGCCGCCAACGGCTTCCCCTTCGCCCTGCCAATCGGCAGCCCCGCGGCGTACCTCCGGCCCGAAATCTACGCTGCCCAGATCGCGTAGCAGCACGGACGTTCCATTTTTCGTCGCGACTGGAACGTTCTCCAGGTCGGCGACTGACCGCAGGTAGCCAAGACCTCTCACCATGTACTCTGCGCCGTTCATCTCCAGAACATTGCCGCCAACTTCGTTTGTACTGTCGCGTACGCGCTCGATTACGGTAGAGACCGGAATGCCATATGAGAACAGTTTGTTGGGATCGAGCTTCACCTGGTATTGCCGGACATAACCGCCGATGGTTGCAACTTCGGCCACGCCGGGGACGGTTTCGAGCTGGTAGCGGAGATACCAGTCTTGCAGAGCACGTAAGTCAGCCAGGCTCTTGGTGTGAGTACGATCAATGACGGCATACTCATATACCCAACCGGCTCCGGTGGCATCGGGTCCGATGGCGGGATGAACGTCCGCTGGCAACCGTCCACCGATCTGCTGCAGATATTCCGTTACCCGCGAACGCGCCCAGTAAAGATCTGTTCCGTCTTCAAATACGACGAAAACATACGAGTCACCGAACATGGTCTGCGCACGTACAGACTTAACGTGAGGTGCTGCCAGCAGACGTGGTGACGATTGGGTAAGTAACTTGGTCTTCGATTACATTGGGCGGTTCTCCCGGCCATTCGGTGTGGATGACCACCTGCACATCGCTGATATCGGGAAGCGCATCCAGCGGGATGTGACGCAGGCTCCAAACACCAGCTACCGTTAGCAGCACGACCCCGGTAAACACCAAGAAACGATTCTGTTCACACCACTCAATAATTCGGGAGATCATTACATGCCTCCCGTGACGCTTACGCTGAGCTGCTTGCTGGCAATCGTCTGACTGCCACGTTTCGCCACTACCGTGACTTGCCAGGTCCCGCTGGTTTCGAGATTCAGCGGGCCTTCGTAAACGCCATCCCCTTTTTCGCGGAGCGTGGCTACGCTTCGCACAGCGGCCATACCCATTGCCGGCATTGCTGCCATGAAAAAGGTTGCGGTCACTTCCACTCCGGTGACGGGTTTGCCGTCCGAACTGGTGAGCTTCACTCGGACCGAGTTCGCTCCTTTATGTGGCGGTGACGGATCAGTGCTGAAATCGACAGCAATGCGCTCGGCCGGTCCATTCATCGCCGCTGCCGCTCCTGCACCCGGCGGAGGAGGCGTGAACGACCCAATCGCTGCCTGTAGCTGCGATTCTGAATCCACAAGGAAATTCGCCGAGCTGACAATGCGTTCGCCCACCTTCAAACCCTTCAGGACGACTGCGTTGTCATCTTGCCGCGGTCCGACCTCAATCTCACGCGGTTCAAAATAACCGTCGCCACGGTCGATAAAGGCAATTTCCTGCGTGCCGGAATGCAGGACGCCAGAAGCAGGAATAAGAAGTTGACGGCCAAGTGGAACCCTAATGCTGACGTTGACGTACATGCCAGGCTTGAGCGCGATTCCTGGATTGTTGAAAACGAAGCGCACAGGTACTGTGCGCGTCGTGACGTCGACCTGAGGCAGGACTTGATCAATGCGTCCTTTGAACGTACGTCCTGGATAGGCATCAACCGTCACTGTCGCGGGCATTCCTGGCTTCAGTGCGCCGATGCCGGTCTGAAAAACGTTGGCGTTTACCCAGACCGTGGAAAGATCGGCGATGGTGTAAAGCTTCGTTTCCGGTTGCACATATTGATTGGCAAGCGCGTTGAATTCGGTGATGTAACCGGATGCAGGGGAATCTACGGTCACATCATGTTGCACTGTGCGGGTTTGCTCCAGTCTGGCGATCTCGCTCGGCGGCACGCCAAATTGGCGCAAACGATCGGCAGCGGCCTGAAGCAGCCAATCGCTCTCGTGCGATGCCGTCCCATGCGCGTCGCCCGCAAAGGTCTGCTGGTTTTGCTTGGCGAGTAGATACTCTTGCTCGGTACTGACCAAATCGGGGCTGTAGATGGTGAACAGCGGCTGCCCCTTGCGCACGTACTGATATGTGGCATTGGCAAACACCTTTTGGATCCAGCCAGGAAAACGTGTTTGCACGTAGGCGCGCTGCCTCTCATTCATCTCGACGTTGCCCGGCACGCGCAGCTCATTGCTGACGTTTCGCATCTCAACCAGCGCAGTCTTCACACCTATTGCCTGCATCCGCTGCGGAGAAAGTTGCACCGGAGTGAGGGATACAGATGCACTGGAGGAAGGCAGCGTTCTTCCCGGCGGTTGCTCCGAAACGTCCGGGTCCTTTGGCCACTACAGGGTTCGCATCATCGGTTGCCGGCGCAACACGAACGCGACCCCAAATGACATACGCAAGCGTGCCGGCCAACACCACGCAAATGACTGTGCTAATTACAAATGCTTGCTTATAAGTGCCTCCGCTCATTTCGTCACCTCCGGAGTATTGGGCTGCTGTCCAGTCCTGTCGATTGGAGCTCCGACCGCGAGTTCCAGATCAGTGAATCGCATTTCGAAGTCTGCCATGGACTGGAAATAAGCTAGATCTATGTCCACAACAGTTGTCTGGCTATCGAGGAGATTGAGGAAGTCCGTGCGGTCATTCTCATAAGCTATGACGGTCGAGCGCAGAGTGGCTTGAGCTTGCGGCTGCAGCAGGCTCTTATAGAGGTCTGCAAGCTTTTTCGCCGATCGCACCTGTGCCAGTGTTTCCTGAATTTGGCCGAATGCGGCGTTCCGCAAAGCTTCAAGCTCGGCATCTTGCTCGCTGACCTGAGCCTTGGCTTCAGAAATCTCGGCGTCATGCTTGCGCCGGTTCAACCAGGGCAGGTTGATCGAACCCTCCACCATGTAGTTGTTGCGGAAAGTCGAGCCGCTCGGCATCAGCATATAACCCGCTGAAACGGTCAAATCGGGGTTGTAACTCTTGTCTGCCAGCGCTTGTTGCTGATGACTCTTCTCCAATGCGGCGTGCGCCTGGGCCAAGTCAGGCCGCGAAGCAAGGGCCAATTTTTCCAGCGCTTCTGTTCCCGGCAGTTGTTGTGGAATGGAGTAGTCACCGCGAGCATCGATAGATGCGGCTGGGTCATGCCCGACGAGTGTATTCAAACGAGCGCGGGCCACTTCGGCATCCTGCTCGAAATGAATCAGGTGCTCGGCCAGGCGTGTCAGTTCGACTTGTGCTTTCAGGATGTCTTGCTGAGGCACTTTGCCCACCGTGTATTTGATCCTTGCGGCCTCCACTGCCTGCCGGGCGATGGCCACATGCCCGTCGTGGATACGAAGCTCATCCTCAGCGCGCAGCAGATCATAAAAGGCCTTACGTACCCGCACCCGAATATCGAGGCGCACGTTATCTAGCGCCGCCTTTGCTTCGGCTACATCGCTGTGGGCAATGTCAGTGCGTAGCCCTCGTTTTCCGAATCCCGGAAACGTCTGGCTCACCATGAACATGTTTTGGGCTGCGTTGTAATCCCAAGGGTCGGCGCAGAGGTACACCCCATCCTCGATACATCAATAAGGGATCATCGAGTGCGCCAGCCATGGGTACGTGGGCTTCAACGACAGCTAAGTGCCGAACCGCGACGCGAATGTCCGGATTGCCGAGCAGCGCCATCTGCTCGATCTCTTCAAGGGTGAAGGCGGGCCCCGATGCAGCCGAATGCTCATGCTGCGGCAATAACGCATTTGCAGCGGGAAACGGGTCCTCGGCTGCAGCGCTCACCGCGCATGCGCACACTAAGAGCAGTACGTATGGAACTCTCATAATTCTCTCCGTCAGTAGAAATACACTTCGGGCTTTGGCCCAAAAACAAACAGCAAGACGGAGAACTGCCTAGACCCTCAGGACAGTGGTTTTAGGTAAGTATTCGTTTGGTGGATGGTCTGAATTGTTGTTGTGAAACCGGTTCGAGCACGGCGGCGTCATCGGAACAGGAAGGGCCACAACTACCTGCAATATTGGACGAGCTTGCTGGTTGTGTGTCACAACCATTGTTGTGCCCGGTCGAACTTCTGTTTTACAACAAGAGTGCGACTGCGGCATGTTCGCCGATCCGCACATCTGGGCCATATGCTTGCAGCACTCCATCTCTGGAGCTGTCATCGCTCTGTCTGGGATCATGCACGCCAACAGCGGCGCGGCAGTCCAGCAGATCACCAGGAAGACAACGGCCATTGTGCCGAAACGCCGCATAATGTGAGTCTAGGCCGGCAGTGTCTCCGATGCAAGTGATCCCAATCACAGTGCTAAGTGACCTTGGTCTTCCGACTCCTGAAGCGCAAAACCCAATACTGCTTCCCAAGGGTGGTCCCCACGAAAAGAGATGCGAAATGAGCTAACGGACCTCATCGAGGGACGAGCTATGGCATTTCCATCGGAATCACCGCTGATATCCGACAGTTGCCAGTCCTCAAGTGCGAATTCGCCTAGGATAGAAAATATGGATGGCCCTCCGGGTCGCAGAATGGATCACCGGCAATTTGAAGAGTTTCTACTCCGAGATCGAAGATGCGTCGCGCATGCTCGACACCTTCGTGAATAACTAATCGGGGAACATTTCAATAGAGAGAGCTGAGAAAATGCAGGAACTCGAAGTTTATTCGACGATTGGTGCGGAAGGTTTCACACGCTTGGTCGCCGCCTTCTATCGACAAGTCCCGCAAGACGACCTTCTGGGCCCCATGTACCCGGCTACGGATCTTCCAGGTGCCGAGCAGCGCCTGCGAGATTTCCTGATCGGCCGGTTCGGAGGGCCGCAGACTTACATCGAACAAAGAGGCCATCCTCGCCTCCGCGCGCGGCATTCTCCGTTCCAGATAAATCAGGCTGCCCGCGATCGATGGATGCGCTTAATGAGTGGTGCTCTTAGGGAGGCTACGCTGCCCGCAGAAGCCGAGCAAGTCCTTCGGAAATTCTTCGACGGAATGTCGAGCTTTATGATCAATCGGGCAGAGCCTTGAATCCGCCGGCGCAAAGCGACGCACCCAGCTGCCCAGGCGCAGAGGAATTTCTTAAAATAATCCTCGTAAGTGATTCAAGGATTTCTTTCATTCCACCCTGCAGAAACAATAAAGAAACTGTTGGATTGTATCGAACGGTGTGCGATGCAGTTCCTTGGAGTGTCCCAACAGGCGGAAACGAACGCCAAACTCGCGGTGCAAGGACTCGGCGTCATAGCGAACAACGTCCAGACCGCTGCACTTCGTGGGTCCTTCAGGCCCGAAGGTGCTGACAATTACGTGAACTCCGGGCTTGACCGCGTTGGCTACTTGGCGCACATGCAACGCGTTCTTCCGACGATGTCAGAAAGTGGAACACTGCACGGTCGTGCCACACATCGTAGGCGCAGCACTCTAGCAGCGTTAAAGCCGGAAGCCTGCGAAGGGTATTTTGCTAGTGTTAGTCACAGGGCATTGGTAGGCAATCTGCGGATGGAGACACCGCGAGCGGAGAGTTCTGCAAGCAATAGCGCCACTCCCGGAGAAACTTCACTCTCACCCGGAACTATTACCGCCCATTCCAGATTCTCTCGAAACTCTTTTGACTTAATCTCCCACAAGCCGCAAGACGACGATTTTGCCTCGCCAATTTGGATGATTGACCAGTGCCGCACCAACGCCAATGCGGTGGCTTCGTCAGGCGAGGGCCCGGACAGAATGAAGTGGTTATTTCCATGCACCAAGATTCCGACCATTTAGTCTCAAGCCTCCAAGCGCGGATCGGAAATCGGGTAGCCAATTGCGAAATGGTAGACGGCTTGACCTAGCTCAGGGGCCAAGCTGAGATAACGGTTCACCTCGTCATCAAGAAACGCTCCGATGCCCGTTGCGCGCAGGCCGAGCGCCTCAGAAGCAAGATACAACCGCTGACCAATGGCACCCGCCTCGAAATGCACGTATCGATATCCACGATTGCCGTAACTGCGGGCCGCATTCTCAAAATCGCCGATCATCGAGAGTGTGCTGGAGAGAATAGTCGCAAGTTGCCGGAGGGAGATGGACTCGGCCCCGCCTCTGAAATCAAGCGCGGAACGCCGGGTGCGAACGACGTCACCGAAGCCGCGACTTGTGGAGATCCGAGGTGGCAGGCCAATTTCGCCGCGACCCGATGTCTTCGGCCGCCCAATCGAGGGGATCGTCGCTTCCGCGCAGAGCTTCGTAGCAGCGTGGATGCTTTCAATCAGTGGATAGGGTATTTGCTCCTTCGACAATCGATTGGGGTGACCACCAAACACAATCGTCTCGACTGGATCCCTCATGCTAACGGGAATGGATGGACCGTGAAGCCCAACGATCAACATCGGCCACTCATCCTGACTGAGGTGACACCCTTCCGCTAATTTTTCGTCTGAGAAATGGCCAAGCGCAGAGCTTTCGCACCCGATGGATCGAGCGGCAAGCGTGAGGGCCTGCCAGGCATGTCCGATGTCGTGCAAGCAATACCGATATGCGCGGTCCTGATACTTCCACGCTTCGCGCCAGGCGATGCTGGTCAGAACGAAAACAAGTGGGGCAGAAGCGTCGACAAGGTTCTCGCCAAATTCTTCAATGCCCCGTTGTTCTGCCATGTGGGAAGAGGGACGGTAATGATAGAGGCCGTCTACCCAATCCGTGAGGCCATGGGTATAGAAGTGAAATTCGGTCGGGTGCAGATTGCCGGAAGAAGGATTCACGCGCAGCGCGTATGTAGATCCGGTTGAGGGCACTCGTTTGGACGCGCTAATCGAGGCCGAATAGAACATGAGTTGGGAAAGGAATTCCGCACCATCCCGGGCTGAAGTGTTTCCCAGTTTCCCTTCGAGTACTTCGAGAGCTGAAATCTGAGGAGCCGGAGGGTCGGACGGCAAATCGAGGATGGGTACGTCCTCATAATGCCGGAATGGATTCGGCATGTTGGCCCAATCGAGATAGTGGCGATTTCGCCGCAGCGATTCGGGACTGTGCTTCGTCAACTCGTGGTATTCGCGCCAGGTCATGTTGGGTGAATCCTGAGGTGACCGTATATGCAGATATTCGAATATTTGATCTGAAATCAATTGTCAGCTAGAAGAGCGTATCAAACGTAAGGCATCCCGCGTCTAAGCGGTGTTTCTCCTGTTTCGGTGAACTGCGCACGTCGCGCCCGAATACACCTCACAGTGGGCCACGAACTAGCATCCCGGTCGCCGAGCCGATATGCTTGTTATTCGATGGCGACGATAGCGAGGTGGCACTTGAGGGCCTCTGAAGTCGGAAATCATTGAGAAGACGTGGCTCAGGCGCTGGCGATCGCGGCGACTAAATTCGTAAATTCTTTTTGAATTTCTGCCGCTTTCGTCGTACGGTATCCCAACTCTGCGGCCAGCGTTTCAAGTTCTACATGCCACTCCGGAGGAATGATCGTCTCGGGGGGAAATGGATGGGTATTTCGCTCCCCGAAAATTCGCTCCGTCGCCACGCGTGCGCGCATGCGGTCCAGTTGGCCGAGCATATCGACAACGAGGATATCGAGTATGTCGCGTGCGCGATCCTGCCTTTGAGGACCGGTACACGCATGAAGCTTCTGCGCCACTTGCTCATTGATACCAAGACAACGTACTTGGTTGGTGATGGGCAGGCCCATTTCCGCCACACCTTCAATGGCTGGCTTCACTAGGTCTACCTCGCGTGCTTCGCCCGGACCGAGATCCACTTCAATGGTCTGCCATGCCCGTGTTTTGTATTCCACGGCAACTTCGACTCGGACAGTGTCTGCCAGTTCCATCTCGTGCTGTTCGGGCTTCAGGCGGAAGGTGAACTCGTCGAAGCTGAGTTGCAATACTTCCGAAAGCCGCCGAATCCGTTCCGCGCGGTTGCCTCTAAGACCAAGATCGAAATCTTTGGTGGTGCGCGCCGCCCGCGCGAAGCGCAGTTCCATAGCGACTCCGCCTTTCAGGTAGTAGATATCGATGACACCTTTCTCGACGGCGCTCTCCAGAGCGCCGCAAAGTGCGAGAAACGAGACCCAACGGCGAAGCCTTTCCTGATCGAGACCCTGCTCGCGAGCCACACGTCCAAGAGTCTTCTCCAACCGCTCTACTTGCTTCGGGGTCATGAGCTAAACTTTCCCCACGTTCGCCTCTTGTGCCCCTTTCGCGTGTACGTATCGATTGAGACGGCGAGTGAGCGCTGAGGCTTTCTCGGCGCTAATGTAGCCTTGCTTGCGCGCATCTTTCAGAGCGCCTCGCGCCAATCCGACACGGCCAGTTTCTTCCAAAAGTTGGGAAATGGCTTTTTCGATCGTGGTCACGGGAAGTCCTTCGCGATTGACGATATCCGATGCTCGCAAATCAGCACGATGAATTTCCACCCACTTGGGACGGCGGCGACGGAGGCGGGCACTTTTAGGCACTGTGATCTGTACGCGTGACGGATTCGCATCAGAAATGCCATAAACTGCCAACGCGGTCTCGTGGGATAAGGCTATTTTTTTCGGCCCACTGTCAGCACGCACCCACAGGATCGCTTCGCGATATTGCCCCAAGCGATCCGACGGGAAGTAAGGAATTCGATACACTCCGCGCGCCACCCGTTGAAGTTTTCCCCGTTGGGTCAGACGCGCCAGGACTGAATCCTTGATGCCAAGGCTGCGGGCCTGCGCCGCTGTCACGAAACCCTCGTTTTCTTCGGCAAACGGCAGCAGTTCATCAATGCGAGATCGCATGTCCCTAGTATCAGCAGCAATACCGGCGTTTGTCAATATAGTTCCATAATAGAACTATATTGACAGGTTATGATCGAGAGGATGCGACTGTCCTTTAACTGTCCAATAAGGATTCCTTAACCCTACTTACAAGGCTTTTCAGGGGCCACCCGCGTCTTGTAAGTTGTTGAAAACACTAGTATTTTTGGACTCATAACCTAACGATCCTTAAGATTCCTTATGGCTCCCTAAGCGGCTCTCGCAGACAGCGCATTTATCGCGTGTGTCGATCAATGACCAACGATTTGGCGCTCACAGCAAGGGAAGTATGCGGCTGGTTGGGATCAATCGTTGCCGACAGACGTTTCATTGATTGGCAGCTTGCTCCGAAAACGGATCTGCGTGTCGACTGTCCGATGCCTGTCCGATAAGGAGTTCCAAGTCGGAATGGGATGATAACCCAAAGGCCGGGTGGGTCCGCGAGGTTGGGATTGCATTCACTGGGCATCACGTTGTGCCGTACGTCGAGTGAGCACTGTTTCCATATAGTCCACGCGCATGTAAAGGATTTACTGATGACATTATTGCTCCCTTGCGGATGTGACAGAACCGAATACACCGGAGGATTGGAATGGAAATCGCCGCGGGGGCTTTTGCAAATTGGGTGTCCGCAGCGATGGACCGGAAGATCACCCCTCCCAGTCGGTGGAACCTACCTCGCGAAAGCGATAAGGCAATACCGAATCGAGCCCTTGGAATTGTGAGGGAAGGCGTAGAGAGGATGGCGGGCATTCCTCGGGGATGAAGGTACCGTTCGACTCTACCGAAGGGTGAGTCAGATCGCATAACCAAAGATCGGCGGTTCAAATCCCCCCCCCGCAACCATGAACGCCACTGCCGAAATGCAGTGGCGTTCGCCTTTTTCTCAAACAAGGGTTCGACTGCGTCCACACCGGTACATTTACCGTGGCGTGGGAGAACAAACCGGCTCGATCGCAATCGCTTGCGGGCTGGCAAAAAATGATTTTGAAAGTACAGGGACACGTTGACGAGTGCGACCATCACGGGTACTTCAACCAGCGGCCCAATGACAGCCGCGAATGCCGCTCCAGAGTTGATGCCAAATACCGAGACCGCCACCGCGATCGCTAGTTCAAAATTATTGGAGGCGGCCGTAAAGGCCAGGGTGGTCGTCTTGGAATAGTCCGCTCCCACTTTCCTGCCCATGTAAAAGGACACCAAAAACATCGACACGAAGTAGATCAGGAGCGGCACGGCGATGCGCAGGACATCCAAGGGCAGACGGACTATATACCCACCCTTGAGGGAGAACATCACCACAATTGTGAAAAGCAGAGCAATCAGCGTCAGTGGGCTTACGCGGGGGACGAAGCTCCGGTTGTACCACTCCTGCCCTTTGGCGCGAATTAGAGCAGTACGAGTCAAAAATCCCGCGAGAAACGGAATTCCAAGATAAATAAAGACACTCTTCGCAATTTCTGCGATTGACACATTGACGATGGCACTATGAAGGCCGAGCTTAGCGGGAAGGACGGTAATAAAAACCCAGGCGTAGAGCGAGTAGAAGAAGACTTGGAAAAGAGAATTGAAGGCCACCAGACCGGCCGCGTATTCCGTATCGCCTCGCGCCAGTTCGTTCCAAACGATGACCATCGCGATGCAGCGTGCGAGACCGATCATAATGAGTCCAGCCATATATTCCGGATATCCGCGCAGGAAGACGATGGCCAGAACAAACATCAGAATCGGCCCTACAACCCAGTTCTGGAAGAGCGAAAGACCGAGCACTTTCTTGTTGCGAAAGACCTCGTGCAAGTTCTCATATCGCACCTTCGTAAAAGGTGGATACATCATCAAAATCAATCCCGCTGCAATCGGAATAGAAGTCGTACCGACGTTGAAGCGATTCAGAAACGGCACGACTCCGGGCACAAGCCAGCCCAATACAACACCGCCGAACATGGCGGAGAAGATCCAGGCGGTCAGATAGCGGTCGAGAAAACTGAGACGACTCGTTGCGTTCATTTGTGATTCCTGTAGTGCCGCAAACCGCGAAGTGCAGCCTCTTGTCGAACCGTTGCTATTCTTTCGAAGTGGGTGTCATCGTCTGGCCGATGTTATCGAGCTCTTTCTTGAGTGCAAGGCTGTCGAGAGTCGTCAGGGGAAGACAGAGCAATAGACTGATTCTGCGCTCCAAAATAAAAAACGCCTCGCGAAACGCTCTTTCCACCTCTGTTTCCCTTCCATGAACCGCCGCCGGGTCAGGAACGCCCCAATGCGCAGTCATCGGCTGTCCGGGCCAAATGGGACAGACCTCTTTGGCCGCGTTGTCGCAAACCGTGAAAACAAAGTCGAGTTTCGGAGAGCCGGGTAGCGAAAATTCATCCCATGCTTTACTGCGCAGACCCTCAGTTGGTAAATGCGCCATTTCCAACTGTCTCAATGCTTCCGGTCGAACTTTTCCTGAGGGATGGCTTCCGGCGCTGTAGGCCGTGAAATTCGGGCGCCCTTTGGAGTTGAGAATGGCCTCAGCCATGACGGAGCGCGCCGAATTGCCCGTGCACAGGAATAATGCGTTGTAATGCCCTTGCATACTGGTTGTCTCCTAGTTGCAGCAGGTCGGTCCACAACAAGCCTTCGTTCCTGTGTCTGCTGGTTTCACGGCCCGAACGAAGGCGCTCAAGATTTTGCCATCTACCTCCGGTGCAATCGCGTCCACATCGACACCAGCAGCCGAGAGAAATTCACGCGCATCTTCTGCCCGATAAATTCGCGTTGGCTCGATGTCGATTTGTTCAAAACCGGCTGCGGAAAGTTTGCTGCGATATTCGTCATCTCCGAGCGCCCCAGCCACACATCCGACCCACAGAAGCACGCTTTGGCGGATTTCTGGCGCGACCGCGCCTCGAGTAACGACATCGGATACCGCAAAGCGACCGCCCGGTTTCAGCACACGAAACGCTTCTCGCAATACACGATCTTTGTCCGCCGAAAGGTTGATCACACAATTGGAGATAATCACGTCGACCGAGTTGTCCGGCAGAGGGATATGTTCGATCTCGCCCTTCAGGAACTCAACGTTCTCAGCACCGGCTTTGCGCTTGTTCTCATTGGCAAGCGCCAGCATCTCCTCCGTCATATCGAGACCATAAGCCTTGCCGGTGGGCCCAACCCGCTTAGCCGAGAGCAGGACATCGATCCCGCCGCCTGATCCGAGGTCGAGAACCACCTCTCCTGGATTCAACTTCGCCAATGCAGTCGGGTTTCCACACCCTAACGAGGCAAGCATGGCCTCCTCCGGGACTTGTCCCGCCTGCGAGGAGTTGTACAGATCCGAAGTGATCGGATCGCAACCCATCCCGCTTGCCGCGGTGGCTCCACAGCAACTATTTCCGCCGGTCTTCACGCGCAACGCAGCCTGGCCATACTTTTCTTTGACTACTTCCTGAGGTCGGTAGTGCTCATGATGACTTCTCCTATTTACAAAGCTGGACGATATCTTGGGGTTTGACTGCCTTATTGCGAGTGCAGCATTCGGCATAAAGGAATTGCAACAATTCCTGGAGTGCTTCCGTATTAGCGGTGTATCTGACCCAGCCCCCGAAAACTGGACCATCTAGAATGTGAGTTCTCCCCAACCTTAGGAGAGGAGAACGGGAATGAAAGGTACACGACACAGCGAAGAGCAGATCATCGCGATCCTGAAGCAAGGCGAAGCAGGATTGACGACGGCGGAGTTATGCCGACAGCACGGGATCACGGAGCAGACTTACTACCGGTGGAAGGCGAAGTATGGCGGGATGGAGAGCGGCGACGCCAAGAGGATGAAACAGCTGGAGGATGAGAACCGGAAGCTCAAGCACGTGGTGGCCGAGCTGACTCTGGATAACCGGGCTCTGAAGGATGTGCTCTCAAAAAACTTCTAGCGCCTGCGGGACTTCGGGCAGCCGTGAGCTATGTCGAGGCCGAGTACGAGATGAGCGAGCGACACGCCTGCAGGCTATTCGGGTTGGGACGATCGACACATCGGTATCGCGCAGGGGAGGACCGCGACGCCGGGCTGCGAATGAGGCTGAAAGACTTGGCAGCCAGACGCATGCGATTCGGGTATCGGCGGCTGACGGCGATGTTGGTGCGGGAAGGAACGCCAGCGAACCATAAGCGAGTGTACCGGCTGTATCGCGAGGAAGGATTGGCGATGAGGATTCGACAGCGGCGGCGGATCCGCTGGAGTGGCGCGGTGGTTAAGCCTGCGGCCAGTCAGCCGAACCAACGCTGGTCGATGGATTTCGTGAGTGATTGCGTGAGCAGCGGGAAGGTGATTCGGATGTTGACCGTGGTGGACGATTGCACGCGGGAATGTCCGGCGATCGAGGTGGACACATCGCTGGGCGGATTGCGAGTGCGCCGGGTGTTGGATCGGATCGCCAGCCAGAGAGGATTGCCAGAAGCCATCGTCCTCGACAACGGGCCGGAGTTTCGCGGGCGGGCATTGGCGGCCTGGAGCGAAGAACGCGGCGTGCGGTTGGAGTTCATCCAACCTGGCAAGCCGGTGCAGAACGCGTACGTTGAGAGCTTCAACGGGCGGTTGCGCGATGAATGCCTGAATGCGAACTGGTTTACCAGTCTGAGTGATGCACGACGAAAGGTCGAAACTTGGCGGCAGGATTACAACGAACAACGTCCGCACAGCTCGTTGAATTATTTGCCGCCCGCAGAGTTTGCACGGACAGCAACGGTGATGCGGGCATGAGGAAAGCTAGTACAAGGCTGCCAGAGCAGGGGACTCAAACGCCGTCCCCTGCTCCGGACCTCATCCCCGCTGAAACCAAAAATCAACCGAGAACTAACATTGGGATTGGTACAACAAACGGGGGCACTTCATATCGCAAGAAAGTGCTTTCTCGACGTACGTTCACGAGCTCTTCATTCTTCAGCTTCTCCAGATGGTGCGAAAGCGTGGAATTCGGAATGTCCAGCTCTGACTGGATATCGCCGACGACCAAGCCGTCCGGATGCGCGGACAGCAGCAATTGCATGATTCGAAGGCGGGGTTCGGTGCCCATGGCGGAAAGCATGTCAGCGTATTTTGCAATCTGCTCGGTACTTTTCTTGGTTGAGGCCACGGGCATGTTTCGATACTTGCAGAAATATCGATACCTGTCAAGTGTAAGTCAGATTTCGTCGATCTTGCACGGTTTTTTCTTCGGGCGGAGTGTCGCCTCAGACTTCCTACAAGCTCGTTTCTGGATAGTTACCGAGTTGCCGACAACACGCCCAGAATGCGTTCTCTGCGTTGCGCAACCCTCTTCGAGCCCCACTATTTCCGATCGCCAGCTCTGCATGGTTGAGTATGGCTGCGAACCCTCATGGATGGACGACGCCAAGCACCACCGGTTGGACGCTGAAAAACTGCAGAAAGCCGTTGCGAAAGAAATCGCGGCGAAACGAGACAAAAAAGCTAAGACAAAACTACACCCCGAGGTCCAGGACATAGGCCCGCAGTCTCAGATTTCGGCGGAGTACCGGCTGTATTCTGGCCCATTTTTCTGGGATCGAGCCTCCGCTGGAGGTAAGGAATCGTTTTTCCACACCGATTTGCTATTTACTGATCCATCTTCGCGTACAGCGATCACTGTACGCCGTAGCTTTTATGTTTGCGATAGAATGACGCCCATCGTGGGCGCGCCAACGTTCAAAACCGGTCAGCAAATCCCTGATAGCGGAGTTTACAAGGTCATTCACCAGCAGCATCGCCTACCGCATGAAGTCACCCTTTTAAAAGGCGAGACTTTTCCGCGTTGCGCAAAATGCGGCGACAGGGTGGAATTCGAATTGGTTCATGCCGCTCCCTATCAGCGCGACGGTACCACCTTCCAAGTTCAGCTTTACGCGTTGCCGGATTTGGATGACGAGGGACCCATAAATGCCCTCTCCCTCGGCCTTGTTCGTTGACCGATCACGATGGTCACCCTGTTTCTTGGGTCCAAGAAGTCGAACGTGCCGGGCTGTTCACCCCTATCCATCGTTGCAATACTGGGGCGATGCACGTCTTGCGGAAACATTCTCGCAGAACTGCGACACGGCTTTTTCGGTAGTCCAGCAGTCGACCGTTTGCTGAATCGAGGGGGGATGCCGTGGTCAAGGCCGATACACCAAAGTCCGTGACGATTTTGGTTGTTGACGACAATGAGAGTGTTCGCAAGAAAATTTGCGAACACTTAACGAGTCACACTGGCTTTGAAGTGATATGCGAGGCGGTAAATGGGCTGGAGGGCGTCCGCGATGCTGAAGAACTTCAACCAGACATCGTTGTGCTCGACATCAGCATGCCCGTCTTCGGTGGTATTGAGGCAGCAGCCCGCATCCGTCAGTAATATCGCGGGCTACATTCGATGCCCCAATCACCGTGCCCGCCGCATCACGGATAGGAGAAATTGTGAGTGAAACATCCACGGTAGCGCCGTCCTTGCGTTTGCGTACGGTTTCGAAATGATCGACTCGCTCGCCTTCTGCCAGACGCCTGAGAATGTCTTCTTCTTCTGCACGCCGCTCCCACGGGACTATAAGCGTAATATGCTGACCGACGGCTTCCTCTGCCTTATATCCGAACAATCGCTCGGCGCTCTGGTTCCAACTGGTGATCATCCCGTCGAGTTTCTTGCTGAGGATGGCATCATCGGAAGAATCGACAATGGCAGCCAAGAGTGAGGTTGCCCGTTCTGCTTGCTTTTGCTCGGTGACGTCACGGAACGTGAGAACGATGAGAGATTCCCCGGCTGCCCCCAAGCGGCGAGCGTCAAGCACAAGCGTTCTTCTACCGACCGAGAATTCGCGGTCGATCTCGACAGCTCGAAATTCAACGGGGCCAGAGAGAGTTGCTTCTACGGATTCCCACACTGCGGAGGTTTCCCATTCGGCATTCCCCAGCTTGCGGATCGAAATGCCCTGCGTCTGATCCCGCGAAACGCCGAATATGTTATAGAAGGCCCGGTTCGCCGTCTGTACCTGCAATTTCGCGTCGAGCACAACGACGGGATCAACTACCGTATTGAGGATTGCCTTCGTGTATTCCCGTTCGTAGATGGCTTGCTCGATACTTGCGCGGAAGGCCGTGACATTCGTGAATGTGAGCACCGCGCCCAGAATCTGGCGATCGCTTCCGGTGTAGGGAGCTATTCGAAGAAGAAAACGTCTATCGCCATCGCGGGTTTCGATCCGGTGTGGCGCTCCGTCAGCGATCACGCGCGTGCAGATTCTATTGAGATCCTCCACGCCGGCAAGAGCGTTGGCAAGAGAACAACCGAGATCCGAGACCTTCAGGCCAAACACCGTCATGGCGGCCCGGTTGATGCGGGCAACCGTGCGCTCGCGGCTGATTACAATAATCGGAACATCGACAGCATCAAGCACACCGATCTCGTTGGCGGTCATCCCTCCCGAAGTCGTAGCATCGCCTGACACGGTGCCAGCTACAAAGAGCTCGTCATCCTTGGCCATGAAGTATCTCTGTCTTTAATCAGTAGCCCGATACAGTGTGCGACTCCGTTGCAGCACATCATCGGCTACAAGCGGGAGAGTCTGACGCAACGCCAAAAGCAACGCCTGAGAGCGGGGCATGTGGAACGAACCGGGATAGCGCGACAGAAGCCGGTCCTCCAGGACGCGGGACTCGTCCGGGCCCACGGCGTCTCGAAGTGCTTCGGACACGGCTCGCTCAAGCCGAGAGTAATCTTCGACGGGGATAAGATGCGAGTGATTCTCGCTGAGTCGCGGCAGCATTCGAGCGTGCACGTCTCCGTTGAAGTTATCCATGGAGAACGAGCAGAAGATCGAAATATCTTGCTCATGCGCGAGTTGGTCAAACAAATCTTCGAGATTCATACTCGCGGCTACGTCGCCGCGCTCCCAAAGAATGTTAACCATCTCGCCCCACCAGCGCACCTTCGGGTACCTACCGTCTCCGCGAGCTTGTGAAACAACGTTTTCAGCTAAGCCCAGGAAAACAGGCGAATCCGGCATTCCCTCACTCATGAAAGTGGGCAGCAGGTTGTCCGCGTCAACAATCGTTAATTGTCCGCGCTTTTCCGCAGCCTTCACATCCACGCCCTCGCTTTCCAATCGAGGCCGAAAAGCGTCCCAATGCGCGATCGTCGGAACTAAAATTACTCCCTCGCCGTTGGCAATCGCTGCAGCCGCAAAGCGACAGACGGCCCGATGGAGAAATTGCTGATCCTGATAAAGCTGGACGATGTGATCGCGCGGCGCAGCGCCGGCTAAAAGACCGCACCAGGGCTCACCGTTGGACGCTACGTTTTTTGTTTCCTCCCGGCTGCTATTGTTCTCCATTGCGAACCCCCATCTCTGGAAGCAAATTTCGGATTAAATCAGATTTTGTGACGAAGCCTTTTGCGTCGACACCGCGGGCTTGTTCACGAGCAACCGCCGCATCGTTCTGAGTAACAATCACGATATTGCAATCAGGACTCTCGTGCCGGATGATTCGTGCCGCCTCCAGGCCGTGCATGCTAGGCAAGTTGATGTCCATGAGTAACTAAAACAGGATGTAATTTCCGCACCTTTTCAACGGCTTCGATTGCGTTACCAGCTTCGCCACAGACGCTTTCCTCCGGCCGAGATTCAATCACGGACCGAACCATGCGAAACCGTGCTTGATCATCGACGATTCGGACTTCGACGGGGTCATATCGATCCTCGCAGATTCTGGGGCCTATCGCCGATGCTTGGATAACTGCCAGGGCAAATGCGATCTAGCCGCAAGGATCAGTCCCCTCGAGGTACTGATACGTTTATCCGCACCCTAAGAATGCACGAAGACCCCAAAAACAGCCTATACAGTGTTTCGTGTATTGACCCCGCTCGACTAAGACTTTCGATCAGCCCCGGAAGCATTCCAGACGGCAAGCCGACGTGCGAAGAAATTGGACGGCTGCGACTCACGTTTTTGCCGGAAGCTGGGTGCTTTTTCAATTGGAAACTCGACTGTCCTTTAACTATCCAATAACGATTCCTTAGCCCTACTTACAAGGCTTTTCAGGGGCCACCCGCGTCTTTTAAGTTGTTGAAAACACTAGTTTTTTTTGCACTCATAACCTAACGATCCTTTAAGATTCCTTATTGCTCCCTCAGCGACTCTCGCAGACAGCGCAAGTATCGCGCGTGTCGATCAACGACCAACGATTTGGCGCACACAGCAAGGGAAGTATGCGGCTGGTTGGGATCATCGTTGCCGACAGACGTTTCATTGATTGGCAACTTGCTCCGAAAACGGATCAGCACGTCGACTGTCCGATGGCTGTCCAATAAGGAGTTCCAAATCGGAATGAGATGATAACCCAAAGGTCGGGTGGGTCCGCGTGGTTGGGATTGCATTCACTGGGTATCACGTTGTGCCGTACTTCGAGTGAGTACTGTTTCCACTTAATCCACGAGCATGTAAAGGATCTTGGGATGACATGAGGGAGTCATCTTGAAGTACTTGCGTAAAGCCTCCTCTTTGGAAGTTGTGGCGTGTGATGGAAAATGCAGCGTTCGTCGTTGGCGTGGTGAAGTTTAGCGCAGTATGGAGCGACGCCCTGACGGATTCGAAGAAATGTCTCAGCGGCGGCCAGCATGCCTACTGTTGGTGCGATGAAATAGATCCAGAGGATGTGCCAATAACCTCCGTAAACGACGGGGCCAAAGGTTCGCGCGGGGTTCATGCTCATTCCGGATAGAGGTGTTTCAAACGTGATGTTCACGGCGTAGAGAGAACCCACAAAATAAGGCGTGTACCGAGATAACCTTTCGTGGTTCGTCACAAGCAGGACCGTCATCATCAGGACAAAGGAGATGGCTAGCTCGGCTGCAAACGCGACGCCGGCACCATACACGCCTGGGGTCGTCACTGCATAACGAACCGTGCCATCCCCTGGAGCGCCTCTCAGTAAAAAGGTTGCGATCGCAACGCCGATCGTTGCGCCGGGAGAACTGCGCGATCCCGTAAAACAGCGCATCCCAAGGGCGGAGTTTTCCTAGCCGGTAGAACGCGAACGTCATGGCGGGATTGATATGCCCTCCGGATTGCTTGCCCCATGGACTCATGATGAGCGCCATGACTGTAGTGCCGATGGCCAATCCCATCAGCGCACGGCGGACGATGCCGCTGATGAAAAAATGCCTGACCGGAGAAGCGGGGTGTTGCAGTAGTGTGGCAAACGAGCAAATGCAAAACACGAAGAGACTCATTTCGCCGGCTTCCATCAGGTACTCGGGCCAGTGCAGACGCAAGCTTGCCGTGACACCTAAGGTGTCTCTTAGGGATACCGCCCGCGTTCCGCGAACGGCATAAGTTCGAGCGCAATCCCTCTTGCGAGCTTTCCTTCGCCTGCTTGATGCATTCGGAACGGACGAGCATAAATACCATTCTTCTCGTGCAGCTTTTTGTACTCCTTCGCGGTTATTCCAAAGCGCGCCATAACAAAATAATCTCGGATGCGGTCGGAAGCGATGTTCAACCAGAGTACCGCCGTGGCGCGATACTCCCAGAACGTCTCTTCATCGTCTAGCGCTTCGTCTGGCTTTCGATGTTCCCAACTGTAACGGGTTAGGCCAATGGAGTTCCTGGCGAGTTCCATAGTTCCGATGAAATCCTCCGCCGCTTTATGAAATATTTCATCTTGTTCCGTTGGTTCGGGAGGTGGCACCGTTCGATGCCAGAAGTTGTGGTCCAGTTCAAATGGCGCGTCGGTTGTCCACATCGCCAGCCCGGTATATTCGGACGAGGGTGTGTCCTCGCCCTCCCATGCATAATCCAACACCGGATAAATTCCGTCGGAATTGAGGAACTCACTAGCCGTGGTTCGAAGTTTCTCCAGCAGATCGTTTGGCTCCATAGACGGTCCTTAACCGCTCTGTAGGAAGAGGGCAATCAAATATCCATTTAGACCTGCTTCCACCCATTCATTAACCATAGAGTCAGGTAACAGGTTGCAACATCTTCCGAAATGTTTTCTGCGTGGAATACTTGCCGTAGAGAGAGACTGCCCGTGACAGCTTTCTCTGATCCATCTCTTTGGCTTTTTCGCGAACGCGAGAAAGGACAGCGTCGCGATCCTCCGGGAGGTCGTCCAATTCGTTAACAAGATCAACCAGCAGAAATTCGGGAGAGAGTTGCTTTGGAATATTCATGCGACGCTCGAAGGTGACCATCCGATTGCCGAGCGGAAAGGTCCCATGCCGTTTCTGGTTGTAGACAACCCGTTTGTTGTAGAGCTGCGTTGTCCCAAGCCCCAACTGGTTGTAGGCATTCGGGGAGGTCACGACAAAACGGTCGGTCTTCAAGAACGCTTTCACCAGTTCGTGCTCGTCCGCGGGAGCCTCTCCAAATTCACATTTGCGAGGGCTGTAATACAAGCCGGTACGGAGCTTCTGTAGGGTCCCGTCGTCAGTGAGTTCTTTGAGATGTCGATCAACACTTCGGGACCAGGGCAGAAGGTCTTCTCTGCGGTACACACGTCCAAGACGGAGATGTCGCCTGAATTGTTCTAGAGTGCTAGTTCGCATTATGCCCCGATCCTAGAGTTACTTTGTACGTCCTCAGAATTATCAATGATTTTAATAATATTTCATGCATAACAGCATATAGCTACTTTTCAAGATGAACCTGAGGAGGAAAATCTACGCTCCGACCGCGAAGGCCGACCGCGTACGTCGTACAGCCGCCACCATCAATGTCGTCCGCTCGAAAAAGGATTGGTTGGAGGAGGAAGAAGTATGAGCGCAATCGCTTATGGGAAAGTTGGGAAGCAACGGACTCGAGCAACAGGAGTTATTTCTCCTCGTTGACCGCTGCCGTTTGCTGTAGTTCCCGCTGCAGTTGCAGTAATTGGCGAAGTTGATCCGTGCTCGCCGAAGCCGTGGACTGTGAACTACCTAATGTGGCTCTTCCCGAAGCTGTCCTGGAAGTTGCGGTCTTTTCGAGCACCACATAGATGGCAGTGTTCGCAGGGATCGTGACCACGACATGTTCCGACAAAGCGAGTCGCGATACCTGCTCGTCCGAAGCTTCGCCGACATTATTGCTGACGCGCTCCCGCAGCATGTCCTCTTCGCTTAAAGGCTGATCCAGGTTCCCCCGGCCCACCAGCATCGCCCCGACCTCACCGATCCCGGATAAAGACCGAACGAGCACATTTTTTCCAGTGTTCTTTCCTTCCACCTTGCCCTTGGGCGGGCCGAGGCTCAAGTTTGTCGCAACTCCTTCGATCGGGATGGCTGCCCCGTCTGGCATCATCAACGAATCGAATTCGATCGTCATGTACCCGGAACGGTCCGCCTGCTGAATGTGCCCTACGGCTTTTGCTCCGGCTGGAACGATGATCTCCCCCTCACGTTCGTAGTTGTACTCAATCACGGCTAACACCGGGGTCCTTACCGCTGTGCTTGCTGCCGATTCCAGACGCGCTCGCAGGCGTGAGCCTGTGGGCAGCCCGAGGTCGATCACCGGTTCACTGTTAGCCAATTTGTGAGAACCGCCTTGTGAGGCCGAAACGTTGCGCACGTAAGCGACGGAAGATTTCTCCAGTGCCTCCCTTTCGGCTTTGCTCAGATCCCCTGGTTGCGTGCTGCCATCGGCCCCGGGTTGATACGGAGGCGCCTGCCATTGCTCAGGAAAAGGTGGTACCGAAGCTAGCGTTCCGCTCTGGGTGCTGCGTGATGTCGGCGCCAACTGCCTGGTTGCCGTTCGCTGCAGATCCTGCTCATCAACAAAGCCTTCGTGGGTTGCTTTTGTTGGGGGTCTGCCAGAATCAGTGATCGGCAAGAGACTTGGTTCAACGGAAGAAGACTCACTTGGCTGAGTTGGATCCTGTTGGCCCGCAACTGTTCCGCGCGGCTTTTGGACCGTGGCCTTATGCGGGACCGAGAGGGCAACAAACGGCAGCAGCGTTCTCGAACGCGGGAAGACCAACCAGCGAGGGTTGCTCACATCGAAGAACGGCGCGTTGGCCCACATCTTTGGGTACTGGTTCAGTTTGAATGGATTGTAATTTAGGATGGCAAGCGAATTGCCTCGTTGCACAGGCAGGGTTAGTTCGTTGGTCACTGACGGGCGCACCTAAAATGTAGGACAATTCGGTGACTGTTCGTTTGCATTAGGGTTGGCTGCAAAATTGCCACGCCTTCGAGAAGCTGTTACCATTGTCGATATAGTTACTAGACTTTTGTGTAGTTGAAGTGCAAAATTCAGCCGATAGAATTATTAGGTTGCAGACAGTACGTTCAGCATCTAAGATTCGTCGTTGGCCCAAACGGGATCGCAACGGAACATGCCCGGTGCAACGATGGGCGCGACTGGCCGAATGTGCATCTCATAACGTTGTTTACGGAGGTTTACCTCCATGAAGAGGTCAGGATTGAAAAAGTCACGAAATAAAGCCGGACGAGTACCGACCACCGTATCGCGCACTGCTGGACGTGTGCAACGATCCGAAAAGAACGCAGCAACTTCGACAACTCCCGTCATCAAAGTGAGCAGGGGCGCTCCCCCCGCACCGTCCGGTGACATCTGGCTCAAGACCGCATAGGTGCGGTGATAACCTCCCCACAGAAGCAGGCGTTTGCCTGCTTCGACGGCGGAAATGTAGCGGTCGCGTTCCACGAAGTTGAATCCGTTTGGCATCCCCTGCACGATGTATTCTGCATGGGGTAACTCCACTATTGTTGTTGCTCCTACTTTTCTTACTGGAAACTGGCCACGAAATTCCGTGCCGACTCCGAGGCATTGTAGTGCGCGAGTTTCTTCGGTGCTCATTTTCTTTGCGTATTCTTGCGATCTTTCTGTGATGACCATGAATTGATGGATTGCCAGGTCTCGCGGATCGACTTTGATCACTTTCGACAAATAACGACCTGTTGGTCTCTGCTTCATGTCTTTCATAAAATTGCCGACAATTTTCTGCTCCTTTGCAGTTAACTGTTGAGGCAACGGGCTTGCCGCTTCGCGTGGCGGGAGATTGTTCGTCTTGGCTCGGTAGCCTTCCCACAACGCGGTAGCATCGTTCTCGCTGAGGGGTTGGCTGAACTCGCAAAAGCTCAGTGTCTTCAACGCCTCAGCTCTGGGCATGTTACCGAGTAGCAACTTGGCTTTCACGGTCTTGGGCATATTCTCTACTCCAGCAGTGAAATGAGTTCTTCAACCGACCACACATGGTCTGTTAAACCTGCTTCCATCGCAGGCGTAACGCGCAGGGTTTTGTGCACTCTGCAAAAGTTGAAGTGCATAAAATACAGCGCAACCATGTGGCCGTGGTTCTCCACTTTCTTGCTAAAACCATTTGTTAATCGGGTGAATCGGCGCATCCCCATCCTCATCGAAAGGTTGCTGCGTTCCACATACGACGTGCTAATGTGCGCCGGATCGGGGTTGCCAGCAAGAACGCCAGTGCGACAACCGATGCAAGTAGCGGGGCTATAGCGGGACTCGGGATTGTCGTTCGATGCGCCGTAGATTTTAACCAGCATCGCATAATCAATCTCAGACCCAAAGGCATTCTCCACAGCTTCGGCATACACGCGGTGCCCGTCAGTCGTTAGCTGAATGCGGTTGCTGATGCGCGAAGCAACGTCTTGCATAAAGGCTTGCGCTGTGGCCGCGCCACGGTCCCCGATGGTGTACGAGATGACGAGCTTTGTATCGGCATCAATCGCTTTCCATGTCCAAACGCTTCCCAAGCCGCCCTGGACTTGCTCTAGCGTGAGGTTCTTATCCTTGCCGTAAACGAAGCTCCAAATCTCATCAGCCTGAACTCGGCGCACCCGGAGATTGCGAACGTGGGCATTATGATATGCAGCGCACGCGCAGCCTATTTCTTTGAGGAGCTTTAGGAGAGTGTTCTTAGCGGTGCCTGTCATCCGGCAGGTGGCGTTAATCGAAGTACCTTCGATGAGGGCTGACACTATTGCGGCTCGTCTCGAAAGGGCCAGTTGATTCATATATGTCTTGCCTATTAACTGACATTATATTAGCATTATATGTGCAGTAAGTCAACAATAAAATGTCCGTGTATGGTTTATTTTATGCTTGACAATCAAAATCCTGATGCTAATATCTTGTCAGGGTTCATTACTGGCGGGGACGCCAGTAATGAAAACAGACCGGGAGACTACATAACCACTTCCCCCCGCGCTCTTTACATCTAACGTCCCTCTCTAGTGAGGTTTCCGTCGATGAAGAGTGCTTCCCCGGAGGAGAAGAAGGAGCCATGAGCACAACCAGCATTCCGTACATTGACCCCAACGTGCAATACGTCGGCGTCAGTCGATTAAGGACGCTGAATGCAACCCAGTTAAGGGAGATCAACAAGACGCTGGTCATTCAGGACAACGACCATCCTCTTGCCGTCTTACTAAAATATGAAGAATTTTTAACCATGCAGAAGCAATTGATTTCTGTGTTAGACACGATTGCGATTTTGACTGATCAAACCGAGGTCGAAGGTATCATGTCCGGCGTCGGCGAAATGGAGGCGGGGAACACGAAAAGCATCGCGGAAATTCGTGCCTCGCTAAAAAAGAAAAAGGAGAAAGTGTGATTCTTGGCACTTCCCCCTAATGCCCGACTACAGCGTTGTACTAACACCCACTGCTGAGAGGATATACAGAAAAATACACGCTGACGCCGAAGCGTGTATAGACTCTGGCGACACGTCAAACGCCAAGGTTAAGTTGCTGCGCGCTGTGGATGACGCCATCGACAACGTCATTCCACACGATCCTCTCAGTGTGGGCAACGCACTCTCGGGTTCGTTGTCGAACATTTTTCGTGTAAAAAAGGGGAGGATGCGGGTCTACTACGCGGCCTCTTCGAAAGAGCACCGGATTGTTATTTTGTATATATCGGAGTCTCTTCGCAAAGCTGGGGACGCACACGATCCATATTCCGTGTTCGCGCGCTTGGTGCTGCAGGGGCGATTCGATGAAGTCTTTGCCAGTTTAGGTGTCCGCAAAGGATTGCAAACTCCCAATCAAGTCTGGCACTAATCCTCTGTCGCCTCCCTGACCACTCGCACGGCATTCTGGCTTTCGTCCTCTTCATCGCGGTAGGTCAGTCGGCTCCACGGAACGCTGGGAACGCCTTTTCCTTGGCTGCCGATCTTATCAAGGTTAACGAACTTGTGATTGTGGTTAATGCCAGCGACTACGAACGTTCCGGGTTGCTCCGCGATTCCGACGATGTCGCCTACCTTGGGAGTCCGCATTGTTTGATTTGCCATGCCGACAGTTTCCCACAGGGCGGAGCCGAATACTAGCCTGTGGAAATTCAAACTGAACCACTACCCATCTTTGTGTCCGGAGAGCAAGTGCCGCGCGGGCTCAAAATCCTCAACGCACTGCTTCTGGCCCTTGAAGAACGGGGACGGTCGGCCTCCTGGCCAAAAGAGGAAGGCGCATTGGCGGTGAGCATCGATGGTGAGGCCGTCAGGTTCTCACTATCGGAAGTCACCGATAACCTGGCGCATGTTCTGACTCCTGCGGAAGCGAAGCATCCATGGTCGGCGCCCAAGCACGATTACAAACTGACCGGCAGGTTGCAGTTACAGATCAGCAATCTCCCGGCCTTCATGGGACCGATCCGACGAACTTGGGCTGATGGAAAACAGCAACGAATAGAAGACTGCATCGGGGATTTCATCATTGGGCTCAGCGTCGCGGCGGGGGCCATCAAGAAACACAAGCAAGAGATGGAAGAACGGGAGCAACGCTGGGCGGAGGAGCGAAAGCAGGAAGAAGACGAGAGGCGTAAGGCAGAAGAGCACAAACGGAAGGCTGAGTTTGTCACAGAACTCATCGGCGACTGGGAAGAAGCGGCTCGCCTTCGACAATTCATTAAAGCCATCGAGGAACGAACCTCGCAGTCGGATTTCTCCGATGACGAAAAGGGTGATATTCAGCAGGTGGCGGACTGGACTAGGGAATACGCCGATTCTTTGGATCCGCTTTCTGATCTTCCTGAGGCGATCGATGAATTCGTTCGGCCCGAAAGCACGTACGGGTGGCTGAAGTGAAGGTGGTTTAGTGCCCGTTCGCTCGCGTAGCGTGTCGGTTCGGAATCACGCGTGTCCAAGTTTTCCACGTGTCCATTACTAATGGACAACGCTGCAACGGCTAAACGTCTCTTTGATCGCAACCTATGCCAAATACATGGTTCACTGCTGATTTCCATCTGGGACATGCCAACATCATCCGCTATTGCGGCCGGCCTTTTCCGACCGTCGGAGAAATGGATCAGGCAATTCTTGAACGCCTGAATGCCTCGGTGAAGGCGAATGACATTCTTTATTTTCTGGGGGACTTCTGCATCGGGAACCAAGCCCGGATTCTCGAATACCGTCGCCGGATTCGATGTAAGAAGATCTTCTCCGTGCCTGGAAATCATGACAAACAGGCTCGCAAGCTGAAACAGGAATTGTCCTGGCTCGACAATCTGGCGGAAGCTTCGATCAATGGCCAACCAATTGTGCTTGGGGAGCTTTCCGATCGTAGGCTTGAAGATGTGCGTCGTCGCAGTTGTGCCGCGGGGTTTGCACCATCTGCCGTTCCAACGCAGAAGAGCGGTCTTCTCTTGAGCGCCGGCGATAGATATTCGGAAGCTCTCATCTTCCGTAATTCCGAGGGGCGCGGTTGCTAGATTGTGAAGAATGACAGCGATTTCGCGTTCACTGACAGGTACGGCATCGATCACGCCTGCCGGAGTGGGTTCGGAATCCTCAGGAAGGAACTGTAGCGCACCCACACAGTCATGACCAATCGCCCTCAACAGGCTATAAGCGTCGGTTCCTTCGGCGTGCGCGCGCGCCGCGATCTGACGCCGCAGAGTATCTTTGTCCGGCAATAAATTCTCGAAAACGGCCAGCACGGGAGCGCCCAGGTATGCCTGTTCGCGGAGAGGCAAGGAGAGTGATGCGGGCAGGGCCGAGTCCCATTCCAGCCATGACCGGTCGTATTGAAAAGAGATTGCCCCCGAAGTCTCGCGTCGAAGTAGCCCGACAAGACGACTGTTGAGAAAGACTCTTAGACGGTCGCGCGAGGTTCGGCGGGGCATTAGAAGAGTTTCTCAATGTCTTGGGATGAGCCCTTGGTGCGCGGCCGAACCACCAATTCCAGGTCAAGTGCAGCAAGCGCACGCAGCACTGTGTCGAAGCGGGCTGCCGCTGACCTCTCAATGTCCGAAATCGTGCGCTGCCGCACGCCGGCTTTTGCGGCTAATTGCTCCTGGGTTAGGCCGAGCTCGCGTCGCCGCTCTCGGATGGAATTCCCGAGCTGCAGAGGAGTTCGTGCAATGGCCTGCATGTTGTTCTCTTTTCTGTTGCGTCAATTGGCTTCTTAAGCGCTTTTCCGCCTAAAGAGGTCTTAGGCGCTTTTTCGCCTGAAAGCATTTTAGGCGGTTTCCCGCCTATTTGCAAGATAGGCGGTTTTCCGCCTAAGGCATTTCGGGTATCTTTCGTCCAAAGACTAACCGGCCCGACTCTTGCTGGGCTCGCAGCGGGCCGCTCCATCGCAATGCCATTCCAGCCAATGTCCCCGGAAAAGTCAGCATGACGGCAGCCCGAATCTCGTCACCTACGACCTGCGGGAAGGAATCCCGGAGCAAACCTGATTCGGATGCTGAACTGGCGATCGACGGCGCTGGATTGTGCGTCTGATTTACAACCTCGCCTCAGATGCTTCCCCGTCGACTCAGCCTTCCTCTTCCTCTTCCTCTTACTCTTCCTCTTCTTCCTTTCCTTCTCGTTCTCCCTCCGATCCTGGCGTCCGCATGGCTAACGGGACGTATCTTTCGACCGGTGTTTTCCACGAGCAGAAGAAATCCATCGGATCTTGGGTGCCCACAAACTCGCGGGCCAGCGCAAGGCGCTCCAGCACCTCCTGCCGGTGATCTTCGGGCAAATCTCGGGCATGATTCTCAACTAGTTTGAAAAACTGTTCCACACTCGTGACTCTCGCCGATTCCTGGATCACCTCATCAAGTTCGTCACGGCTTTCTTCGATGGACTGAGCGATGCGGCGGCGGTCCTCCTCTTGTCGACGCTTCTCCTTTTCTGCCTCCCACTCTCGACGCCGGGTCTCGGCCTTCCGCTGTGCCTCTTTCACTTTCTCTACCACAACTTCAATAGAGCTCTCGATTGACTTCACAATTTCCGGGATGTCCTTCGTGAGCGTTCTAGCCTCGGTTTCCTGAAACGACAGCGACCAATCGACACCACCGTACGGCGCGTAGACTACGCACCGGAGACGGCCGCAGGGAATACCCTTCGTCGACGTCCAACTGTAATCGCCGTGCCGGGATGCTGTTTTGGCAGGCTTGTAATCGGACTCGCGGATGTACTTTCCATTTACATAGCGAAGGACAATCGACTCTGACATTTCGATGATGGCAAGGCCAAACGCGACCGAGCCGGCATAAACCACGGTGGGACGTTCTGGACACCACAGACGCTCGTATTCATACGAGGGATTCCCGCGTTGCGCTCCGGAGATTTTCTCATGTTCCTCGATGCGGCTACGCCTGAAGTAATCGCCCAGCCTCGAGATGCCGACTCGATGTCCAGCGGATTCCAATGCGTTGAACAGATCATTTGCAAAGGCCAGCGCCTTATCGAGTCCAGCCTTTGATGCAGTAACGTCGACCATCAGCCTCTTGTGAGGCCTGAGATGCTGGCCTTCATCCACCTTGTAACCCGTGCCATAGTATCCCTTCGCATCACGAATCAGCCCGTGAACGCCGGTAATGGGGTGAGCTAGTCTGCTGCATCGCGGGCCAGGTGGGCGCGCGACAAGTCGCGGCCGAGGCGGCGACTGCAATCCTCCGTCGCGAGACCAATTGAGTTGGTCACCCGGTTGTGCCTCCGGCAACGGAGGCCTCTCGGGCGCTTTTCCGACAGCGAGTTTAGCCCAGTGGCCTCGCTCCGGGCGTGGGACGCGCAGTGCGGAACACACCCGCGCCATGTAGCTTCCTGAGACCTTGAACTGCTGGGCAACCTTGATCATTGGCATCGACCAGACCATCTCGTAAAGCTCTTGTCTCGTAACCAGGTTCGCCCCCATCAGAGCATTTCTCGAGTGCACAGGGTTTTTGGGAGGTGAGTCCCGCGTAACCCGGCCAGGTGGCCTATTCCGGATTTGCTATGGAGCACTTTCGAGGACGTCACGGTTGCGGCGCCAATCCGGAACGCGAGAATCTGCGAAGAAAGGAGCGACCGAATCCATTCGAAAGTTTTGCATCGTCAACTGCTCTCATCACCAGACAAGTATCGAAACGCAGGGACGCATCCGACAGCGGCATGACAACAAGATGATCTACGCGAAAATCTGGGGCACACGCCTGCGTGAGAATCCCTACGCCGGCACGCTCGAGCACTAACTGAGCAGCCTGTTCGTAAGTGAAGGTCTCATGCAGATTCTTCGATAAGATCTTTTCTCGTTTAGCCGTTTCGAGAATCGCATCGTGAATCGTTGGGTGAACTTGCCTGGCATTGAAAATCCAGTCATCGTCTGCCAGATCTCCAAGGACCAACCCTTTGCGGCAAGCGTATCGGTGAGAATCGGGCAAAACAGCGTATAGCGGTCTTCGCGCAAATGGTACCGCGGTAATGCGGATTTCCTCAGGGGGTGCCGTCACCAGCGCCAGATTCAACTCTCCCACCAAAACACCGCGCACCGAGTCCATCGCAAAGCGGGAGCATAGGCGAATTCTGACATTTGTGTATGAGGGACGCCGCGTAGCCAGGATGCCCGAAACCCAAGCGTGATCGGCATCTGGCGAGTAGCCGATTACAAGCGAGTCGTCGGCCCGACAATCGGCGCGAGCGAGATTAAGAGCACGTTCAGCGTGGAAAATGGCGAGCCGCGCTTCGTCGACGAAAGTGCGACCTGCATCCGTAAGCTCAACGATGCGGCCCTTATCGCGCGCGAACAGACGCACTCCATGCAAGCGCTCAATCTGCTGGAGTTGCTTGCTGAGGCTCGGCTGGGCGATGCGTAGCCGATGAGATGCCCGAGTAAAGTGCATCTCCTCAGCCAGAACAACCACGGAATACAAATGACGAAGCTCCAGATCCAGGCGCATGGATCTTTCACGCCGGGGCCGCCGCCTCCTTGCGTGCGACGCGAGTGGCCCACGAACGATCGAATACCACTAACTCTAGTACGCACGGGAATAGCGATTCGTATCAATCCGGACGGTTTTCGTCTCCCTGTTGCATGTGCCCCTCGACTGGAAAAAAGCGACCGTGCACAAACCGTGCCAATATGAGCGGGATTCAAACCATTTGGGTTAACTTTGAACGAAAAGCAGATTCCCCAAATTGTTGGAAACAATAGAAATCAGAAAAAAGAATGGAACGGTTGGAGTAAATCATTCTGCGCCCAAGGCAGGTGCGCTACCAGGCTGCGCTACGCCCCGACATGACTAGCAAACCTGATTCTAAAGTACTTTCGGACTTTGGTGCCACTCCTGTTTCTAGGGAGGCGTGCCTTGCGGATAGATTTCCACGTAATCGAGCGGGGCTGCTTCGGCGCCGTCGGGAAAGCCCTCGATCCGTATTACGTCGCCCGGACGCAATGCCAGGCCGGTGATGTGACGCCGAGTGGATGAGTCGCCATTGGGTGCGGCTGCGGGTAGCGAGGAGTCGGCAAGCCACTCGTCGACTAGTTGATCTCCTACAAAGATCTGGTATTTCGACACACCGTTGTTCTGGTCGAAGTATTCAACGTCAATGTCGTACCAGCCTTTTGCGCCCGTAAAGCGATACTTTGCGGAGCACGGTTGTGAGATCGGAAGGCAGACCACGGCTTTTCCACCGGAGGCGTCTTCCCACGGAGTCACGTCGAACGGAGAGTAGCCCTGGAGTTCCATGGACTCGGCTTCGATCCGGTCGGGATGATTTCCAACCCGGCCGTTCGCATCGGGGATGCCGGAGATCTGGTGAAACCAATCGTTGATCGCGTCCCGCCAAACGATGGCGTGCCCGGATTGATAGTTGAGCTGAGCGAGCACGGCGTCGAAGCGATCGTCATCGATACGGCGGCGGAGGGATTGCCATTGCGAGACGAACCGTTTCGTTTTCTCGGCGCCGGCGTAATGCGAATCGTAAATGGTTTGGATTACTGTTGTTCCCGAGTGCAGTTTGTAGGTGTAGGGGACGTGATGAAAGAACAGAACTAAGTCGTCGGGCGTGTTCGCGAGCGATTCATAAATTTTCTGCACGTCGGGGGAATATTGCCCGACGAAGCCGGTGCCAGTGGCGACGGTCCGGTCTATGCCGACGCCGCGGGCGTCGGCGCGAATCCATTGGCCCCAGCCGTTGCGCTCCTGTGATTCGGGAGCAGGCCCGTAGTGACTGCCCAGGATGTTGGTGAGCGTTTGCAAGCCGAGTACGCCAGTGTAGTTTTCATAGGCCCTCCACGAAGCCAGTTGGATGCGCGAAATTGTTTGGACCACGACGGGGTCATTGCCGAAACTTAGAGCGGTCCATTCGTCGATAATGGCTTTTGCTGTGAGATTCGGATTCCACGCGAGCCTTCCGAATCCATACAGGTTGGCCATCGCCAAGTGATTTCCCAGCCAATCTTGATCGAGACCGACGTTGATGACGCCGATGTATCCGCCAAGGCGACGGTGGAAACTTTCGCCGGCAACAATTTGCTTTACAGCGGTCGAGTGGCCGTTGACACGCAAGTCGAAATCGAGAATCTCCTTCCACATGGGAACGAGAAAACAAGTATGCCGCTGTTGGCCGGTGTATTCCTGAGTGATCTGCAACTCGATTCCGGTATTCGTGTGCGGAAGGCCGCCAAACAAGGGAGAAATAGGCTCGCGCACCTGAAAGTCGATGGGACCATATTTAATCTGGATGATCACGTTGTCATCGAATTTGCCGTCTAGCGGGTGAAAGATGTCGTATGCGGCCTTCGCCCGGTCATTTTTAAGATTGTTCCAGTCGAGATGGTGGCTATAAACAAAGGCGCGGTAGAAAACGATTCCGCCGTGCGGCTTGAGAGCGCGAGCGATCACATTGGCCGCATCCGCGGGAGTGCGCTGGTAGAGCGAAGGACCCGAGCGTCCTTCGGAATCTGCTTTGACGACAACGCCGCCGAAATCTGGGATGGCGCGATACATTTCGTCGAACTTCTTCTGCCACCAGATTGCGACGCGAGGATCCAGGGGATCGAAAGTGTCGAGAGCACCGGAAGTTTTGGGCAAGCTGAGGTCGACGGCGATTCCGAGTTGAACTCCCCAGCGGCGGAATGCCTTGGCGATTCGGGCAAGCTGCGGAATGAACGCCGGATCGAGGATGTGCGGATCGGCATTGACGTTGTTCACAGTGCAGCCGTTGATGCCGACCGAAGCGAGCAGGCGCGCGTATTCAGAAACCCGCGTGAGATCGGGCCGAACGCTGCCGTTTTCGAAAAAGATGGAACGTCCACCATAGCCGCGTTCGATGGTGCCATCGAGGTTGTCCCACTGATTGGCCCAGCGGATGGGAGCTGAGGGTGCTTGCAGTTCGTTCAGCCGGAAAAGATCTTCCTGCAGTGCGATCCGGTTGAGAAAAGTGAAGACGCCGTAGAGGACGCCCCGCTCAGTGGCCGCGGTGATGATAATGCAATGAAAGCCGCGGACTTCTCCGGCTGTCAACCAAAATGCATCTCCATGCAAGCCTTCGATTATTCGTAGAGCCGGGGCGATACTTCGAAGTTGCTGGGTGGTGCCGATCACGATGGCACTCTCGGTTGGGGCACCCGAGGCAATTCGAAGAGTCTTGCCTAACATGCCCTTCACACCGCGGACGAGCTCGGCTTGAGCACTTTTTAATACGATTGTGTGGTCGAGCGAAAGAACAGTCGCAGGGAGTGCGCGGTAGCGTTCGGCAGCGGCAGGCTCGAGACGGGCATAGCGAAGCCACCCATCCTGGCCGGTTTCCGCGTGAGCGATTGCAGCGGTGCACATGACACATGCCAATACAAATACAAAATGAATTATGGGTTTAAAGTTCTTTTCTGACATCTCTTCGAATAGAGCCGGCGCATTCTCAGGGCAGAACCAGAGTGATGATCAAACGTTAACGTACACGTATTGCGAATATTGTGACACAATGGGGGCATGCTGAAAAGCGAGGCAACGCTGCGAATCAATATTTTCGAGCGACGAAATCCGCGCTGCTCGGTGTGTGGACAGGAGTTCGGAAGCGAGGGATTTGCGACGAACCTGATCGAGGCCTTTGCCCTCCACGTTCGCCGCCGCCACGTGCAGGAGGAGATGAGCGGAAGTGGGCTGCGTGAATATGCAACTCCGACGGCTGCGAGAACCGGACGGGTGCAGCAGCGATAGCTCTCTAGTGCAGATTTTCGGCTCAAGAGTTTTGCTCCATGGTGCGTCACCTTCGAGTGTTAGAACTTGCCGGCTGGCGCTGCTTCCATAACCTTCAGGATCTGATCGGACGCGACGTCCCGCAACTGCTGGACCACACCTGACGGCCATCGGATTTCGACGAGATCGGCGGAAGTGTTCGGCCCCAATCCAAAATGAACCGGGCCCGCGCTCGCCGACGCGTAGCCGGCAGCCGTAGATTTGTGATCGTACTGCGTGCCGCTTTTGATCACCACTTTGATGCGCGCTCCGATTCCATCGCGGTTGCTCTTCGTCCCTTGCAGTGTGATCTCCAGCCAGTGATTGCTATTCGGGCTGTCATTCATCCAGATTTCTGCTGGAGCTTTGAGCGCGGTTACAACCACATCGATGCGGCCGTCTCCGTTCAGATCGCCGATAGCGGATCCGCGATGTCGCGCGGGAGGACGTGAGGTGAGTCCAGCTTCAGCCGTGAGGGCGGCGAATTTCATGCCACCTAAATTGCGGAAGACTGTGTTCGGCTGTTCAACGGCGATGCGAGGCTCCGACAGAAGGGATTGAACATGGCCGCGGGAAACGAAGATGTCTTTCCATCCGTCGTTATCAAAGTCGGCAATGGTTGGCGAATAGCCACCCATGGGCAGGCTTAGCATGGTCATGCCGCTTTCTTCGGTGACTTCGGCAAAGGTTCCTTTGCCGGTGTTGCGATAGACAGGGAAGGTTTCGTTGTCGAGAGCAACGATGACGATGTCGGGATATCCGTCATTATCGAGGTCGCGGAAATCGGCGCCCATGCCGGAGATGAATACTCCGTCTTCGCGCAAAGCGACATTCGCGTCGAATCCGATTTCATCGAACGAAGTTCCTTTGTTGCGAAAGAAATAATTGAATTCTTTATCGTTGGCGACGAAGACGTCCATTTTGCCGTCGAGATCAAAATCGGCGGTTGCGCCTGCCATGCCTTTCCCGGGATGAGAGCGCAAGCCCCATGTCACGGACGCATCCGTGAAAGTACCGTCTCCATTGTTGATAAAAAGCTGGTTGGGAGTTGGCTTGTACATCTTTGGATTGCAGTAGTCGGGATGGCCGTCGATGGGGCACGAGGGCTCGTGCTTAATGTCCCACTTCATGTAGTTGATGACGAAGAGGTCGAGCAGACCATCGTTGTTCACGTCGACCCAAACCGCTCCGACTGACCACAGCGGCCCGTATTCAGGATCAGGCTTATTCAGGCCGGTTTTGGCGGTGACGTCGGTGAAGGTGCCGTCTCGGTTGTTGTGATAGAGAGTGTTCTTGTACACACCGGCGACGAAAATATCTTCGTAGCCATCGTTGTCATAGTCGGCCACGGCGACGCCAATATCGTAGCCGCTGCCAGCGAGGCCGGCTTTGGCAGTGACGTCGGTGAAGTGCCCGTGGCCGTCATTCTCGAAGAGGTGATTGGAATATTTTGCAGACGACTTGTGCAGGGTGGTGATGTTGGCTCCATTGGTAAAAAATATGTCGAGCTTGCCATCGTTGTTGTAATCGAAGACAGCTACGCCTCCGGCCATGGTTTCAGGTGCGTGGCGCTCCGGGGTTTCGTCGCTGTCGAGTTCGAAAGGAATCGGCTGGTACGCGAAATGGATGGGACTGACGCTGGTTGCATGAGGCGCATCCAGCTTTGTTTTTGATCCGATCTTTTTTGCAGTGTTCGGCGTATCTGAGAGATTGGGATTCTGCGCAGACAAGACCGTCGATAACAATGCCACGAAAACTGCGCTCGCTATGCCCAACTGTTTCAACCGCATATTTTCAATTCAGGTGTCGCGAGCACGCACGGCTCCTAGTCCGATAATATTCGTTGACCTTTGATCTTAAATTCCGCTTCTGCTTGCGGAGCAGCCGTTCCCGGCTGTCCTCCGCCAACGGTGACGCGGTACGCGCCTGCGGCGACGATTCGATCTCCGCTTTCATTTACTTCGCTCAAATCGCGTTCGTCCAGAATAAAGTGTACGTGCTGCGTATCGCCGGCACCTACGTGAATTCGCGTGAAGCCGCGGAGAGCGCGAAGCGGAGCAACCGAAGAGTGAGGAAAACTCAGATATAGTTCGACGACTTCATCACCATCTCTCTGGCTGGTGTTGTGCACATCCGCATCCACGGTGAGAAAATCGCCGGCATTCAGTGTGTCGCTGGAAAGCTTCAGATTGCTGTACTCGAATTTGGAGTAACTAAGTCCATAACCGAAAGGATAGAGCGGTTGTCCCTGAAAATAGCGGTACGTGCGGTTCTTCATGGAATAGTCCTCAAAGGCAGGTAACTGGTCGACGCTCTTGTAAAACGTCACGGGCAAGCGGCCAGCAGGATTATTCAAGCCTGCCAAAGTTTGGGCGATCGCGGTGCCGCCCTCTTCGCCGGAATACCACGCGTCGAGCATGGCGTCCGCATGTTCGTTCGCCCAATTTACAGAGAGCGCGCTGCCGTTCATGAGCACAACGACGAGCGGCTTGCCGGTGGCTTTCATTGCTTCGAGAAGATCCTCTTCTTCTTTGGGCAGATCGAGGCTGGTGCGGTCGCCGCCCTTGAAGCCGGGAACGTCGACTTTCATTTCCTCACCTTCGAGTTGAGAAGTGATGCCGACAACGGCTACAACCACGTCGGCATTCTTCGCCAGAGCGATCGCAGTTGGAATGGGATCAGCCAAGAGGCGAAGCCATACCAGCCTGAGGCCGGTGCCGCCTTGTCCGTATTCCAACTTGATAGCGTAGCGATGTCCTTTTTCAAGGTGAAGAGTCGCGTTGGTCGGCTTGGGATCGTGCAATAAAAAGTCATCGACGATGAGCTTGCCGTCGAGCCAAAGACGGTTCATTGAACCAACGTCGCCGATTTGATAGTCGCCCGATTCGTCCGGAGTAAGGAATCCGGTCCAGCGCACAGAAAAATCTTTCATTCCCGGAGGAGGAGGAATCGAAGAGCGTTCAGGATGAAAGCGCTGCAGGTCGATGGCTTTGTCGACTCGCACAGCTTGCGGTGTGCCTTCGAAGTTAGGATTGGAAAAATATTCTCCAGTGAGTCCGGGCTGGCCGTCTGCGGTCGAGAGCGCGGTGGATGGAATGAGTTCCTCTGGCCGCAGGAAGTTCATGCCCGGAGTATAGGTGACCTGGGCAGAAGCGAATTGCCGGCGGATGCCATCGAGCGCGGAAGTCGCGTGGGACGCTGTGCCGCTATAGTTCCCGTGCAGCACGCGCGTGGATTCAGCGAGCGGGCCGACGACGGCAATATTTTTTATATTTGGACCGAAAGGAAGGACGCCGTCATTTTTCAGAAGGACAATTGACTCCTGCGCGGCGCGCAGGGCGAGCGCGCGGTGAGGCTCGCTATCGATCTCGGACTCGGGAATATTTGCGTAGGGCACCATCTCGGGAGGATCGAACATGCCCAGGCGGAAGCGCGCAGTGAAAAGGCGTTTGAGTGATATGTCGATATCTTTTTCCCTGAGCAGGCCCTGTTTGACTGCGTCGAGAAATTTTACGTAGTCGGAGTTGTCGTTGGCCTGAGTAAAGAAATCAGCGCATTCATTGTCCATGCCCATCTTCAACGACACTGCTGCGGCTTCAGCCATGCTCTTCGTATAGTGATGGCCGTTGAAAATATCGGTGATGGCGTCGCAATCGGATACGACATAGCCGTTGAACTTCCAGGCGCCGCGCAGTTGATCTTCCAGCAAAAACTTATTGGCGCAGGCGGGTTCACCATTCACGCGGTTGTAAGCGCACATGATCGAGGCGGCTTGGCCCTCGACAATTGCAGCGCGGAAGGCAGGAAGATAGGTATCTTCTTCGTCGTGTTTTGACACTTTCACATCGATCATGTGACGCGACGGTTCCGGTCCGCTGTGTACGGCATAATGTTTCGGCGTGGCAATCACGCGAAAATATTGTGGGTCGTCTCCTTGCATTCCGGTAACGAAGGCGACTCCCATCCGTCCAGTGAGAAATGGATCTTCGCCGTAGGTTTCCTGACCGCGGCCCCAGCGCGGATCGCGGAAAATATTAATGTTCGGCGACCAGAAATCCAGGCCTTCCATAATGTCGCGACGTCCGGCGCGGACCGCTTGGTTATGTTTGGCGCGCGCTTCCGTACTGATTACGATCGCCATATCGTGGATCAAAGGACAATCAAAAGTTGCAGCGAGTCCAATCGGCTCGGGAAAGACGGTGGCAGTTCCTGCATTGGCAACTCCATGCAGAGCTTCACTCCACCAGTCGTAGCCTGGGACTTGCAGCCGCGGGATGGCTCGTGCCTGGTTTACGAGTTGAGAAGCTTTTTCTTCAAGCGTCATTCGCGATACCAGATCGTCGACTCGTTCGTTCAGCGGCATCAACGGATTGAGGTACGGCGGGACGCTGGCAGGCGGCGCGGTTTGCGCGACGGAACGGAATGCTGCTACAAAGATCAAAGCGATGGCCAAGGTAAATGCGCGAGCGCGACCTTCCGACATGAAGAGCGTCTCCTTGCGAAATCTTCTTCTCGGAACCGGGAGACTGGTTCGAAAAGAGTGGTTCGAAGCCGGGACGAAGTATAGCATCGTCAACGTACACGGAAGCTATTTCGCGGAGTGCGGCGAAAGCCGCATCCTGGATTAGCGAGGGCCGCGAAGCATGTGATGCGCGGAAGACTGACTCAAAGGCTAGACGATTTGCGAAGCAAGCTAGAATGGAAACGAGAGGATGAGCACGCCCCGACACAAGAAAGATAGGCGCGGAATCCACCTGATTGCGGAACTGGCTAATGTTTCGATCGGGACGGTTGACCGTGCCTTGCATGGTCGCCCGGGAATTAACGAATCCACGCGTCAGCGGATTTTAAAAATCGCCGAGCAGATTGCCTACACTCCGAATCTGGCGGCACGCTCATTGTCGGTTTCGAAGGCGAGCGCTCGGATCGGAGTATGCATCCCGCGGGAAATCCATTTTTTCTACGATCAACTGTGGGGCGGCGTGCTGGATGAGGCGCGCAGTGTGGCGCAGCATGGTATCCAGCTTGTATACCGGCCGGTACAGACGTTAGGAGAGGCAGACACCGAAGCGTTCAAGGAACTCATGCACGAGGGCGTGAACGGAATTGTTCTCACCGCAGGAAATCCGCAAGCGCTCGCGCCCTTGATCGATGAAGCCGAAGAAAAAGGAATACCAGTGGTTTGCGTGTCCACCGACGCGCCGGAGAGCCGGCGGTCGTGCATCGTGTGTGTGGAACCGTTATTGAACGGACGACTGGCGGGAGAGCTGATGGGAAAATTTGTTCCGCCGGGCTCCAAAGTGGCCGTGATTGCTGGCATGTTGAGCGCTGAAGATCACCGGCAGAAAACCGCGGGCTTTTCCGATGCGTTTCCGCGCAACTGTCCGCGAGGCGAGATCGTTAGCGTTATCGAGGGACACGAAGACGAAGACGAAAGTTTTCAGAAGACCTTTGATCTTTTGGGTCAGGTTCCGACGCTTGCTGGACTATACGTGAATACGGTCAATTGCCTTCCCGTGTGCCGGGCTCTCGGGGCAAGGGGTCTCGCGGGAAGAACCAAGCTGATTACGACGGATCTATTCGCAGAAATGTCCCCCTACTTTGAGAAGGGGACTATCACGGCATCCATTTACCAGCAGCCACATCGTCAGGGCCAGCTGGCGGTTCGACTGATGGCGGATAATCTGACGGGCAGAGTGCCTTTCCCGCCGACCGTCCATCTTAGCCCGGGAGTTGTGATGTCATCGAACCTACATCTTTTCCGAGAGATCCGTTTGGCGGGGGTGAAGTTTGACGACTCCGCACTAGGAGCGGCGAATCGCGCCAGGGCCGGGAACAAGCTTCATCTCCGGAGCAAGACGGAAGCAGTCAGCTAAGCCCTTCAAATTAAGGTCTTCAACTGCAGAGCCCATCGAAAAGCTGAATATTTTTTTGCTGCCGGGGTCGGGGATTCTGAGCGGATTCAAGGATTCAATTTCGGGGATTTGAGATTTTTCTTGACAAAGGCTGGGGAAAGAATGTAAAAGCACCTCCGGATCGTTAACGTTAACGCTGGGGCGCAAACGCCAGAGGGATGTGGACCATGAAGTCTCACTCGTCTCAATTTGCCGGGAGCGTAGTTCGTGCCGTGAAAGGCCGCGGTCGGAGCCTCGCGGTGCTATGCCTGCTCTGCATCGGCTTGTCATTCCACGCCTTCGGCCAGGAGGCGACCATTCTTGGAACCGTTACCGACCCGACCGGTTCCGTTGTGCCCAACGTGAAGATTCGGATCACCCACGTGGAAACGAATGAAGTTCGAAACATTGTGACCAACGACACGGGGCAATACGTCGCCGCTGATCTCCCGGTTGGTCACTATAACGTCAGCGCCCAAGCCTCGGGATTCAAAGTGGAGGAGCACAAGAACGTCGTGCTGAACGTCGCCGATCGTGCCCGTGTGGACTTCCAGATGCAAATTGGATCAGCCAGTGAGACGGTTAGCGTGGAGGCCAATGCGGTCAGAGTTCAAACCGATACCGGAGAGGTCAGTTCCGTCGTCACCGGCCAGCAGATTTCGCAGCTCGCCACCAACGGCCGCAACGTATTTGCACTCGAGGCGCTCACGCCAGGCGCTTCCAGCATACAATCCGATTTCCAGGTCCCGACTTCGGCCGGGGGCGATTTCAACGTCAGCTTTAACGGACAGCGCGTCAGCCACAATCTGTGGCTGGTGGATGGGGGCGAGGCGGCGGATCGCGGGGGTGGCGGCGGCGCTGACGTTCTGCCCTCGGAAGACGCGATTGCCGAATTCCGCACCTTGACCTCGAACTACAGCGCGGAATACGGCCTGTCGTCAGCGGGCACGATCAGTATGGTGATCAAGTCGGGCACGAAGCAGCTTCACGCCACTGCTTTTTATTTTGGCCGCAACGATGCGCTTGATGCCCGCAACTATTTCAACCCGGCGCCCGAACCGGTGGCCGAGTTGCGCTTCGACGACTTCGGTTTCAATGTCGGCGGGCCGGTGAGTTTCCATCCGTCGAGATCGACTCCAAAGACGTTCTTCTTCTACAACATGGAGTGGCGCCGCTACATCCAGGGCGGCATCTTCAACGTAACCGCACCTTTGGCCAGCATGTATCCTGACGCGAGTGGTGACGTAGTACTGCCGAGTACGCTCTCGAACGGCAACCCGCTGAACGTGGTAGTCCCGACCAACATCGCGAGCCTTGACACTGGTTGCTCGGGCGCGGTGCAGGCTTCTCTTGTGCCTGGAGGCCCGTTTCCCGCTAACACAATTCCAGCTTGCGCAGTGAATTCGAATTCCGCCGCTCTTCTAAAAGCTGGAATCTTCCCCACCCCCACCAATACTTCCACTTGGGCCTTCATCGGAGGGAATAAACAACCGACGACGGGTAAGGAGGAGCTTGCCCGCATCGACCATCAGTTCAACGATAAGTTCTCCATCTTCGGTCACTGGATCTCCGACCAGGCTATTCAAACCTACGGCACCACGCAGTGGAGTGGTGACAATGTGCCGACGGTTTACAATACCTTCGGAAATCCGTCCTACAGCGCGGTAATTCATGCCACGCATGCGATTCGGGCCAATCTGCTCAACGAAGTTGCCTTCAGTTACGACGGCAACCGCATCCACATCCTGCCCGCAGGCGTCTACAAGCAACCAACAGGCTTTACGGAGGGCGGGAACAAAATTTTCTCTGGGGCGAATGTCGACAACCGCATCCCGGACATTCATTTGGCTGGGAGCACCGGCAGTGACTACACGGTCAATTGGCTGCCTTGGAATAACACCGCGAACGATTACCAGATTCGCGATGACCTGTCCTGGGTGAGAGGAGCGCATCAGCTGAAGTTTGGAGCCGCCTGGGCGATCTACAAGAAGTCGCAAGACTACTTCGCGGAAACTCAAGGTGGGTTCACGTTTAACGGATCAGCTACCAGTCCGGCGGGGTGTACGGGCTCGTCGACCGTAACCTGCGGCTTAGACTATGCCGACTTTATCCTTGGCGACGCACAGGCTTATAACGAGAACGCCTACAAGGGTACGGGCTATTGGACCGCTATTTCCCCGGACGCTTACATCCAGGACAACTGGCGCGCCACTCATCGGCTCACTCTGAATCTGGGCTTGCGCTGGGACGGAATTCCTCACACCTACGAAGCCAACTATAACCAATCGAATTTCTATCCCAACCAGTACAACCCGGCCGATGCTCCGACCTGGGTACCTGGCACGAGTGATGGCCAGATTTGCGGAGGCAACCCGCTTCCCGCTGGCTGCGCCGCGCCTAGCCCGGGTTTGGGTACGAGCCCCATATCACTGCTTTCGTCCTATCAGTTCTATCTGAATGGGATGGGTATTGGAGGCAAGAACGGAAACCCCAGGGGGCTTGTGGATAACGCGTGGTGGAACTTCGGACCACGCTTCGGTTTTGCCTACGATCTGTTCGGCAATGGCAAGACTGTAATTCGCGGGGGCTATGGCCTGATGTACGAGCGTATTCAGGGTAACGATATGTATAACGGTGCAACCAACCCGCCGTTTGGATACTCGCTCGGTACCAACAACGTATTGTTCTCCAACCCTCACTTCACCTGGAAAGGGGGACAGATTACCGTTCCAGTCGTGCCAGCTGGTGTGGTGGGGATTAACCAGAACTATCCAACGCCTCGGACCTCCACCTTCAGCGCCGGTGTGCAACAAGCGGTCGGAAGCAGGGCTGTGTTTAGCGTGTCGTACGTCGGCGCCTTAGACAGACACGAGAGCTACTGGCAGGAAATCGAACTGCCGCCTGCGGGCGACTTAGCCTGTCTGCAGGCTTCGGCTAATTGCACCGGCGCTCAGCCGGCATTCAACGGGCTTGTACCCTACCAAGGGTATAGCTCGATTAAGCAAGCCTTTAACGGCGCTAACTCACACTACAACTCGCTGCAAACGGAATTGCGTGGGCGGATCACTCGTGATCTGACCCTGCAGGCAGCTTACACGTTGTCTCGTTCCATCGATCCTTCGACAGGGCAGAACAGCGGCAACAACGGTTGGGATCTCTCCTGGGTAACCAACCCCTACGCCGGATGGAGGTACGACGTCGGGCCGTCAGTGCTTGACCGCACAGACGTCGCGTTCTTCAACTTTGTCTATAACATCCCAGCGTTCCGGGACAGTCCCAACCGCTTCTTGAAGACTGCGGTCGGCGGCTGGCAACTTTCCGGCATCGTCACAGTTGAGACAGGACCGCCGGAAAATCTGAGTATCAATGGCCAGAACGTTTCCAGCGTCTTTCCGGGCGGCGATGTAAACAACCGCCCCGATCTGGTCGGAAGCCTCTCCTACCCGAAAACGCCAGTCGTAAGCAGCTCAGGAACTGTGACCGGAATTCAATGGGTCAATCCTGCGGCATTTGCGGCACCGGCGCCAGGGACTTGGGGCAACTTCGGATTCGACGGGGTGCGCGGACCTGGCCGGGATAACTGGAACCTGGCGTTGTTTAAGAACTTCGCCATCAACGAGCGCGGCTCCGCATTTCAGTTCCGAGCTGAAAGCTTCAATACCTGGAACCATACGCAGTTTGGAGGATCCGGCCAGAACGGCGGGTTCAGCAACAACTTTGGCGCAGGTAACTTCGGCCAAGTGACGAGCGCCTTCGATCCGCGTGTATTCCAACTAGGGGCAAAGCTAATCTTCTAACAAAGTCTGCTGCGCTAATCATGCCCCGCTCAGTTCATGGGCGGGGCTTTTCTTGCGCTCATCGATTCCGCGAACCGCGCTGCAGCGCGCCCGGGGCTTATGATTAAGACGCACAAATTAGAGTTCGCATCTCTTATGACGAGGAAAATGGATTGGTGTGTCGTTGCGCTTTTTTGGTTCGCCGTTCTCCCGACTTGTTTGTTTTCGATCCGTGCCACTGCGCAGACCACTACTCCCTCGGATGCAATTGCTCTCCAACAAGAAGGAAAATGGCTTGAGGCCGCCGAGGCCTGGCGGGCAGTCATCCGCAATCACCCCAATGACGCAGGTGCGTATGCCAGCCTGGGAGTGGTTCTTTCCAATCAACAAAAGTACTCGGAAGCGGTTTCTGCCTACAAAACAGCGCTTTCGCTCAACTCGAAGTTGCCTGGCATCGAACTCAATCTGGGATTGGCGGAGTTCAAGCATGGGCGCTTCGATGCGGCGATTCCGGCTTTCCGGGCAGTTCTAGCAGCCGATCCGCACAATAGTCAGGCTTCGATGCTGCTGGGCCTTAGCTATTACGGTGCCAAGCGGTTTGCGGAAGCCACGAAGTATCTTGAACCCGCGTCGAAGTCCGACCCCGACAACGCCGAGTTGCACGAAGTGCTGGCCCAGAGCTGCCTGCAGGCGAAAAAGTACTCGTGCGCTGTGCAAGAATTCCGTCAAATATTGCGGCAGCAGCCGAACTCGGCAGCTGCGCATATGCTGACTGGAGAGGCGCTAGACGGCCTGCAAAAAGACTCCGAAGCTATCGCCGAGTTCCAGGAGGCGGCCAAGGTTTCGCCCGACGAACCTGACGTTCATTTCGGTCTTGGCTATCTCTACTGGAAGTCCCGCCAATACGATGAAGCCGGTAGTGAGTTCGAGAAGGTATTAGTGCTCGATCCTAAGCATGCGCAGGCCCTGACGTATTTGGGGGACATGGCGATGAAGAAAATGGATCTGGACAAAGCGCTCACCCTGCTGCGGAAGGCAGTCAGCGAAAAAAGCGACATACGCCTTGCCTATATGGATATGGGTGCCGTGTTCATGCAGCAGAAGCAGTACGCGGACGCAGTGGTCGCGCTTCGGCGTGCGGTTGAATTGGATCCCGCACAGCCCGATGCCCATTACCGCCTGGGGCGAGCCTATCAGGCCATGGGAAAAACGGTGGAATCGCAGAAGCAGTTTGCCAAGGTGCGTGAACTGCATGAGAAGTCCGATGAGCCGCTGGCTTTGAAAATTTCCTCGAGTCCACCCCCGCTGCATTAATCGTCAGCCAACGGATGATCGGAAGGGGCAAGATAGTTTGTGCGGCTCTTTCAGGACTGACGCCGGGGTGCGAATTTAGCGCAATAAAGAAGACCGATCACGAACAGCACCGCGCCCCACCATACATTGGCGTGCAAATGAAACAGGACAACGCCTGGATTCGCTGGAGGATTTACCAGTTGGTAAATTCCAGCGGCCAAGATGAGCGCACCGTTTACGGCAAGTGAAATGCCGATGAAGAACCAGATCGAAATCATCCTGACTGCCATTCGCCTACCTCGATAGTTCTTTACCAGAAAATAATGTTGAGTAGCACAAAAACGATCGTGACCACGCCGGCCCAGAAAATAGGCTTCTGATACAAAGGAAGATTTCCGACTGAGGGTACGTCCGTGAGCCCATATACCAGGCCCGTCAATTGACTGTCTGGTATGGGTTTCGTGGCGAGGCTCACAATTACGGTCACCAGCACGCAGGTGATGAATGACCAAAGCGCTTGATACATATCCTGCGCGAGTCCTTTGGCGTGGGGGGAAAGCGCGACGTAACGTAAGGCTGAAGGATCGACTTTCACCCAGGTCCACATACCGACGGAGCAAAGTGTGCCGCAAAGTAATCCCCAGAATCCGCCTGGGCCGGTGGCACGTTTCCACAACATTCCGAGCACGACCGTGCCGAACAGAGGAGCGATAAAGAAGCTGAAAAGCGCCTGCACATAATCCATGATGCTGGCGAACTGCATTACCAGATATGCCGTGCCTACGCTGATGAGCACGCCGATGATCGTGGTCCAGCGCCCCATGTTCACGTAATGGTGGTCGCTGCCCTTACTGTTGATAAACGGACGATAGATGTCATAGGTCCAGACGGTAGTGAAGGCGCTTACATTTCCCGCCATGCCGGACATAAAGCCGGCAATCAGAGCTGTAACTCCCAGGCCAAGCAGTCCGGGACCACAATAGCGGGCCAGCATGAGTGGAAGCACATCATTATAGCTATGAGCTCCGGTCACGGCGGCCACGGATTCTGGAACCAGTTTCTCGGGCAGCACGGCCAAACCGAGGAGGCCGGGCAAGATCACGATGATCGGTACGAACATCTTGAATCCGGCGCCGATGATGGGCGCCATTTCTGCGCTGCGAATGTCTTTCGCCGCCAAAATGCGCTGGACTACCAGGAAGTCTGTGGTCCAGTAGCCCATCGAGATGACTGCGGCCAGCCCGAACACGATGCCGACCCAGTTGATTCCCATGGGATTGTTGCTGAACGAGCCCAACCCAGCCCAGAGATGAACATATTGTTCTGAGGTTCGGTGCGCAATTTGCAGTTTTAGATTCGTCCAGCCGCCGGCTTCGTAGAGTCCAAGGATCGGAATCAGCAGCGCCCCGGCCCAGATAAGAAAGAACTGCAAGACTTCGTTGAAAATCGCTGAGCGCAGGCCGCCGAGGGTTACATAAATAGCTACGGTCAGCGACGAAACCCAGATGCTGAAATTAAGATCCCAGCCGAGCACGATCTGCATCACCTTGGCCATCGCAAACATATTGACGCCGCTCATGAGCACGGTCATGAAGGCAAACGAAACTGCGGACAAAGCACGGCTGGATTCGCCGAAACGCAGTTTCAAATATCCCGGGACCGAATGAGTCTTGGAAATGTAATAGAACGGCATCATCACCAGCGCCAGGAAGAGCATTGCGGGGATGGCACCGATCCAGTACCAATGCGTCGCCAGAATTCCGTATTGATAAGCGGAACCTGCCCAGCCCATCAACTCGAGCGCACCGAGATTAGCTGAAAGAAAACTGAGACCGGCCACCCATGCGGTCATCTCGCGTCCGGCCATAAAAAAGTCTTCGCCGGTATTGGCCTGACCTTTTAAGTACCAGCCAATGGAAAGCACCAGGACAAAATAGAAAACCACAATGAGGATATCGATCGATGAGAGATGCACCAGCTGAGTGGGCATAGCCGCGGCCAGCAGTTGGGTCATCGGGTTATCTCACACCCAGCAGCAGATCAATCGTGAGTTGATCAAGGTACTCGTAGGGCAGGCGCTTTTTCAGGATTACATCTTTGTCAAAAACGGTAGCCAACAATTGGGAAGCGCTCGGTTTTGAGTAATGGCTGAGAGGAGGAGTGCCGTTATGGTTCTGGGAAATCTCTGCCAGCACAGCCTGTATATTCTTGTCGGCATTCCATCGTTTCGCCTTCTCTTTCAGGATCAAGTACGTGCGCATGCAACCACGAGCGAAGTCTTTCACTCCGGTATAGTCCTCAGTGCGGTAAGCGTGCGCATCGAAGTGGCGAGAGCCGCTGTAGCCAACGTCCTCGAGAAATTTTACCAGCCAAAATGCCGACTTCAAATTGGAAGATCCGAAACGAAGATCCTGGTCAAATCGACCGGGCATCTGGTCGTTCAGATCGATGTGAAAAAGCTTGCCCGCTTCCCAAGCCTGGGCGACAGCATGCATGAAGTTCAATCCCGACATTTGTTCATGGGCCATCTCGGGATTCACGCCGACCATTTCCGGATGGTCGAGCGTTGGAATGAAGCCCAGGTACTGGCCGGTGGTGGCCATGTAGATATCGGCGCGGGGTTCGTTAGGCTTGGCTTCTAAAGCGAACTTCATTCCGTATCCGCGATCGAGATTATATTCGCACAAATAGTTGACGGCCTCGCGCAATCGTTTGATCGCGTCCTCGGCGCGACGACATGCGTCGGTCTCCACGCCTTCGCGGCCGCCCCATAATACGAAAATTTTCGCTCCCAGTTCTGCACCAATATCCATGGCTCGCATCGTCTTCTGCAGAGCGTAGGCACGTACTTCGGGATCGTTGGCCGTGAAAGCTCCGTCTCGGAATATGGGATGGAAAAATAGCGAAACGGTCGCCATCGGAACCACGATTCCATTGGCCTCGCAGGCCTTCTTGAAGCAACGCACGATGCAGTCGCGCTCGGCGGGAGTTGCGTCGATGGGAACCAGATCATTGTCGTGCAAGTTCACTCCCCAGGCGCCAACCTCGGCCAGCAACGAGACAATCTCGACCGGAGAAATCGGCGGGCGCACAAAATCGCCGAAGGCATCGCGTCCCCGGTTGCCGACCGTCCATAGCCCAAAGGAGAACTTGTGCTCCGCGCGGGGCTGGTAATCGTTCGTATCAGGCTGATGATTGGTCATGAAATAGTCTCCACCTCGCAAACGTTATAAAGTTAATTGAATACGGACTTCATTGCAGGATAGATGCGCCGGTAGACTGCATACGACTTTTCCAAAGCCTGAGAGTCTTCAGGGCCCGGAGTAATATTCTCGACGACGCGCACTACAGACTGGCAGGCTTCGTCCACTGAACACCACGTTTTCGCTCCTACTCCGGCCAGAATTGCAGCGCCGTAGGCTGCGCCTTCTTCCGCTGCGACCGTTTCGACGGGTTGTCCATAAATGTCCGCCTGAATCCGGCGCCAAAGCGGGGATCTGGCGCCGCCGCCGCCGAGACGAATTTTTGTTACTGGCACTTCCATCTCACGAAAAATTGTGAACGTATCGCGCAGGCTGAAAGCTACTCCTTCGAGGATCGCGCGAATTACATGGCTTCGGGTGTGAGAAGCGGTTAAGCCAACGAGCATTCCACGCGCCGCGGGATCGAGGTAAGGAGTACGCTCACCCATTAAATACGGAGCCCAAAGCAGACCGTCGCATCCGGGAGGAGCGTTGGCCGCTTCGGCGGTAAGGCTGTCATATGATTGTTGCCGGCCGTCGGAGCCGAGCTGATCGCGGAACCAACGCAGCGAAAGTCCTGCAGCCTGGGTCACGCCCATCGTGATCCAGCGTCCCGGAACTGCATGGCAGAAGGTATGGACTCGTCCTCTGGAGTCGAGCGCGGGACGATCGGTGGCCGCCAGGACCACACCGGAGGTTCCGATGGTTGCGCTGACGGTTCCGGGGGAGACGATTCCCATGCCGATGGCGCCCGCGGCCTGATCTCCCGCACCAGCCACGACGGGGGTGCCTTTCTTCAGGCCAGTAGCCTCGGCGCCGGCATCGGAAATTTGTCCGCAGATTTCCGGCGACTCGTATAGCCGGGGCAGGAGAGATTCGTCCATTTGAACCAGGTTCAACATCGCTTTCGACCAGCGGCGGTTGGCAACGTCGAGCAGCAGAGTGCCCGAGGCGTCGGCAACATCGGTGGCGCGTTCCCCGGTTAGCCGAAACCGAACGTAATCCTTGGGAAGCATAAGTGAGCGAACTCGGCGCCAATTTTCCAGTTCATTTTCTCTTACCCACAAGCACTTGGTTAGAGTGAAGTTAGTAAGTGCGGGATTGCAGGTGAGTTGGATCAGCTCATCCGCGCCGACTTGAGCGGTTAAGTCCCGGCACTGCTTCTCGGTTCTCACATCGCACCAGATCAGTGCGGGCCGCACGACGCGATCTTGCTCATCGAGCAGAACGGCGCCGTGCATTTGGCCAGATAAGCCGATGCAGGAAATCTGATCATTTCGCAGTTTGGCTTGCGCGAGTGCGCGGCGTACGGCTATGCCGCAGGCGCGCCACCAATCGGAGGGATCCTGCTCGGCCCAACCGATCTGAGGAGATGCGAAAGGTTGATGGTCCTCGGTAGCGGATGAAACAACGCCGCCTCTCTCATCGAGGATGAGAGCGCGCGTGCCTCCGGTTCCCACATCAATGCCTAAGAGGTAAATTCCCACCGATTGCCTGCTGGCCGCCCTGAGGACAGGAAGGCCGTTGCCACACCGTGTACGTTAACGACAACGTATAGTACCATGCGTCTCCTGGAATACAAGGGCGGAAATCAGTGCGCCTAATTTCCCGAGTGAGCCCTGCAGTCTGGACTGACCAGCCAAACTGATTCTAAAGCAGGGCTCGAGCGGATTACTAACCTAATAACGCAAGGTTCGTTCCTGCCTCGGCTTAAGCCGTGGCGGCTACGACCGGCGAAGGAAACGGCGACGCCTGGTGGAGGCCGGATTCCTCTTCATATTCCCTAGGGTCTGTCGAGAGCGGAGCGCCTGCGATTTCGAATATGGAGTCGAGATGGGTGAACCGTAAGACGTCGCGAATGGCTTTGCTGGGATTGATGAGCCGCAGATACACTCCTGCGGCGTGGAGCGAGATGAGAGCGCCGACGCCGGCGGCGTCGATGGCATCGGTTTTTTCCAGATCAAGAATAATATTCCGTCCATGCCGGCCTACGGCGGCGCACAGGAGGGCGGTCTCATCGCCGCGGACGATTCTTCCGGCACAGTGGAGGATGACAGTTTCAGCGAATTTTTCAACGGTTACATTCAGCACGATGGAAACCTCTCGTTTTTGAAACTTCTCTTTTCTGAAGCCAGCTGGAGCGAGTGTCATGCTTTCTTTTCGACGGGCGAAGCGGAGAAATGTCCGCATCGTCCGCGCATGCTGCTGCGGAATTTTTCGCGTTCTTCGGGGGTCATGTGCTCCCAGCGTTCCATCATCCGGCTACGCCATCGCCAATGGCGCTGCGGGCCGCCGCGGAATCCGCCAAAAAGAATCTTGCTGAGAACCAGCAGTCCCAGAGCTTGCCAGTAGGTGATGACATGCCAGCCGAACAAGGGGGGCGTGAGCCAGTTCCACAGCCGCATGACGAAAAAGGTAAAGACGGCCAGGAACAGTATTGCGAAGAAAGCAAACTTCAAGATTCGTAAAAACCAGTTTCTTTTCATGGTTGAGTCCTATCGTTTCGAAATTCGTCGTAGATGGCCTGCAGCCGCTCGCGCAGATGCAGCACCGCATAGTGTTTGCGCGAAAGCAGCGTGTTTACACTGACTCCGGTTTGTTCCGCCAGCTCTTTGAAGCTGTAACCCATCAGCTCGTGGGCGACGAATACTTCGCGCTGTTCCGCGGGCAACTCATCGAGCGCTTCATCGAGCTCTTCCAGCAGCACGCTGCGCGCGTAGGCAGCATCGGGACCAGCGTCAGGGGAGGGAAGAAGTTCTTCCAGTAAGAGCTCTTCGCCATCGTCCGCTACGCTTGACGGTTCGTTGCGCAACGCTTCCCGGCTGCGCTTGCGAAATCGATCCGTGATCCGGTTGCGGGCCACGCGAAACAACCAGGCCGTGACTTGCTCGACTGGTTTCATCACCCGATAGGCTTCGACAAGTTCGTAGAAGACATCCTGGAGGATGTCTTCAGCGTCGCCGGGATCGGCCACACGCTTCCGAATGAAACTGCGGAGACGGGGCTGCTCGCGCGAGACCGCTTCGGAGATGCGTTGGTCCTGCTCTACCATCGGCCACTGTCTTTTCAGCGCCTCGTCCATTATTGATATAGACGAATGAGCGAAGGAAATATTTTAGTGGAGCGACGGCAAGTTTTAGCGCTCAGGGCCGGGGAAAGCTAAGAGCTTTAGAAGACTGAAGTTAAATGCGGGAAGGGGGAAACGGAGCGAAGAAAAAAGGCGCTGCAGGATGACCTGAGGAAAACGACACCGCCAAGTCAACGGGCACTGCCATCATATAAGGAAGGAACGCGCTATAATTTTTGTCTGTCTATGCAGAATCTGCGGTATGCGCTGGTGGCGTACGTGAAGGGTCCGGTGGGAGAGTTCGTGGAGAGCCTCCGGCGGGAGCTGCATCCTGATTTGCCGCATTTTGCGGCGCATCTGACGCTGTTGCCGCCCCGGCCGCTGCGCGGAACCGAGAGTGAGGCGTTGCAGGTTCTGGCGGCGATTTGTGGGCGGACCGAGCCTTTTGAAGTGACGCTCGGAGGGATGGACAGTTTTGCTCCGACTACTCCGACGGTTTATATCCGAGTAGCGTATGGGGCGATGCAGATGTGCGACTTACACGAGCAACTCAACACGCAAGCGCTGGAGTTTGTGGAAGAGTGGGCTTATATTCCGCATCTCACGATTGCGAAGATGCCCAGCGAAGCGGCGGCAGAGAAGGCTTTGCAGATTGCCGGGGAGCGCTGGGAGGGGTATGGGGGAAGCCGGCGCGTCCTGCTGGAGCGGTTGACGTTTGTGCGGGAAAAAACTCCGAATTGCTGGATTGATCTGGCTCCCGTTCCTCTGGGCGGCAGGTTGGTTTCGCCGTAGGGGGCTAAAGCCCCGATTAATTTTTAAAGGCTTTACGCGGCGCTAAAGCGCCGCTCTTCCACGGTGCTGCCGGAGTTCTTCTTTGGTGCCGCAAGGGTTCTTCTTTGGTGCCGCAAGGGTTCTTCTTTGGTGCCGCAAGGGTTCTTCTTTGGTGCCGCAAGGGTTCTGCTTGGTGCCGTAAGGGTTCTTCTTGGGTGTCCGTAATTATCCTTCGCGCCGCGCTTCCGCAGTGCAATTGAGTTACCTCCATTAGTTACTATCCGTTACGTTACCCCTGACCGGTTGGAATGGCCCCTGGTACATTTCCCTCCCGTGCATTGCAGAGAGGTGGGGTGGGCTGTAAACAGAAGAGAGGGGAAGTGCGATATCCGCGCGGGCAGCCGCTTCAGGCGCGGGTTTCAGAACACCCAGGGGGACAGAGAATGCAGATTGGGGTCTACGGTTCAGGGTTTCTGGGAACGGTGATTTCGGCCTGTCTGGCAGACTTTGGCACTCCAGTTTCCTGCTGTCATCCGGACCGGACACGCATGGTCGAGATGGCGCAGGGGAACATTCCATTTTTTGAAAAGAATCTGAAAGAGATTATCCGGCGGAATGTGCGGGCGGGGCGACTGGCCTATTCGACGGACATTGAATCTTTTGCGCGCAAGGCGCAGGTAATTTTTCTGGCCGAAGATGGGGCAGAGAATCTGACCGATGTGGTGATGAGGATTGCGCGGCTGGCGCCGAAGCCTCCGATTCTAACCGTGGTGACGCCGGTAGCGGTGGGCACGGCTTCGGCTCTCGAGAAAAGTTTGAAGGATGCGGGGCTGCAGGCGACGATCGTATCGCAGCCGATGTTTTTCACCGATGGTTGCGCAGTAGAGGATTTCAACTGGCCGGACCGGCTGATTCTGGGCTCGACTTCGAATGAAGCGGTGCATGTGCTGAAGCAGATTTTCCATCCGCTGGTGATGCGCGGAGTGCCGGTGATTGTGACCAATCAGGCTACGGCGGAGCTGGTGCGGGAATCGGCGACGGCATTTGTGGCGACGAAGATTTCTTTCATCAACGAAGTGGCTGCGCTGTGCGAGCGTGTGGGCGCGGATGCGGTGAACCTGGCGCTGGCTTTGGGGCTGGATAAGAAGATTGCTCCGAGATGTCTGCAGCCGGGAGCCGGGATGGGCGGAGTGTTTGCCGAGTCCGATATGGATTCGCTGGCGCAGTTGGCGCAGGCGAACGGCGTTCCGCTGAAAGTTTTGAGCGCGGCACGGGATGTTAACCACAACCTGGCGGATCGGCTGGTCGACAAGATTGCGGCGGCTCTGAATTCGGTGGAGAACAAGGATGTAGGAATTCTGGGATTGGCATTCAAGCCGAATACGAATTCGGTGGCGGGATCTTCGGCGATACGGCTGGCGGAGACGCTGGTGTCGAAAGGCGCGCGGGTGCGGGCTTACGATCCGGTGGCGCTTGCCGATGCCAAGACAAGGCTAAACGGGTCTGTGCGTTATTGCGATTCGGCTTATGCAGCGGCGGAAGGGATGGATGCATTAGTCGTGGGCACGGGCTGGCCGGAATTCCGCGCGCTGGATTTTGACCGCATCAAGCATCTGCTGAAGAAGCCGATTATCGTGGATACAAAAAATCTGCTGGACTCGGTGCGGCTGCGCGCCATGGGATTTGAGTATGTAGGTGTGGGGCGCGGGTGAGCCTGGTTGACGGCGAGGACATTTGCGATTCGGCGGCACCCTCCGAGTGCGTGACCTTGTATTCGCGCTTTTGCTCTTTCCTTTCGGGTGTTCTCAATAGTTTTTCATTCAGCTTATTCTGTTTGCCCTTCTCCGCGGTGATTCACATGTTGAGTTCGGTGTGTCTTAGCGTTCTCGGCGACGAGTGAGTGGCTCGAGCGCATGTGTCCCGTGCTTAGCTGCGAATCAGCCGTCCCTACGGGACGGGGTTACAGGAACGACGCTCTTACCCGGCGTTGAAACGCCGGGCTATTGTCAGACGTCCTGCGGACGATTTGTCTTTTTCGGTGCGGTCGGTGGGGCAACGGAGCTGGGACACATTGGGTGAGGCGCGGTTGTATAATCAGCGTGGCGGTGGGAATAGCTCAACTGGCAGAGCACCGGACTGTGGCTCCGACGGTTGCGGGTTCGATTCCCGTTTCCCACCCCAGAATTTCCCGCCCAGAGAAGTCTCTCCTATCCGCAGATCTATCTGACGGGATGCCTTCAATTCTTCCTCTAAATTTATTCCGAGTTCGGCCCGTCCCTTCATTCCTGTTTCGGGAATAGATTCCGCGCTATAGGCCTGGATTCGTTGATTCTCGCGTTTCTGCAGACTAGAATTCGCACGTCTTCTCGAATGCGGTTTCCATTGCCTTCGCATTTCCATTGCGAGTTGCAATGGATTTACGGCCCGCGGTTGAGAACTCTCGTTCTATCTGGAGGCCTATGAAAACTTCTTCCGGCAAGGGCAAGAAAGACAAAGCAGCGATTCCGACAGCGGCGAAAAACGGTCCGCAATTGATGCCAGACTTATTTCCCATCGTTGGCATTGGAGCGTCGGCGGGCGGGCTGGAGGCATTTTCCGAACTGCTGCACAATCTGCCGGAGAGAACCGGGATGGCATTCGTGCTGGTGCAGCATCTCGATCCTAAACATGAAAGTGCGCTTCCCGAGATTTTGGGGCGGACTACGAAGCTTCCGGTCGAAGAAGTAACGGACGGGACGGTGGTGCAGCCAAATCATGTTTATGTGATTCCGGCCAATACCAGCATGATGATCGATGACGGAGCGCTGCAGTTGAGGGCGCGCATGGTGGTGCGCGGCCAACACATGCCGATCGACAATTTTTTTCGCTCGCTGGCGGAAAAGGTTGGACAGCGGGCGATCGGGGTGGTGTTGTCGGGCACAGCTTCCGACGGCACCGAGGGATGCCGAGCGATCAAGGCAGCGGGCGGTCTGACTTTTGCGCAGGATGAAGAGTCGGCGAAATATGACAGCATGCCGCGCAGCGCGGTGCACGCCGGGTGTATTGATTTCATCCTTACGCCGAAGGACATTGCGCGGGAGTTGGGTGGAATTGGGCAGCACCCTTACGTGACGCATGTGCTATCGGGTGCCAAGGATGAATTTCGCGGGATGGAGGGAGGCGAAGTGGACGCACTGTTTAGCTTGCTGCGTGAATCGACCGGAGTGGATTTTACCAACTACAAACACAGCACACTGCAGCGCCGGATCCGGCGGCGCATGGACCTGCACAAGATTCCTAATCTGAAGGACTACCTGCTTTACATCGCGAAGAAGCCGGAGGAGGTGGACGAGCTGTATCGCGACTTATTGATTAATGTGACGGGATTTTTCCGCGAGCCGGAATCGTTCCTGGCGTTGCGCAAGCATGTTTATCCCGGGTTGTTTGAGGGGCGCAAGCCGGATTCGCCGGTGCGGGTTTGGGTCGCTGGGTGCTCCACGGGCGAAGAGGCTTATTCGATTGCGATTACTTTACTGGAATATTTGTGGACGCATACCCGGAACATTTCGCAGGCGGCTACGGCGATTCAGATTTTCGCCACTGACATCAGCGAAACCTCGCTGGATCGTGCCCGTAGTGGCTTGTATTCGAAGGCCGCAGTGGCGAATATTTCAGCGGAACGGCTGAAGAGATTTTTTGTGGCTCAGGACGGCGGCTATCAGGTGAACAAGTCGATCCGGGATATGTGCATTTTTGCCCGGCAGAATCTGGTGAAAGATCCGCCGTTCTCGAACCTGGACCTGGTGAGCTGCCGGAATCTGCTGATTTATCTGGGGCCACTTTTGCAAAGGAGGGTTATCCCAACTTTGCATTATGCATTGAAACCCAATGGCTATCTGATGTTGGGGGATGCAGAGAGTCTGGCGGGATTCGGCGATCACTTTTCGCTGGTCGACAAGAAAGACAAAATCTATCAGAAGCGAAAGACCACGGCGCGGATGGCAACCTACTTCGCTACCACGGATTATTCGCCGCGCCGGGAGGAAGATGCAAAGACTGGACTGCATTTTCCAGCTCCTTTTACGGTTGAAAACGAAGTCGAGCAATTGTTGATTAACCGATTTGTGCCCGCCAGCGTGGTGGTCAACGATCAATTAGAAATTGTGCAATTTCAGGGCAAGACTGGGACTTATCTAGAGCCGGCCGCGGGGCAGCCGTCGTTCAGTTTGTCGAAGATGGCGCGCGAAGGCCTGGTGGTGGACTTGCGTGCGGCTTTGAGCCAGGCGAAAAAGAATAATCAGATGGCGCGCAAGGAAGGGGTGCACTTTCAATCGGAAGGAAAGGCGCTGGAAGTGGATCTGGAGGTGCTTCCGCTGCGGGGGCAAGGCGCGCAGGAACGCTATTACGTAGTCGTATTCCAGGAGCCGGCTGCGGGACGGGCCAAATCGGGGGGAGAAACAGGCGGCGGCAAAATCAGCAAAGCGGATACTGTGACCGCCGACAGCCAGAACTTGAGACGCGAGATCGCACAGTTGCGCGGCCAGTTGTCATCGCTGATTGAGGATCATGAAACCACGCTGGAAGAATTCAAATCGATGAATGAGGAAGTGCTCTCCGCGAACGAGGAGTTGCAGAGTACAAACGAAGAACTTGAAACGGCCAAGGAAGAGCTGCAATCGACCAACGAAGAGCTGATGACATTGAACGAGGAGATGCAGAACCGAAATGCAGAGTTGAGTTCGGTGAACAGCGATCTGCTCAACCTGCTGGACACAGTAAATCTTCCGGTGGTGATGGTGAGTCTGGATCTGCGGATCCGGCGGTTTACCCCGCCATCCCAGAAGCTGCTCAACCTGCAGCCGAGCGACATCGGGCGCAGACTGGGTGAGATTCGAACCAACCTTGAGTTCCAGGATTTGGAGACGCTGGTGCAGGAAACCATCCGCAGTGCGAGTCCACAGGAACGCGATGTTCGGGAGAAGAGCGGCGCGTGGTATGGCTTACGCATCCGGCCGTACAGAACATGGGACAACAAGATCACCGGGGCCGTGATTAGTTTGCAGGATATCGATACGCTCAAGCGAACGCTGGACAGGACGCGCGAATATGCCGACGAGCTGGTGGAAAATTCGCAGGGATGCATTTTGTTGCTGGACGACAAGTTTCGGGTGACGGCGGGGAATCGGGCTTTCTACCGGACGTTCGATGTGACCGCGCCGGAGACGGAGGGCTGCTCGATTTACGAACTGGGTAATGGGCAGTGGAATGTGACTGGATTGCGGCGTGCGCTGGAGGACATCATCCCGAAGAACGCGCAAGTGAGCGATTACGAAGTAAGGCATGATTTTCCCAAGCTCGGGCCGCGGACCATGGTGCTGAACGCACGCCGGGTCGAGTTGCAGTCGGGACATCCGTCTATTTTAGTGGCCATAGAAGATGTGAGCCGAAGAAGCCAGCAAGGAGTTGCGTGAGGTTGAGCCTTGTGTGCGGTGGGGGAATTCCAGTCCAGCATTGCATTGCATCGGCACTTCTTCGTTGCGGTAATTGCAGAACCATGAAAGAGTAAATCGTGGCGGACGGGATTGGAGCAGACATGGCCAGCCTTCAGGCACTCTGCAGTATTTGCGAAGAGAGAGTAACCGCATTCACTCTTTTAGGCGACAGCGATCTTGAACTTTTGCTCGATCGCAACCAGGAGATTATCGTGCGGCACGTATTTAGGGATGGCTCCGGAAAGCAGCTGGATCACCGGTGGAGTCTGGTGGGCAAAGAGAAAGAGGCTCTGGGAAAACTCATCCGGCTGATGGCGCAGGAGAAGAAGAGACTCGGACATCGGGCTTAAGATGCGGAGTGCGGAGGATGTTGCCCAGACGAAACCTCAAGAATCCCAGCCTGCGAAAGCTTCTGGCATAGTTCTGGGTTCGGCGGTAGAATGCCGTGACTAATCATAAGAATGAGACGGATTTTCAATCCATTTCGCAAGTCTTCATCGCGAGATCTCGCGTCTCGAGACCTGCTGTTTCGGGACTCCTCGTTTCGATATTCTCCATTTCGGCCCGCTGGGGGGAGCTTGGGTCCGCTTGAGCAACGGATGCTCGACGCTTTGTGGGCGCGAGGAAGCGCCACGGTTCGCGAGTTGGTGGATGGCGGCTGTGAAGATCTTGCATACACCACCGTGATGACGACTCTCGACCGTCTGTTCAAGAAAGGTGTGCTTACGCGATCGGTGGAAGGCAGGGCGTTCCGCTACGCGGCGCGGTTTAGCCGCGAGGAATTTCGCCAGGAAGCGGCGGGGCACGCGTTTCGGCAACTGCTGGATGCCAGTCCAGGGTCGTCGTTGCCGTTGTCGTATCTGGTGGAAATTCTAGGAGAGCGGGATGCGCAGTTACTTGATGACTTGCGAAAGCTGGTGGAACATAAGCGCCGGGAGTTGAGTCAACGCGAGGCGGAGCGTGGCGAATCGAGTTCCGACAAAGGCGGACGGGGGGAGACAGATTAATGTTTGCCGCGCGCGGAGTTGCGGTCTCGTTTTCGATTTTCTTCATTTTTTATGGTGTGCTCACTCTCGCAGTTGGGCTAGTATCGCGAAGGGTATGGAATTATCGCCGGCGGGGATCGGCAAGAAGCTGCGCCGATGCGCTGTTTGTCTTGCGCATGACTCCGTGGGTAGTGTCAGCGGTGGCGACTCTCGCATTTGCCGTGCCCTCGTTTCTGTTGCTCGAACCACGCGCGGTGCGGGAATCGATGAGTCCTGTGCTGGTGGTGTTGTGCGTCTGCGGAATGGCGGTGATGCTGGCGGGAATGTGGAACGCGGCGGCGGCTTTGCTGCGGGCTGCGAAAACGGTAGCGGGTTGGTCCAACGGGGCATGCGTGATCGGGAGCAGCGATGCGGATTCGGGACAGCCGGTGTTGCTGCTGCGGGCTGCGGGAGCTGCGCCTCCTTTAACCGCGGCTGGCATTCTGCAGCCTAAGGTGTGGCTGTCGGAAGCGGCGGAGTTTGTGCTCACGGAGCGGGA
>CAVRWS010000059.1:0-46208 GCA_963724815.1 uncultured Acidobacteriaceae bacterium
TTGGCCTACCCGCCGCAGATTGATGCGAAACTGGCCTACCTCGCCATGGACGTAAGCAGCGCGGATCTGGCGCGATGGACGCGGAACAAGTCGAATTCGAAAAGCTGAAACGGCAGAGTGGAGAGCTGCTCAGCCGCTGGGACGACCTGCAGCGTCGCGATCTCGCCGCTTTCCAGAAATTAACCTCAGAAGGCAGTTTGTCGACGGTGGTCGTTCCCCCCGCTGGACGGGCTGCGGAAGTGGAGAGTACAGAGGCTCACTGATGCTGCGTAGACTAGCCGATGCTGAGATGACCATGGTATTACTTCCGTGCCAGTTCGATGGCACTGTTGTGCCTTGTGCGGTGGGCTCTCCGCTGCTATTTTGCCGATAGTGATGCTGAACCTCCCCTGAGGTGATGTCTGATTCGACATGGGGGTGTCTATGAGGCTCATGCATCTTTGTTACGCGGCTGTCGGATTCGCGGTGGCTCGCTGGATATTTCGTCGCCAGCCGGTAGTTGACCCCATGACCAGGTTGCGTTCGTCCGGCCTTCAGTAAGGAAGAAAAAGGCTTGGTCCGGTATAGGGCGCGCGCCCCGTTGCGCCTCCATTTCGTCCCGCGCGCGCCCTTTCACTCTCCGGCGTTAAGCCTCTCCCGGAAGTGCTAGCACCTCAGTGTGCCTGAGTTATCTCTGTTTTACCCCTTATTCTCACTACAATTCTGGAAGTACCTATGCGTGGCTTGGAGTGGTATCACTGCATCGCCACAGTGTGATTCTATGTGCTGAGGCAGAATCCGGCTGGTCGTGATGCGGCTTTCTGAAAGTGTAGTGCGAACGCCAACAACATTCCGTTTGATGACGCTGCTGCTGCTTCTCGTGGCAGGGCTTTGGCTTGCCTTGCCGCAATGGGCCGGTGCCCAGGAGGATCCCAATGACACTCCGCTAGGCGACGTTGCCCGCAGTTTTCGAAAGAAGAGTGCGCCGTCTGAACTAGTGATTGATAACGATAACTTTTCCACCGTGGTGGAGGATGCCGAGCGCCGGCGTGCGGCGGGGACCATGATGGTGTTTTCGCTCGATCCCGGCGAGAAGAATTTCCACGTCTCCTCGCCCAACGTAAGTTGTAGGCTTTCTTTTACCGCAAGCCAGTGCGCTGTTTGATCCGGTGGCGCTCGACGAGTTGCCGAAAGGGAACTGGCCAAGCTGGATGGGCCGGCAACAATCCATGGAGATTCGCTGCAGTTCACAATCCACAACGGAAGCGCCTGGGAACTGCGTGAAGTAGTGATCGGGCTTACGATCCTGCGATCCCGCCGTCGATACCTCCTCCTCTTCTGGCAAAGCGCGATTGTACCCGCGCGGCAGGTATCCCACGCAAGCGATCAAGACGCTACCCAAAAACTGCAGGATATTACCGTTCTGTTGCGAGTGAAAGGGGCGGCTGCGCCCGCGACAACTGCACTGTTCCGCACGCAATTGAACTTTGCCCTGTTTCCGGATCAGGAGTGGCACTGGGCGATTGTGCGCGCAAAGGGCGAATCTGCCGCCGCCCCTTTGGCTGAAACGACCAGGCACTTCGTACCGGCCACTGGACTGCCAGTTTTGTAACGCCGGCCGATTTTACCGCGCAGACTTCTTTAAACGCGCAAACTTCGGTTTCGGCTCCGGTTACGACTCCTTCCAATCCCGAGACCGCGGTCCACTAAACGCCAAGCTACGATCTTCCGTCCTACGATATTTCTAGCTTCGGCGCCGTCAAAAGCTTAAAACGCGGAGACCGCGAAGAACAGCCGCAGAGCACACGGAGAGGCAATACACTACCTGCTCAAGAGATTAAGCCTGCCATGTTAAACTGAACACAAATCCCACACCAAGGACAGGCGATGAAATTTGGAGTCATCATCTTCCCCGGTTCGAACTGTGACCACGACGCCTTCTGGACGATTCAGCAGGTTGCCAGGCAGCCGGTTACGTTCCTATGGCACGAATCGCAGGATCTGGAGAATTGCGATGCCATTATCGTCCCGGGAGGATTTGCGTACGGCGATTACTTGAGAACGGGAGCGATTGCGAAGTTTTCGCCGGTAATGGAGTCGGTGCAGCGATTTGCCGATGGCGGGGGGCTGGTACTGGGCATCTGCAATGGCTTTCAGATTTTGTGCGAGTCCGGGCTTCTGCCCGGGGCTCTGATGCGCAACGCTGGGTTTAAGTATGTGTGTAAGCCGGTGCAGGTGCGGGTGGAAAATGCGGCCACTCCATTTACCAATGCCTGTTCGCAAGGAGAAGTTTTAACTATTCCCATCGGCCACATGGAGGGCAATTATTTCTGTGATCAGCAAACGCTGGAGGGAGTTGCTGCGGAACAACCGAATCGTGTTCCGTTATGCTACTCCGTCTGGCGAAATTCTCGAACTGGCAAATCCCAACGGCTCGCTGGAAAATATTGCCGGTATTTGTAACGAGGGGGGAAACGTGGTAGGGATGATGCCGCATCCCGAACGATCCGCGGAACCTGAACTCGGCTGTACGGGATGCAATGAAGATATTTCCATTCCATGGTGGGCGCGCTGGCCGGCAGGTAGATTCTTTCTTGACATCGGCGGCGAAGATATCCGACAAAATTTTTATTTGATAATCCGGACCGTTCCCGTTAGTGTCTCCGCGAAGCGCATCCCCTATTCGCCCAAAATTGAAAATGTTCTTTACAAATTAAGGGGAGGAGTGTGCCTGATGACGGCGAAACAGATTCTTGATGCATTTTCTGAAACTTTCATGCGCGACGAGCGCATTTTGAGTCCTCGCGAACGTGAATTACCAATGACCCTTCTGCAGAATGCAAGGAACGAATCCGAGCAACAATCCCGAGATTCAAACTGCCGTCACTGCCGCGATTGCCCGCTCCGTCGGTGAGACGGTCGCGCAACGCGCTTTTGCATTGTTAGGGAAGCAGCATCGTAGAGCAGATCGTAACCCGTGGAGAGGCAGCTTCTTCCGAGCGTACAGAAACGCTGACGTCACCGTTGTATTGGTGCTAGGACCGCAGCCCCCCAGTGGGCCTCAACCGCCCTCTGGCGCACCCAATGGATCGACCTGCCGGGCCGACAACCTCCGAGCGGACCGCAACCACCGAGCATCGAGTCTGCGGCAACAACGCGAGCGAGGCGCGGCAAACAGCAGCAATCAAGCAGAGCCCGATCTCCGAAGAGCGGCACGGCAGTTCTGGAGTCCGCCGGAGATCGCTCGAGCGGAATCGCGTTGTCCTGGATGAATTTCTGGCGCCGCAGGAGGTGCAGGAACTTCTCCGCTACACGCTGGAGCGACGAAAGCGCAGTTCACCGTGAGCGAAGTGATTTCGCCCAGCGGCGAACCCGGCGTCGACGGACTACAACCATCGGCGTTCTCTGAGTACTCATGGAGCCGGGACGACGTGGGAGAGATTTGATTCTGGATCGAATTCGGTTCGGCGCTTCCAACGAGTTTTGCAGCAGCTTGCGAATGGACGAGTTTCCCGTGACCCCGCACCGAAGTGCAGATCACGGCCAGCAATGATGGCGATTTCTTCCGCGCTCACTGTGATGATGCCCAGGAGAGAATCGCTTCCCGCCGCATGACGTTCGTCTATTTCTTCCATCGCGAACCGACCCAGTTCCAGGGAGGGGAGTTGCGTCTGCACGACTTAACGAAGGACTGGCGACCATCCCAACAGCACTGGCAGCTACCAGACAATCGTGCCACAGCAAAACCAGATTGTATTTTTCCCGTGCTCGACACTGCATGAAATCACGCCAGTGCAGTGCCGCTCGCGAGCCTTCGCGGACAGCCGTTTCACGGTGAATGGATGGCTACACCAATAAAAGACGGAGCATGGCTTGAGTGGATTGCGGGCCTGATGGGGGCAGCATCGCGGCAACGTCCCAGCGCGATGCTGCCTCCACAAAAGTTCCATTGCCTGCTGGACGAACTGCCGTTGCACTTGATTCCGCAAGCTGGTTTAGGTCGCCACCTTCAGCGGGCTGATACTTCTCAACGGCTATTTCTTAATCCGGAATGCCTTGTGTTGCCGGCTGGGTAATGCCGCCGGAACTGGAAAACCATCGCGAGTTGCTCGAAGGGTTCCATTTGCAAAGCACTGTCGCGTGGGTTCGGAACACTGGCACTAGCTCGCTGCATCCCTTTTGGCTGGGGCCTCGACTTGGCGCCCTGGTTTCGAATCTGCGGACCGGCGAGCCTGTGCCGCCATCCTTTCCGCAGACGCAGCATGCTCTGCTTGCAGCGGCCGGCATCTTGACGCCGGAGGATCATGAAATCCGTTGCCGCGCGGAGTGGTCCACGATCGTCAGCAAACGAAATCAAACGTTTCGAGAAAAAAATTACGTGTCCCTTGGCGATTTGATTCACCCCTTCAATCTTGCCGCTTTGCGCCGCTACTACCGGTATGCTATCCGGCGGGGAGCGATTTGGCTCGGTGACGAGCAGAGCGCTCTCCGCTATGTTGCCCATAACGAACCGGTCGCGCGCTATTTCCACCACCAGATTGCGAAGGCGGTCGCGGAGATTGTGGGCGAACCGGTCAAGCCTTCGTACGTTTATTTGGCTTCCTACATGAGCGGTGCAGAGCTGAAAAAGCACACCGATCGTGAACAATGTGAGTTCAGCGTCACTTTGTGCCTGGATTTTTCTCCAGAACCCGCGCTCGCAACGCCCTGGCCGATTCGGTTGGACACTTCCGCCGGAACGGTCACAGCTTACCAGGCTCTGGGCGACGGCTTGATTTACCGGGGAACGAAGGTTCCACATTACCGAGATGCATTGGCCCGGGGATATACCTCGACGTCGATTTTCTTCCACTATGTGCCCGCAGATTTTTCAGGACCTCTTAATTAGGCTGCGCAGGACTTAGCGCACTCCTGAGATTACATACAGCACCGAGAAGACCTGATAGTAGCTGTATGCAAAGCGTGAACCGTCATGGCTTACGACCACTGGTGCAATCATAACCAGACCAGCGTTTGTTTCTGGTTGCAGTTCTTGTACGAGGGTCTTCACGCCTGTGGCTAGATTGATCTTAAAAACCTTGAGTGGAATCTGGCCGGGGAGATATCCATACAGAGCAGAATCATCCTCTGACCATTGCACCGGGATTAATCCAGGTTCGAAGCCAGGGATAGGGTGCGGGGGACCACCGGCGATCGGATATACGGCGGCTACGGGACCGTTGTTGGCAATAATGTATCGGCTGTCGGGAGATACCAAACCACCGGTAACCCCCTCAGGTGTGACTGGCGTTAGCTTGCCACTCTCCAAGTCTACGAAATAGCAGCGTACGGCATGACCGGGTTCGTTGCCGTTGATCGTAATTCTTTTTCCGTCCGCCAGAAAGTGCGAAGAACCGTTGTATATGCGCTCCAGCCCGCTGACTGGGATGGTACGCGGCTGGCCGGGACCGATCGGGTAAAGAGTGATTCGTCCCGGACTGCCGGTGATAATCGATATCGCCCATCTTCCGTCCGGGGAAAGACCGCCTGCGCTGCCTTCTCCCAACTGTACGGGCGGCGCGCCGTCGATTTTGCGAATGGCCACTGCGTAGTTGGGGCCGGCCGCCTCGCTCGCGTCCTCAAACAGAACGGACTGACCGTCGCGCGAGATATCTTTCGCAACATCCCAGTCGTGCCAGGAGATATCCACCGCTTTGCCTGCTCGCGTGGAAGTGGCCATGGCCAGGCGTTCGACATCCAGACTCACTAGAACCCGCCCGTCGGGTGCCATGTCCTGTAGGGTTAACCCGGCCGGAATATCTAGAATCGTCCGAACCTTTCCTGCCTCGTTTACCGCCCATAAGCTGCGCGTGTAGCCGCTTGCCGCCGCGGTAAACCAGATTTCTTTTCCGTCAGAACTCCAGGCGAGGCCGTCTGCCGAGTCGTAAACCGGAGACAAAGTACGAACCCTTCCGGCATGATCCACCAGCCATACGGAGCCACGATCATCCCAGAGGGAGAGATGATTAATGAACGCAATCCTATCGTCTTGCGGCGAGACCCGGATGTGGCTGATCCACCCGTTACCTTGGTACAAAACGTGGCCAATCGGATATTCGATCTGGTCGCGGCCGTCAACGTGATGGACGACGGCGATCTCGCCGCCGGGACCCCAGTCCGCCCATGCCACATCTTCAAGCAGCTCTCTCGGCGACCCTCCTGCCAGAGGCGCACGGGCAAGCGTACCTTTTTCAATTTTCAGGTGCTGCATGTGAGCACCGTGAATCGTCAATGCCAGTTCGCCTCGTTTGGATATTGACAGCAAACTTGCATCCGTAACGTTCAGCGGTTGAGTCAGCTGGGAATCGCCGACGGTGGAGAAAAGCTGCAGCGGTCTCTGGTTCCACGCGGCCCCGTAGACGATAGAGTGAAAGTCGGGCGTAAAGCGCGCCGAATAGACGGTGCCTTCTTCAAATGTCAGACGCTGGTAGGTGGGATTGGGCCGAGGGTTTCGACTAAGTTGAATAGCGACCAAGGCTAAGATCGCGACTAAAAAAATCCCAACCAGCGCCCAAGGCAGGACATTGGCTTGAAATCTTGTAGACCTACGCCGCCCCGCTCGAACGGCGGAAGCATCTGACAAAGTTTCCAGCGCGAATCCCAGGTCGCTCGCCGATTGAAAACGATTTTCAGGTTCCTTCTCCAAACAGTGGCGCACGATTTGCCGAAACTGTAAGGGAATCCCGGCCTCCTCCAGATCGCTGTCGGGGGGATCCTCGCGCAGCACCGCCGTGATTGTGTCGACTTCCGTCTCACCACGAAAAGCCCGACGCCCGGCCAGCATTTCGTAGAGAATTGCGCCTACGCTGAAGATGTCACAGCGATGGTCCACCGGCTTGCCCCGAAGCTGCTCGGGAGACATGTAAGCCACAGTGCCAAGCACCATACCGCTCTTGGTAATGGTGGTTAATTCTTCGACAGTACGACTCGATTCCTCCGGTGCCGATTGGAGTTTCGCGACACCGAAGTCCAGAATTTTTATCCGGCCGTCGGTGGTCACGAATAAGTTTTCCGGCTTGAGATCCCGGTGAATAATGCGGCGCTGATGAGCCGCTATCAGACCTTGTACAATCTGCAGCGAGTATTCAACTGCCAGCGCGACGGGCAGAGGTCCTTCCGAAAGCCGTTTGCGAAGAGTCTTGCCCTCTAGCAGTTCGCAAACAATGTAAGGAGTTCCCTCGTCTACACCGATGTCGTAAACTGCGACGATGTTCGGGTGATTGAGAGCGGCAGCCGCCCGGGCCTCCAACTCAAAACGGCGAAGATGATCAGGATTGGTGCTGGATGCCGGACGAATGAGTTTGAGAGCAACTTCGCGATCCAGGCGTTCGTCCCGCGCACGGAAAACCTCGCCCATCGCGCCGGCGCCGATTTTCTCGACAACTCGATAATGACCTATGACTCGGCCGTTCATGCGCAAGGAAGCCCGCAGGCATGTTAGGGCGCGGGTCTCGTTACGTCAATAACCGAAATACGAACAATCTGATCGCCGCTTGCGGGATGACCTTGCCCTGAGTCCGGTCTGCTGTTTATTATCGAAGCGGCGGGGATTGGAGAAACGATGTCATGCTATAATCTCGTTTCGCCTGCGTATTTAACGAGGCAGCCTGTGATTCTCTCTTCGGGCGAATCCCGCGCCAATCAAGATCTTTCATACGAGGTCTAGCCATGTCCGGCCATTCAAAATGGGCCACAATCAAGCACAAGAAAGGCGCGCTCGACGCCAAGCGCGGCAAGATTTTTACCCGTCTTATTAAGGAAATCAGCATTGCCGCGAAGAATGGCGGCGGCGATCCCGATTCCAATCCCCGGCTGCGCGGCGCCATCGTTGCCGCCAAGGCGGAGAACATGCCCGCCGATAATATCAAGCGGGCTATACAGCGCGGCACGGGCGAACTTCCCGGCGCCACTTACGAAGAATTTTCTCTCGAAGGCTACGGTCCGGGTGGAGTCGCGGTTCTGCTCGATATCAATACCGATAACCGTAACCGCACCGTGAGCGAAATCCGCCATTGCTTTGGCAAGAACGGCGGCAACATGGCGGAAGCCGGCGCGGTCTCCTGGATGTTCCACAAGAAGGGCGACATCGTGATCCCAAAGACGGCGGCAAAAGAGGACGACTTGATGAACATCGTTCTCGAAGCCGGCGGCGAAGATTTAAACGACGACGGAGAAAATTGGGAAATATTAACTGAGCCCTCAGCGTTCGAGGCTGTGCTGGAAGCCGTGAAGAAAGCTGGAATCGAGCCGGCATCTTCCAGCGTCGCCATGATTCCGCAGAATTACATCAAGCTCGAAGGGCAAGCCGCCAACACCATGATCCGATTAATGGAAGCGCTGGAGGATCAGGACGATGTGCAGAATGTCCACTCCAATTTCGACATCGATCAGAAGTTGCTGGAAGAAGTGGCGGGTTAGTCGCTCGCGACGTTCATTGCAGCCGTCCTTGCGGACGGCTTTTTTATTTGCCGGCCATTTGCCGATCATCTACTGACCATCGCAAATAAAAAAGTTTTCAACACAACCGTGGATAAGACTGTGGAAAAGCGTGGAAGTATCTTTGTAAGTGATTCAGCGAGAGATGTTTCAGCTCTTTGCACCGATGCGAGTGCTGGCACTTTCGTGTTACAACCGCTCATTGCTGGGATTGGCTGCTCGAAGATTTACGTCGCCGACAAACTTTGAAACTCAGACTCGACAAACTTCTGGTTGACCGCGGGCTCGCCCCTTCACGAGAACGAGCTCAAGGATTGATCATCGCGGGAAAAGTCTTGGTCAACGAACAGAAAATTGATAAAGCGGGCGCCCAAGTTGTTTCCGAGTCGGCAATTCGGCTGCTCGGGGAGGATCAGAAATACGTGAGCCGCGGTGGTCTCAAACTGGAGCGAGCCTTGGAGCACTGGCATATTGATGTCACAGGCGCGGTGTGCCTGGATGTAGGCGCCTCGACCGGTGGCTTCACGGACTGCCTGCTGCAACATGGTGCGAGCCGCGTGATTGCGGTCGACACAGGATACGGCCAGATGGCCTTCAAGTTGCGCCAGGATTCCAGGGTTCGCCTTTTGGAAAAGACCAATGCCCGTTATCTGACGAGCGAGGTCATCGGCGAGTTTGCAGATTTGATTGTGATCGACGTGGCATTTATTTCCGCGACGCTGGTTTTGCCTGCAGTGGTGAATGCCGTGTTCCCGCAATCTCAAGAAGGTCGTCGCGGGCGGGGGGTGGTCGTGCTCGTCAAGCCTCAATTTGAGGCGGGAAGGGAATTCGTAGGCAAAGGGGGCATTGTGCGTGACGAGGCGGCGCAGCTGGCGTCTGTTGAAAAAGTAAGAAATGCTTTCCGGGAGCTCGCCTGTTCTCAAACTGACGTGATTGATTCGCCCATACTGGGAGCGGAGGGCAACCGTGAGTTTCTTCTGCGTGCGGTCTTTTAGGCGCTAGCGCTCACAAGTCAAAGCTGATCGGAGTTAAAGATTTTCCCGCAAGTTCGGTACAATCTTTCTTTCTCCTACTCAACATGGCCATTTCGTCCTCATCTTCCCACTCCAAAGTCGCGGCTATCATTTCGCGTCCGGCAAGGGCGGAGGTAGCCCGCACAGTCCCTGAATTGCTGAAATGGCTTCATGCGCATGGATACTCGGTCATCGTCGATCCGGAGACGGCGAAATATTCCGACGGTGAAGAAGAAGTTCCGCGGCCGGAAATGTCGTCGCGACCTTTGGACCTGGTTGTGGTACTGGGCGGCGACGGTACCTTACTCTCCGCGGCTCGAGCCACTGCGACTATCGATGTACCCTTGCTCGGCGTAAACCTGGGTTCGCTCGGCTTCCTCACAGATGTGCCTCTGTCTTCTCTTTTCTCCATGCTTGAGTCGATCGCCCATGGTGAAGCGGCAGTAGAACAGCGTTCGCTGATGCAGTGTGAGTTGCTGCGCAACGGCGAGATCCTGGGAAGTTATCTGGTATTCAACGACGCCGTGGTCAACAAAACCGCTTTGGCGCGCCTGAATAATTATGATCTGTTCGTGGATAAAGTGTTCGTCTCCAGTTACCGCGCAGATGGAATGATTGTGGCTACGCCCACTGGATCGACCGCTTACTCGCTCTCGGCCGGCGGTCCGGTGCTGATGCCAACTGTTAATGCCTTTGTGATCACGCCGGTGTCGCCACATTCGCTGACCCACCGCCCGCTGGTTGTGCCGGATTCGGTCGTGATTGAGCTTCTTCTACGCAGCGACGAAGAAGTGGCATATCTCAGCCTCGACGGCCAACCTGGCCTGGATCTGCGCGATGGGGACCGAGTACGTTGCCGCCGGTCCGAACACAGGGTCAGTCTTTTCCGTACCGATCATGATTTTTTTCACGTGCTGAGGACGAAGTTGAAGTGGGGAGAGAAATAGAGAAAATCTATTGCTGATTTCGAGATTGTTGATTGTTGATTGAAACCCGATGTCTAATCAACAATCAATAATCAACCAATCAGCAATCAGCAATCAGCAATCAGCAATCAGCAATCAGCAATCAGCAATCAGCAATCAGCAATCAGCAATCAGCAATCAGCAATCAGCAATCAGCAATCAGCAATGCTAATGCTACAACTCAGCGGAATATAGTTCGCGAACTGTTTCCCTCCGCCGGATCACCTTTGCTGACTTTCCGCGAACCAGAAGTTCCGCGGGCCGTGGCCGCGAGTTGTAGTTGGAAGCGAGCGCCATTCCATAGGCTCCGACATCCAGAATAGCAAGCAAATCGCCCTCTTCCACTCGCGGCAAGTCGCGATCGCGCGCAAAGAAATCTCCTGACTCACAAATCGGACCGACTATATCGATAGCCTCCATTTTGGCAGTGGATTCCTCGGACTGAACTACCGGAACAATCTCGTGATAGGCCCCGTAAAGCGCCGGCCGGATTAGATCGTTCATGGCCGCATCCACCACGAGAAAATGTTTGCCGCCATTTTCTTTTCGGTAAATTGCGGAGGTCAGCAAGATTCCGGCAGGACCCACAATCGCGCGTCCCGGTTCCAGCAACACATGAACTTTTAATCCGCGCAAGGGGCTCGTCACTGCCCGGGCGTAACGCGCCGCATAGTCGGCAAAATCGGACGCCGGATTCTGATAATCGATGCCGAGGCCGCCCCCGGCGTCTACGTAATCGATTTTGTGTCCATCCGCGCGCAACTCACGAACCAAGGCAGTGACTCGAACGAGCGCTTCCGCGAAGGGCGCGATATCCGTGATTTGAGAGCCGATATGCACGCTGACACCGGCCACTTTCAGATATCGCGAGACGGAGGCTTTGGCGTAAAGCTCTCGCGCATTTCGGATCGGCACTCCAAATTTGTGTTTGCGCAGCCCAGTAGAAATGTAAGGATGAGTGTCGGCCGCAACGTCTGGGTTAACTCGAAGAGCAATTCGCGCGACCCTGCGCGACTGCGCAGCGCATTCGGCCAGGCTCCAAAGTTCAGACTCGCTCTCCACGTTGAACAACAGGATCCCGGCTTTCAAGGCCGCAGTCATCTCTTCTCGCGATTTCCCCACACCCGAGAAGACAACTTTCCTGGCCGCGCGCCGGTCGGCCACCAGCACACGTTCCAGCTCTCCGCCTGAGACCACATCGAATCCGCAACCCGCCCGCGCAAGCAGGCGCAAGATATTTACATTGGAGTTTGCCTTTACCGAGTAACAGACAATATGGGGAACGCCGTGGAAGGCATTTTGAAAGTCGGCAAGCCGCTGAAGGATCGTCGTCGCGGAGTAAACATAGAGCGGCGTTCCGTAGCGTTCGGCAAGTTTTGCGAGCGGAATATTTTCGCAATGCAAATGAAACTTTTCACTGCGATGAAATAGTCCCTTGCGGCTCTTTCGCAACACAAATCCCGGTGCACGCTCCATGGGAAGTGGTTCGCTGAGGCGGGTCATTTGCGTTTTGGAGAGGCTGAGCCGGCACTATCCTTCACTTTGATGGCCACCACGGTCTGATCGTCAAAGGATTCGACGCCCGCGGAATGTTCGGCCGCAGCCTTGAACAGCGTGTTGACCACACAATCCGCAGATTTGCTGGCGCACTCCAGAACCAGTTTTTCGACGCGGCCTCGACCAAAAAGCTCTCCCTTGCGATTCCGCGCGTCCAGAATACCGTCACTGAAAAAAACAAACATATCCCCGGGCTTCATTTTGAAGCGGAACTCGTCGTAATTTGCATCGTCGAAAAGTCCCAACGGAAGGCCGGTCGCTTCGATCACATGATTCTTTCCAGCATGCACATGAATGGGCCGCGGGAGGCCAGAATTGGCCACTTGCAGCGTTCGATGTTCGTCGTCCCAAACGGCATAGATGAGCGAAACGAATTGAGCTTCGATACGGCGTTCGGCGAGCGAGAGATTGACCGCCCTCAACATCTCCGCGGGGCCGGGCTCAATCGGCGCATGCGAGCGCAAGATGCCGCTCACCAGCGCCGCGTAGATGGCGGCCGGCGCGCCTTTCCCGCTCACATCGCCAATTACAATTCCCAGCCGTGAAAGCGAATAAGGGATGAAGTCGTAAAGATCTCCTCCGATGGCGCGCGCGGGAACGAACTTCGCTGCCAATTCCAGATTTGCCAACTTGGGTAGAGTTTGCGGAAGCAGCCGCATTTGCAATTCGCGAGCCAGCGCCAGATCCCGCTCCAGTCGACGTTCCTGGCGTGCGATCTCCTCGTAGAGCCGTGCATTCTCGATTGCGATAGCGACTTGTGCGGCCAGGGTCATCATGGTGCGGCGATGATCGTCGGTAAAAAAACCGCGTCGCGTATGCTCAAGGTCGAGCACGCCGATCACTTTGTCTTTGTAGATCAGCGGCACGGCCAGTTCAGAGCGTGTTTCCGGATTGCCCGCGATATAACGCGGGTCTTTGCTGACGTCTGGTACCAGTACCGCCTGCCCGGTCTGTGCTGCGTAACCGACCAGTCCACGCCCGAGAGGGACCTCATGTTTGAGATGGATATTTTCCCGGAAACGCAACGAAAACCGATGTTGCAACTTTTCCCCGGAAGAATCCAGCAGCAAAATACTGAACATCTGATAATCGATGAGCCGACGCAGAAGTTCCGCAACCCGGTTCAGCAGTTCGTCCAGATTCAGGATGGATGAGAGCTCGCGGGCAATTTCATTGAGCAAGAGCAGAATGCGCGCCTGTCGTGTGGTGCGCGTGTAAAGCTGTGCGTTTTCAATTCCTCCCGCGATGCGGGAAGCTACCAGAGTCAACAGACGGCTGTGTTCCTCAGTGAAGTAGCCTGGGTTGCGCGCTTCCAGATCGATCACACCAATCACGCGGTTCTTGGTGATCAGCGGCACCGCCAACTCAGAGCGCACGTTGGCTATGGCGGCGATGTACTTGGCATCTTGTGTAACGTCGTCGACGAGGACCGCCTGTCTCGACTGCGCGGCCTGCCCGGTCACACCCTCACCCAGTTTCACCCGAGCGCGTTCGGCGAAGTCAGCCGGATAGCCCACCTGGAAACGAAAGCGCAATTCCTGCGTCTTCTCGTTCAGCAGAAGGATGGCGAAGATTTCATAATCGATAACTTTGCGCACCACCTCGGCAACGCGGCTCAAGGTGGTATCCAGATCGAGCGAAGTCGCCAGCACATCGGCCACTTCCAGCAACAGCGGCTCAACCTGCAGAGAATTTGCCGTCGTATTCAGAACAGCCCCCATGGTTTTCTATGATAGCAGCCGTGCTTTCAGTACCCAGTACCTGGTACTGAGACCGGGAAAATGTTCGAAGTCGCACTCGGTTCCGGTTGCTAGATTCAGGTACTGGGCGCTCGGCACCGGGTACTGACTTTACTCTCGCGGCACAATGCAAATATCCGCCAGATTGCGATACCGTTCGGCATAATCGAGGCCGTACCCGACGACGAACTCATCCGGAATTGTGAATCCGACATAATCCCCTTGTAGCGGCAGTTTGCGGCGCGAAGGCTTATCGAGCAAGGCCGCGATCTTCAGCGATTTAGGACCATGTGCCAGCAACAACTTTTTTAAAACTGTCAGCGTCAATCCCGTATCCAGGATGTCTTCCACCACGATCACGTTCTTGTCTTTCATGGATTGATCGACATCTTTGGTCAGCTTTACTTCGCCCGTGGAATCCCATCCGCTCTTGAGTTCCTGGCTGGGTGTTGGGCGATTACCGTAACTGGAAACGCCAATAAAATCAAACGTGGCGTCGAGATCCACCTGTCGCGCCAGGTCAGCAAGAAAGATCGCCGAACCCTTCAGCACACCGACCAGGATGATCGGCTGGCCCGCGAAATCGCGAGTGATATCCGCGCCCAGCTCGGCAACTCGTTTTGTAATTCGATCCCGCGAAATCAGTACCTTAAGTTCTTTCATGGCGTTTCATATTAAACTAAATTCAACCGCAGCCCATCCTGGGTGGGTTTCCGCTCAAAGATCTACTGCAAGTGGCTGGTGGCCAGGAGCTATTACCCATGAATCTGAAAGGCATTCATCTAACGTGGCTGGGCCACGCAACATTTCGCATCGAAACGCCCGGTGGACAGACCGTCATCATTGACCCGTGGATCATGAATAATCCCGCATGCCCGCCGTCCGAGAAAAAGGTAAAGAAGGTCGATACACTTCTCGTCACTCACGGGCACGGCGACCACATTGGCGATGCGGTAGAAATCATCAAAGAACATAATCCGCAGGTGGTCGGTATTCCCGAACTCTGCGGCTGGCTGGAAAAAAAGGGCGCAAAGAAGATCGCCATGATGAACAAGGGTGGCACGCAGAAAATCGGCGACATCAAAGTCACTATGGTGCACGCGGATCACTCCTGCGGCATTCAGGACGGCGATCAGATGGTGTATGGCGGCGAAGCTTGCGGCTATGTGGTGGAATTCGAGAATGGCGTTAAGATTTATCATGCCGGCGATACCAATGTTTTTGGAGACATGGCGATCATCCGCGAGCTTTATGCGCCTGAGATCGTCATGTTGCCGATCGGCGATCACTTCACCATGGGACCTCGCGAAGCGGCTTACGCCTGCAATCTGCTCAAGCCGAAAACAGTGATTCCCATGCACTTCGGCACCTTTCCGGTGCTGACGGGAAGTCCGGCGGAATTGAAGAAGCTGGTGAAAGGCGTCGAAATCTTAACCTTGACGCCGGGTGTGACTTTGCGGGATTTAGATCGCGCAACTGCTTAGTGGCAATTCAAAAATGCGAAGGAGGCCAGTGGCCGCGAATAAAGCAAAAAAAGAAAATAATCTGAAAAAGGCAAGCAAGCCGAGCTGGCGACATTACAACTTCACCACTGCCGGCCCGGTCGACGATTATCTGTATTCCATGCTGCCGAAGCGCAGCGACGTGCTGGTGGAGATGGAAGACTATGCCGGCAAACACAACATCCCCATTGTGGGTCCAGCTGTGGCGCGCGTATTGCAACAGCTAGCCCTGATGATCAATGCGAAAACGATTTTCGAGCTGGGCTCGGCCATTGGCTATTCGACTGTCTGGTGGGCGCAGGCGGTGGGCGAGAAAGGGCGGGTGATCTACACGGACGGCGATGCCAAGAATGCCGAGCGGGCGCGCGGTTATTTCGATCGCGCCGGCGTTTCCAATCAAATCACACTTCACACTGGCGATGCGCTGGAATTTCTCTCCGAGCATAAGCAGCAGTTCGATATCATTTTCAACGATGTCGACAAGGAAGATTATCCGCGGGTGTTGCGCCTAGTATCGCCGCGTTTGCGCAAGGGCGGCTTATTTATTACGGATAATGTTTTATGGAGCGGACGTGTGGCGGAGAAAAATCCGAAGTCCGCGGAGACCAAGGCAATCCTTGAGTTCAACCGTCAGTTGTATGGTTCGCCGGATTTCTATACGACGATCTTGCCGATTCGCGATGGGCTCGCGGTTGCTCTGAAGAAGTAAGGCAGAATAATCAAATCGACTTCACGGGAATCGCCAGCAGATCCTCAACCAGACCGACTTCTTTCTGCAGAAAGGGTTCCGCGTAGGTCACGCCGCCGAGAGCGCCGTAATAGCGGGCCATGGATTCCACACGCGCGTGAATCTCATCGTGGGCAGGAAAAATATCTTTGCCTGCTTCCTGATCGCTGTACTGAGATTTGTAGGCGAAGATCGACGCGATCTTCTGCTTAAACTGCTCGCTGATGTCGACTACAAACGTAGGACGCACATCGTAGTAAAGCGTCGCGTAGATAATTTTGAACGGGCGATGCGGCGCGAGCCTTGCAGCGCCGGCATCCTGCCGGCCAACCGTTGACTGCTGATTGCTCAGTGCGATTTGCGGATCGAGCTTCGATAATCCCGCGAGAAAACAAGCCTCGTACCCCAGCACAGAACAGGTGTAGTGATCGGGATGCCGGCCCTTCCAGTACGGCAGAATCACCACCCGCGGCCGAGTTTCGCGGATCACTCTGGCCACTTTCAGGCGGTTCTCCCAAGTGTTTTCCACGCGACCGTCGGGGATGTCGAGCGCCCGGCGCCAGGCCACATCGAGAATTTGTGCCGCATCCGTCGCTTCGCGCGCGCGATCTTCAGCCGTGCCGCGCGTGCCCATCTCTCCTTGCGTGAGGTCCAGAATCCCCGTCCGCTGGCCACGTTGCGCCATCTTCAGCAAAGTTCCGCCGCAAGTCTGCTCCACATCGTCGCGATGAGCGGCGATTGCCAGAATATCGAGATTGCCTGGAGTCGACGGCATGGTGTTTGGACTTGACTCGGTTTAGCCTAACTTGTTTTCTACTTCTTCCGCTGCACCAGATATTGCGCCAGCTCCTTCAAATTGTCGGCGCGTTCTCCGAAGCCGTCCAACTCCGCTAATGCAGAAGCCACTAGCGCATCCGCTTTGCGCACGGACTCCTCAATCCCGAACAGAGCGGGATAGGTCGCCTTTTGCGCTGCCGAATCCTTCCCCGCGGTTTTGCCTAACTGCTCGGAGCTTTGGGTGACATCCAGCACGTCATCCACGATTTGAAAGGCCAAACCAATCGATTGACCAAAGGCGCGAAGCTTCTTAACGTCACGATCCTTCGCTCCGGCATAGATTCCGCCGCTGACCAGGCTCGCAGCGATCAGCGCGGCGGTTTTTGCGCGATGGATATATTCAAGCATCTCCGCCGTGGGTTGCATGTGCTCGGCTTCCAGGTCCACCACCTGGCCGCCAATCATGCCGTTCAGAGTGCCGGTGCCGCGCGCGATCTCTTCGATAATTCGAACTCGCGCCTCCGCCGGACACTCCAGCCGAGCCAGAACTTCATAAGCCTGCGTTTGCAAAGCATCTCCCGCTAGGATTGCGATGGCATCGCCGAAAACCTTGTGGCAGGTAGGGCGTCCGCGGCGCAGATCGTCGTTGTCGAGGGCGGGCAGATCGTCGTGGATTAGCGAATAGGTATGAAGCATCTCGAGGGCCGCGCCTAATTCTTCAATTTTCTCAGGCAGCGATCCTGCGATCATGCGGCCCGCCTCTATGCACAGCACCGGTCGCAGCCGTTTCCCGCCGGCAAATACGCTGTGCCGCATTGCTTTGTGAATGGAGACGGGATCCTGGGTTTCCAGCGGAATCAGGCGGTCCAGCGCCGAGTCGGTTCGCTTACGGCCTTGTTCGAGAGTTTCTTGCAGCATTGCGCAGTGAGTATAGCAAGGCGCAAATGCCGACGCCCAGCTTACCAGATGCGGAACCACCGCTTATTCACCGAAGCGGTCGCGATTGTTACGCGAAAGTCTGAGATATTCGGATTTTTGTGCAAGAAAAACGAGGACGGCGAAAACCGTCCTCGCGAGTAAAAATTGTTGCCCGAGTTTTAAGCCGAGGCGTCATTTGCTACCGCTACGCTCCGCAGAACGGAGCTTAGGACATTTTGTACATCGTCGGATTGGCAAACATCGCTTGCCCCAGCCTCCAGTGCTGCGATCCAGAGTTCCTCATCGGGAAGGCGGTGAGTGCACACGATGGGCAGCATCGGAAAATCTTCGTGCAAGCTTCGTACATCGGTGAGACGAGAGGCTTCCATATCAAGCACGACAGCCTCGGGACGGTTGCTGGCCACTCGTTTGCGAAGTTCGTCGCCGGAATGCGTCAAGTGGACTGCGTGGAAATGAGAGGAAAGTTTTCCGGCCAGAGTTTGCGCGACCCTGGGATCGGTTTCGAATACTACGACACTAAGGCCCATAGATCCTCCTGACTTACAGCCGTCAGTTACAACGGTCTTGGGCTGCGGGGAAGGGTTCGGAACCGCTACTCCACAGACATTTTCGTAAAGACTCCAACGGAGCGAGTTGCCTATCTGCGGGCACTCGCCTTTTCCGCTACGGATTCGAACGGTTCAGCCTGAAGTTTCCCGTTTTTCTTAAGCAAAATTTCCACTTTGCCTTCCGCCTGCTCCAGTTCTTTGCGGCACGCGGAAGAAAGATTCATGCCCTCCTCAAAAAGGGTGAGAGAAGTTTCCAGAGGCACATCTCCCTTTTCCAGCTCCTGAACAATTTTTTCCAGTCGCTGAAGACATTCTTCAAATTTAGCCAACGGGTTTTAACTCCTTCTCTATTGTAATGCTACTATCCGCGCTCAATGTCTAGTCTTTTATTGTAAATAGATCGAGAAAATACACTTTCGTGTCCCCATAAAGGAAGCCTAGGCCGAAGCCGGAGTGTTCGTGCCCAACGCCTCCAGAACATCCACGGCGGAGCTGTACCGCCCCTGCGGAGCGCTGATCTGCGCGCCCTGCACGGTGTGCCGAACAGCAATCAGCATCTCGCGGGCAATGGCCACTCCCTCCGCCCGAGCCGCTTCCGGCGTCTGCGCCCGGGCCATGCGCTCCAGGATGGAATCCGGCACGGAGACCCGAAGTTCGTTCTTCATGAACTCCGCATTACGCACACTCACTAGGGGCCAAATTCCCGCCACCACCGGGATACGGCAATGCTCGATTCGCCGCAGAAAATTTTCCAACAGACGAATGTCGAAAACCGGCTGGGTCACCGCGTATTCTGCCCCGGCGGCGACTTTGAATTCGAATCTCCGAATCTCTTCGTCGAGGTCAGTGAGCCCCGGATTCGCGCCCACTCCAATCACAAATCCCGTTCCTGCGCCAATGGGATTTCCCCCCAGGTCCAATCCTCGATTCAGGTTGTGAACGATGTTGACCAAGCCGATGGCATCCACGTCAAACACTGCCGTCGCGTCCGGATAGTTGCCCATTTTTGGCGGATCGCCCGTAATGCAGATCAGGTTCTTAATCCCTACCGCTGCCGCGCCCAGCAAATCACTTTGAATGCAAAGCACATTCCGGTCGCGGCAAGTGTAGTGCAGGATGGCATCGATTCCGGCTTCGCGCTGTACCAGTAAAGACAGCGCCTGATTGCTCATGCGCGCCGAAGCCCGCGGGCTGTCGGGAATGTTGACCGCATCCACGCCCACCGATTTTAGAAAGCGTGAACCCTCCAGTTCCTTCTGGATGTCGGTTCCTTTAGGAGGCACGACCTCGACCATGGTGACAAACTCACCTCGTGCCAGCTTAGCGCCCAAGACGGAGCGTTCCTCCAAAGGCTGAGCTGGCGTCGCCCTGGGCGCGCTCGTGCCGCTGACTTGCGCCGAGGCTGACTTTTCTCGAGCCTCTCCGGCGCGCAACGCAGACTTCATCACCCGGATGTGGTCGGGAGTGGTGCCGCAGCATCCTCCAACGATGCGCGCGCCAGCCGCGACGAATTTCCGCGCATAACTCGCCATATACTCCGGCGAGCAGAGATAAATATTCCTGCCTTCCACGGAGCGAGGAATGCCGGCATTCGGCTGCGCGGCGAGCGGCAGGGAAGTGAGCGCACGCACGCGCTCGATGGCGTCGAGCATTGCGACTGGACCCACACTGCAATTACATCCGATAACGTCGGCGCCCCAATCTTCAAGACGAGGAGCGAAGGTTTGCGGATCGGAGCCGTCAAGACAATTACCGTCTTCGTCAATCGTCACCTGCACCACCAAAGGCAACTTGGCTCCTACATCCTTGGCGGCGAGCATTGCCTGATGGAGTTCCTCGAGGTAGCCGAAAGTTTCCAGCATGAGCAAGTCGACCCCGCCTTCGGCTAGCGCTTCAATCTGCTCGCGGAAGGCCTGGCGAGCTTCTTCGAACGAAGTTTTTCCCAGCGGCTCGATTCTTGTTCCCAGTGGGCCAACCGATCCTGCTACCCAAACATCGAAGCTCTTAGCGGCCTCGCGGGCAAGTCGCGCACCCATCCGGTTTATGTCGTGTACTTTATCGGCAAGGCTGTGCCTGGCGAGGCGGAAGGCATTGGCCCCGAAGGTGTTGCTTTCGATGATCTCGGCCCCGGCCTGCAGATAGTCGTGGTGGATAGCGCGAATGAGATCAGGCTGGGAAAGATTCAGTTCGTCGTAACAGCGATTGATGAAAATTCCCTTGGAGTAAAGCAGCGTGCCCATGGCCCCGTCGCAGAGAACGGGCGACTGCTTGAGCCGTGCCAGAATGTTATCCGCCATCTTAAGAGGATACAAGATGAGCACCCGCATTTGCATCTAACGCGGTACACGAGTAAAGAAGTCCAGATCGCGGTTTAACAGGCTTTTTGGCGGGCTCTGCTATAATCCGGTTTTTCGCACTTAAATCTCTAGTTTTCCTGTGGTTAGGAGCTTGAAGTTTGAAGAAATCCGCTCTGCTGCACGCCGTACTGTTGTCCGGGCTTTTAGGTCTTGTCTCCTGCGGGGGTGGATCGAAGTCAACTACGACCACCCCGAGCAAATTAACGGAACGCGTTTATGCCTCGCAGAGCGCCTCCAGTCCGACGGCATTTGGCGGTCTTATCTTGATTGATGGCCAGTACGATACGGTGGGCCGGGGCGGGGTCAGCACCGGCGGTGCTCCTGGCCTGATGGCAGTATCCCCCAATCGAGCGACCCTTGTGGCTTTTGACCTGTTGACCAACAAGGTCGACGTGGTCAACACTTTGAAAGAATCGGAAACTGGAAGCATCCAGTTGCCCGGCATTACCACCAGCATAGTTGTGCCGCAACCCGCTGTCGGATACGCGGCCGTACCTTCCGCGCCACTCATCGGTTACTCGCCGGGCGCGGTGGTGCAGATGAACCTGGCGGCGGGTGGGATTGCGGCAACCATAAGCGTGCCCGGGGCGCAGACCGTCGTCTCAAACTCGACAGGATCTCAGGTACTTGCCTTCAGCAATGACTCGGATGCGGTGACTGTGGTGACGCCGGCTTCGCTGAACACCAGCACTCCGGCGACAGTCTCAGTGCCTGGATTCGACCGCCCCGTGTATGGAATTTTTAGCAGCGATGGCAGCCAAGCTTACATTTTAAATTGTGGTGCGGAATGCATGGGAACGCAGGCCAGCGTGCAGATTTTGAACCTCACCACCAGCCCGCCGACCGCCGGAGCGGCAGTTCCAGTAGACGCCGCAACCATTGGCCTGATCAGTGGTACCAATCTCTATGTGGCGGGCACGCCGCCTGCCAATAATCCGTGCACCGGCGAAGCCACGGCGGCCACCACCTGCGGGCGACTCGATATTGTGAACTTGAACTCGATGACCGTCACCAACAAATATGTGATTACCGACGGCTATCACGACCGAATCGACATGGGTTACGGCGGACAGCTATTTGTCGGCTCTCATACTTGCACGAACATCGGGAACGTCAACAATGTCACTGGCGAAGTGCGCGGATGCCTCTCCATTCTCAACACCACTAACGGGAATATCATTATTCCGCCGGACAATGGCGACGTGACCGGCCTGCAAGACTTTACTTCGCGCCAGGTGGAGTACGTTGCGGAAGGCGGCAATCTGCGAGTTTATTACACCGTCACCGATGCTCTGTTGACCAACTATTACTACATCACCACCGGAACCATCGTTCTTCCCGGCTACATCACAGACGTTAAGGCAGTCGACTTTTTCTGATCGAGTCCCGGGAGGTCGCAGTCTATCGCTCCGGTTGCAGCACCAGACGGTGCGCTGCCGTTGCCTTCACGGCGTGTTCACTAAACGGCAAAGTGAATGTGAAGCCCTCATACCACGCCTTCCATTGATCCATGTAGTAAGGACTGAGAAAGTTTCCACCCTGCCCTGTAACCGTATTCAACGTAGATTGATCGAGATCGGCAAGGTTCGCGGTGAAGCGTTCAGAGGGTCCATGATGCGGAGTCACGGCTTTCACCGTATAGCCGCTCCCGGATTGTTCTTTGATCCCCGGACCGCTCCACCGCCGCAGGCCCGGAATTTTTCCCAGCACCGGGTGTTCGATGTCTAGCGCATTGATACGTCCCCAACGCCACGACGCTAAATCCTTGGGCGCGTCCGGATCATTCACCGCAGCTTCGACCGCTGCCGTCAAGAGTTCATCGTAGTTAGGGTATTTGTCCGGTAGCCAGCGCTTGGGCTGATGCAGCATGACATTCTGCAGCCACACGGTTTTCATCTGCCAGTGGTAAGTCTTCCAACTCAGCGTTGTTTCCTGTTGGTTGGGATTTTCCGGGGCAGCTCCCAGGCGCGGTTCGAGAAGCAGTCGTGTCAACTCTTGTTCGGAGCGTACGGCGATCGTTGCTGCCGACGATGAGGCCACCATGCGCCCATCCCAGTTGCGCATAAGGTCCGCAGCTTGGTTCGCTCGCGGCGAAGGCCTGGCGGTATGATCCACGGCATACACAAAACGTTCGGCTGCGAACAGATCGTTTTCCGATTGCACATCGTTTTGCAGAGCCAGCATGTCAGAGGACGCGAATTTTCGGCCAGACTCCAACACGTGATAAATCCGCGCCGTCCGCCAAGGTGCTTCCCACGCGGCACTGATCGCATATGGGTATCCATCCGGGGTGATCCGGCCGTTTGCCGTGGCGATCACACCCGAAGGAGGATTGTAGATGCTGGGCAGTTTGTCGAAAGGAATGTAGCTTGTCCATTCGTGAGCGTCGTCGGCGCCGCTGACGGGCAGGCTGCCATCGCCGGAGGCGCGAATCGGAATATGGCCTGTAGTCTGGTAGCCGATGTTCCCGTCCACGTCGGCGTAAACAACATTCTGCCCCGGTGCGTCGAGTTGCGAAAAAGCCTTGCGGAAGTCCACCCAGTTCTGTGCAGTGTCGACGTCGAAAAACGGCATGCGCAGTCCATCGTAAAGCGTCCAGCGCAAAGCCACTTGCCGCGATTCACCGGGAATTATTTCAGAAATTATGGGCCCATGACGCGTGATCTTTACATCGATCGTGACGTCAGGTCGCCCTTTGACGTGAATCACTTCCTGGCGATGCTCCGGCTGCTCCCAGCCCTGCGGAGTCTGATACGCACCGTCTGGGTTGAAATTCTCGATGAACGCATCGGCCACTGTGGGGCCGACGTTGGTGAATCCCCACGCGATGCGCTGATTGTGGCCAACGATTACATACGGCATTCCGGGCAGAGTCACGCCCGCGACATCCAGCCTGCCTGACTTCAGATGAGCTTCATACCAAAGATTGGGCATCTGATGCCCGAGGTGCATATCGTTTGAGAGCAGTGGCTTGCCAGTCACTGTGTGCGCGCCTGAGACTACCCAGTCGTTTGATCCGTTAGCCGCTTCCGGAGCTTGTTGCGCCCAGATTTCCAGGCCATTCCTGAGTTTTGTGACCGCGTTGTCCGGCCCGGAATCATCCTCCTCGTCATCATCATCTTTGTCGCCGGAGTCCGGCTGATTCTTTTGATCGTCAACATCTTCCCGCATGACGGTTGGAGGACGATCATGCCATGACTTGTTCACGTACAAGTCCGCAGTCAACTCCGGTCCCAGCCTGGCTAAGATCTTCTCTCGCTCCAGCGTGTCCCAGAACGTATAGAAGTTGAGGTCCTTCACCATTTGGTTGGCAATGACGATGGAATCCTCTGCCTGCCACGGCTTTGGCCGGTACTTCAAGATGCGAAATTCAATGGGGAGCGCGTCACTATGCGCCGCGATGAAGGCATTTACTCCCCGGGCGTAGGCATCAAAATAAGAGCGATCGCGTGGACTCGCCATACCGAGCGATTTTTTCGCCGCGGCGCGCAATCCGAGAATGCGGTGCTCGCGGTCGATCTTCAAGGTATCCTCCCCCAGAATCTCGGAAAGTTCTCCCGCGCCAAAGCGGCGCATCACGTCCATCTGCCAGAGCCGGTCCTGCGCCGTCACGTAGCCTTGAGCGAAAAACAAGTCCTCGAGGTTGGCGGCTTCGATGGTGGGAAGTCCGTGGGCATCCCGGATGACGTTTACGGTGGCCGACAATCCTTTGACGGAAAGACTTCCATCGAGCTGCGGCAGGGCAGAGCGAGCGATGAAATACGCGTAGCCGACCATTCCTGCGATTGACACAAGCAGGAGCAAGACAAGCAGGAGAATGATTCGAAAGCCAGTCGAACGCCGGGATGCCGGAACGCCAGTTGCAGTGAATGTACCCATGAGCAATTTGATTCTAGGGTGAGAACCGCATGCGGCACAAATAAGAGATTACGACGAAGAGATTACTGCGCTGCGGGAATTCACTCCCTGTGCGCTCTGCGCCCCCTGTGTTTAAGCTTTTCTCTTTAAGATTCTTCCGGCAGACGCAACTCACCGCTGAAAATGAATTTCATTTTCAAGATCGGCGATGCTATGCTGTCCCTTGATGCTGCAGAAGCGTATCGATGATCAGCCTTCCATCTCCCGTGAGATGGTGCGCGAGGCCCAGGAAATCCTTCATCGGCATCTCAAACGTGTCGGCCTGAAGCAAACCGCACAGCGCGACACGATCCTCCGCTCGTTTCTGGAAACCCGCGACCATCTCTCTACCGACGAACTGCACCGCCTGGTGCAGAAGAAAGATGCCGGCATCGGCTACACTACGGTTTACCGCACGCTAAAATTGCTGGCCGAGTGCGGATTGGCCAGCGAAGTCGCCTTTCATGATGGTATTGCCCGCTACGAACATCAGTACAACCGGCGCAGCCATCATCATATGGTTTGCACGGAGTGCGGCAGTTCGGTGGAGTTTTTTTCCCGGGAAGTGGATCAGCTGGAACAAGAAATCGGACGCCGGCACAACTACACCACCACGCGCCATACTTTCCAAATCTATGGCGTGTGCGAAGATTGCCGCAAGAATTAGTATCTTAAACTAGGGAAGAAACGTTCCCGCCGGCGCCAGCCAGTCAAAGGGATGGTTTGGAAGATTCCTGGCGATGCCAAACAGAATAATCACCACACACAGCGCTCGAATCCACACTGCCGGCAAGAAGAGTCGCGGCAAGTGGCGTCCGCGAATTTCGTTGACCGCGTGGGAGGTTAATCCGTAAACAAGAAAAGGCAACAGCACCACGGTCAGCGGATTCAGCGCCCAGGCCGCGCTCAGGTTTCCATGCAACAACTGGTGAAGAGCGCGCAGGGAACCACATCCCGGACAATACCAGCCGGTGAGGTAATGCAGGGGGCAGGGAGGGAACAGGCCGGATGTGGCTGGATCGAAGCAGTCAAGCATCACCATTGCCGCGGCGGCAACCGCCACCATTCCAATCCGAAGTCGATGATCTATTGAGTTCCACATAAAGCAAGCACTCTCCTAGCGGTTCATGTGACGCATGATTCCCGCAGCCATGAGAAGGCCGTAAATCAAGCAGAACGCCAGTCCCAGCCCGAACGAAATCCAGCACCACATCTTTGCGTTCTGCGAAGCGGACCGTGCTCCCGCGATATCTCCCGCTTGCAACTTGCCATTGACTTGTGCGGCGTAAACGATGCCCGGAATGCCCGCGGGCAAACAACAGAGAACCGTAGCCAGAATCGCGAAAACCAGATAATTTGGAACATCAATAGCGCCCGCCTGCGATGCCGGCGCAAGCACCTGCCCGGTGACCGGCGCCGGCTGTAACGGCCGGCCGCACTGTGCGCAGACCCCGGCGCCTTCCGCATTATTTGCTCCGCATTGCGTACAGAACATTCCATCCCTCCGGTTGATTCGTGGTCGCGCTGATTACTGCAAAGCCTTTGCCACAACCTGAACAGAATTCGCTGGCTGTCCTCTTGAAACGCCGGGGAAACCGGTAACGGCTTCGCCGAAATTTCAGAAACACTACTCCTCAGATTGCCGCGGGTCAACAAGCGAGTAATACGTGCTTCAATGAACAGAAGCTTCGCGGGGCGGAAGCACGTTCTAGGGACTGGGTCTCACGGGCGGCGCTGCCTCAGTTTGAGGCTTGTGTACCAACTTGCGATGAATGTCGGGCCAGAATTCCTTGACCACGATAGTAATTGTGTCGTAGCCCACTTGCGTTCCCCAGACGCTCAAAGTGTTTGGCAAAGTACGATCGGATGCATTGTGAACATAAGTCAAAATGTCGGTGGACGGGTCGTAGCGTGTGGTAATGAAGGCACGGGGATGATAAGTGCTGGTGGAGATGGCAGGCGACAAAGAGCTGCCCACAATTTCCGAATAGTTGAATTGCGATTTGCCGGAATCCGTGCGAGTGATGAAAATGCGGCTGACGGCATATTCAGTCCGATGGGTGAAAGTGCCTTTGCCTAGTTGAAAAAAACGCGGATCCTGATGCAGGAGCGACGGAAAAACCCCGCCGGTCATGAAGTTCTCGATGGTCCCGTCGGCAAACGCAGCCCCGTAACGCTTTGCGTAACCCTCCCAACCTTGTCCATAACCAGGTTCGCTGTTTTCTGCCTGACTGATCGCTGAGAGGAATCCATACCAGGCATATTGGACCGGGTCGAACGAACTTCGGAACACGACTTTAAATTTCTGCCCCGAAGTGAGCGGAGGAACTTGACCAGCATTCTGCAAGGTCAAGAAGTTGGGCAGGGCAAAGAAGAGTCGGTCATTGGACGTTCCCGCGTTTTTGTCGTTTGGATTTTTTTCTGTGTTCACTGGAACGGGTGTGCCCAGCGATTTCGGCTCAGTGTCCTTTGGCTTCGCGGGTGTCCCCGCGCGAGTGCCCTGAGTTTGTGTGTCGGGTTTCTCCCCGGTAGCGGGCTGTTGCGCAGAAGTCTGCTGCGCCCAGGATGTTAAGGAAATGCATAAGAGTAGAAGAATACCCACCAACTGAGCCACTGACTTCATAGGCAGAGAATTCTCCTGGAGTTATTTATAGACGAGGAATGGGCTGACGAATTAGGCCTCACGGTTGACGATGAAGCACGTGGGTCGCAATGTCAGGCCAGAACTCTCGGAATACGTTCGTCAGTGCGTCTCGTCCAATCGCGTATGCGTACTTCGTTGCCAGCGCACTGGCTGTCCGGCTTCCGCTGGGGTAATAGGCCACTGAGATTCCTTGGGCCATGCCTCTGCCCAGCAGTTCGGAAATATTAAAGCTGTTTTCTCCATGATAGTTGGGCGTAACGGCGATGCGGGACGCCGCATAGAAACCCCGTTTCAAAATACTGCCCTTGCCGATCGCGTAATAACGCTCGTCCTGATGGAACACACTGGGCAGAGCAAAGATAACCAAGTAATTGCCATCGGTCTTGTCTACGAATCCTCGCCAGTAATATCGACCGAAACCCGGAAGGCCCTGGCCCAGTTGTGTGTGAGCAACGGTCCATTCCGCCAGGGCGGAGGTTACGCCTACGAATACGAACGAAGAGTAATCAAAGCTGTTCTGCGTGGCGATTTTAAAGGCTTCCTTTGGTGTGGGGGGAGGGGGCAGGGCACCAGCGCTAACCGCGCGAAAGTTGGGCATCACGCCAAGAATTCGTTTCGGCTGCTGCTGGCCCGGTGGAGTCCCTTGCTTCGCCGGCGCCGTGCTCTGCTCTTTCTCCTTCGCATCGGACGGCTTCGGGTTCTGTGCAGGCGTTTCAGTCTGCGGAGGCGATGGCGCTGGACTCGATGGCGCTTGCTGCTGTGGAACATCCGGCGGCGGAGCCTGCTGGGCCGAAGCAAAGATCGCAATAGTGCTGGCGACCAATAAAAGGAGCAAAAACTTTGTCGTACTTAGAATAGACAATCATTTCTCCTCGAAAAATGCACACTGCAATAAGCCAGACCGGGTCTTATTATTCTACAGTGAGCATCCGATTTGCTGGCGGGGGCGCGCTGGTTTTACATTCCTTTACAAGCATGGTCTTTCCCGCTCCGGGCTAAATTCTATGTTCTGTTTTTTCGGGCGGCATGAGGCGGGGGCTTGGGCACGGTACTATTACAGAGAATACAAAAATATCGTCGAGGAAAACTCATGACAGAACCCACTTACGAAGAACTGAAAGCACGATTGTCCCAACTGGAAAAAGAAGTCGAGACGAAAAAGCGCAGCGGAGACCTGATCTTCAAAGTAGGTGAAAAGGGTGGTGTGAGCGTTTACGGCTTGGGCCGCTTTCCGGTGACTCTCTATTATGAGCAGTGGAACCGGCTGTTGGGCGCGGCCAACGACATCAAAGCTTTCATGGAAGAAAACAAGTCACGATTAAAGCTAAAAGAACAGGGCTGACCCACGTGTGCGCCCTCAGCGAGTGATGATTTGGGGTGGCCCAAAGGTTACGTTTCGTGACGAATTTGCGTTCGTCTGAGAGGCTTCACGCTATAATAAAAAGACTGTGCCGAAATACTCCATCGTCGTCCCTCTGCATAACGAGCAAGAGAACGTCACCGATCTCTACGATCGTTTGAAAGCGGTCATGGAGACGGCTGGCGAGACGTTCGAAATTGTGCTGGTGGATGATGGCTCCAGCGATCACACCTTCGCGATGCTGCGCGAGATTGCTGCCGTAGACAGTCGTGTGACGGTTGTGAAACTACGCCGCAATTTCGGCCAGACTGCCGGGCTCGCCGCAGGTTTCGATCACGCGCGCGGCGAATACATTATCGCCATGGATGGCGATCTGCAGCACGATCCCGCCGACATCCCAATTTTCCTGGAGAAGATTGCCGCCGGCTACGATATTGTCAGCGGCTGGCGGAAGGTGCGTATCGACAATTTCTGGATGCGCCGCATTCCTTCACGGATCGCCAATTGGCTGATGGCAAAATTGAGCGGCGTCGAGATTCACGACTTCGGCACAACCTTCAAAGCCTATCGCCGCGAGATTCTGGAGCAGGTGCCGCTTTACGGTGAATTGCACCGTTTTATTCCGGCCTTAGCATCGTGGTATGGCGCATCGATTTGCGAAGTTCCCATCCGCAACGTGAATCGCGAGCGTGGCATTTCCCACTACGGAATCTCCCGTACCTTCCGCGTGTTCTTCGATCTTATTACCATCCGCTTTCTGCTGCGCTATCTTTCGCGCCCTCTTCACTTCTTCGGAACTCTGGGAGCGCTCAGCATGTTTAGCGGCAGCGCCCTGGTGGCGTGGCTGGGAGCCGAGAAATTTCTCCGCCACGTTCCGGTCATGGGCGAGCATGGTCCGCTCATGATGACGGCGATGGGCCTGCTGCTGGGTGGCTTGAACCTTCTCGCTATCGGCTTGCTCGGCGAGATGCAAGTCCGCCACTACCACGAGCCCCGGCACCGTCTGCCATATTCCGTCGATCGCGTGCTGCGCTCGCAAAACGAAGAACACAGCGTCTCGGAATAATTTCCGAGTCACGCTTCATTCAATGAATAATCCTTTTTGACATGGACCGCGATACCGATCGCTGGACCTCGGGCGTCGACTACGACCAATGGATGGGCCGCTGGAGCCAGCTCGTCGCCCGCGAGTTTCTGAAATGGCTCGATCTTCCCCACGGCTTTCGATGGATTGATGTTTGTTGCGGGAGCGGCGTTGTTACGGAAGCTATTGTTGAACTCTGCCAACCTGCGAGCATCAATGGAATCGACGCTTCTTCTCAGCAAATAGAGTTCGCCCGCCAGCATCGCGCACATCCCAGTGTCACTTTTCAAACAGGAAATGCGATGGCCCTGCCGTTTCCCGACTCCAGTTTCGACGTTGCAGTCTGCGGCCTGGGATTGAACTACATTCCGGAGCCGGAACTAGGCTTGGGGAAATTCCGCCGCGTCGTCCGCCCCGAAGGCACAATCGCGGTCTATGTTTGGGACTACGCAGAAGGCACGAAATTCCTGCGCGAATTCTGGGACGCAGCCGCAGCGATAGACGGTGAAGCATTCGAGTTTGATCAGGCTCGCCGTTTCCCCATGTGCACGCCCGAAGCGCTGCGAGCGCTCTTCGAACAAGCCGGGTTGCAGGACTCTACCGTGCATGCGATCGATGTAGTGACGCGCTTCAAGAACTTCGATGATTACTGGCAACCGCTCCTGACCGGCCAGGGCTCGGCCCCCAACTATCTGGCGAAGCTAGATGAGCGCGCCAAAACGTTAATACGGGACCGACTGCGAGCAGTTCTGCCGGCTAATGCTGGAGGAGAAATTGAGCTGCCCGCACGAGCCTGGGCGGTTCGCGTGCGCAGGCCGTGAAGTTCAAACGCCGCATTCGCCAGCGTATAATGTGCCACTTGGCTTCTTAGGAGCGTTGGTCAACATGGCCCCAACCACGCAACACCAACTGCAGCTGGCCCGCCGCATGTCGCGGCTGGGTACCGAAACCGCTTTTGAAGTTCTGAACAAAGCGCGCGCGCTTGAGCGCCAGGGAAAAAGCATCATCCATCTGGAAATCGGCGAGCCGGATTTTGACACTCCCGCGAATGTGATTGAGGCCGCGGTCGACGCGCTTCACAACGGATGGACTCACTACGGCCCATCGGCCGGTCTGCCCGATCTCCGCCAGACGATCGCCGATTATGTGAGCCGCACTCGTGGAGTGAAAGTTACGCCAGAAGAAGTTGTCGTAGTGCCAGGAGGCAAGCCGATTATTTTCTTCACAATCATGGCATTGATTGATGAAGGAGATGAAGTTATTTACCCCAATCCTGGATTCCCGATCTATGAATCCATGATTCATTATGTCGGCGGAAAGGCTGTGCCCATCCAACTTCGCGAAGAGCACGATTTCTCGCTGGATGTAAACGAACTGGCTCCGCTGGTTACCGACCGCACCAAACTCATCATCCTGAATTCGCCGCATAATCCCACCGGCGGCGTGATGCAGCGCAAAGATGTCGAGCAAGTCGCGAAGATTATTGGCGACCGGAATATTCTTGTTTTGTCGGACGAAATTTACAGCCGCTTGCTGTTTGAAGGCGAGCACTTCTCCATTATGTCGGTGCCGGGCATGCAGGAGCGCACCATTCTGCTCGACGGTTTTTCAAAAACCTATGCGATGACCGGCTGGCGGATGGGCTACGGCGTGATGCGGGCTGATTTGGCGGCCCAGATTACCCGCCTGATGACGAATTCCAACTCCTGCACCGCTAGTTTTACCCAGATGGCCGGCATCGAGGCTCTGCGTGGAGATCAGAGTTCGGTGGATCATATGTGTGAGGAGTTCAAGCGCCGCCGCGATGTATTTGTCGCCGGATTGAATAAGATCAAAGGATTTTCCTGCCGCATGCCCAAAGGCGCTTTCTATGTTTTCCCGAATATCACGAAGACCGGGTGGAAGTCGAAGCCGCTGGCCGATGCTCTGCTGGAACAAGCCGGCGTCGCGGCGCTTTCCGGAACGGCATTTGGCGAGTTCGGGGAAGGCTATTTGCGCTTCAGTGTAGCCAATTCGCTGGAGAATCTGCAGCAGGCGCTGGATCGCGTTGATCAGTGGACGCGAAAAAATCTCTGAGATTGGCCGAGCAGTTTGAGCAGTTCATGCCAGCCAAAAGGATTCAATCGACGACGCGACGACCGAAGGCGAGTCGTCCGCACGCACCCGGTTACGGGCTGCCCTCAGGCAATAAAGGTTTGTTGCCCTGGACCTGGGCCGAGCAGCGCCTGAAGAAATCGCACAACTACTGGATCACCACGGTTAGACCCGACGCCTCGCCGCACACCATGGTGGTGTGGGGCTTGTGGCAAAACGGTCAATTCCTGTTCAGCACGGGCAGTAAATCGCGGAAAGCGCGAAACCTGGCGCAGAATGCCGCGTGCATCGTATGCACGGAGCATGCGAACGAGGCCGTCATCGTCGAGGGAACAGCCGAAATCGCCGACGTAGTCGCACGCAGAAAATTCCTGCCCACCTACGAGCGCAAATATAAGTTCGACATGAAGGGAATGGAGCAGGACATTCTCTCCATGAAAGAACCGGTTTTCGCGGTTCGCCCTCGCGTCGTGTTCGGTCTCTGGGAGAAAGAATTTGTCGGCAAGGCGACGCGCTGGAAGTTTGAAAAAGCAAAACGGCGGAGAGCCTGAGAAGGCTCTCCGTCATTCCCGCTCCACCAAAAACTTCGCTAACTCTTCCTCAATTACAGCGAGCGCAAGAAATTCAAAAGATCCTGCACTTGCGACGCTTTCAGATTGTTGTATTTGCGGATCACCAGGTTCGCTTCGGATCCGCTGCTGTTGTGCGATTCGATGGCCTGAATCAGATCGGTGGTGCGGCCATCGTGAAGGAAGAAGAGTTTCTGTCCCAGGCCCCAGAGCGGCGCCGTGCGGAATTGGTCAGGGCCAGCTCCGCCCTGATGAATTCCATCCGACAGCCCCGAACCCATATGATGCAACGCGAAATCAGAATACGGGTTGTAGTTCACGTTCGACATCCCGGTGAAAATAGAAGGGCCTGTGGTGAGTGTCGGCGAATGGCAAAGATTGCAGCCGATACTATTGAACAGAGCGGCTCCGTTCGCGGTCGATGCGGTTGGAGCGGCGGGCGCAGCGGGAGCTGAAAGGCGGATGAACGCTGCAAAGTTCACAACGTCCGACGACATCTCCGAGATGGTGCCGAGAGTTCGTGCCGATAGTTCGGACTGTTCGCATTCTGATTCAGCATATTGCTTGCGTCCTCGGGAGTTCCGTTGAACACACATCCCGGAACCGCGCTACGCTCGTTGGGAAAAATTTCGTTCGACACTCCTTGTTCAACGTTGTAAGCCTCTCCGGCAAAAATCATCAACGATTTGTTTTGCGCCTTCCAACCGAAACGGGTAATCGTGCCGTCGTTGCCGCTGGTATTGAATACGCCGCCAATTCTAAGCGCCGCTCTCGCCGATTGCGTGGCGGTAAGATTCGCCTGCAATACCGCGTCGGGGGTTGCCTCCACCAAGCCCAAGCCCAATAGAGACGAAGGCGTGCGGAAGATCACATTGTGGTCGGAGAGCGCGGCAGCAAAATCCGGCTGCGCCAGTGAGCAACCGGTGGCATCAGAGCGGCCGGCGACCGTGTAGAGCTCGTGAACTCCGCCATCGAGCGCGCCGGTTGAGGTCTTGATAAAGCGTGCCTCGCGCACCGGGCCGTTTTCAGTAATAAATTCGGGTACAGTGTTCGTGGCGCCATCCAGCGTCGCAAGCGCTACTTGTGGATTCGGAATCGGATTCTGCGGACTGGCGATGCCTGGGCTACTTCCTCCGACGGCTGGCTGGGCATGACACTGGGCACAGCTATTGCCATTAAAGGTTGGCCCAAGACCGCTTCCGGGCTCTCCAGCGATGCCGCCTGAGACCGAATCCACTTCCTGAAAACGAAGTTGAGCCTGGCTGAAGAAAGCTTGTTCCTTCGCGCCGAGGCTGGGATAGTAACTACCCGCGGCCGCGGGCCCGGGGCGAGGACCGGGATCGGATTGCGCGTGAAGCGGAGAGACGTTGATGTTTGCAAGTGCGAGACCTGCCACTGCGACGATCAGATGCCTGCGGTTCATGTTGCACCTCAATCAGGGGGGATAGACACACTTCTAGCTCGTGATTGCTTTTTGGCGACGGCGGCGCGCGAGGTTGGCCTTAGCTGTTCGGTTCAAGCTGCGGTCCGGCGAATTGCGCCAGTGCCGCGCTCACCGCGAACGGAACAGCACTGTGGGAGCGGAATCCCACACAGGGATTCTTTCCTCAGGTGAGAAAAGAAGTGTCGAACGTTGGCGGAACTTTAGGATGAACGGGAATTCCGGTCAACGGCCCGAAAGTACATTCACACTATTGGAAAGTACATTCTTGTAGCTGCTGCGGATGCGCCGTATTCGCGTGCGAGCATTGTCCGGGCGGACATCGTGATCGAGACGTGACCGGCTCGGATAAATCAGTTCTACTTCAATCCATCGACCACATAGAGATCGGAGAGCACCCGCAGAGTTGAATAGGCGTAAGATTTTCCGTCCGCGCTGAAACGGACGATCGGGATACCTTGCACGCCGGCAAGATCAGCGGGTGCGATTTCTTTCCAGGGTTCGCGCCGCCCAGTGGCAATCTCCACCCTGTCAATCTTCAGAGGCACTCCACGCGTTGCCACCAGCAAGTTTTTGCCCTCCCCTGAGAGCCCGATAATTACTTCATCAGTTGTTGGAGAGAAATCGAGTTTCCGCGGGCTGCCGCCGGCGACGGGATAGAACCAAAGCTGGCGTTTCAAATCACGGGCAAGAACGTCATGGCCGTCCGGCGTGACGATAAAACCTAGCGTACCCTCGGGAGTTATTGCTTTTGGAGCGCCGCCTTGCAGATCCAATCGATAAGTGCGCGGGCCATGTCCAGATTCGGCGTCCGAGAAAATAATCGATTTGCTGTCGGGCGTCCAAGCCACATTGAAATGATCTAGTTTGTCATCGGTAAGCTGCTTCGGTTCGCCGACTCCCGTAGGCAACAGCATCAATTTCGTCGGTGCTCCCACGGTGGATACGACCCATTGACCATCGGGAGAGAGGGATGCGAAGCCGCCATCGCCCAGCCGGATCGCCGGAGAGCCATCCGTCTTGCGCAAAAAAATACTGTAGTTCGTTCCCTCCGCTTCGCCGGTCTCGGAGAAGACGATAGTCTTGCCGTCGCGCGACATATCAGCTAGCAGGGACCAGTCAAACCATGTAAGGCTGCGCTCGCGGGTTTCGCCGGGCGCAAGGGCGGCAAGGCTCATGCGCGCCTTGTCGGCGGTCAGCAAAACCAAGCCAGTGCGGCTGATGTCGTTCAGCGTGAGCCCGCCCGGGGCGCGGTAGATGAGCCGTTCTTTTCCCGAAAAATCCACTGCGTAGATCGAGCGCTCCGATCCGCCGGGCACTGCGGAGAACCATACTTCCTTGCCGTTGGGAGCCCAAGCCAATCCTTCTACGCTGGAGTAAAAAGAGGAACTTGCTTTCGCATTGCCATGCGTGTCGATGATGACTACGCGTCCATCGTCCCCGCCGGGAATGTGATCGATGATCGCGAGAAAATTTCCGTTGGGCGAGAAGCGGACATGGCTGATCCAGCCCCGCGGCTCGTAAATCACATTGCCAATCGGAAATTCCAGGTGCAACTGTGCGGTCGTGCCCGGTCGAATCACCGCCAGAGACTGAGCATCCGGCGCCCAATCGGCCCAAAAAACCTTATCGAGCACTTCCCGCGGCGCACCCCCCGCCAATGGAACGCGAGCCAGAGTTCCGCCCTGCGCGAAGGCACCCGTAGTCGTGGGATGTAATGAGATCGCCATCTCGCCTTTCGGAGAGATGGAAAGGACTTGTGCGGGCGACAAGCCGAGTGTTCGCGAGTCGGTGCTGTCAAAGCGTGTAGAAAAGATTTCCTGGGGCTGGCCTTCCCACGCGGCGCCGTAAACAATGGTCTGACCATCCGGGGCAAAGCGCGCCGCCCAGATCGTACCGTTACGGAAAGTGACTTCGTGAAAGATAGGGTTGGCGGCAGCTGCATGGTGAGCGAGAAAATAGATTCCAATCCACGACACGACCAAGAGCACTCCTGCAAGCAATGGCATGAGCCAACGTCTTCGGGAAGGTGCTTCTTCGATGGCTTGCACGCCGCTGCGGCTGGTGGACGAAATTTCAGTCAGCGCGCCCAAGTTGAAGGCCACGTCACGAGCGGATTGAAAACGCTCCGCCGGATTTTTTTCCAGGCAGTGGCGAACAATGCGTTCGAGTGCGGGCGCGACGTTGCGGTTGGTCTCGGTGAGATCAGGTGGATCCTCTTTGAGAATCGCGCTCATGGTATCGACAGGAGAGTCCCCGTGAAACGCGCGTTTTCCGGAGAGCATCTCGTACAGGATGGCACCGAAAGAGAAAATGTCGGAACGCGCGTCGGCCGGTTTGCCGCGCACCTGCTCCGGCGACATGTAGCCAACTGTCCCCATGACAGTTCCAGCGTCGGTTCCCGCGACTTGCTGAGTCGGCGCGTCGCCCGAAGCATCCGCCTCCGGACGGGTGAACTTGGCCAGCCCGAAGTCGAGGATTTTGGCGCGTCCATCGTGAGTGATGAAAATGTTTTCCGGCTTGAGGTCGCGATGGACAATGCCTTTCTCATGAGCCGCGGCCAGTCCGCTCGCGATCTGCCGCGCATAATCAATGGTTTTGCGAGAGGGAATTGCGCCGTCGCGCAGACGGTCGCGCAAGGTCTCGCCTTCCAGCAATTCCGAGACTACGTAAGGCGCGCCATGCTCCTCGCCAATATCGTAGATCGATAAAATGTTTGGATGGTTGAGCGCCGCGGCCGCGCGCGATTCCTGCGCGAAACGCGCCAGCCGATCGGGATCGGCGGAGAATGATGCGGGAAGAATCTTGATCGCAACGTCGCGGCTAAGGCGCGCATCGCGGGCGCGATAGACCTCGCCCATGCCTCCCGCGCCCAGCGGAGATTGAATTTCGTACGGACCAAGCTTCGAGCCAGATGTCAGTGCCATCGGTGGCCGTAATTATAATCCCTGGCATCAGAAGCTGGGATGTTCGATTCAAAGCTCTAATTGTCTTCCTGCGGTCTCATCTTTCCTGTGCGCAGATAGCGGTTATGCCAACCCAGCGATTCGGTCAGAAGATGCGGCGTATGTTTGCCGTAAGAGAGCCGTTCGGAGCGACTTAAATAATCGACGAGAAGAGGTTTGTACTCTGGACTGGAGCACTTCTCGATAATGAGATGCGCCCGCTGTCGTGGAGAAAGTCCGCGCAGGTCAGCGAGTCCATGTTCGGTGACAATCACCTGTACGTCGTGCTCGGTGTGATCGACATGGGACACCATGGGAACGATGGTCGAAATATCGCCATGCTGCGCGGTCGACGGGGCCATAAAAATCGAAAGATATCCGTTGCGGGCAAAATCTCCCGATCCGCCAATGCCATTCTGAATGCGCGATCCCATCACATGCGTGGAATTGACGTTGCCGTAGATATCAGCTTCGATCATGCCGTTCATCGCAATCACCCCGAGCCGGCGAATGATTTCAGGATGGTTGGAAATTTCCTGCGGGCGCAAAACGATTCGGCTACGGTAGCTGGCCATATCGGCATTCACTTCGGTAAGCATCTCTGGGCTCATCGAGAAGGCCGTCGCTGAAACCGATGTGACCTTGCCCGACTTCAGCAGGCCGATCATGCCATCCTGAATCACTTCGGTATAAGAAGTCAGCCCTTCGAAGGGCCCCTCCTCAAGTCCGAACAAAACAGCATTGGCAATGTTGCCCACGCCGGATTGCAGCGGCAGAAGATTCGCGGGCATGCGGCCCTTTTGTACTTCCCAGCTCAGAAATTCAAGAATGTGCCAGGCAATGCGCTTGGAAGCTTCATCGGGTGCCTTGAAGGCGCTATTGCGGTCGGGAGAATCGGTGAGCACAATGGCGGCAACTTTTTCGGCTGGAACCTCCAGGTACGGTGTGCCAATTCGCTGGCCGGGATGCACCAAAGGAATCGGCCCGCGATTGGGTGGCGGCTCCAGCCCGTAGTAAATGTCGTGCATACCCTCAAGCGCGGCCGGCTGCCAGGAATTAACCTCCAGAATCACGCGCTCCGCCTGGTCGACCCATGTCTTGTTATTGCCGATCGAGGAGCTTGGTATCAGGCGTCCGTCTTCCAGAACAGCAGTGACTTCGATCAGCGCAACGTTGAGCTTGCCGAGAAATCCATATTCGACGAACTGAGCCACATGGCTGAGATGGATATCCATGTAATCCATTTCGCCAGCATTGATGCGCTTCCGCGTCTCCGGGTCGGATTGGTAGGGCAGCCGTAGATGAATGCCTCCCGCCATGGCGAGCGCTCCATCCAGCTCCGGCCCGGTGGACGCTCCCGTAAACACGCTGACCTGAAATTTCTGTCCGCGGAAGTTCGCGTCCGCAATGCGGCGCGCCAGCTCAATCGGAACCGACTTGGGATATCCGGAACCGGTGAAGCCGCTCATACCAACCTGATCGCCGGACTTGATCAGAGATGCGGCTTCATCAGCGCTCATGATCTTCCGCGCCAGTTTCGAATTTAGAACCCGGGTTGAGGTCGGAGAAACAATAGTGGACATGGCGAAAGCCCTTCGACAGAGAATGACTTTATTCCGCATTAACTTTACGGGTGGCGCTTCCATGCGTTTGTGAGCTACATCACATTTGCGGAAATACCCCTTAACGCCGGGCACGCGGGGCACTTTGCACTCTCGCGTATGATATTTTCGATGATTCGTACCCGCGCTGCAGGGGTGCTCGAAATGGACGGCGGTGAGTCCCAGAGAAAGTTATGAACAAGAAATTCCGTGTTTTTGCGACTTGCGATATCGGAGAAGCGCTCGATGTACTGCGCAAACGTGGTTACGAACTGGAAGTCTATCCCCAGCCGGAAGCGCCGCCGAAGAGCCTTATCGTCGACAAAGTAGCTCACAGTGGTCGAGCTGACTTCCGAGAATGGCTCGTCAAATGACCTGCCCCCAATTTCCGTTCATCTGAGAACACGACAGCTTTCTGCCGCTCCCTCTCCGGGTTGAGCCGGGATGGGGGAGCGCGAGGGGCAAGGGACGGCGTTTTTGAGTCCCTTGCCTCTCGCTCAGCTGTGTAGAGGCTTGCTGCCTGCGCCGCAAACTCTTTCGGAGTTTTGTAACCCAAACTGCTGTGCGGACGCTCCTCGTTGTACTCGATCTTCCACGCCGCGATCTTCCGCCGCGCGTCGAACAAGTTTTGAAACCAGCTCACGTTCAAACATTCATCCCGCAGCCGTCCGTGAAAACTCTCCACTCGCGCGTTCTGCGTCGGCTTGCCCGGTTGTATGTGCAGCAACTGGGGAAACCGGGGACGTGGGGAAACCGGGGACAGGAAGCCGTGAAGAAATTGTCTTTTCGTGCGACCGCGAAGAGGGACGCCGGTTTAATTGAGGTGCTTGGTGCTTCCGGCATCGCTCGCGTCCCATCAGTTTCTGTCTGGCCTGAACCAGCCTACGCAGGGAGTACTTGGTGTGTCCGTTTTAGGACGAACCATCTCGCCAGATTGTAACTTAGACAGGCCCAAGTCGCTTCCAAGGTCACTTTCAAACGACCTGTGCAGCGGAACTGTCGTAGACCGCAGCGTTGTTTAATCCAGGCGTGGGGGAACTCGGCGATCTGCGAGCGTTGCGCGTAGATTTGTTTTGCTTCTTCCGTGGCCATCTTCTGCTTGAACGCGGTCGTGGCAGATGGTTCTTGCAGGCGCGTGATTGAGCGCCGCCACTCTGGCCGCGCCTGTTGGGGAGCGCACTTATCGCGCAGCGGGCACTTTGGGCATGCCTTCTTCGGTGCGCGGTAAACGTGGGTGCGGACTCCGTGGTCACGATTCATGAGCGCATGGTGGGTGAGCGTTTGTCCCGCTGGACAGGTAAATCTGTCCTGCGCCGCATCGTAAGGAAACGCGCTGGCCAGAAACTCGGCCTGCCGGCCGTGCGCATCGCGCTCCACGGCCCGCCAACTGTCCTGCCAAGACCCGTAGAAGTCCACTCCGTGATCGGCGGCCACCTGCACCGAGGCGTGATTGGTGTAGTCGCCATCGGCCACGATCTGTTTGGGCTTGCGTCCCAGCGTGGTGGCGCAGCGTTCCAGCGCCGGCTTCATCTGCCGGTAGTCGATGGCATCGGTGGTCGCCTCGACGTTCACCACGATTCCGTGTTGCGTGTCGGTAAGCAGTTGCACGTTGTAGCTGGGGACGTGCCACCTTCGCCGTTGCGCATTACGTGTGCCTCGGGATCGCTGCTGGAGGCACGTGCCACATACCGGTCGCGCTCGTGCTTCTTTTCCTGCTGCAGGCGCTCGACTTCGCGCACCGCTGCTTCCAGCCGACTGACCCGTTGCCGTGCGGCACGCCGTTGCGCCGCTGCCCGCCGGTTCGCGCTCTTCTCTTCTTCCTCAGCCTGCACGTTCAGCCATCGCACCTGCTCACGCGCCAGTTCCAGGTGCGCCGCCAACTTCTCTTTGCGCCGGAAGCTGTTGCCGCTCGCGTTCGCCTTGATCTTGGTCCCGTCCAGGGTTACGCGTTCCAACGTAATCAGACCCTCGGCGCTCATCATGCCCAGCACCTGTACGAACAGATCGTCCAGCGCCGCTTTATGATCGGAACGAAAACCCGACAGCGTCCGGTGGCTGATCGTCTGCAACCCGCATAGCCACTGGCAGCCCGGCTCGTACTCGCACTGCCGCGCCAACTCGCGCGCCGAACTCACGCCACGGCTGTAGGCGTAAATCCATACGCTGATCAACAACTGCGGATCGGTGTGCTCCCGACCGGCGCGCCCTTCCACCGCCGCGATCTGCGCGTGATAGAGGCCGAGGTCGAGGCGGCCAATCAGTTGCCAGATCAAACGCGCGCTATGATCTTCGTCGATCAACTGTTCGACATCTATGCTGCGCAGCACAAGTTGTTGTCGATTGATAGAGGCAAGTCGCGGTTCAGCGGGCACGCCGTGGTCGCTCACATCCGCAGTCTACCCACATTCGCTAATTTCGCAATGCCGCTGTTGGCTCGGGAGACAATTTCTTCACAGCTTCCAGACGGAACGGTTCCCCAATTTTGGTGAATGGGAATTAGCGAACGTCCCGTCTGGAAGCCGTGAAGAAATTGTCTTTTCGTGCGACCGCGAAGAGGGACGCCGGTTTAATTGAGGTGCTTGGTGCTTCCGGCATCGCTCGCGTCCCATCAGTTTCTGTCTGGCCTGAACCAGCCTACGCAGGGAGTACTTGGTGTGTCCGTTTTAGGACGAACCATCTCGCCAGATTGTAACTTAGACAGGCCCAAGTCGCTTCCAAGGTCACTTTCAAACGACCTGTGCAGCGGAACTGTCGTAGACCGCAGCGTTGTTTAATCCAGGCGTGGGGGAACTCGGCGATCTGCGAGCGTTGCGCGTAGATTTGTTTTGCTTCTTCCGTGGCCATCTTCTGCTTGAACGCGGTCGTGGCAGATGGTTCTTGCAGGCGCGTGATTGAGCGCCGCCACTCTGGCCGCGCCTGTTGGGGAGCGCACTTATCGCGCAGCGGGCACTTTGGGCATGCCTTCTTCGGTGCGCGGTAAACGTGGGTGCGGACTCCGTGGTCACGATTCATGAGCGCATGGTGGGTGAGCGTTTGTCCCGCTGGACAGGTAAATCTGTCCTGCGCCGCATCGTAAGGAAACGCGCTGGCCAGAAACTCGGCCTGCCGGCCGTGCGCATCGCGCTCCACGGCCCGCCAACTGTCCTGCCAAGACCCGTAGAAGTCCACTCCGTGATCGGCGGCCACCTGCACCGAGGCGTGATTGGTGTAGTCGCCATCGGCCACGATCTGTTTGGGCTTGCGTCCCAGCGTGGTGGCGCAGCGTTCCAGCGCCGGCTTCATCTGCCGGTAGTCGATGGCATCGGTGGTCGCCTCGACGTTCACCACGATTCCGTGTTGCGTGTCGGTAAGCAGTTGCACGTTGTAGCTGGGGACGGTGCCACCTTCGCCGTTGCGCATTACGTGTGCCTCGGGATCGCTGCTGGAGGCACGTGCCACATACCGGTCGCGCTCGTGCTTCTTTTCCTGCGCAGGCGCTCGACTTCGCGCACCGCTGCTTCCAGCCGACTGACCCGTTGCCGTGCGGCACGCCGTTGCGCCGCTGCCCGCCGGTTCGCGCTCTTCTCTTCTTCCTCAGCCTGCACGTTCAGCCATCGCACCTGCTCACGCGCCAGTTCCAGGTGCGCCGCCAACTTCTCTTTGCGCCGGAAGCTGTTGCCGCTCGCGTTCGCCTTGATCTTGGTCCCGTCCAGGGTTACGCGTTCCAACGTAATCAGACCCTCGGCGCTCATCATGCCCAGCACCTGTACGAACAGATCGTCCAGCGCCGCTTTATGATCGGAACGAAAACCCGACAGCGTCCGGTGGCTGATCGTCTGCAACCCGCATAGCCACTGGCAGCCCGGCTCGTACTCGCACTGCCGCGCCAACTCGCGCGCCGAACTCACGCCACGGCTGTAGGCGTAAATCCATACGCTGATCAACAACTGCGGATCGGTGTGCTCCCGACCGGCGCGCCCTTCCACCGCCGCGATCTGCGCGTGATAGAGGCCGAGGTCGAGGCGGCCAATCAGTTGCCAGATCAAACGCGCGCTATGATCTTCGTCGATCAACTGTTCGACATCTATGCTGCGCAGCACAAGTTGTTGTCGATTGATAGAGGCAAGTCGCGGTTCAGCGGGCACGCCGTGGTCGCTCACATCCGCAGTCTACCCACATTCGCTAATTTCGCAATGCCGCTGTTGGCTCGGGAGACAATTTCTTCACAGCTTCCTGTCCCCAGTTTTCTAAAATGGTAGCCCGATGGTAGCCAGTTTAGGAGCGGGTAGAAGCGCAGTTTGAATATATATATATTTCTAGGGCGCGGCTATCGCCATGGTCGGCGTGTGTCCGATCACGTCAACCGCCGCATCTCTTGAAAGCTGGCGAGATCTACAACCGTAATGGCCGCCCGTTCCGGATCTATCGTGTAGAGATTGCTACCATCACGGCTGATTTCCATGCTGAAGAACGGTTCAGTCATAGCCAGCGTTCCACGGGGAGCTAGGGTGACCGGATCGACGGCAACAATCGTATCCAGCTCGTCAGGATAGGGTCTTGACTTTCGGCTGATGACGAAATACACGGCAGTTTGACTCTCGGGCATCAAGCCACGTTCGATCCAGGGTCCACTCTTCACTCTTGTTCCTAAATGTTCAACCGCGCCCGACACCCTACTCACAGTAAAGCTGGAACCGGAATTGGAGATGAAAGCCACGTTCTTGCCGCCGGGCTGTAAGAAAAGTGCTCCCCACTTAGCTTGCCGCTCTTTTGCGCCGATCAGCCATAATCTGTCTTCCCGAGGTTCACTAGCATCGCCGAAGGTTATTTCCCTCAGTCCGCCACTATCCGCGCAGGCGACATCTACGTAAGTTCATCGTTCGTTGGCAAGAGTACGAAATTGCATTCCGTATTCAGCGAAACGTGATCTTTCAAAAATCGCTCATTCTGCGTGTCGAAAGCTGTAACATATTCGTCCGTGGTCTCCTTAGTAGTGTGGAGCTTCATCATGTATATGTATTTGCCTGATGGCGACATCGCCATACTCGTGCCATACGCCGGGACAGTAGACAGAAAGCTGTCAGGATTATCCACTGAGCTCAGAACAGTTCCCGATACGGTGTCAAAAGTCTCTAACACGTTGCGCGGTTTGTTAATTGCATTATCTCGCGTCGAACTAACATACAATCGTGTTCCGTCGGGGGACAGTGCCATATCAGGATGGTAGCCAGTGTTATAAGTCCTCATCACTACTCCGGTCGACGGATCCACTAGAATAATCTGTGAGTTCACAGCCCCATTATTCGTATCTAGAACATAGAGCCCGCCTCGCGAGGTACTGCTCACAGTAGCCCCCTTTGCATTGATAGTGATGACGCTAACTATCGCAGTAACAACCAAAGCCATTGCAAAGTAAGTAGTTAAAGCTCGTCCGCCTTTATTCGTGTGAATCATTATGCACCACCCTTGTACGAGAATGTAAATGTGATATTCCTAGAATTCTGCTAGCCGATACGAAAAGGTACCCATCCGAGCGTAAAGAAATTACCGATCATAGCCAGACCGAAAGCGCTAAACAGCCGCACTGCTGCTGACCTGCCCCCAATTTCCGTTCACGTAAGAATACGACAACTTACTGCTGCTCCCTCTCGGGTTTGAGCCGGGATGGGGGAGCGCGAGGGGCAAGGGACGGCGTTTGAGTCTCTTGCCTCTCGCTCAGCTGTGTAGAAGCTCGCTGCCTGGGCCGCCGCAAACTCTTTCGGCGTGCGGTATCCCAAACTGCTGTGCGGACGCTCCTCGTTGTACTCGATCCTCCACGCCGCGATCTTGCGCCGCGCATCGAACAAGTTTTGAAACCAGCTCACCGTCAAACACTCATCTCGCAGCCGCCCGTGAAAACTCTCGACCCGCGCATTCTGCGTCGGCTTGCCCGGCTGAATATGAATCAACTCGACCTTTCTCTCCATGCACCACGCTAGAAAATGCCGGCTCGTCAGCTCCGGCCCGTTGTCGCAGCGAATCGCCAGCGGCATTCCGCGCTCCGATGCGATCGCATCCAACACTCGCGTTACTCTCCGGCTGGCAAAACTCGTATCCACTTCCAACGCCAAACATTCCCGCGTGTACACATCCACCACGCTCAGCACTCGGATGGTCCGTCCGCACTCCACCGCATCGTGCACAAAATCCAAAGCCCACTCCTGGTTGGCCGAAGTCCGCGCCAGCAGCGGCTTGCCCTCGCGCACGCAATGCTTCCGCTTCTTCCGCCGGATCCTCAACCCCGCCTCCCGATACACCCGATGCACCCGCTTATGGTTCACATGCTCTCCCGCGCGGCCCAACAACACCTGCCACCGCCGATACCCGAAGCGCGGCTTCTCCCGCGCCAACTCTACCAACTTCGTTCGCAGTGGCTCATCGCTGCGTTGGCTCCGGTAGCGATAACTCGCCACCGCCATCCCCATCAGCCCGCAAACCCGGCGCTGGCTCGCTGCATACTGGTTCCGCAGCCAGTCCGCGTCCGCCCGCTGGTCTACGAGCTCCATCCGTTTTTTGCGATCACCGCCTTCAGCATCTCTTTGTCCAGGCTCAGATCTACCACCAGCTTCTTCAGCTTCGTGTTCTCATCCCGCAACTGCTTCGCTTCCTGCGCCTCGCTTACATCCATCCCGCCATACTTCGCTTTCCAGGCGTAGATCGTGTGCTTCGATACTCCGACTTCTCTCGCCACGTCCTCCGCCTTGCGCCCCGCCTCCAACTGCTTCAGCGCCCCGATCATCTGCGCCTCCGTGTGCCTGCTCTTCGACATCCCTCTTCCCCTTTCCTTCGACGAAATCATACTCAGCTTTGTTCGGAAAGAGGGGTGCAGGTCACTGCCTGCCATTGTCCCAGGCTGTATATACAACGGCGCGGATACTCACCATCGCGGCTTTGTGAAGTCAAATAAATTATCCAGATCGGAAGAGTACGAAAGAGGCCAAAAATAGCCATAACCAGAACGCATATGGTTGGACGGCCCTGAAGAACAACCCAAAGGATCACTGGGTACAAGCACGCGTTTAATCGAGTAAACAGTCCCATACCTAGCAAGAAGCCGTATGACGAAGCTGCGCCCACATTAGACTTATTGACAGCCCATTGCCGGGGGACCATCCAGCGGGACTCCAGTAACGGCAGCCGAACTAATCCTGCTTCTCTCAAAGCGCACATTAACGCTGCAATTCCGACGAGTGCGGCAAGAAAAGGGATCGAAAGAACCTTACGGGGAGCACGAAAGTGGATAAGCAACCCATGCAGAAACCTACACTCGCTCCCCCGACCACGCTGGAGAGGGTGTGGATTACCAGAATACGAGGCCGATTATCGTTCGTCGTGTCTTTCCCATAGACCATGGGAATCATGGTTCCGACACCACAGCCTGCACCAGCCGGTTCTCGAAGTCCCAGGTGAAGGAGCGGCCTTGGGCGTCGGAGAGGGTATTGCCGTTCGCGACGTACGTATAGCTGCCCGATGAATTCGAGGTCAGCTCGTTCGACGGATCGTAGCTATAGCTCGGCACCCCGGATGACGACAGTCTATTGCCAACCGCATCATAGCTGTAGCTCTCCGTGGTACCTGCACCTTGGGTTACTTGCGTCAGCTCGTAGAGGGTGTCGTAGGCGTAGTTCGACGTGATCCCGTTGAGATAGTTGGTCTTGCTCGTCCGGTTGCCGGCGAAGTCGTAAGTGTAGCTGGCCCCGTCGAGCGTGTTCAGACCCGCCTGATGCAGTACGCTCAGCAGATGCGACACCGAATCGTAGCTGTAATTCGTGTTCACGCCGTTGGGCCGGGTCAGCTGCGTTCTCCGGCTAAGCGCATCGTAGCTGAAGCCGAACGATCCCGCCCATGAGTTCGCCAGCCCATTCAGCCGGTTCAGCGTGTCGTAGCCGTAGGTCGAGATGCTGCCGTCGGGCGCGGTCAGCGGCGTCGGTTCGACGCCGCGTCGTAAGTGTACCTATTGGTGAATGCTGGGGCGCT
>CAVRWS010000060.1:0-99372 GCA_963724815.1 uncultured Acidobacteriaceae bacterium
TCCTTTGAAAAACGGGAGATCGTAGACATAGGCGATGGTGAAGTTATGCCGCTGATCGAAGTTAGAACTGGCGCGATACGCGTTGAGGTTGTAGGAGTTTACGAACCCTGTGTCGTTGTAGTCAGAAGAATCGTCAATCGAATGGCTATAAGTGTAGGCAACGTTCAATTCCAGGCCGCCGATGGCATGACGCAGCGAGAGTTCCAGGGCGTTGTAGTTTGAAGATCCAGTTTGGTCCTTGCGCTGGATGCTGCCGATACCGGGATATGGACGGAAAAAACTAGCGTTGTTGCCGCACGCCACGAACAAATTGGTTGCCGCGCCCGACGGAGGCCCGCCGTTCTTTCCGGCGATATAAGGAACGGGTGTCCCGTAGGAGGTTACAGCATTCATCGGAACACCGTAAGCATCGACTGTATCGACACCGTTACTTATATTGGCGCAGTCTGAGGCACTTATGACTTGCCCCGGTGCGTAAGGATTTTGGCCAGGGGTCACAGGATACATCTGGTTGTATTCATAAGATCTCGTTAGATGCACGCCCGCACTGCCCACGTACGAAGCGGTAGCGATTGTGCTCTTACCAAGGTCGTGCTGCAGGTCGACATGCCACTGTTGCATGTAAGGCCAAATCGCTTTGTTTGGAAGCGACACAAACTGCAATGGGGTCGTCGTGGCGCCAGAAACACCGAGAAGACTCGAATTCAGGCAGGCATAGCCCGAAGTGGCGCCACAGCTCCCGCCTGACAATGGATTGGGGATACTGGTGATTGGAGTGCTCTTGCTCTCGTACTCCAGAGATTCCGTATTGGATTCGTTGCCGTTAGTGTGCTCGAAGAAAATTCCGTAGCCGCCGCGGATGGCCCACTTCCCATCGCCTTTGGGGTCAAATGCGAACCCGATGCGCGGCGCGGGATTAAACCACTTGTTCTTCAGGCAGCCGGCGGGAACGCCCGGCGTCACTCCGCAGTCGACCCATCCGTTGTAGGGATTACCAACTACCAGGCCTGTCACGGGATCGACGCTGCTGGCGCCAGCCACATAAAACGAGGGATCGAAATTCCAGGCCAGATTATTTTTCTCGCGATAGGTGCCAAAGAAACTGAGCCGCAGGCCCAGATTCAGAGTGAGCCGCTTGGTGGCGTGCCAATCATCCTGGAGATAGGTTTCGTAGATGTTGTATTCCTCATGCATCTTGAGCGCTGCACCCTCCTGCGTATATCCGCCAATGTTGCCGAGAAGAAGATCGGCAAAGGCGTTCCCACTGGTGACCGTGCTGGTGTTGCTAAAAGACAACAGACCATTCACGCCGTAACTGGGCTGCGGAATTTCGTTTTTATGCGCGTTCACGAAGTAGGCGCCGAACTGAAGATTGTGCGCGCCAATGATTTTGGTCACATTGTCGCGGTAAGTTAATGTGGGGTTCGAGTTCAACGGTCCCTGCGGGACATAGCCGGGATCCTCAGAGAAGCCGCCACCATACTCTCCGCCGGAAATACTAATTCCAGGAACTTTGCCGCCGTAACCGTTGTTGTAGAGCCCAATCGCGGGAAATCCGCTAGGACGCTGCCACGGTCCGGTCAAGTTGGTGCTGATGTGGTCGGTGGTGTAGCTGGCGACAAATTCGTTTAAGAGAGTGGGGGAGATATTGGCCGTGATCCGCGCGACCATGCTGACGCCCGGGTTATTGAAGTTCGTCTGAACCGTCGGAAAACTGGTGCCACTGGTCCAAAGGGGAACGGGATACTGCTGATTCCAGGAGTCGTGGATGTAGCGGAAGCTGGCGCGAACTTTTTCGCCGATGTTCTGGTCGACTTTAAAAAGTTCCTGACGCCAGTGCGTGGGCAGTGTGGGTGTCGCAAACCAGGTATCCAGAACGCCTGCCCCTAGAGCGCCTGAGGAAATATTTGGTTCAGGAATCATCGCCAATAGCGCTTGATTGATCGAAGCATTCGCAGCATAACCAGGGACGACATTTAAGTTCGGCGTGTAACCCTGGCTGTTTTTATAGCCCTGAACAATAGGGCAATCGCTGAAAGAGGCCGGGGTGGTTGAAGCGTTAGGACAGTCGTCGGAAAAATCTCCTGCGCGCTCGGCCATGGTGGGAACTGCCGTTGAGGAAAAGAATCCAGAGGCAGGGGTGAGTTCGCGGCGCCATTCCTCCGACCAGAAGAAAAACATTTTCTGCTTGTCTGCGTTGTAGTGTCCGGGAATGTAGACGGGGCCGCCGATGGTGAAACCAAAATCGTTTTTCTTGTACGCAGGAACGGAACTCAGGAATTCCGGTGTGGCATTGAAGTCGTCATTACGGAGGAATTCATACAGATCGCCGTGGAAGTGGTTCGTGCCGGATTTGGTTTCCACTTCAACCGTTCCGGAGCCGTTGCGGCCATACTGCGCGCCGTATTCGGAGGTCAGCACTTTCACTTCGGCGATCGCATCAATGCTGGGATAAACGTTGAGCGTGGAGTTGCTGCCGTTATCGAGGGCGTCGCCGCCATCGATTTCAAAGTTGTTGTATTCCGTACGGCCTCCGTTAATGCTGAACGCGACCGTGGAAGCGCCCGGCTCACCTTCGTCCGCGCCGGATTGATCGGTGACGCCGGGAGACAGGGCCACCAGTTGGGTGAAATCGCGCCCATTGAGTTCAAGCTGGCTAATCTCTTTGCCGGTGACGGTGTTGCCCAAGTCGGAGGATTGGGTTTCCACCTGGGCGACCTCCGAGCCTTGAACCACAACTTCTGTGCTGATCGTGCCCACTTCCAGCGCCACGTTCACGCGTGCTTTCTCCGCAACGCGCAGCACTACACCCTTTGCCTCGTATTTTTTGAAACCCGGCGCAGTCACGATCAAGTCATAAGAACCGATAGGCAATGAACTGAACAGGAAGTCGCCAGTGTCATTGCTGGCACCGGTACGATTGATGCCATGCTCGGAGTTCTTCACCGCGACTTGCGCCTTAGGCACGGCGGCGCCGCTGGCATCAGTGATGGTACCGGTGAGGGAGGCGGTGTCCTGAGCCACGGCCGAGGCACCCAGGGCGACGATCAATAACAGAATTCGCACCAGCACACGATTAGATTTCATGGTCGAATCTTCTCCCTGCATGCTTATAGCTTGCGCTTCCACAGTTTTTTGCCCAGTTCCCTGACCAGATTGAACTTCTCGCTGAAGCGAGCAATTGGACCCACAGAGTTTATTAAAACGTATGAATAGTGCTTTTATACGACATCCGCTGTCAAGAAAAAAACGCAACGTGAGGCGATTCGGATTCTAAAGCAGGCTGCGGGTTGACTCCCGAACCACCAACTCGGGAGCCACTTTGCGGTGGTGAGCTGCGACTTCGCGTTTTTCCAGCACCGCCTTGATGCCTTCGATGACGATGTCGACCGCGCCCGCACCCATCGCCGCCATGGGCTGGCGCACCGTGGTGAGCGGAGGAGTACACAGAGCGGACGCCGCAACATCGTCGAAGCCGATTACCGAGCAGTGCTCCGGGACTCTGAGGCCGCCCTTGCTCAAGGCGCGGATGGCGCCGAAGGCGGTCATGTCATCGAACGCAAGGATCGCCGTGAACTGGCGCTTTTGCTTCAGCAGATCCTCAGTGAGTTTCTGACCCATTTCAAAGCTGGAGAGAGGATCGCGCGACTCTGGCAAGTCAACAATCAAACGCGAATCGAGTTCCAGGCTACATGCTTTTGCACAGTTGCGGACACCGCGCCAACGCGGCGCACTATCACCCAGAGTTTTGGGGCCACGGATGAATGCAATTTTGCGATGACCCAGGGAATACAAATATTCGAGTGCAAGGCAGCCGCCGACTTCGTTGTCAACGATGACAGAACTCATGGCGTCCCCCTTGAGTTCGCAGCCGATGATCGCGGTTGGAATGCTGCTCTTCTCCAGGTCAGCCAGCAAGTTGATATCGAGAAAAAGCCAGTTGGCGAGAACAACCAGGCCTTCGATGCGGCGGTCGAGCAGCATTTCGAGATAACGCTCGAAACGGCTGCGCTCGTTATGCACGTCGGTAAGAATTGGCAGATAAGATGCCTGGTAGAGCGTGCTTTCGATGCCGCGCAACACCAGTGTGCAGTACGGATCGGTCATGTCAAATACCATGACGCCAACCGTGTGGCTGCGCTTGCTGCGCAGCGCGCGGGCAAATTGGTTGGGACGATAACCCAGCTTTTCCGCAGCGCGCTCAATTCGTTTCTTGGTTACTGCCGGGATATAACGGGCCAGCGGCGCATCGTTCAGCACAATCGAAACTGTGGTGGAGGAGAAACCGCTCTCTTTCGCAACATCACGAATCGTAACCATCGACGAGTTGACCTTGGAATGGCGCACTAAATCTAACCGCATTCCGTCCGCTTGAATTCACGCGGGGGTTGGCGGACACTACAGCAGAGAGTGAGACTAGTGTCAAGCGCTCGACAACAATCGGCAGTTTGGGCCAAGCTTTGGTTGGGCTGCGCCTTCGCTGCCTTATCGTGTCAAATCCTATGGCCGCAAGCGGCAGCGACGCAGCGAAACTCCGCACCGGTAGCGCCGTCTGGCGCGACGGCAGATCCAGCTAAGATTTTCTTGCTGGGCCAGGAAGCCTTGAAGCAAAATAATCTGGCCGAGGCGGAGCGCGACTTCCGGCAAGTGCTGGCGGCAAATCCTGAAGTAGGCGGCGCTTATGCGAACCTGGGCGTGGTTTATATGCGGCGCAAGCAATGGTCGAAGGCTTTGGAATCGCTGCGCCAAGCCGAACACTTGATGCCCCAAGTGGCAGGAATCCGGCTAAATATTGGCCTCGCCTATTTCCGGCAGAACGAATTCCTGAAAGCTATACCTTATTTTGAGTCGGTAGTGCGCGACCAGCCGGATGCGCTGCAGCCTCGCCATCTGCTGGGTCTCTGTTATTTTTTCACGGAGCGCTGGGCCGACGCGGCGAACACGCTCGAGCCACTATGGGAGCAAGAGTCGAGCCGGTTGAGCTACCTGTATGTGCTTTCGATCGCGGCGCACCGCGCCGGGCAAAAGGAGTGGGACGAAAAAGCCACGGCTCAACTGGTTAAGACCGGCGAAGGTTCGCCCGAGTTCCATTTATTTATGGGCAAAGCCCACCTTAACCTTGAGCAATACGATTTAGCGTTGGCAGACTTTCGAGCCGCCGAGAAAGCGAATCCGAACCTGACCTTCGTTCACTTCAATCTGGGATTAACTTATTTGAAGAAACAAGACTATGAACACGCTCGCGATGAATTCCTGGAAGACGCCGCTGTGGAGCCCGATCTCGCCTTTAATTACGACGAACTCGGAGATGTCTACAGCCTGATGCAACAATATAGCGATGCGGAGAAGGCCTACCGCGACGCTCTGCGGCGTGACCCGCGGCTTTTGAATTCCTATGTGGGCCTCGCCAAAGCCTACCAGCATACGCAAAACTATCCGGCAGCTTTGAGCGCGATTGATTCCGCTGGGAAGATTGACCCGATCCGCACCGATATCCATTACCTGAGAGGACAAATATTGATTCGCCTGGGACGCAAGGAAGAGGGGCGGAAGGAACTGGAAACTTCGGTCCGCATCGATAACGAACGCCGGACTGAGCGCCAGAAACAAGTGGAAAGTGGCACGGTTCCGTCCCCCGAGCTTCTTGAAGATGAGCAATAGAGAACAGTAAGTACCCGCAACAAAATGTTCAAATAATGCAACGTTCCACCCTGCCACACCAACCAACTCTTGGTGAACCCCAGCGGAGAAATGACCCTATGAATCGCAAACTCAAAATCGCTGCAATCGTAGTTGGGGCTTTGATCCTGATCATGATCATAGTTCCCTTCTTCATCAACGCTAATTCGTTCCGCCCGAAGTTGGAATCTGATTTGAGCACCGCCCTCGGCCGGCAGGTAAAGGTTGGCGACCTGTCGCTGTCGCTATTTTCGGGTTCGGTGAAGGCAGACGACATCTCGATCGCGGACGATCCCGCCTTCAGCCAGACGCCGTTTGTGCAGGCTAAATCGCTAAAGGTGGGCGTGGAATTGATGCCGCTGATTTTTTCCAAGGCATTGAACGTGACTGACCTCACGCTTAACCAGCCGGAGATCAATCTGGTGCGCTCGCAGGATGGGGAGAAGTGGAATTTCTCCAGCCTGGGCACTCAAAGTGCGGCAGCCACGCCAGCCAGCGGAAACGCTTCACCTTCGAGCAATCCGAACCTGTCGATCGAAAAGCTCGACGTGAGCGACGGACAGATGACCGTAAGCCGTGCTGGATCTTCGGAGAAGCCACGAGTTTACGACAAAGTTAACATCACAATGAAGGAATTTTCTTTCACGAATTCTTTCCCCTTCACAATGACCGCTAACTTGCCGGCTGGAGGGACTCTGAAACTGGATGGCACCGCCGGGCCGATCAATGCCGGCAATGCGGCGCAGACTCCGCTGCAGGCAAAGGTCGCCGTGCACCAGATGAATCTCGCAACATCCGGCTTCATTGATCCGGCCTCGGGGATTTCCGGCATTGCCGATTTCGATGGCACGATCTCTTCCGACGGCCACCAGGCGAAGACGAGCGGCACGCTTACCGCAGAAAAGTTGCAGGTGATCGCAAAGGGTGCGCCGGCGGGAAAGCCGCTGCAGCTAAATTACGCCGTGACTTACGATCTCGCGAAGCAAACCGGCACTTTAACCCAGGGCGACGTGACCGCCGGCAAAGCTGTAGCGCACCTTTCGGGAACTTACGACACCCATGGAACCACCACTACCGTCAATCTGAAACTGGACGGCCAGAACATGCCGGTAGATGATCTCGAGGCCATACTTCCAGCCGTCGGTGTGATCCTACCTCCCAGCTCCAAGCTGAAGGGCGGCACGCTCGCTGTCGATTTTACGATCGTCGGGCCAGTCGATAAGCTGGCCGAGACTGGAACCGTTCGCATGCAGAACTCGGCACTGGCCGGGTTCAGTCTGGGTTCGAAGATGTCCGCTATTTCTGCGCTGGGTGGCAAGGGTGCAGGAGAAAAAGACACCGCCATTCAGAATTTCAGCGCCAACGTGCACGCGACTCCCGAGAGCACGCGGGCCGACAACATTGACCTGGTCGTTCCCTCGCTGGGCACGGTCACGGGAGCGGGGACCATAAGCGCCAGCAACGCCCTCGACTTCAAAATGAAAGCCGACGTTATCCCTTTCTTGATCGAGGGAACCACCTCTGATCCTAAATTCGTTCCGGATATGAAGGGGATGGCCGGCAGTGTAGTGAAAGGTGCGCTCGGTGGGGTCGAGAAGGGCGCGAAGAACCCTTTGGGCGGAGCTACGGGTCTGCTCGGGAAAAAGTTCTAAGCAACCGCCAGAGTAGTTTTCGCTGACGGAAGTGAAATTGTCCCTTTCAATTTCAATCCACCGCGCTTTTCGGTGATCCCGGGGGAGCGCTGATTCCCTGTTCGGCACATCGGTGGTCACCTTGGTAACTTGCCTGCGACGGTATCTAAGTTGCTATCTTGGAGTTCGTTGACAACCCCAGGGTTCCATAACATACTCGCGAAAACGCTGCACAGAGTTTCAAACTTATACGACCTCATTCGCACGAGTGAGTTTTGTCAGCGTAAATCGCGTTCGGACCGAGGGTTTTTGCGTCCAGTCGGGTTTCACTGTGTCATCACAGGAGGATTTTGTGTTAAAACCATCTGCCTCTAAGAGACGGATCTATGCCGTTTGTGTACCGGTTATCGCTGCGATAGCCCTTGCGCTGCTGGTCGTTTCTCACCAACCCAGGTCTCCCCAACCCAGAGCAGCGAAATCAGCTTCGTCCGCGAATTCCCTGTCGAAGACACTCCCAGCCGCGCGCGATCGCCTGCAGGCCGCCTACGCCGCCCTACCTTTGGCCTTCGAACCGAATCAGGGCCAGACCGATGCGCAAGTCAAGTACATGGCTCGAGCCAATGGGTACACGCTATTCCTGACCAATCAGGATGCGGTGTTTGCGTTTCACTCCAAGACTTCTGCAAACCAGTTGAGGATGCGCGGGCGTGCAGCGATGGCGAATGCCGGCAGTGCACCGGTTGCAAAAGAAAAGCCTCCTGCGGTAGTTCGTATGCGGTTGGTTGGGGAAGATTCGTCCGCTCAGATTGCGGCAGCCGATCAGTTACCCGGAAAGTCGAATTACTACCTGGGAAATGATCCGAAAAAGTGGCAGACCAATGTTTCGCAATATGCCCGCGTCGCTTATAAGAATATTTATCCGGGTATCGATCTCGCCTATTATGGCGAACAAAGTAAGTTGGAATTCGATTTCATCGTCGCACCCGCATCGAGCCCAGCTCCCATCGATTTCGCGTTCATCGGAGCTAAACGGCTGGCGACCGACGCATCTGGCAATCTTATTGTTTCTTCCGCAGCGGGAGATGTGGTTCTTCACAAGCCCGTCGCCTACCAGCAGCAAAATGGCACCCGGCAGCTTGTGGACGCACGCTTTGTTTTGAAGGGGAAGAACCAGGTCAGCTTCGATCTTGGTAGCTATGACCACAGTCGCGACCTGGTGATTGATCCGACTGTGACTTATTCAACTTACCTAGGTGGGAGCGCCGAGGATGAGGCTTATGGCGTTGCGGTGGATTCGACGGGAAACGTCTATGTCACGGGAGCGACGAAATCGCCGAACTTTCCAGGGCCGCTCGCAGCAGGCGCAAATTTTGACGCCTTTGTGAGCAAGCTGAATCCAGCCGGATCAGCCTTGCTCTTTTCCACATTCGTTGGTGGAAATGCAGGAAATGGGGACAACTTTGGTCTCGGGATCGCCATTAACAGCACCGGCACGTACGTGATCGGAAACACTAGCGCAACGAATTTTCCCGCGTCCGTCACTATCGGCCCCGGCGGTGGGGTAGACGTATTCGTAGCGAAACTCGACAACACCACCGGCCTCCCGTCGCAACTCACGAAAATCGGCGGGGCGGGTAATGAATCTGGAAACGGAATCGCCGTGGACAGCACAGGCGCAGCCTACATTGGCGGCGAAACGGACTCTACGGATTTCCCCATTGCAGGACCGCCCATTCAAGCTGCCAACGCAGGGACGGACGACGGATTCATTGCGAAGCTTGACAAGAACGGCACCGTTCTGGATTATTCCACTTACATCGGCGGTTCCAGCGGCGATCTAGTTACGGGCATCGCCTTGGATGGCACTAACAACGCCTACGTCAGCGGCATTACCATCTCAAGCGACTTTCCAACGACAAAGGGCGCGTTCCAGACCACAGAGCCGAGCACCACTGGCGACAACGGGTTTGTGGCCGCCGTTAAGGCGGATGGGTCGGCCATGATTTACTCGACCTACCTCGGGGGAGGCGGGACAAATGACGCTTTGGCAATTGCCGTGGACTCCGTCGGTGAAGCCTATGTCACCGGAGACACAAATTCATCGACTTTTCCTGTGCTCAATGCCACCCAAACCACCCTCAAGGGTGCGACTGACGTTTTCGTCACCAAGGTGCAGTCCGACGGGTCGGGACTTCTATTCTCGACCTACTACGGCGGCACTCTGGACGAAGTTGGAACCGGAATCGCACTGGACTCTTTCAATGACGTCTACGTTACTGGAAGGACGTTGTCTTCGGACTATCCGACGACTGGGACGCCCTTTCAGGCAAGTTTGAGCGGTACCTCTGATGCGTTTGTGACTGAATTGAGCAATGCTGGTTCGCCAGTCTATTCGAGTTTCTTTGGCGGCACCGGTAACGAGAACAGCATAGCCGCCGATATCTCCCAGCCACCGCTAGGGGCAATCGCGGTAGATGCGACCAGCAACGCATATCTCGCCGGGGCGACGAATAGCACAACCGGGTTCCCCGCGCCGCTGACCTTACAGGCTGCGTTTGGAGGCGGTCTTGCTGACGGCTTCGTGGCCAAAGTTGGCGCAGCGCCTGCTGACTTTTCGGTGGCAGTTTCGCCCACAACAATCTCGGTCGCGAGTGGGCAAACTACTGCCACTGTTACAGTGACTGTGTCCTCGGTGAACGCCGCCTTCGGCAGTGCCGTGACTCTTTCTTGCGGCGGAAAGCCGACGAATGCCGCTTGTAACTTCAGCACTCTTTCGGTGACGCCCGGCGCTACGCCCGTTACGTCTAATCTTACGATCTCGACGAATGGCAGCACCGGAAACGGCCTGCTGACACCGCCCATGGGCCGCAGATCACTGTTTTATGCTCTGCTCCTTCCACTTGGCGGCTTAGTCTTCCTCGGATCCGGATTTGGCCATCGGAATAAGAAATCGCTCGGAATTATCTCTCTCACTTTGATGCTGGCACTATTGATTGTCCTACCGGCCTGCGGTGGAGGCAGCAGCGGTGGGGGCGGTGGCGGCGGAAGCAATACCCCATCTGGGACTTATTCCCTCACTGTGACTGGAACGGCTGGCAGCGTCGTCCACAGCGCCCCGCTAGCTCTTACCGTGAATTAACTGGAGACTTAAATAAACAAGGGCCGCCCCCCACGGGGCGGCCCTTGTTTTTTCCGGCACCTGCGATTGGCGCGATGGGCCAGTCTAGTCTAAGATTCTTTTCGGGCGCATCGGCAAGAGGACTCGGATAACATTCGCATTTGCTGCTATCGTTTATAGATCCAGGATCTAAAGGGCGGTCGTTTGCGGGGTCAGCGGCGGGACGGTATTCTTTGGTTCCGGCTCGGGCAGCGTTTGCGCCGTTGGAGGAATCGAAGGTAGTGAGTTCCTATCCATTCATGTTTAAAACCAGCATGTTGAAAACCAGGCAAGTGCTACGCGCAGTCGCCTTCGCGGTATTTGTATGCTTATTCGTCGCGGCCCAAGGCACGTTCGCCCAGGGGCAGAATTTCACGCTGACCCCGTCGGCGTTTTCCCCGACCGCGGGCGTGGACCCCGGAGGCCAGGCAACCGCCACCATCGCGCTGAATTCGACTACCGGTTTTACCGGTTCAGTCTCATTCACTTGCACCGTAAGTTCCACACAGGTGACCACAAATCTTCCGACCTGTTTGTCTCCTAGTCCGGATCCTGCAATCCCGAACGCCATTGTGTCGCTCACCGTCACCACCATAGGACAAACCCTGGCTGGGCAATACACGATAACGGTCACCGGCACCAGCGGCGCGGAGACAGAGACCGCCACTTTGGTCCTCAATGTGGTAAATGTCCCGCAGGATTACACGCTGACGATTACCACGCCGATCAGTCCGGGCACGGTTACAGCCGGAGATGGCGCGCAAGCGACTTTGTCCGTGACGCCCATCGCCAGTTATAGGGGAAAGGTTACACTCTCCTGTTTCTCGATTAGTCCGGTGGTGACGGCTGCGCCGATATGCGCGTTCAATCCTCCGACCGTCAGCGTGACCAATGGCGCGCCACCCACTTCCGTGCTGACCATCAGCACCTACGGCCCCACCGGGACTGTCACCAAGCTTCAGACTCCGCAGATGCTGTATGGCTTCGCGCTGGCGCTGCCCGCGCTGGCGCTTATCGGAGCGGGCGCCAGCCGCGGCGGCAGAAAAAAGTGGCTGGGACTGTTCCTGCTTATGACGGTCGCCGGCAGCATTCTCTTTTTGCCTTCTTGCAGCCCGAATAATGTGATTCTCAACAATCCCAGCAACCTGATCACTCCGAAAAATACTTACACGTTGACGCTGACCGGAGTAGATGTGAACGGCGAGGGGCCGAGTAACGCTGCTTCCACCTCCGCTCAGGCGACAATCGTGCTGACGGTCAACTGAGAGAGCCCAGAGCAATGACGGACTGGACACCACCGAGATTCTACGTGGTGTGGTCTCGGGCGGAAACGCGCCGGCGATTCGACCTGATCCTTAGGGCTCCTCTGATCGCGGCTGTGGTGTGCACCATAGCTTTCGGGGCGTCGCTCCCGAGTCCCGCTCAGATCGTCGAGATTAACGACAAATCAGGGCCTCCCACGGTGCGTTGGAATGAATCTCAACCGGGCTGCACATTCTCTATAACGAAAGACGGCAAGTACCAGTACGGGGTATGGTCGGGTGATGTTGGCGTCATACTGGCCGTGGATGCTCGCGAAGTGCAAATCATTCGCCATCGAATCGAACCGATATTCGGAATTCTGTTGACCATCCGGTATCGAGGAACCGCAGGAGTGGACGAGAGTCCCGATGCGATTACGCTGCAGTTTCTCAAACACTTCAAGGTGGTGCGAACGTCGATCGATCCCGACGATTACTCGCAAAAAATTCAGGCCGATGCGGACGCGCTTGACGATGAAACCCGGCGCATCGTGGGGAAGCACCCGGAACAAAAACAAGCGCGCGAAGCGCGGTTGCAGGATTATCAGAAATCGGTCAGCGAACTGATCGACTTCCTGGGCAAAAACAGCTTGCGGACAGGGCATTTGGACCGTGGAAATCCAGAAGCAAGCGGCTGGGTTTTTTTCGATACCGATAACAAGTGGCTGGGAGGATGGAAGGCACAAGAAGAATTAATCCTGCGCCTGCCGCTGGATGGAAAAATCTTCGAGTTCCCTTTCAAACTTCCGCCGAAGCCCGGGGAATTGCTGCTAAGAAAGCGCGAGTAGCGTTCAATTCTGGTTGCCGAAAAGCGCAATCTTACGACGCGCGACGGCCCTGGCGGCTGAGTTCGGCGGCCTGGCGCTTCACAATATCGCGCAGCGAGACCAAACCTCGCACTTGTTTTCCTTCGACAATGGGCAGGTGGCGAAAGCCAAATTCCTGCATGATGAAAAGACATTCCTCCACGGTTTCATCCACATTCACGGCGCGTGGGTTTGCGGTCATCACCTCCGCAACGGCGGTATGGCCGGGCGTGCGGCCAACCGCCACCACGCGGTTCATGACGTCGCGTTCGGAAAAGATGCCGGCCAGTTCGCCGTTTCGCATTACCGGCAAGGCGCCGATATTGTTCTCCATCATCAAGCGGGCAGCTTCCAGCACGGTGCCTGCGGCATCGATGGAATAAACTTTGCGGTCTTTCACTAGCTCGCGGAGTGTAAGCATAAACTTCTCCTCAAGAATTTCAAGCGAGTGCAGGAATAGCGCTAGCAACGCCCGGGGAACCCACGCCCGGCATTCCGAAGATGGGGACTACTTTAGCACAAATATTACAATGAGGCGCCTGTACAGTGCAGGGCATTAGAGTTTTGCAATAATGATGATTCTTTTGGAGGCATAAGCGATGAGGCGGCTACTTTTTCTGATTTTGATTTTCGTTGTGGCAGAAACTGGCATGGCGCAGAACCCAAACGGCTCAGCGCCCGTACCCTACAAAAACCCCAACCTGCCAGTTGAGCAGCGCGTTCAGGACCTGCTGAGCCGCATGACGCTGCAGGAGAAAGTTGCCATGTTGAGCGGAGCCGACTGGATGCAGAGCGTGCCCAATGAACGGCTCGGGATCCCGTCGATAAAGATGGCCGATGGTCCGATCGGCATAAGGTCATGGGCCGGGCCTTCCTCGGAGACCAACGCTGAGGTCGCCAAGAAGACAGTCACTACGACTGCCTTTCCCGCGGGAATCGCGATGGCCGCAAGCTGGGACACTGATCTTTTGCAAAGTGAGGGCGAGGCGATCGGTCAGGAAGTAAAAGCCGTCGGACGAGACATGATTCTGGGACCCACGGTGAACATCAATCGCACTCCGTTATGGGGCAGAAATTTCGAGGGCTATGGAGAAGATCCCTATCTGACCAGCCGCCTGGCAGTGGCTTACATTAAGGGAGTTCAGAGTGAAGGCGTCATCGCGACGGTCAAACATTTTGCCGCAAATAATCAGGAGTTCGAACGGCACCGAATCAATGCGGTAGTTGACGAGCGCACCTTGCAGGAAATTTATTTTCCCGCATTTAAAGCGGCCGTGCAGGAGGCTGGCGTCTGGTCGGTGATGTCGGCATACAACAAGCTGAACGGAGTGTACTGCGCGGAGGATGCACTGCTATTGAAGGATGTGCTGCAAAAGCAGTGGGGCTTCAAGGGCTTCGTCGTCTCCGATTGGGGCAGCACTTACAGCACGGCAGGGACTGTGAATGCGGGCATGGATTTAGAGATGCCGGGCGGCGAGCCGATGAAGGCATGGATGAAAAGACCGCGCACGCAGGAGTCAGGCAACAGCGGAGGTTGGCTGGTACCGGAGAAAGTTCTGCCAGAGCTATCGGCAGGCAAAATATCCGCGGCTACCATCGACGATAACGTTGGCCGAATACTGCGCGTGATCTTCGTCAGCGGACAATTCGACAAGCCGCACACCGCGACCGGCGAGATTGATACGCCTGAGCAGAGGGCGATAGCGCGCAAAGCAGCGACGGAAAGTATTGTTCTCCTGAAGAACTCCGGCGACTTGCTCCCGCTTGATTCATCGAAGGTCCACACTCTGGTTGTCATCGGACCCAACGCTGCCGTGGCCAGAACCGGCGGCGGTGGTAGTTCGCTGGTAACTCCAAAATATTCCATCGCTCCACTGCAAGGAATTCAGGATCGAGCTGGCCAGCGCATACAGGTAAGTTATGCCTTGGGAACTGCCATGGAAGGCGAGGATCCGAGCAAACACGCTCCGGAGGCGCGCGAGCAACTCAGAAATGAAGCGGTGAACGCCGCTGCCAAAGCCGATGCTGCGGTCATTGTGGTGGGCCGATATTCGAAACTCGAGTCGGAAGGGTTTGACATCAAATCTCTCGATCTGCCAGCCGGCCAGGATGACCTCATCCAGGCAGTCGCGAAAGCGAACAAACACACTGTAGTGGTGATCAATGCGGGTGGCCCAGTCCTCATGTCGAAATGGATTGAGCAGGTTCCCGCGATTGTGGACATGTGGTATGGCGGGCAGGAAGGCGGAAACGCAATTGCTGATGTTCTGTTCGGCGACGCTGATCCTTCCGGAAAACTTCCTGTCACATTTGTGAAGGAGTGGAAAGATTCTCCAGCATACGGACATTATCCCGGTGAAAATTTGCAGGTTGACTACGCCGAAGGCATCTATGTGGGCTATCGATATTTCGACAAACAAAAAATAGAACCGCTGTTTCCCTTTGGCTATGGCCTTTCCTATACGAAGTTCGATTACGGTGATTTGAAGATTTCGCCGAACGAGGTATCACCGGGCAAGCCAGTGGAAGTTAGCCTTCGCGTCCGCAACAGCGGAACCCGCCCGGGCGCAGAGGTAGTGGAGCTTTACGTTCACGACGGACACTCCAGCGTCGATCGCCCCATCGAGGAACTGAAAGGCTTTCACCGCATCGAGCTGGCGCCGGGTGAAGCCAAGGAAGTACGTTTCACCCTTGACCGCAGCGCAATGGCTTTCTACAGCACTGCGAAGAAAGACTGGGTGACAGAACCCGGCCAGTTTGACGTGCTGGTCGGAGCTTCGTCGCGGGACATTCGCGTGAAGGGCTCGTTTGTCTTGAAGTAATGAGCTGGTCGGACAGACAAAGTCTTTAGGGGATCTTCGCCTGCACAGCACTTCCCGTTCTTGAGCGATGGGGTGGCGTCGAAATTCAACTCAAACTGTCTTTGTTGTTGTGGAGGTTTCGCTTGGCTCGTATTTCGAAAATCGCTCCTGCACTCAGAAAGCGCGCTGCTCAGATACAGTTGCTGCTCATGGACGTAGACGGCACGATGACCGACGGTGGTGTGACGCTGCTCTCGCAAACTGACGGCACCGCACTCGAAATAAAAACATTTGATGCACACGACGGGCAGGGCTTGACGCTGGCGCAGACAGCGGGACTACGGACGGGTTGCATTACGGGTCGCGAGAGCGCGGCACTTCTCCGCCGCGCTCACGAAATGAAGATGGAGTTCATCTATATGAAGCAGCCATTAAAGATGCCGGCGTACGAGGAAATCCTTAAGAAGGCGGGGGTATCCGATGCGGCCGTCGCCTACATTGGCGACGATCTTCCGGATATTCCCTTACTGCGCCGCGCTGGCCTCGCCGTTGCTGTCGGCGACGCCGTCCCCGAGGTCAAGGATACTGCGCATTACACGACCAAGGCGAATGCGGGCCGCGGTGCGGTTCGCGAAGCGGTTGAACTCATTCTCAGGTCGAAGGGCATTTGGGAGGAGATGATCGATAAAGCACGGGCTTGATCGGCTCGAGCGGCTCGTGGATACATAACGCTGCAGGTGCACGGAGTTGGTGGAACGCAGCGTCAACAAGGTGGATTTTCAATACCTTGATTTGGTGGAGCTAGTCGGGATCGAACCGACGGCCTCGTCGTTGCGAACGACGCGCTCTCCCAGCTGAGCTATAGCCCCACATCGCCAGGATGACTCGATTGCTACGTTATTTTACCAGCGTTCCAGAATCAGTACCAACGGTGCTTGACCAACCCCCGGGTGCCGCGTCTAACCTTACAGACAACAACTGCTGTGGGAGTTTTCCGAAATGTTTGCACAACTGAACTCCGGACGATCAACTGCCGATCGGAAGATCCTAGCAAGTTCACTCGTGCTGCATGCAGCGTTATTCGCCTGGCTGCTGCATGTGCCCGAGCCCCAGTTATTGAATCCCACGTCCGTGGCGCTGGGACACAACGGAAAGTTGATCACCCGAATTTACTTTCCCACACCAACGCCCGATGACAGCACCACCAGTTCACCGGCCCGCGCGACTGAGGTTTATCGTCATCAGCGGCTGGGCCATGAGAAACTCATTCTGAAACAGAATACTGCACTGGCAAAATTACCGCTGCCACAAGCTCCTCTCAACCCATCTTCTGCCGAGGACAAATCGAAGACTTCTACTCTCTCAAATCTCGGTCATGGTGCGCCTGCAGGATTGCCTTATGGGAGCCTGCCCGGCGGCCCCGTTTACGGAGACGAAGTTCGCCCGGCTCTGCCGGTTGCGACTGCCGATCCGGCTATCTATCCGTGGCAACGGCCCGACTCGGAAGGCAAAGTCGTGATCGAAATTACCATCGACGAACGAGGAGAAATCATCCGCAAGACCGTGCTGCAGAGCCTTGGTCCCGCGATCGATCAAAAGTGTCTTGCGGCGCTCGAAAGCTGGCATTTTCGCCCGGCTACGCGCAACGGAGTTCCTATTCCCTCGAAGCAGGATGCCATTTTCCCTTTCAAAGCACGCGGCTAGATTGGCTCCCGGACGGGGCGCAGCTCCTCGTGTAGCCGCTATAATCGAAATGTGACCAGCCAAGATGTGCAGCAAATTGCATCCGCGGATTTCCCCACTCGCTGGGGAAAGTTTCGAATCTACGGTTTTCGAGCCGAGTTCGGTTCCGACGGAAACCCCCGCGTCGAGGAAGCCGTAGCCCTGGTGATGGGGGATGTGCAGTCCTCGCCGCCGCTGGTGCGGGTCCATTCGCAATGTCTCACGGGCGACGTGTTTCATTCCTTGCGATGCGATTGCCGCCAGCAACTCGAAATGGCGCTCGGCATGATTCGCGACCTCGGCGCCGGGATTCTGATTTACGAACAACAGGAGGGCCGTGGCATCGGTCTGATGGCCAAGCTGCAAGCGTATGAGCTGCAGGACTCGGGTCTGGACACCGTCGAAGCCAACGAACGGCTGGGCTTCAAAGCCGACCAGCGCGACTTTGCGCTGCCCGGGCAGATGCTCAAGGCACTCGGTGTAAACCGCGTGCGCCTGCTTTCCAATAACCCTGAGAAGGTGGAGGCGCTGGAACGTGCCGGCATCGAGGTGGTTGAGCGCGTGCCCTGCGAGGTAGCGGCGAGTCCGCACGCTGAAGAATACCTCAAGACCAAGAAAGAAAAGCTTGGCCATCTTTTCTCGTCGCGATAAAGCGATCCGATTCAGCCATCCGGAATCTGCCCACATTACTGGTGAGGTTTTTTGCCTTGCCCTGACGCCGCGTGCTTAAATCGTGCACGGGATTTCGTTTTTCTCATTCATGTCCAACTCCACGGCTGCATGGCGATCCGGTGGCATTCTTTGTATCGTCATTGTCTGTGCCGCCTGCATGGTTTACTACCATCTCGCACTGTTTGTCCCCAGAGCGCACGAAATCCGCGCCGGTCAGGGGTACGGAAATGGGTATTCCTTTGGCGCCGATTTTTATCCTATTTGGCGCACGTCGCGTGAGGGGCTGCTTGATCATCGCAATCCGTATACCCCCGAAATGACGCGGCAAATCCAGATAGGTCTTTTCGGGCGGTCGCTCGACGCCCGGAACCCCGTCGCCCCTGTTGATTACCGAGCTTTCGCTTATCCAGCATTTACTGATATTCTTTTCTGGCCGCTTTGCGTCCAACCCTTTCCAGTAGTCCGCATAGTTGTTGTGGTGATTCTTCCAGCAATAACAGCGATTAGCATCGTGCTGTGGACTAGAATTCTGTGTCTGCGCCCTGGTCCTATGATGCTCACCGCGCTTATCCTTCTCACTCTTTCGTCTTATGCCGTACTGGAAGGTTTGTTCGCAGAACAAATGGGATTGCTTGTCGGATTTCTTCTCGCTGCGGCGTTAGCCGCTCTCGCCAAAGGACGACTTTTTCTCTCGGGGAGCCTCCTAGCCCTGACTCTTATTAAGCCTCAAATGACATTGATAGCCGCCGCCTATCTTCTATTTTGGAGCCTTGCCCGATGGCGTGCGCGCTGGAGGTCCATTGCCGGTTTTACCTGTGTCTCGGCACTGCTCGTCATCTCTTCTTCACTCGCGTGGCCGCATTGGATTCCGGAATGGCTGCGGATAATCTTCGGCTACCGGCAATACTCCACTCCACCGCTGGTGTCGTATTTGGTTGGCACTCAGATGGGTTCGTGGCTCGGACCCATCCTGATCGCCGTACTGCTCGGAGGTGCATTGGCTATTGCATGGCGAATGCGCCGTGCATCTCCTACCTCGATCGAGTTCCTATTGACTATCAGTGCAGTGCTCGCTATCACCGCCATCACTCTCCTCCCGGGACACGCGGTCTACGACCACATCGTGCTCCTGCCCGGAGTAATCCTGATAGCCTTAACTTGGCGCGATTATATGGCCACTCTCTCCTTTCGCGTCATTCTGGCCGTAACTGCGCTTACTTTGGTCTGGCAATGGATTACGGCCCCGATTGTGATTGCCGCGCGGCCGATGGTTTCCGCTGCATTTTTCTCAACTTTATTGACGCTCCCCATCCGCACCGCCGCTTCGATTCCCTTCGGCATATGCGCGCTTCTCGGATTGATGCTGTGGCAGGGACGCAAAAGAAAGCTCACGCTCACAAAAGAGCCGCCGGCTGCGAAACCGGAACCGATTATTTCTTGAGGATCTTTTCCAATGCCGCGCGATTCTTCGCGGGTAAGTCACGTAGCGCTGTCCGCGCCAGAGCAATGTAGATGTTCCGTGCATCAGGAATTGCACGTAACACGCTCAAATGTTTTTTGATAGTCTCGACATCTCCCCGCGCGATGGGACCGCTGAAGGAGTGGGGTGCGCCCAGAGCCGCGTAATTGGCTAGCGTTTGCCTGAGAATCGGGAGCGCTCGCTGTTTGGCTGCACCTCTCCGGATCCCAGCGGCTGCCGCAACCCACTCGCTCGCCGCCAGCAGCGCGGTCAGCAGGGGAGAAACAAACATCCCCCAAGCATGGTAGGCCTGCTTATGCCGCTTGCTGATGGAGAAGGGCCGGCCTCGCAAATTCAGAATAATCGCACGCGCGGCCCGAGCCGCAATTCGATCGCCTTCGATGGCAAAAGGAACTCCCGCAAGGAGAGGACGAGATCCCGGGACGAACGTCATCAGCGGATGAACCGAAGCGACCGACGCGCCCCGACGGCGCAGTTCAGAGAGTTCGTCGCTGGTGAGAGCCCCACTGGCATGCAGCGCCACTTTGCCGTGCCAATCGGGTGCGTTGCTCAACGATGCGGCTGCGCTGGCGATGGCTCCATCCGGGACGCAAAACCAGACCACACCGGCGCGAATTTGTGTTCGCGTCAACGGAATAGCAGAAGCGCCCACTTCCGCCGCCAGACGCCGGGCTTTCCTTAAAGATGCAGCCCGCTCGCGGGAGATGATTTCGTCGATCACATATCCTGAATCGTGCAAGGCCAAGGCAAGTGCAGTGCCCAGGCTTCCGGCTCCTACAATTGCAACGTGCGGCTTGACCGCTCGTCTCGCAGCTGGCCTTTCGGGCATGCCCGGCAGGATAGCAGAATCGGCTCCCGCGATTGATCAGTCGTCCTTCGGACGGACTTTTAGCAAAGTCGGCCTCCGGGGCGCGGACGTGTGTTTTATATTGTTCTGATGTCAAAAATATCTGTCACCCGATCAAAGTCGAAGCATTCGTCGCGCAAGATGCGAGCTAAGGCGAAGATCATTTCCTCCCGCACTGTTTATCGCGGTCCGGTTTTTTCGGTTACGACGGATGATGTGCTCGAACCAAGTGGAGTCCGCGCGCGTCGCGACGTGATTCACCACAGCGGGTCGGTGGTAATTCTGGCGGTGGACGATTCTCGACCGAAGTTACGGGTACTTTTAGAGCGCCAATATCGGCATGCGGCGAATGACTATCTGTGGGAGATCCCTGCCGGACGCATCGATAGCGGAGAACAGGCGTTGCCGGCGGCTAAACGCGAACTGCTGGAAGAGACGGGATACACCGCCGCCCGCTGGCGCCGCATTTTCAAGTTCTATGCGAGTCCCGGCTTTGTCGCCGAAACCATGTCCGTGTATCTGGCCACTGGCCTTCGCGCTGGAAAAGCCCAGCCCGAAGCGGACGAAGTAATTCAGCAGCGGATGGTCCCCTTACCGGCGGCGGTTTGTATGGTGCTGAAGGGGACGATTCGTGACGCAAAAACCATCTCCTCAGTGCTGTGGCTGGATCACCAGGTGGCTAACAATCGTCGATTGCAATCTTCGCGCTGATTTTTCAGGCGCGGCATTTCGATTACAACTTAGTCCGAAGCTTGCTCCTCCTCCTCGGGTCATTCCCCGAGACAATCTGAGGTATGTACGGTAGACGACATACAGTGGTTACCCTGCGTACATATTTAGCTTGCTACTCCCATCCTAATTATTCCAGAATGCATCCTAGTCTCCGAGTCACGTCTGTGGGCCCCCGCTTTTAGACGTGGGGAAAAAGGGGGTAAGGCGAAAGTGAAAGGCACGGTCAAGTGGTTCAATAACGCAAAAGGCTACGGGTTCATCGGACGTGAAGATGGTCCCGACGTATTTGTGCACTACAGCGCTATCACATCCGAAGGGTACAAGAGTCTTCAGGAAGGTGATGAAGTAGAGTTTGAAATCACCGAGGGACAGAAAGGCCCGCAGGCGGCCAATGTAAGCAAGAGCGCCTGATCCGGTATCCGATTCAAATCATTGATCGCGGCTCCGCTGCCCTCAAGACAAAGGGAAGTTCTGTTCTTGAAGATCTCTTTCGGCGGCGCTAGCGCGGCATTCAATTCTTGTTTATCTTTAACCCGTGGACAATAAATCTATCGCCACGGTCCTGTATGAAACTGCCGATCTGCTGGAGATCGACGGGCAAGATTCCTTTCGCATTCGTTCCTACCGCAACGCTGCGCAGGCCATCGAGAATCTGACTGACCAGATTCGCGACCTCATCGGCGAGCCCAAGAAAGTTCTAGCGATCCCCGGCATCGGCAAGGGAATGCTGCTTAATCTGCAGGAACTGTTCCGCGACGGGGCCCTCGGCATGCAAACCGAATTGCTGAAGAAATACCACCCTTCGATGCTTCAACTCTTGAAGATCCAGGGTTTGGGACCAAAGACAATTGCTTTGATCTGGAGCGCCTACCAGGTCAGTGACGTCGATGGAGTGGAAAAACTGGCGCGCGAAGGCAAGATCCGCGAACTGCCGCGCATGGGCGAGAAGCACGAGCAGAAGCTCTTGAAAGCAATAGAAGACTATCGCCGGATCTCGGGACGGTTTCTTATCGACGCCGCCGAGACCGAGGCTAAAAAGCTGAGCGACTATCTCTCGAAGTTTCCCGGCTTTGACCGAATCACTCCCGCAGGTTCTCTACGCCGCGGCCGCGAGACGGTGGGCGATCTCGACATCTTGGTTACCGGCGCGGCTTGCTGCAGCGCGGAGGAGCGCGAAAACGCGGTGAAATATATTGCGCAGTATCCGCCGCTGATGAACATTATTGCGCAAGGTGATAACAAGATCAGCTTTCGGCTGCGCAGCGACATGCAAGTGGATGTTCGCCTGCTTCCTCCCGAATCGTTCGGGGCAGCGATGCAGTATTTCACCGGATCCAAAGCGCACAATGTGGCGTTGCGACAGCGTGCTCTCAGGATGGGTTACACGCTCAACGAATACAGCCTGGCCGATCTCAAGACGGAGAAGCCAGTCGCGGGCGCGACGGAAGAGGAGATCTATGCGAAGCTCAACCTCGATTACATTCCTCCCGAGCTGCGTGAAAATCTCGGCGAGATCGATGCTGCGGAAAAACATACGCTGCCCGCATTGATCGCTCTGGATGATCTTCAGGGCGACGTTCACATGCACACGGTAGAAACCGACGGCCGCAACACCATCGAAGAAATGGCGGAAGCGGCCAAGGCGCGCGGCTATAAATATATGGCCATCACCGACCATTCCAAGAACCTGGCCTTTGCGAACGGACTCGATGACACGCGCGCCGTGGCGCACATTCAGAAGATCCGCGAAGCCAATGAAAAGATCGACGGGATCACCATCTTCGCCGGAATCGAAGTGGATATCCTTGCCGACGGCGATCTCGATCTTTCCGACGACGTGCTGGCACAGATGGATGTGGTTATCGCCAGTGTGCACTCGGTTTTCAATCAGGAGCCGGCCAAGATGACCGAACGCCTGCTGAAAGCCATCGGAAATCCCAATACTTCAATCATCGGACATCCTACGGGCCGCCTGCAGCTTCGCCGGGACGCTTACCAGTTCGATATGGATGCAATCCTCACAGCGGCCGCGAAGCACAAAGTCGCCATGGAGCTGAACTCTTATCCGGATCGTCTCGATCTCAATGATGTACACCTGCGGCAGGCGAAACAGCGAGGCGTGAGGATCGTGATCAACACGGATTCCCATCACACCTCTCATCTGGAGAAGATTCGCTACGGCATTTTGCAGGCGCGGCGCGCGTGGCTCACCAAGCGCGATGTATTGAATACTCTGACCGCACAAGAATTTGCCAAGGCGATGAAGCACCATTGGAATTGAGCCTTCAGCGGGCGGGTTCCTGCGTGCAGTAAAATCGAAAAAATACTCGATCTCAAGAGTCTGCCATGAATCGCAGATTATTCCTGAAAGGCGCCGGAGTTGTTACGGTTGCGGTCGTGGGGGGAGTAGTCTTTCGCGCCTACGACCAGGGCGTCTTCAGTGTCGGCGAAGGTCCCGCCTACCAGCCTTGGAAAGACTGGCGCACGGATTCGCCGACCGGTCCCCTCGCGCTGGTTCGGGCCGCAATTCTCGCGGCCAGTCCACACAACACGCAGCCTTGGCTCTTCAGGATCACGAATTCTTCGATTGAGTTGTATCTTGACCCGAAGCGTAACGTCGGCGCGCTCGATCCTTATCTGCGCGAAGAGCACATCGGTATCGGTTGCGCTCTGCAAAATCTGCTGCTGGCGGCGGCCGCTAATGGCTACCAGGCTACGGTGACCACATTTCCGGGCAAGCTCGGCCCGATTCCCGCCGATCCTGGACCAAAGCTTCTGGCTCGTGTCGACCTCCTTCCCGGCAAGGCGGAAGTAAGCGAACTCTACGATGCGATCCCGCGCCGCCATACCAATCGCGGCCCTTACATTCCGCAGAAACCGCTTCCTCCCGAGTTCGTCGATGCCCTGAGCCGCTTGACGAGCGATGAAACGGACGTCAAACTTTTTCTCTTCACAGCTGAAGCCGACCGCAGAAAGCTGGCGGCAATCATCTCCGCGTCAAACGACGTCATCTATTCCGACCCCGAAGTCGACCGTGGCAGCGGACGGTGGATTCGAAATCAGTGGAGTGACCTCCAGAAATTTCGCGATGGCCTCTCCATCGATGCCTTCGGGCAGCCGCCGCTCGCGACCGCGGTTTTTAAGACAATGCCTCTGTGGGTGGATCGCTGGATTGTGTCGCATGGACCGAGGGATGGCTATTCCCAACTGATGCTGCGTGCGTCGCTGATGGGCATCATTACTGTTCGCGACCGTTACGACCAGGAAAACTGTCTGCACGCAGGCCGAATCTGGCAGCGCGCGCATTTGCTGGCCACGGCTCGCGGCGTGGCTGGCCGCCCCTGCAATGAAGCGGTAGAAATGATTGACTATGAGCGGGCTCATGAAAGACCGGCACTGCGCACCGCTCAACTTGGCGAACTCATCGGCGAACCCAGGTGGGAGCCAACCTTCGTTTTTTATATGGGTTATCCGACGTTGAGTGCCGCAGCCAGCCCGCGGCGGCCGGTTCAGTCTGTTGTTCTTTAACAGGCTCTGGCGTGTGCTTCAGAATTAGCGGAGAATAAGAATCGATGACGGATCAAGATACGAAGCCTTCTGCCGCCACGCCTACTCCAAGCGCGCCCGCGAAAGGCGCGACGACGAACATACAACGCGGGCCTACCATCCATATTGCCGATGAATTCGGCACTGCCAAGCGCAACCTGCCGCCCGCTAAAGTGCTGCTGTCTGCCCTCGCCGGAGTGCTTGTAATCGCGGGCATCTTCGCCTTTTTCCAGCGCGCCAAACCGCAGGGGGCCGGATCGCTCGACAATGTAACCGCGGTGCAAATCCCGGGACAGACTACTTCCTTGGTAGCGTTGACATTCACCCTGCACAATTCCGGGCAGAAACCGCTGTGGGTGCATGACATTCAAGGCAAGGTGACTACAACCAGCGGAGAGCAGACCAGCGATGCAGTCTCGGCCGTCGACTTCGAACGTTACTACCAGGCCTTTCCCGCTTTGAAGGCAAATGCCCTGCCGCCTCTTTCGCCGGAAGACAAATTGCAGCCCGGTCAGGAAATCAAGCGCACCGTGATCGTCGGTTTTCCTGTGACCCTGGAGGCGTTCAATCAGCGGAAAACTGTTAGTGTGATTGTTCAGCCCTACGACCAAACCGTGCCTGTGGTTTTGACGAAGTAAAAGCAATCGTTGCAAGATATCTGTCGATGGCTCCCATAAAAATATGAAAACCAGTCAACTTTCGTTCTCCACAATCGTGTCGATTCTCCTCATGCTCGTTTCGTTAACGGTTCCGGGCCTCGTAAGCGCGTCCGATAAGAACGGCGCGCCATCCGCGAACAAAAATTCGTATTTCATGTACGTTGGCACCTACACCCAGGAGGGCAGCACCAGCAAAGGCATTTACGTCTATCGTTACGACCCCAGCAGTGCGAAGGTCACATCCATCGGCTTGGCGGTGCAGACCATCAATCCCTCGTTTCTTGCGGTGCATCCCAACCACCGATTCCTGTACGCAGTGAATGAAGTCGGCGATTACAAGGGCCCGAAGAGTGGAGGGGTGAGCGCTTTCGCCATCGATAACGCGACTGGAAAACTGACGCTGTTGAACGAAGTTGCATCGGGCGGAGCCGATCCCTGCTACATCACCGTCGACAAAACAGGAAAATTCGTGCTTGTGGCTAACTACACCGGCGGCAGCGTGTCTGTTTTTCCGGTTTTCAAAGATGGCAGCCTGGGCGAAGCTTCGGCTTTTGTGCAGCACACTGGCCATGGCACGAATCCGAAACGTCAGGAAGCGCCGCATGCTCATTCCATTGATCTATCGCCCGATAATCGTTTCGCCATCGTTGACGATCTTGGCCTCGACGAAACGCTCGTCTACAAATTTGACAACACCAAAGGCTCGCTGACACTTAACGATCCTCCATTTGCCAAAGCCGATGCTGGAGCCGGACCCAGACACTTCGCGCTTGCTCCCAATGGAAAATTTGCTTATGTGATCCACGAGATGGGATCGACTGTGTCCGTTTTCGATTACGATGCCGCTGCCGGGGTCCTGCGTCCGATACAGACAATCTCAACTATCCCGAAAGGTTTTGCCGGCCTTAATGAGGATGCCGAGATTGAGGTCCATCCCTCCGGCAAGTTTCTCTATGCCTCGAACCGCGGGCATGACAGCATTGCAGTCTTTGCCATCGATCCGAATAAGGGCACGCTCACTCTGATCGAGTACGTTCCTACCAAGGGCCAGAGCCCTCGACATTTTCAGATTGATCCCACGGGCTCACTACTGTTCGCCGAAAACGAAAAATCAGACAACATCGTTGTCTTTCGCATCGACGCCCACACCGGCCGTCTTACTCCAACCGGCAAAGTGCTGGATGTGTCGCAACCTGTTTGTGTGAAATTTGTGCCGATAAAATAAATGCGCGGCTATTGTTTCTTCTGAATGAATCTCCGCCGGGCGAGATGGGTATTGGCGTCCGGCTTGATCTCGTCGTATTTCATACAACTGATCGATCCATCCACTTCCAACACAGCTAAGGCGACGTCATTTACGTTCGCGATGCCGTGCTCGCGCAGGGCGCGCTCCAGTTCGTCCATACTGACGTGCTCTTTGGCCATGTGAGATTCAATGGCTTTACCATCGTGAACCAGAAGGCTGGGCTCGCCTTCAACTACACGCCGAAATCCGTGGCTGGCACTGGAGAATCTTGCGACCGCGTAGTTCACTACCAATAGCGTGGATGCCGCAATCACGCCACCAATCAGCGACGTATCCGGCCCCGTCATCGCGTTCTGTACGGAGTTGGAAAGAAGAAGCAACAACGTGAGGTCGAAAGGCGTCATCTGCCCGACTTCACGCTTGCCGCTAAGCCGGACGCCAATCAGAACCACAAGGTAGATCACTCCCGTGCGCAGCGCGATCTGCAGCGCAACGTGCGCGCCAGCCGGGAAAAGCACTCCGTTCAATTAGCCGTCACCGGAACGGGCGCGCTCTTCGGCGTGCTTAGGTAGCCCGTCGCTTTGTTCTTGTCCACGGTCCAAACCACCAGTTCGAACAGCAAGTGCTCCCGTCCCGAGTAGAACTGAATCGGTTCGGCGATGTTCCTATCCTTCTTCTCGATAGTCTTGTCGTCGGAGGTCACATCGATGGTGAACTTGCCGTGCTTGGCATCGGTCTTCTTGAGTTGCAGGCTCACGGTCGCCACGGGCTGCGGCTTTTTTGCCCCTCGCAGCAAAGTGAACTCGTAATAGTTGCGGTCGCCTCTGTGCTTGAGCACTTCAAGGTCGCTGCGCGTGTTAGCGATCAATCCACTCTGCACTCCCAGGTCGCCCACAGCGCTTTGCAGTTTTGCCTTTGGTGCTCTCCAGATCGGCTTTCGTTGAAGCCACATCGGTCTTTACGCCGCCCACGTCGGTCTTTACGCCAGCCACTTCGCCGCTCACCTGGCCAATCTGTTCCTTTTGTTCCTGCTCCAAACGGGACTCCGACTCTTTCTGCTGCTGCTGAAGTTGTAATGCGCGCTGATTCAGCTCTTTTTTCGTAAGGCCCAATTGATGAGCTAATGTTTCTTCGGACGCTTCGGCCGTCTGCATTCTGTTCTTGAGTTCCGTAACTTGATTCTGACTATCGCCCAGGTCCTTGGTCAGCTTATCGATGTGTTGTTGAGTGGTAACGTATCCATACACCGACGCCGCGATAAAAATAATCGCGACAAAGAACAGAATCCATTTACCCGCATTCGATTGCGGCTCTACAGCTTCGACAGATACCTCTTCGCCTTCGTCCGGCATAGCTCCTCCAGGAGTGACCTTCCCGTAAATTGTGGGATCGCATCAATTGTTGAGCACAAGGGCGACGGTGTCAACTGCTTCCGGGGATACTCTCGACCGATCTTTCACCATCGCACGATTACAATGGCACAGTGAAGAATTGGGACGTAATTATTATTGGCGGCGGCATCATCGGCCTCTCGCTTTCGCTGGAGCTTCGCAAAAATGGAGCGACTGTTCTTGTTGTCGAACGGGGAGAGCCCGGTCGAGAAGCTTCTTACGCCGCCGGCGGCATGCTGGTGGATTGCGGCATTGAAACCCCAGCCGCTCTACAGCCACTGGCGACGGCCAGCGCTCGCATGTATCCCGAGTTCGCGCATGAGTTGGAAGTGGAATCGGGAATGAAAGTTGATCTGAGAGAGCAGGGTACGATTCTTACTCTGTCCGCCAAACATATTCACCATCCTGAATTGCAGACCGCAGCTTTATATCCGGCAGATCTCAGGACGCTGGAACCTACGATGGTGAAGTTGAGTCTTGATCAAGAGTTCGATCTCAAGGAAGAACTCGATCCAAGCTGGAATCGGAGATGGCGGTGGAAGAAATGCATCCGGCGTTCTACTACGTCAAAGAGCGCAGCGTCGATCCCCGCGCACTCACTGCCGCCGCCATCAAAGCCGCCAAACATCGCGAGGTCGATTTTTCCTCGGGCGATCCAGTGACCTCAGTGAATCAAGCCGATGGGCGTGTAGCGGGAGTAACCACAACGAAGACCACTTTTCACGCTCCGACGGTGGTGAACTGTGCTGGAGCGTGGTCCAGCCAGATTCAGCCGCATGCGTTCCCAACTCGGCCCGTGAAGGGACAGATGTTGTGCCTTGTCGCTCCCCGGATGTCGTTGAAACATGTGATCCGCACGCCTAAGGTCTACCTGATCCCGCGCAGCGACGGACGAATCATCGTGGGAACCACGGTGGAAGAAGCTGGGTTCGACAAACGCACAGACGTCGCCGCCATTCAGCGTTTGCGCCGCGCCGCGATCGCTCTGGTGCCAGAGTTGCGGAACGCGAAAATTCTCGAAGACTGGGCTGGGTTGCGTCCCGGAACGCCTGACGCATTGCCGATTCTCGGTCCAACCGCTACGCCAGGCTATTACGTGGCAACCGGCCACTTCCGCGACGGCATTCTTCTCGCTCCGATCACCGCTCGTTTGATGGGGCAGCTGATCGAGGGACAGAATCCGGATTACGATCTTGCTGCGTTTTCGCCAGACCGTTTTAGCAACCTTGTCTCGAAGGCGGAATAGACGCCGCTGATTTTGGCCGATTCCTTCCGGTATACTGAAGCGTTTTCCGCAACATTAATTTTCCTCGAGTGTTCTGTGCACGAGAAAGGATCTTTATGGCTTCCCCGGCAGTTGATTTTGCCCGCAATAATCAGCAGCGTTTCCTGAGCGAACTGAAAGACCTGCTTCGCATACCCAGCGTGAGCACGCTCGACGAACACAAGTCTGATGTGCAAAAAGCGGCGGAATTTGTCGCCAGCGATCTGCGCCGCATCGGCATGGAAAATGTTGAGGTCATTCCGACTAAAGGTCATCCGCTAGTCTATGCCGACTGGCTGCACGCGCCGGGCAAGCCCACGGCCCTGTGCTATGCGCATTACGATGTGCAACCGCCTGACCCGCTTGATGAATGGAAGACTCCTCCTTTTGATCCAACGGAACGCAACAATAATATTTATGCGCGGGGAGCGGTCGACGACAAAGGCCAGTTGTGGATGGAGGTGAAAGCGCTCGAGTCGCTGATGAAATCCGGCAATGGCAAATTGCCGATCAACGTGAAAGTTATTTTTGAAGGCGAGGAAGAAGTTGGCGGGGAATCCATCACGGAATATGTGAACAAGCAGAAGGCTAAGCTGAAGGCTGATTTTGCGCTGGTCTGCGACACGGAACTCTTCGCCCCGAATCTTCCTACCTTGTGCGTGGGATTGCGCGGCCTGGTTTATACGGAAATCGAGGCTTACGGGGCCAAAGTTGATTTGCACTCGGGCGTGTATGGCGGCGCGGCTCCGAATCCTTTCTTTGCGCTGATCGAAATCATCAGCAAGTTGAAAGATGCGAAGGGCCACGTGCTGATTCCCGGCTTCTACAAGGGCGTGAAAGCTCCGAGCAAGGACGAACTCAAAGCCTGGAAGCGACTTCCCTTCAATGAAGAGACCTACCGGAAAACTGAAGTCGGATCGAAAAGCCTTACTGGCGAACCCGGCTACTCCGTTCTTTATCGCACCTGGGCGCGGCCCACGCTCGAGGTTCACGGAATGCCGGGCGGATTTACCGCGGCCGGCGCGAAGACCGTGATTCCAGCGAAAGCTTCGGCCAAGGTTTCCATGCGGCTGGTGCCGAACCAGGATCCGGACGACATTCTGAAGCGGTACACGGCCTTTGTGAAGAAGCTCACGCCCAAGGGCATCGAGACGAAAATTAAAGTATGGAGCAAAGGTCCGGCGTGCGTGGTCGGGACTGATAATCCTTACATCAAGGCTGCCACCGAGGCGCTGCACGATACTTTCAAAAAAGAGACCGTATTCATTCGCAGTGGCGGATCGATTCCCATCGTCAACGATTTCTACCAGGCGCTGAAGATTCCCAGCGTGATGATGGGCTTCGGGCTGCCTGACGACAACCTGCACGCTCCCAACGAGAAATTCCATATCCCGAACTTCCATCATGGGATCGAGACGATCTGTTTGTTCTTCGAGAAGCTGGGAGCGACGAATTAGGCGTTGTCTTCGCGAGCTTAAGTGCTGACGCAGCAGGTACGGTGGCAGGGATGCTTCGACTGCGCAGGGAGGACCTTCGGTCCTCCCTGCTTCGCTCAGCATGACAAGGAAAGGTTGACGAGGGGGAACTGAGGTAGATGTAGCGTTCCCCACTTCTGCACTCGGCATAAAAAAACCCACTCCGCAGTTTGCGAAGTGGGTTGTCCAAAGGGCTCTACAAAGGCAGGCGAATTGGCTGTTTATTGTCCGTTGCAGTTAAAGGGTTGCGGGGGCGAGAGGGACTTGAGCACACCTTCCCCCGGGTAAGCGTAGGCACCGTTAATCGCGCTCGAAGGCGATTGGAATTCGAACCACGGCAACAACGCCACGGTTTGCGGATGATACTTAAATCCGTCAATCGTCACCGGGAAGGTGGGGTTTGGCAGGTCTTCGATCACGTCCCCCACTTCCATAAGGTCCTGGCACTGGCCAGCGGGATTCAGCCAGAACGGCGTGATGTTGTGAATACCGTCGAAGCCGACGAACGGATCGTTGAATGTTTCGGCAATCTCGTGGCTGTGAGCTGTCACATCCTGAACGTTGCCTGAGAACAGGCCCGGCGTGATCCAACTCGAGTAGTTCATCACGTAGAAACGAAGACGGTCGCCGTTGCTGGCGTCCCCAGGCTCCTCATCGAAAGTGTGGAATCCAAGCACGCAGCAGTCGTTGGGATTGTTGTTCTCATAGAGGTAAACGTTGGGAAAGAAGAACGTAGACATGTCTTTGGTTGTGATCAAACCACCCACTTCGGCTGCGCCAATCACGGTCGAATTATCCGGGGGTGCGGTTGGCGGAAATAGCTCGCCTTCGAACACGGGATCGCTCACCAAAACAAAGGCGCAGCAGCTGCCGTTGTTATTGAGCGAAAAGAAATATGTGCCTTCAATCAGAGCCATGGTAAGGCCCGGCGTAAGGTTGGGCGCCAACAGGGTATGCCAGTTTGGCTGGGCGGTGCTAGCGAACTCTGCCCGCTGCTCGGCATCGGCGATTTGGGTCGGCACCGGGCTGCTGGTGTAGGTGGACACTCCATACACCGGACCATTCAAGAATCGCGTCACGAAAGCGCTTGGCGTGGAGATGAGCCGAACCGTCTTCCCGAGCTGGCTGGGTGTACACTTCGGGCAGTTTGTCGAGTTTGTGACCACTGACCGCGGAGTGCCATCGGCGTTCAGCATGTCAATGGTGACCGGGATGACGGGGGCATTAATTAAAGTAGTCCCATTGTCTGACGGCGCTCTTCCGACCATGCTGTATTGCCAAACATCGCGGGCGGTGCCATCCAGATAGACACCCTCGGCCCTAAACTGCCCGGTGAAGTTGATTAACGTATCCACGCATGGGGGAAAGCCGGAGCAACTTGTCGCATTTGGCAAAGGTCGGAGTACGTTTGTCGCCCTTTTTTGTGCTGCGTAAGGTCCGCCGGGAGCAGGATGAGAGGCTATCACGTGCATCCCGGACAGGAAATTGTTCGGCAATACATCTTTGTCTTTGTCTTGAGCGAATGCTACTGCACTGAGTAACGTCACGAGCAAGAACCACAGTGCGCATTTCTTCATACGATTCTCCTTAACTTGAATGGGAGATCAGGACATTAGTCAGCGGGTCCCGAAATCGACAGCGGATTTTACATCGTCCTGCCGCTGTGCTTGTCATGAATTGGTAAAAACCTGTCCACAGCAGAGTTTTGTCGAACTGGGCAAGCCGTGCAGCCGGAACTCAGGGACGCAGCAAGTGTGGTTGCAGGGATGCTTCGACCCTGCAGGGAGGACCCCTCGGTCCTCCCTGCTTCGCTCACCATGACAAGGATTGCTTGACGAGGAGAGCTGTCCAGCTTCGCTCGACCGGACAGCCGAGGGCGGCTGTCCCCACATAAGTCTGTATTTTCCACTCTCGCCGCGCTACCATACTTCTGCTCTCGCGCTCCTCCCTACCTCGTCCTTCCCTCACCCGTAGAATAGGCATCTGCTGCAATGTGTGTGCAACCCGACGCGCCCGGCGGTAAGGCCATACAATATATAGTGTTATATTGCTTGACCCCGCCCCTATTTCGCCGTTACAGTTGGTTAAATTTGTGGTCGCCCTTTCCAGCCTGGGACGACCTTGGGTTCAGCGCGCATCTTTCTGGAAGACGGAGGAATCCGTCTAGTAAACAGTCGGCGGGACGATATTGCCGGCAATCAGTCACTGAAAACTGGCCACTGTTTTCCCAAGGAGTTCACGTTGCTTAAACTGAAGCGGCTACAAATTCTCGGCTTCAAATCGTTTTGCGACCGTACCGACCTCAAGTTTCACGGGGATGGCATTGCCGCCATCATTGGCCCCAACGGCTGCGGCAAATCGAATATTGCCGATGCCATTTCGTGGGTGCTGGGCGAGCAGTCGGCCAAGACATTGCGCGGATCGCGCATGGAAGATGTGATCTTTGCGGGCACGCGCGATCGCAAGCCGACGGGTATGGCCGAGGTGTCGCTGACGCTGATCGATCCGCAGGAGTATCCGGGGCCGGACGCGAACGCGCCGACTGAAATTGATATTCAGGACGATCTTCCGATCAATCCAATGTCGGCGAAACATGCGGAGGACTGGGACGAAGCTGCCATCCGCGCCCGCGCCGCTGCGGAAACTGAGAGCGCCGTGGAAGAAGCGCAGCCGGGTAGGACGGAAGAGGTGGGAGTTCCGCGATCGAAGGTGAATACGATTGCGATTGCATTCCCTGACGATGAGCCGGTGTTTGCCTTGCCGGTACACAATGTTCTGGCACAAAATGTCGCGCTGATGGCGTCGTCTGCGGCGGTGGCGGCGGCGCCGCACGTCATGTTGAAGATTCGCCGGCGCAAGTTTAATCAGCAGCAATTTCATACGGGCGAAATCGTAGTCACGCGGCGGCTGTTTCGTTCCGGCGACAGCGAATATTTGCTGAACGGCAAACTGTGCCGGTTGCGCGATATTCAGGATTTGTTCATGGGCACGGGTCTGGGGCCCGAGACCTACGCGCTCATCGAACAGGGGCGTATTGGACAAATTCTCAGCAGCCGTCCGACGGACCGGCGCGCGATTCTCGAAGAAGCAGCGGGAATCACAAAATTCAAGACCAAGAAGCGGCTGGCGGAAGCGCGGCTGGAAGATGCCAAGCTGAATCTGGCGCGCGTGAACGATATTTTTGACGAAGTGACGCGGCAGATGAATTCGTTGAAGCGGCAAGCCTCGAAGGCTGAGCGCTTCGCCAAACTGCGCGACGAGATGCGCGCTGAGCTGCGGGTCGTGTTGGCCAGTAAGTTCGCCGCGATCGAGCACGAAAGCACCGAACTGGATGCCCAACTCAACGCGCTCGCCGAGGACATGCAGCTTCGCACGGAAACCGTGCAGCAACTTGAATTGGAGCACGGCGAAAGTACGGAACGCGGATATGCCATCGAGACTGAGCTGCGGGAGAATCGCGATCGGCTGAGCCAACTGGCGATGGAGATTGATCGCGCACAAGCGCGCCGCCGGCATAACGATGAGCGTTGCGCTGAACTGGTGGTTCGGTCGGCTTCTGCCGACGCGGAACTGGCGCAAGCCCGTCACCGCCTGACCTCGCTGGAGGCGGAACGCGATTCCAACCGGCAAATTCTGGAATCCGCTGCCGCTGATCTGGCGGCCGCGGAACAAGAGCTTGCGCTATCGCAACAGGAGACCGCGGCAGCGAGTGCAGCTTTGGCGAAACTGGAACATCAGCAGGAAGAATCTCGCGTTGCAATCTTTGACACGGTGTCGTCGGCTTCCCGACTGCGCAATCAACTGGCTCAGGCCGAAGAGCGGCTGGCTGGCGCAGATCGTGAAGCGCGGCGGCTGGAGACGGAAATCAGCAACGCAAATCTTCAGGTGGACGCTTTCGGCGGACAGCGTGGGCAACTCGCGCTCGAGTTCGAAACCGTGAGTCAGCGCGTGGTCGGAATCACGGAGGAAATCAGCCAGCTCCGCCGGCTGATTGAGAGCAAGAAGCTGGAAGAAACGCGAGCGAAAACGAATCTCGACGTGCTGCGCGCGGAGTTTGCCACGGCTCTGGGGAAAAAAGGATCGCTGGAGGCGGTGATTGCGGAACATGGGTACTCGACTGAATCTGTGCGGCGGCTTTTTCAATCGGGAGTCATGCAGAGTGGTCTCGCGCCGGTGGGCGTGCTCGCGGATTTTCTGGAAGTCGAGCCGCGCTTTGAGCGCGTGGTGGAAGATTTTCTGCGTGACGAGTTGAATTACATCGTGGTGAAGTCGTGGGACGCAGCCGATGAAGGCCTCCGGCTGCTGCGCAGCGATGTGGATGGGCGAGCAACTTTTCTGGTTCATCCAGAGGACGCTCAGGCTAAATTCTCCTTTATCCTCGATGAAGCGGCGCACTGCGCTCCGCCCACAGCTTCGATTGTCCCGTTGAAGAATACGATTCGCGTTCTTGATGGATTCGGCAAGTCGCTGGAAGTAATTCTGCCGAAGCTGCGGGATGGTTACATTGTTCCCGGTTCAGGTACTGCGCGCGGGCTCGCGCTGGAAAATCCTGATGCATTTTTTCTCTCGCAATCCGGTGAATGCTTTCACAACGTGACCGTGACTGGCGGCAAACAGCGCGCCGAGGGCCCGCTTTCGATGAAGCGCGAACTGCGCGAAGTTTTGCGCCAGCTGGAAGATCTGGAGCGGGCTCTGCGCGACGAAGAAATGCGCGTGCTCACGCTGGGAAGAGAGATTAAAGAGTTCAGTTCCCTACTGGAGCGGCTGGAAGGCGAAAAGCGCGATGCCGAACACCAGTCGATGACCTCAGGCCACATGCTGCAGCAACTGGATTCGGAGATGAGCCGGGTTGTGGAACGCATGCGGATTTCGCAGGCGGAGATGCAACGGCTGGCGGCGGAGCGGACAGAGCAATTGTCAATAATCACGGCGCGGCAGGAGGAAATTGCTGCACTAGAACTGACGCGCGCGCAACTCGAGTTGCAGATTGCGGTGGCGCAAGAATCGCTCGGCGCATTTCGCCAGCATCGCGAGGATGCGGCCCAGGCTAGTTCGCAACGGGCAGCGCGGGTTGCGGCGCTCGAAGAGCGGCATCGTTCGGCCAATGCCGTGCTGGGACGCATCGATTCCTTGTTTGTCGAAATGGATCATCGCTTACACACGCTGGTTTCACAGATTAAATCGGCTGCTGCGGAAAAATTGCAGCGCGAAGCCGAGAATCTTCAGCTTGAGCAACATGCCGCCGACTTCGAAGCTCAGCGCAATGCAGGCCAGGCCCGGGAGGGATTGCTTCAGTTCGAAAGGGACCAACTCCGCGCACGCTTATCTGAAATTGACGAGCTTCTCAGGGATGCCCGCCAGCTTCTCGACCAGGCCCGCGACCGGAGGGGCGAGCTGCAGGCAGCCGCTGCCAAACTGGAAGCCGATGCTACCTACATGGCGGAGACTTGCCTGAATGAACTTGGTATCGAGCGGGCTGCTTTGCTGGCTGATTCTGCAATCGCTGCCGTAACGGGCGACGAGCTTGCCGCCCGAGATCAGTCTTACCGCGAGATGCGCGCCAAACTTGACGCCATGGGCCCGGTCAACATGATGGCGCTGGAAGAGTACCGCGAGACGGCTGAGCGGCACACTTTCCTTGATGCCCAGCGGAAGGACTTGATCTCCTCCATTGAAAATACGACCGCGACGATACGCGAGATTGATGAGGTTTCGCGGCAGAAGTTCAAAGAAGCGTTCACGAAGATCAATGAGAACTTCCAGGCCACTTTCAAGAAGCTGTTCGGCGGCGGGCATGCGTTCATGAAGCTTACTGACGAAGAAAATTCGGCGGAGAGCGGCATCGACGTGGTCGCATCGCCTCCGGGCAAGCGGCTGCAGAGCGTTTTGCTGCTCTCGGGAGGCGAAAAGGCACTGACGGCGTTGGCCCTTCTGGTCGGCATCTTCCAGTACACGCCCAGTCCATTCTGTATTCTGGATGAAGTTGACGCTCCGCTCGATGAATCCAACATTGGCCGGTTCACGGAACTGGTGAAGGAGATGAGTGTACAGACTCAGTTCGTCCTCATCACCCACAGCAAGAAGACGATGAGCATCGCGCCGGTGCTTTACGGGGTCACGATGCAGGAGCCGGGGGTGTCGAAGCTGGTTTCGGTGCGGTTCGGGAATGCATAGGAAAACATGACACACGGAGGGTCGAACTAAACCAGCGGGTGGCAGCTATTTTGCAAGAAATTCACGGTTGCCATTATGAACTACCAGAGTGTACAAGGGGTATTCCCTACGATGGCCACAGCCCTTCAGCCGCTATCCCGTCCAGCCAAGGGCAAGGCTAGGCCGGGTCAGGACTCCACGTACGCGCCACTGGCGTCGGTTTGGTTTGGCGAGGATGCCGAATTGATCGAGCGGCTGCTGAACTTCTATCCCCGCAAGCGTCCTCGCAAGATTCTTGATGCCACCGTGAACGGAGGTCGGTTTTGGCGTGGCAACAAACGGCATGTCATCGGCATGGATATTGATCGGCGCCATCGTCCTAGCGTTGTAGCCGACAATACGTCGATGCCGCTACGGGACGGATCTCTTGACGTGGTCGTGTACGATCCGCCGCACGTTCCTAACCAAGGAAGGGACAACAAGAAAGACTTTAGCGCTCGCTTCGGGTTAGTAGTGCGTTCACCGAAAGAAAACAACTATACGTTTACCCATACATTTCCGCCTTTCGTGCGCGAATCCTATCGTGTGTTAAAGGATGAAGGCATCCTGCTTTGCAAGATAACGGACTACGTACACCATCATCGGTACCAATGGGCGCACATTGAACTAATAAGCGCTGCACGCGAAGTCGGCTTCACGCCTTGCGACTGCATCGTTAAGATTCGCAAAGGGCCGATCATCGACCCTAAGTGGAAGACAGCGCACCACAGTAGACGCCAGCACTGCTACTGGATTGTTTTTCGGAAATCAAAGAAGTGCGAGTAATCTTGAAAAGCCGTGACGTCGAAGGTAAAGAAGAAGACCGCTAGCAACCAGCCAGAGGTCGCGGGACCGGCTTTCGTCCCCCCTAGCTCGATCCGTCAGATACGCTTCTACCAGCTGCTTGTAGCCGCTCGGAAACAGTGGTTCATCGATGCGCTCTCTGACGCCCTCGGCCAACTGGACCAAGACATTATCAAACAGCAAATTCGCGAGTACGTCCCTCACGACGCGCAGAAGATGCTGGCCGCCGCAGGCCTTCGCGATGAACACGTGTTTCCTGTTCCTGCCGTACTTGAGGCAAAGCCTTCGCTTGTGGGCTACTATCGTCTTCTCCTTGGGGCGCCACAGAAGAGCTTTTATAAAGGGTCGACGGGTATGGGCCGCTTCAAAAGCATGGGGGAGCTGGGCACGATCTCCCAGAAGACGCGGCCATGGATTCCGGTGTTCTGCCAGGCAATGTCGAAACCGTTGGCGGAATTGTTACGTGGAATTCCAAAAATCACAGAACGCGATCTTCGCGAACTGCCGTTACTCACGTTCGGATCTCAATTGCAAGGCTCGAACAACACGCAGATTGGGAGGATCGCGATGAAGGACGTCTTCGTCGCTATCAAAGAGATTGTTAGCAAGTACATAATCTCCGCGACTGAGAGTAAGCTGACGCTGGAGAATTCTGCAGGGAGGACAGTATTGATCTCATTTGGCGCATGACCCCGATGTTCGCATTCAGGAACAGGTGAGCGACCAGCTGCATCACAAGATCGCCATTGAAGTTAAAGGTGGCGCCGATGTCAGCAACGTTCACAACCGGGCCGGTGAGGTCGAGAAATCTCATCAGAAAGCGAAGAAGTCTGGTTTTCCTGAATTCTGGACGATCATATCGAAGCAAGGTTCAGATCCCACCAAATTGCAATCGGAATCCCCCACAACAAATCGTTGGTTTGATGTTGCCGAAGTGCTCGCTCGAAAAGGTCGCGACTGGGACGACTTTCGACAACGTCTTGCTGGAGCCTGCGGCATTCCGTTGGCGAATTAGTCCCGAGAGACGGGAATCTGCAGTTTTGCGGCTCGCAAGACTGGAGCTACTCCACCACGATATCCACTCTCGTCCTCAGCTTTTCCACAGAAGCGCAAGCGGAGATTACGGTCTTTGTCGTTTACCCTCAACCGCCAACATTTTCCTGCTCAACAGGATACGGTCTTACCTACATCGTGTGATCTCTGCGATTGACAAAAATTTCTGAGGGGCTAAAATACGGCTCGCTCCTGCCTTAGAATTCCAATATGAACTCTCAGCTTCTTGATCCCGTCCTTTTACAGACAAACTTTCCGGAACTCCAACTCCACGCCAGCGGGAAGGTCCGCGACGTGTACCAACTCGACGGCGAGCGCTTGCTGTTCGTGGCGACCGACCGGATTTCCGCATTCGACTATGTGCTGGCTACGGGCATCCCTCACAAAGGACGCGTCCTCAGCCAGATTTCGCTATTCTGGTTCGACTTCCTTTCCGACATCGTTGCCAACCACTTGATTACGGCAGATGTGGAGCGTTATCCGCAGGTACTGCAGCAATACGCCGATCAGCTGCGCGGACGGTCGATGATCGTGCAACGGGCACAGATGTTCCCCGTCGAATGCGTCGTGCGTGGTTACATTTCGGGCTCGGCCTGGAAGGAGTACAAAGCCACGGGAAAGGTCTGCGGCATTCCATTACCGTCCGGTCTGCTCGAATCGCAAGCGTTCCCGGAGCCGATCTTTACACCTTCCACCAAGGCAACGAGCGGGCACGACGAAAACATTTCGTTTTCACAGATGTGCGAAATCGTTGGCACTGAGATCGCCAGTACGCTGCGCGACCTCACCTTGCGTGTCTATAAGAAAGCGGCAGACTACGCCCGCCAGCGGGGCATCATCATTGCCGATACAAAATTTGAATTCGGAATGACCCCCCAGGGAATTACTTTAGCGGACGAAGTGCTGACTCCGGACTCGTCCCGCTTTTGGCCCGCCGATAAGTATGCTCCGGGCCGGGCGCAGGAGTCCTACGACAAACAATACGTTCGCGATTATCTGGAGGAGATTCACTGGAACAAGCAACCACCCGCGCCCGCACTGCCTGCCGAAGTCGCGCAGCACACGAGCGACAAATATCTGGACGCTTATCAAAAGATCACGGGACACAAGCTGGATGTGTAAGACCACGCCGTTCCGCCTGTTTTTGCTGCGCAGGAGAGCGGCATGACGACGGCGGACTGGCTGATCATTGCAGTGATTTTGCTGAACGTAATCCTGGCCGCTATGCACGGCTTTTTCGCCGAGGCCTTGAGCATGGCGGGATTGGTTGTGGGCTACCTGGTTGCGGCCTGGCAATATCAGCGACTGGCGGAATGGTTGTTGTCGTTCCTGAACTCAGAAATGCTGGCCGAGATTTTCGGTTTCTTGATCATCTTTTTCGTTATCCTGATGATCTTCAGCATAGCCGGAAGAATTGCGCGCCGGCTCATGAAGGAAGTCGGCCTGAGCGGTTTCGATCGTTTTCTGGGCGGGTTGTTGGGCTTGTTGAAGGGTGCGCTGGCAGTTGCTGTGATTCTCATGGGAATGGCTGCATTTACTCCCACCACATCGTTGCTGGAAAAATCGGAGTTGGCACCTTATTTTTTAGTGGTGGGAAGAGCAGCGATATGGTTGGCACCGTCGGAATTGCGGGCGAAGTTCAACGACGGACTGGATTTTCTGCGTCACGCACCCAGGGACTTATCCGGAACTCCGGCTGAGTCTCGCAGATGAGCAGCGACGCAATTTTGTATTGAACACAGCACGAAAAACGGACATCAAAACCAAAGCGAACAGAGAGAAACCTACTGTGAAAGATCAACTGGAAGCACTTATTTTGCAGATGTACAAGAGCAACATCCTGTACTCCGAGGGTGTGCGAGAGTTCAAAAAGCGCTTTATTCTTACCGTGCTTCAGGAAAACAAAGGGAACCAGTGCCGTGCCGCCCGCGAATTGGGCATGCACCGCAACACTCTGAGCCGTACCATCGATGAACTCAAGATCGATGTGCGGCTGCTTCGGGAGGGCGGCAAGCGTCCGCCCCGCAGCGCGCGTCCAATCACGATGGAAAAGAAGGCCGTTCGCTAGCGAAACATCAGTGATCTGTTATCCGCCGTCACAAAAAACTAAGGCAGCCCTCGCGGGCTGCCTTAAGATTTTGTTCCCAGCGTGAGAACTATTGAGCCGCTGTTTTGTGATGCACCGGAGCCTTCTTGGCGGGCGCAGCGGCCTTCAGTAACTGCCCTTTCTCCATCACCATCATGAAAGGATTGGGCGTATAGGAAGCCGGTTCGCCTTGAAAGTCCAGACTGGCGGCTGCTTTCGGGATCAGCCTCAGAGGAACCTTCTCCTCGAACTTCAGAGTGATGTCAGGTTTTTTGGCGTCAATATCATCTGAACTACCCGCGATGTCGAACTCGGTAGCAGTGGCACTGATGACAGTTCCGTTCATCTGTACCGGTTTGCCTTTGATGGCATTCCAAACCAGATCCTGATCGGCCTGAGCGCCGTTGGAGAGAATGAATTCCCACTGCGCGAAATCCATCTTGTCGGGCGGTGTGGCGATCGCCATGTTATGGGCCTGCTCGGCCGGAGTGGGGGCTGGTTTAATGGCGAAGTTTGCCGGTGGGTCTGGGCTTGCCTTAGCTTGGGCCAGAAGATCGGTCCATCCGTCGTCTCCGCCGTGGTACTTCATGTACTGATTCTTCGCGTACTTCTCGATCTGCTGCTGATATTGGGGCGTAGGTGCGACGACGGAAGCCCGCGCGGCAAACCAAATCGCATTCAGCGGGTCAGGAGTAACCTTAGGGTCTGGTGGAGTGGGTCCGGCATAAGCCAGAGCCAAGGGATAAACCACGCTGAAATCCTTCTGGAAGTCCGGACTGCTGTCCACGGCTGCGCGTAGATTCTTGCGCGCGTCATCATAGTCTTTGTCGGTGATTTCAGAGATGCCGATGGCCGCATTGAAAACTCCGGTCATCTGATCTTTCATTTTCTGAAAGTCCGCATCCGAAGTGCCTTCGGGCTTGGTGAATTTCGGAAGGCCCTGCAGACCCATATCTCCGTATTTTTTGGCATCCACCAGATCTTGCTTCGCATTGGCGTCGCCGCCCTGGGCTTTCATGCGATCGAAATAGGCCAGCAAGAATAGTGCTCGTTCGTTGTTGGGGTCAGCCGCCAGTAGTTTGGTGGCCGCATCGATAGTTTTCTGCTGGTTGCCCGTGCGCTCGTAGTCCTGCATGAGAGTTTGCAGCGCGGCGACCTTCATGACGCTATTGGGATATTGCGTCATGAATGCTTCGAGTCCGCTGATCTGCGCCGTCGGATCTTTCTGCTGGATGGCGCCCACGTACGCGTTGTATTCGGCGGGGTCCTTAATAACTGGCGCCTGCGAGGTCGACGCTGGGGGTTGCCCTTGAGCGGATTGTGCCGCTGGTTGCGAGGGTGGTTGCGCTGGCTGCGCGGCACTTTGGGTTGCTACGCCTGCAGCCACCCCAAGTACAACCGTGACCAGAATCTTTTTCATCAGTGTTGGCTCCTTGCACCTTTGGGAATCGATAATATTCGAAATCCTAATTTGCCGATCTTTCGCCGAAATATGACATTCCGCGTGGGCACGCTCACGCGGTCGCCGTCCGTCTGCAATGCTTGTCCGTTTCCGGGCAGACCCCGCGAACGCGGGGTAGACTGAGGGCTTGCGACCATTGACCCTTCATTCCCGGTTGGCCGGATTATAAGGACGTCTTGTTCCGAAGGCAAGCAACTTCACGTTTACCCTCTCAAGTATTGTATAAGATGCAGAAGTGGCGCACGTTGGATGGCGCGTTTTCCGCCATTCACTATCGTGCAGCCAGAAACAGGACAAAACTCGCCATACCCATGGATAAACTCTCGAACGATACGTCGCGTTTTCTGGATGGGCAAGTGGCAGTTGTTACAGGCGCAGGCCGGGGGATTGGGGCTGCTATTGCGAAGACTCTGGCAAGAATTGGGCGTTACAGCGGTGCTCTGTGGACGCACTCGTGCTGCGCTCGATTCATCTGCCAAGTCGATTGCCGAGGCTGGCGGGAAGGCTGAGGTGATTCCGTGCGATGTGACCAGTCTCAAATCCGTCGAGGCCGCTGCGAAACAGATTGAATCCTCATTCGGGCGCGTGGACATTCTGGTAAACAATGCCGGGATCGGCGGATTCGGCGGCCCTCTGCACCAGCTTGCCCCCGATGCGTGGGATCAGATTCTGAACACGAATCTGCGCGGCGTTTATTACGCGATTCGCGCCCTGGCTCCCATGATGATTCGTGCCCGATCCGGCCACATCATCAACATCTCATCGCTCGCTGGAAAAAACGCTCTGCCGAACGGCGCTGCCTATGCGGCTTCCAAGTGGGGACTGAACGGTCTGAGCTATTCCGTGGCGGAAGAATTGCGGGCTTATAACATCCGCGTCAGCGTGATTTGCCCAGGATCGACCAATACGGAACTGAGTCCGCACGCCGGTAAGGATCCCACCAAGATGCTTCAACCGGAGGACGTGGCACATGCCGTGGAGATGCTGGTGACGCAGGCTCCGCAATCATTTGTGAGCGAGATTCTCTTGCGGCCGACGCAGAAACCATGAGGCGCAGGTCGGCTGCAGCGCTAGACCGCCGTCACTTCTTGAAAAGATTTTCAAACGCTTGGCGCGCGTCGTTGGGACGAAGGCTGGCGGGCGTGGAAGTTTCCTTTTCTCGCGAGACACGCAATTCATAGAATGTGCAATCGTTGCGGACGTCTTTCTTTTCGATACGCTTGGGAACCGGTTGCATGCACTCGAAGCGGCTGCCGGGATCGAAGTACGCGCACTGCTTGCAAGAGTGCAAGGCGAAGCCACATTTGGGACAGATCTCGCTGGGCGGCATTCCCTGCAGAACGGTCCCGCATTGCGTGCACCGGGATACGGCGCGCGTGCCCGGCAAATTCACAGGTTTTGGCCCCATGCTGTAGTCGCGTCTTGCAGGGCGGGACAGGCGCCGGCTTTTCGCCGGATTCCTTGCGCGGCTTTACTTCACGGTCGCGGTCTTGATAACCATGCTGACGATATTTTGCTGCCACACGAACCTCCCCAATCACACTGGCGTATTGTCGCTCCGGAGCTGTCTGGACGACAAAACCCATTAACCATTAAGAGCACCAAGGAACACGAAGGAAAACTTCTAATGATCGATCCTTCGTGTGACTTCGTGTCCTTTGTGGTCCCTGAATTTTTGGAGTACGACCTGACCATGGCTGCGCGGCTCGCTACAATAGAGTCATGATCCACGAAATCTTTCCCGTGGGACCGCTGCAGTGCAACTGCTCGATCATTGGCGACGAAACTACGCGCGAAGCCATGGTCATCGACCCCGGGGACGACATCGAAGACGTGTTAACACTCATCCGCAAGCATAACCTGCAAGTCAAGCAGATCGTGATCACGCATGCCCATATCGACCACGTCGGCGGTGCCATGAAACTTCGCGCCGCTACGGGAGCGCCAATCCTGCTCAACCAGAACGACTATGCTCTGCTGAAGATGCTCGACATGCAGGCTGCGTGGGTCGGTATGGCAGCGCCCGGAGCGGTCGAGATCGATCAGAGCATAAGCACGGGCGATACGGTTAAAGCAGGGTCGCACGCAGCCAGCGTTCTGCACACGCCGGGGCATACCGAAGGCAGCATCTGCCTCTACTTCCCTGCCGAGAAAAAGTTGATCGCTGGCGACACCCTATTCGCGGGCTCCATCGGCCGTACCGATCTGCCTGGCGGATCCATGCAGAAGATCATGCAATCGCTACGCGGCACCGTGCTGGCTCTGCCCGATGATACCGTAGTCATCCCAGGCCATGGCCCGACGACCACCATCGGAGAAGAACGCGAGAGCAATCCTTTTCTGGTTAGAGGGTAGAACCGAGCGAATTTTCCATTGCTGATTGATGATTGTTGGTTGCTGATTGAAAAACAGAGTTGTTCGAATCAACAATCAACAATCATCAATCATCAATTCGAAGACCTTGCTGATTCCTTGGGCAAATTCGTTCTCTGGTGTAATTAAACTCAGTACCAGATATCCGTCGCTGGGGAAGTCGTAGAAATGTCCGGGATGCACCAGAACTGATTTTCGTCGAAGTAGCTCAACTGCCAACTCTTCGTCAGTCTGCGTTACAGGGACGCGCAGCACGGCATACCATCCAGCTTCCACAATCAAGCGCTCGCAAGTTTTCTGAGCGGAGAGCTGGCGATCTAACTCGGCCAGATTTGAGAGCACGCGATCGAGCAATTGCTGCTGAATGCTTTTTCTCTGCTCAAGAAATGTCGGAAGCGCCCACTGAATGGGCGCGTTCATGGAGAGATAGGTGTCGGAGATAACTTCGAGACGAGCCTCCGCCGCCTTAACCTCTGCCGCGGGGCCGCTGGTTGCGATCCATGCAACTTTCATCTGCGGCAAAGCGGAGATTTTAGAAACTCCGCTGAGAGTGAAGGTAAGCACGTCGTGGTTCGAGGCGAAGGTCGCCGGCGGCACTCCGTTATGCGCGTAGTCTAAAAACACTTCATCGGCAATCACCGCAAGTTCATGTTCGCGGCAAAAATTGTTGAGAAGTTCTTTCTCATTCTCATGCACGTACGAACCAGTGGGATTATTGGGGTGAACCACAACCACGCCGCGAGTGCGCCTGGTCACAGCTTTTCGTAGCGAAGGAAAATCCATTTGCCAGCCGTGATCGTAAATCAACGGATACGGCACCAGCTTGACGTCCTGCAAGTCACCCAGAAACTCGAACAAGGGATAGCTCGGCTTGGGAACCAGCAGCTCATCGCCGGGATTGCAGAGTAACCGGAATACGAAGGAATAACCTTCACTGGTGCTGGTAGTAAGAATCAGATGCTCGGGATCGAAGCCAGGGAGGCCGTGAAGAGTCCGATAGTAGGCTGCAACGGCATCCCTTGCGACGGTTAGACCTTTTGGCTGCGGATCGTAATCCATCACCAGGGGCGACGCCAAGGCTTTAAGGAGCAGCGTCTCGTCGTAATGCAGACCGGCGCGCGTGGGATTCGACAATGTGAGGTCCAGCACGTGGGCCCCGCTCGAGTGCACCTCTTCGACCGTTTCGGTAAAGCGGTTGCGGGTAAGCTTCCAGTTAGTGCGATCGGAGAACATCCTGAGAAAGCGTAACATCCCGCTTCGAATCGAACCCTTTTCGAATTGCTCTTATTCGAATGGCTCTTGGCGGGACACCCGCCGTGTAACAGAGGCGAACATGGCATGGTACTTATTTGGATTGTAGATCTAGGGCTGAAGATAGAATCCGAGGTCCTGCGGCGGCACCAAGGTTTTGGTGGCATCATACTGGCGACGAGCCTGGCGCACAGCGACAATCTTTGCCTGAAAGGCTTGGGCCAGGGTGTCGTAGCGCACCAAAACATTATCGAGCCAGTAAGGCTCATACTCCCGCAGCCATGCTGCGCGGTACATCTCACGCAGACGCGTAGTGGCATCGCGCAGATCTTCTAGGCGCGCGTTGATCGCTGTGATTTCTTCCAGGTCATTGCCTACACGCTCGGCATCGGCCGGATTCTGGAAGGCGTCCCAATAAAAACTGTTGATCTCTTGCGTGTACTGAATCTTCATGCCCAACGCGTCCCATCTCCAAGCAGCCAGCATCATGTCAGACAGTGTGGACTGGTTGGCATGCGCCTTGTTGCCATTCTGGTCGAGCGTCAACAGCGCGTGCTCCGCACCCAAACGCATCTCACGAGCGGCGGGTAAAATCTTTTGCATGAGCCTGGCGCCGTCGGGGGTGAAGGGATCGGTCCAGAACAAATCATCCGTCTCGATATCCACTTTGATCCCAGCCAGCGCCTGGTGACCGCGATCGAGATTCTCGATCACGTCACGGAAGGTGGAATTATTATTGCGATAGAACGCCCAGTCGTAGGAGCTTTTGAACGTATCGACATCCGATTCATTCGATTGCCAACCCGCCGCTGCACCGAAAATTAACGCCGGCCAGGCCATGCCATAAATTGACTCGCCATCATCATTCCATGTCGTATTCAGCATTCCCATTGCGCCGAGTTTTTGCCCGTCCCGCACAAAGTTGCGGATATTCACGTACGCGACGTCCAGATTCGGCCAGACCTGATTCCAGTTATTCGCTCCGGGCGCGACCACCACGCGCAGGCCAGCGTCGCGATACGGCTTAATGATGCTCTCGTAGCTCGGCTTCGCATCGTAGTCCCAGGGAACCGCGATCATGTCCTTTGGCAGGATGCTCAGCAGTTGAGGATATTTCACCGCGATATCGCCCCAGAACATGAGTTGCTTGTGATAGGGCTGGAGAATCGCACTGACTTTCTGGATGTGATCGAGATAAACACGTCCCAGTCCTTCCTGGGCGGCCAGCGCCGCGGTTTGGCCGTGGCCTAGTTCGAACGTCTCGTCGCCGCCAATGTGCAGGAATGGCCCGGGAAACAGCGGCACCAGATCCGCATACATGGCCTTGATAATTTCGTAAGACTGTTGCTTGGTTGGCGTGAGCACATGACCGTGCGGCCGCTCCGCGACATCGGAATAGATCTCGTACTTCAACATATTATGTAGATGGCCGAACGTCTGCTGCTCGGGAAGAATCGTGATGTAGAGTTTTTTCGCATAGTCGACCAGGCTGTTGATTTCCTTCGGCGTAAGCGCAGCTTCTTTCGGTGCCACTAGAGGCTGGCTGGCAAAATCGAAGACATGCTCCATGTAAAGCGCAAACAGATTCACCTTGTAAGCCGCCAGTGCGCGGATCTGTTGCTTCATGTAATCTTCGGTAGGAATTGGACCGCGGCTGATGTCATCCTGCACACCGCGCCACTCCATACTTGGCCAGTCGCGAATCGAAACCGCCGGGCAAATCAGAGTGTGGCCATCCGCACGCAGCAGTTGCCGCAAAGTCTGCACGCCGTAGAACAGGCCCTGGCCTGTGTTTGCGGCGACGATCAGATGCAATTGATCCGAGTACAGAAGATATCCCTGGTCGCCAATCGAATCGGCCCTAAGCCCTTTCGATGCCAGGAATTCCTTAATTTTATGGTCCTGTAAGCGAGCCAGCACGATCGTGCTGGGCTTCCGCTTGGCATCAGACTTCTCGCCGGTGATGCTGATCTTCAGTCCGGATTGGTCGCGAATTTCCTCTGCCAGGGTCTCCGCTGCGATGCGATCTTCCGCCTGGTGTCCGAACTCAACCAGGATTCTGGTAGTCGGTTTCACTCGGAAGCTACCGCGATGCAGTTGCACTTCTTTCGGCTGAGGAATCAATTTGAGTGGATTCGCCGGGTCGGGTGTTTCGGCAGAACTCTGGGCAATCAGAAAGAATGGGAGAAGGAGGAAAGACAAGAGGGATCTTTTCATTCGAATCCTTGGGACGCGAGAATCAACAATCTATTCTAGCGGGAATGCTGAGACGAGTCTTATTAACTTCAATCCACTATCAAGAACCACAAATCGCACGAAAAAATCAGTCGTGGGGCTATTCGCTCTCCTACTTGCCTTCCTTCGCGAACGCCTCTTTGTTTACTGCATAAGGCATTTTGGTGACATCTCCGCCATAGTTCGCTTCGAGCACATCGATCAATCCCTGAACGCAGCGGCCCGCCATGCCTTTGTCGGGATCAGTAGACAGCCGCGTAATGCGCGCGGCGCTGGCGAAGTGGGGATACAACCTGCAGCGGTCCGCGATTGCGGGATCGCGCAGCGGAGAGTCGGCGGGTAGCGGCTCCGTTTCGTAGACGTCGAGGGCCGCACCCGCGATCCAGTTTTCGCGCAACGCTTTCGAGAGCGCGGCTTCGTCCACCACCGGACCCCGCGAGTCATTTACCAGAAAGGCAGTCGGCTTCATCAGCTTCAAGGTTTTTTCGTTGAAGAGATGAAACGTGGGAGTCGCGCTCTCGCCCGCACGCAGCAATGGTACGTGCACGCTGACGAAATCGGCTTGCCGCAGGGCCTCCTCAAACTTCACATACTTGATCCAGGTCTTTTCTTTTGCGATGCCGCGCGCATGCCGCAAGTCCATGCACTCCTGAATCGCGTTGATGTAGTTATGGTTCTCATAGGCTGGGTCATAGCACAGCATGTTCATGTCGAAGCCGGCGCACTTTTTGATCATGGCCAAACCGATGCGGCCGGTGCCGATAATCGCGATGGTCTTGCCCGTAACCTCGTCCCCTAAGAATGGCAAATATGGATGCCAGAATCCCCACTGGTTGTCGCGCGTGAGATGTTCGGCAGGCCACATTTTTCGCGCCAGAACGCCCAGCATGAAGAAAGCGAACTCCGCGGTAGCTTCGGTTAAGACATCGGCAGTATTTGTAAAGGGTATCTTGTAGCGGTTGGCATCGGCGCGGTTGATGTTATCGAAGCCGACCGCGTATTGCGCCACGACTTTCAGCGTATTCTTCCCGGCATCGAAAACTTCGGCGTCGATGGGATCGCGGAGCGTGGTGATCAGGCCGTCGATTCCGGATTTCACTTTATCGATGATCAGACTTTTCGGCGGCGCTTCCGGCTGGGGATAGACTTCCAGTTCGTAACCACGTTTGCGCAATACATCGAGCGCTTCTCCGATATCGCAAGTCGCAAAAACACGGAATTTCTTGTTCATAACTTTCTCTGGGACTCACCGCCGTTCAATTCGGGCGCCCGCGGAGCGCGGGGACGAATCATCGAAATATCATACGCGAGAGCGCAAAGCGCCCCAGCATTCACCAATAGGTACACTTACGACGCGGCGTCGAACCGGACGTCGCTGACCGCGCCCGACGGCAGCATCTCGACCTACGGCTACGACACGCTGAACCGGCTGAATGGGCTGGCGAACTCATGGGCGGGATCGTTCGGCTTCAGCTACGATGCGCTTAGCCGGAGAACGCAGCTGACCCGGCCCAACGGCGTGAACACGAATTACAGCTACGATTCGGTGTCGCATCTGCTGAGCGTACTGCATCAGGCGGGTCTGAACACGCTCGACGGGGCCAGCTACACTTACGACTTCGCCGGCAACCGGACGAGCAAGACCAACTATCTCAACGGGATCACGTCGAACTACGCCTACGACACCCTCTACGAGCTGACGCAAGTAACCCAAGGTGCAGGTACCACGGAGAGCTACAGCTATGATGCGGTTGGCAATAGACTGTCGTCATCCGGGGTGCCGAGCTATAGCTACGATCCGTCGAACGAGCTGACCTCGAATTCATCGGGCAGCTATACGTACGTCGCGAACGGCAATACCCTCTCCGACGCCCAAGGCCGCTCCTTCACCTGGGACTTCGAGAACCGGCTGGTGCAGGCTGTGGTGTCGGAACCATGATTCCCATGGTCTATGGGAAAGACACGACGAACGATAATCGGCCTCGTATTCTGGTAATCCACACCCTCTCCAGCGTGGTCGGGGGAGCGAGTGTAGGTTTCTGCATGGGTTGCTTATCCACTTTCGTGCTCCGCCGTACGGTTCTTTCGATCCCTTTTCTTGCCGCACTCGTCGGAATTGCAGCGTTAATGTGCGCTTTGAGAGAAGCAGGATTAGTTCGGCTGCCGTTACTGGAGTCCCGCTGGATGGTCCCCCGGCAATGGGCTGTCAATAAGTCTAATGTGGGCGCAGCTTCGTCATACGGCTTCTTGCTAGGTATGGGACTGTTTACTCGATTAAACGCGTGCTTGTACCCAGTGATCCTTTGGGTTGTTCTTCAGGGCCGTCCAACCATATGCGTTCTGGTTATGGCTATTTTTGGCCTCTTTCGTACTCTTCCGATCTGGATAATTTATTTGACTTCACAAAGCCGCGATGGTGAGTATCCGCGCCGTTGTATATACAGCCTGGGACAATGGCAGGCAGTGACCTGCACCCCTCTTTCCGAACAAAGCTGAGTATGATTTCGTCGAAGGAAAGGGGAAGAGGGATGTCGAAGAGCAGGCACACGGAGGCGCAGATGATCGGGGCGCTGAAGCAGTTGGAGGCGGGGCGCAAGGCGGAGGACGTGGCGAGAGAAGTCGGAGTATCGAAGCACACGATCTACGCCTGGAAAGCGAAGTATGGCGGGATGGATGTAAGCGAGGCGCAGGAAGCGAAGCAGTTGCGGGATGAGAACACGAAGCTGAAGAAGCTGGTGGTAGATCTGAGCCTGGACAAAGAGATGCTGAAGGCGGTGATCGCAAAAAACGGATGGAGCTCGTAGACCAGCGGGCGGACGCGGACTGGCTGCGGAACCAGTATGCAGCGAGCCAGCGCCGGGTTTGCGGGCTGATGGGGATGGCGGTGGCGAGTTATCGCTACCGGAGCCAACGCAGCGATGAGCCACTGCGAACGAAGTTGGTAGAGTTGGCGCGGGAGAAGCCGCGCTTCGGGTATCGGCGGCTGCAGGTGTTGTTGGGCCGCGCGGGAGAGCATGTGAACCATAAGCGGGTGCATCGGGTGTATCGGGAGGCGGGGTTGAGGATCCGGCGGAAGAAGCGGAAGCATTGCGTGCGCGAGGGCAAGCCGCTGCTGGCGCGGACTTCGGCCAACCAGGAGTGGGCTTTGGATTTTGTGCACGATGCGGTGGAGTGCGGACGGACCATCCGAGTGCTGAGCGTGGTGGATGCGTACACGCGGGAATGTTTGGCGTTGGAAGTGGATACGAGTTTTGCCAGCCGGAGAGTAACGCGAGTGTTGGATGCGATCGCATCGGAGCGCGGAATGCCGCTGGCGATTCGCTGCGACAACGGGCCGGAGCTGACGAGCCGGCATTTTCTAGCGTGGTGCATGGAGAGAAAGGTCGAGTTGATTCATATTCAGCCGGGCAAGCCGACGCAGAATGCGCGGGTCGAGAGTTTTCACGGGCGGCTGCGAGATGAGTGTTTGACGGTGAGCTGGTTTCAAAACTTGTTCGATGCGCGGCGCAAGATCGCGGCGTGGAGGATCGAGTACAACGAGGAGCGTCCGCACAGCAGTTTGGGATACCGCACGCCGAAAGAGTTTGCGGCGGCCCAGGCAGCGAGCTTCTACACAGCTGAGCGAGAGGCAAGAGACTCAAACGCCGTCCCTTGCCCCTCGCGCTCCCCCATCCCGGCTCAAACCCGAGAGGGAGCAGCAGTAAGTTGTCGTATTCTTACGTGAACGGAAATTGGGGGCAGGTCAGCAGCAGTGCGGCTGTTTAGCGCTTTCGGTCTGGCTATGATCGGTAATTTCTTTACGCTCGGATGGGTACCTTTTCGTATCGGCTAGCAGAATTCTAGGAATATCACATTTACATTCTCGTACAAGGGTGGTGCATAATGATTCACACGAATAAAGGCGGACGAGCTTTAACTACTTACTTTGCAATGGCTTTGGTTGTTACTGCGATAGTTAGCGTCATCACTATCAATGCAAAGGGGGCTACTGTGAACAGTACCTCGCGAGGCGGGCTCTATGTTCTAGATACGAATAATGGGGCTGTGAACTCACAGATTATTCTAGTGGATCCGTCGACCGGAGTAGTGATGAGGACTTATAACACTGGCTACCATCCTGATATGGCACTGTCCCCCGACGGAACACGATTGTATGTTAGTTCGACGCGAGATAATGCAATTAACAAACCGCGCAACGTGTTAGAGACTTTTGACACCGTATCGGGAACTGTTCTGAGCTCAGTGGATAATCCTGACAGCTTTCTGTCTACTGTCCCGGCGTATGGCACGAGTATGGCGATGTCGCCATCAGGCAAATACATATACATGATGAAGCTCCACACTACTAAGGAGACCACGGACGAATATGTTACAGCTTTCGACACGCAGAATGAGCGATTTTTGAAAGATCACGTTTCGCTGAATACGGAATGCAATTTCGTACTCTTGCCAACGAACGATGAACTTACGGTAGATGTCGCCTGCGCGGATAGTGGCGGACTGAGGGAAATAACCTTCGGCGATGCTAGTGAACCTAGGGAAGACAGATTATGGCTGATCGGCGCAAAAGAGCGGCAAGCTAAGTGGGGAGCACTTTTCTTACAGCTCGGCGGCAAGAACGTGGCTTTCATCTCCAATTCCGGTTCCAGCTTTACTGTGAGTAGGGTGTCGGGCGCGGTTGAACATTTAGGAACAAGAGTGAAGAGTGGACCTGGATCGAACGTGGCTTGATGCCCGAGAGTCAAACTGCCGTGTATTTCGTCATCGGCCGAAAGTCAAGACCCTATCCTGACGAGCTGGATACGATTGTTGCCGTCGATCCGGTCACTCTAGCTCCCCGTGGAACGCTGGCTATGACTGAACCGTTCTTCAGCATGGAAATCAGCTGTGATGGTAGCAATCTCTACACGATAGATCCGGAACGGGCGGCCATTACGGTTGTAGATCTCGCCAGCTTTCAAGAGATGCGGCGGTTGACGTGATCGGACACACGCCGACCATGGCGATAGCCGCGCCTAGAAATATATATATATTCAAACTGCGCTTCTACCCGCTCCTAAACTGGCTACCATCGGGCTACCATTTTAGAAAACTGGGGACAGGAAGCTGTGAAGAAATTGTCTCCCGAGCCAACAGCGGCATTGCGAAATTAGCGAATGTGGGTAGACTGCGGATGTGAGCGACCACGGCGTGCCCGCTGAACCGCGACTTGCCTCTATCAATCGACAACAACTTGTGCTGCGCAGCATAGATGTCGAACAGTTGATCGACGAAGATCATAGCGCGCGTTTGATCTGGCAACTGATTGGCCGCCTCGACCTCGGCCTCTATCACGCGCAGATCGCGGCGGTGGAAGGGCGCGCCGGTCGGGAGCACACCGATCCGCAGTTGTTGATCAGCGTATGGATTTACGCCTACAGCCGTGGCGTGAGTTCGGCGCGCGAGTTGGCGCGGCAGTGCGAGTACGAGCCGGGCTGCCAGTGGCTATGCGGGTTGCAGACGATCAGCCACCGGACGCTGTCGGGTTTTCGTTCGGATCATAAAGCGGCGCTGGACGATCTGTTCGTACAGGTGCTGGGCATGATGAGCGCCGAGGGTCTGATTACGTTGGAACGCGTAACCTGGACGGGACGAAGATCAAGGCGAACGCGAGCGGCAACAGCTTCCGGCGCAAAGAGAAGTTGGCGGCGCACCTGGAACTGGCGCGTGAGCAGGTGCGATGGCTGAACGTGCAGGCTGAGGAAGAAGAGAAGAGCGCGAACCGGCGGGCAGCGGCGCAACGGCGTGCCGCACGGCAACGGGTCAGTCGGCTGGAAGCAGCGGTGCGCGAAGTCGAGCGCCTGCAGCAGGAAAAGAAGCACGAGCGCGACCGGTATGTGGCACGTGCCTCCAGCAGCGATCCCGAGGCACACGTAATGCGCAACGGCGAAGGTGGCACCGTCCCCAGCTACAACGTGCAACTGCTTACCGACACGCAACACGGAATCGTGGTGAACGTCGAGGCGACCACCGATGCCATCGACTACCGGCAGATGAAGCCGGCGCTGGAACGCTGCGCCACCACGCTGGGACGCAAGCCCAAACAGATCGTGGCCGATGGCGACTACACCAATCACGCTTCGGTGCAGGTGGCCGCCGATCACGGAGTGGACTTCTACGGGTCTTGGCAGGACAGTTGGCGGGCGTGGAGCGCGATGCGCACGGCCGGCAGGCCGAGTTTCTGGCCAGCGCGTTTCCTTACGATGCGGCGCAGGACAGATTTACCTGTCCAGCGGGACAAACGCTCACCCACCATGCGCTCATGAATCGTGACCACGGAGTCCGCACCCACGTTTACCGCGCACCGAAGAAGGCATGCCCAAAGTGCCCGCTGCGCGATAAGTGCGCTCCCCAACAGGCGCGGCCAGAGTGGCGGCGCTCAATCACGCGCCTGCAAGAACCATCTGCCACGACCGCGTTCAAGCAGAAGATGGCCACGGAAGAAGCAAAACAAATCTACGCGCAACGCTCGCAGATCGCCGAGTTCCCCCACGCCTGGATTAAACAACGCTGCGGTCTACGACAGTTCCGCTGCACAGGTCGTTTGAAAGTGACCTTGGAAGCGACTTGGGCCTGTCTAAGTTACAATCTGGCGAGATGGTTCGTCCTAAAACGGACACACCAAGTACTCCCTGCGTAGGCTGGTTCAGGCCAGACAGAAACTGATGGGACGCGAGCGATGCCGGAAGCACCAAGCACCTCAATTAAACCGGCGTCCCTCTTCGCGGTCGCACGAAAAGACAATTTCTTCACGGCTTCCAGACGGGACGTTCGCTAATTCCCATTCACCAAAATTGGGGAACCGTTCCGTCTGGAAGCTGTGAAGAAATTGTCTCCCGAGCCAACAGCGGCATTGCGAAATTAGCGAATGTGGGTAGACTGCGGATGTGAGCGACCACGGCGTGCCCGCTGAACCGCGACTTGCCTCTATCAATCGACAACAACTTGTGCTGCGCAGCATAGATGTCGAACAGTTGATCGACGAAGATCATAGCGCGCGTTTGATCTGGCAACTGATTGGCCGCCTCGACCTCGGCCTCTATCACGCGCAGATCGCGGCGGTGGAAGGGCGCGCCGGTCGGGAGCACACCGATCCGCAGTTGTTGATCAGCGTATGGATTTACGCCTACAGCCGTGGCGTGAGTTCGGCGCGCGAGTTGGCGCGGCAGTGCGAGTACGAGCCGGGCTGCCAGTGGCTATGCGGGTTGCAGACGATCAGCCACCGGACGCTGTCGGGTTTTCGTTCCGATCATAAAGCGGCGCTGGACGATCTGTTCGTACAGGTGCTGGGCATGATGAGCGCCGAGGGTCTGATTACGTTGGAACGCGTAACCCTGGACGGGACCAAGATCAAGGCGAACGCGAGCGGCAACAGCTTCCGGCGCAAAGAGAAGTTGGCGGCGCACCTGGAACTGGCGCGTGAGCAGGTGCGATGGCTGAACGTGCAGGCTGAGGAAGAAGAGAAGAGCGCGAACCGGCGGGCAGCGGCGCAACGGCGTGCCGCACGGCAACGGGTCAGTCGGCTGGAAGCAGCGGTGCGCGAAGTCGAGCGCCTGCAGCAGGAAAAGAAGCACGAGCGCGACCGGTATGTGGCACGTGCCTCCAGCAGCGATCCCGAGGCACACGTAATGCGCAACGGCGAAGGTGGCACCGTCCCCAGCTACAACGTGCAACTGCTTACCGACACGCAACACGGAATCGTGGTGAACGTCGAGGCGACCACCGATGCCATCGACTACCGGCAGATGAAGCCGGCGCTGGAACGCTGCGCCACCACGCTGGGACGCAAGCCCAAACAGATCGTGGCCGATGGCGACTACACCAATCACGCCTCGGTGCAGGTGGCCGCCGATCACGGAGTGGACTTCTACGGGTCTTGGCAGGACAGTTGGCGGGCCGTGGAGCGCGATGCGCACGGCCGGCAGGCCGAGTTTCTGGCCAGCGCGTTTCCTTACGATGCGGCGCAGGACAGATTTACCTGTCCAGCGGGACAAACGCTCACCCACCATGCGCTCATGAATCGTGACCACGGAGTCCGCACCCACGTTTACCGCGCACCGAAGAAGGCATGCCCAAAGTGCCCGCTGCGCGATAAGTGCGCTCCCCAACAGGCGCGGCCAGAGTGGCGGCGCTCAATCACGCGCCTGCAAGAACCATCTGCCACGACCGCGTTCAAGCAGAAGATGGCCACGGAAGAAGCAAAACAAATCTACGCGCAACGCTCGCAGATCGCCGAGTTCCCCCACGCCTGGATTAAACAACGCTGCGGTCTACGACAGTTCCGCTGCACAGGTCGTTTGAAAGTGACCTTGGAAGCGACTTGGGCCTGTCTAAGTTACAATCTGGCGAGATGGTTCGTCCTAAAACGGACACACCAAGTACTCCCTGCGTAGGCTGGTTCAGGCCAGACAGAAACTGATGGGACGCGAGCGATGCCGGAAGCACCAAGCACCTCAATTAAACCGGCGTCCCTCTTCGCGGTCGCACGAAAAGACAATTTCTTCACGGCTTCCTGTCCCCGGTTTCCCCACGTCCCCGGTTTCCCCAGTTGCTGCACATACAACCGGGCAAGCCGACGCAGAACGCGCGAGTGGAGAGTTTTCACGGACGGCTGCGGGATGAATGTTTGAACGTGAGCTGGTTTCAAAACTTGTTCGACGCGCGGCGGAAGATCGCGGCGTGGAAGATCGAGTACAACGAGGAGCGTCCGCACAGCAGTTTGGGTTACAAAACTCCGAAAGAGTTTGCGGCGCAGGCAGCAAGCCTCTACACAGCTGAGCGAGAGGCAAGGGACTCAAAAACGCCGTCCCTTGCCCCTCGCGCTCCCCCATCCCGGCTCAACCCGGAGAGGGAGCGGCAGAAAGCTGTCGTGTTCTCAGATGAACGGAAATTGGGGGCAGGTCATTTGACGAGCCATTCTCGGAAGTCAGCTCGACCACTGTGAGCTACTTTGTCGACGATAAGGCTCTTCGGCGGCGCTTCCGGCTGGGGATAAACTTCGAGTTCGTAACCACGTTTGCGCAGTACATCGAGCGCTTCTCCGATATCGCAAGTCGCAAAAACACGGAATTTCTTGTTCATAACTTTCTCTGGTACTCCCCGCCGTTCATTTCGAGCACACCTGCAGCGCGGGCACGAATCTTCGAAAATATCATACGCGAGAGCGCAAAGTGCTTCGCGCGCCCGGCGTTAAGGGGTATTTCCACAAATGTGATGTAGCTCACAGACGCATGGAAAAGTCACCCGTAGAGTTAAGGGGAATAGAGTCATTCTCCGTCGAAGGGCTTTCGGCATGGCCACTATTGTTTCCCCGACCTCTACACGGGTTTTAAATTCGCAACTGGCGCAAAAGATTATGAGCGCTGACGAGGCCGCATCTCTGATTAAATCCGGCGATCAGGTTGGTATGAGCGGCTTCACCGGCTCCGGATACCCAAAGGCGGTTCCGATTGAGCTGGCGCGTCGCATTGCGGACGCAAACTTCCGCGGACGGAAATTTCAGGTCAGCGTTTTCACCGGGGCTTCCACCGGGCCGGAGCTGGATGGTGCGCTCGCCATGGCCGGAGGCATTCATTTACGGCTGCCCTACCAATCCGACCCGGAGACGCGGAAGCGCATCAATGCTGGCGAAATGGATTACATGGATATCCATCTCAGCCATGTGGCTCAGTTCGTCGAATATGGATTTCTCGGCAAGCTCAACGTTGCGCTGATCGAAGTCACTGCTGTTCTGGAAGACGGACGCCTGATACCAAGCTCCTCGATTGGCAATAACAAGACATGGGTCGACCAAGCGGAGCGCGTGATTCTGGAGGTTAATTCCTGGCAGCCGGCCGCGCTCGAAGGCATGCATGATATTTATTACGGTCTCCAGCCTCCTCCTAATCGCGGGCCGATTCCTCTGGTGCATCCCGGCCAGCGAATTGGCACACCCTACCTGGAAGTTCCTGCCGACAAGGTTGTCGCCATTGTGCTCACCGATTCTCCCGACCGCAATAGCGCGTTCAAAGCGCCGGATGAAGCTTCCAAACGCATTGCCGGTCACATCCTTGAATTTTTGAGTTGGGAAGTACAAAAGGGCCGCATGCCCGCAAATCTCCTGCCGCTGCAGTCTGGCGTAGGCAACATTGCCAATGCGGTTCTGTTCGGGCTTGAGGAGGGGCCGTTCGAGGGGCTCACTTCTTATACCGAAGTGATTCAGGACGGCATGATCCGCCTGCTGAAGTCGGGCAAGGTCATGTCGGTTTCGGCGACGGCGTTCTCAATGAGTCCGGAAATGCTGACCGAAGTGAATGCCGATATGGCCAGCTACCGCGACCGCATCGTTCTGCGACCGCAGGAAATTTCCAACCATCCTGAAATCATCCGCCGGCTCGGTGTGATCGCGATGAACGGGATGATCGAGGCTGACATTTACGGCAACGTCAATTCCACGCATGTGATGGGATCGCGCATTCAGAACGGCATTGGCGGCTCGGGAGATTTTGCCCGTAACGGATATCTCTCGATCTTCATGGCTCCGTCGACCGCAAGGCACGGCGATATTTCGACGATCGTTCCCATGGTCTCACATGTAGACCATACCGAACACGACGTACAGGTAATTGTCACCGAGCATGGACTGGCTGACCTGCGCGGACTCTCGCCGCGGCAGCGGGCGCATCTCATCATCGAGAAGTGCTCCAGTCCGGAGTACAAACCTCTTCTCGTCGATTATTTAAGTCGCTCCGAACGGCTCTCTTACGGCAAACATACGCCGCATCTTCTGACCGAATCGCTGGGTTGGCATAACCGCTATCTGCGCACAGGAAAGATGAGACCGCAGGAAGACAATTAGAGCTTTGAATCGAACATCCCAGCTTCTGATGCCAGGGATTATAATTACGGCCACCGATGGCACTGACATCTGGCTCGAAGCTTGGTCCGTACGAAATTCAATCTCCGCTGGGCGCGGGAGGCATGGGCGAGGTCTATCGCGCCCGCGATGCGCGCCTTAGCCGCGACGTTGCGATCAAGATTCTTCCCGCATCATTCTCCGCCGATCCCGATCGGCTGGCGCGTTTCGCGCAGGAATCGCGCGCGGCCGCGGCGCTCAACCATCCAAACATTTTATCGATCTACGATATTGGTGAGGAGCATGGCGCGCCTTACGTAGTCTCTGAATTGCTGGAAGGCGAGACCTTGCGCGACCGTCTGCGCGACGGCGCAATTCCCTCTCGCAAAACCATTGATTATGCGCGGCAGATCGCGAGCGGACTGGCCGCGGCTCATGAGAAAGGCATTGTCCATCGCGACCTCAAGCCGGAAAACATTTTCATCACTCACGACGGACGCGCAAAAATCCTCGACTTCGGTCTGGCTAAGTTCACCCGCCCGGAAGCCGATGCTTCCGGCGAAGCGCCGACGCAGCAGGTCGCTGGAACCGACGCTGGAACTGTTATGGGCACCGTCGGCTATATGTCGCCCGAGCAGGTTCGCGGCAAACCGGCTGACGCGCGTTCCGACATTTTCTCTTTCGGCGCGATTCTATACGAGATGCTCTCCGGAAAACGCGCGTTTCACGGCGACTCTCCCGTCGATACCATGAGCGCGATTCTCAAAGAGGATCCACCTGATCTCACCGAGACCAATCGCAACGTCGCGCCCGCACTCGAACGCATTGTTCGCCACTGCCTGGAAAAAAATCCGGCGGAACGTTTTCAGTCCGCGCGCGATGTAGCTTTCAATCTTGGCGCGCTTACGGATATCTCGACCTCGGGGCGGGTTGGCGTACGCGCAATGCCGGAGGAATCCTCGTCTCGACGCTGGCTGTTGCCGTTGCTGGGTGGTTTGCTCTTGCTCGCGTCGTGGATTGGAATTTATTTCCTCGCTCACCATGCGGCGGCGGCGAATCCGGTTTTTCATGAGGTGACTTTCCGTAACGGTACGATTTGGGCGGCGCGCTTTGCCCCGGATGGTCAGACCATTGTTTACGGCGCCGCGTGGGAAGGCCAGCCCCAGGAAATCTTTTCCACGCGCTTTGACAGCACCGACTCGCGAACACTCGGCTTGTCGCCCGCACAAGTCCTTTCCATCTCTCCGAAAGGCGAGATGGCGATCTCATTACATCCCACGACTACGGGTGCCTTCGCGCAGGGCGGAACTCTGGCTCGCGTTCCATTGGCGGGGGGTGCGCCGCGGGAAGTGCTCGATAAGGTTTTTTGGGCCGATTGGGCGCCGGATGCTCAGTCTCTGGCGGTGATTCGACCGGGCACGACCGCACAGTTGCACCTGGAATTTCCGATTGGCAATGTGATTTACGAGCCGCGGGGCTGGATCAGCCATGTCCGCTTCTCGCCCAACGGAAATTTTCTCGCGATCATCGATCACATTCCCGGCGGGGACGATGGGCGCGTCGTAATCATCGACACGCATGGCAATGCGAAAGCAAGTTCCTCTTTTTACTCCAGCGTAGAAGGATTGGCTTGGGCTCCCAACGGCAAGGAAGTATGGTTCTCCGCAGTGCCCGGCGGATCGGAGCGCTCGATCTACGCAGTGGATTTTTCGGGAAAAGAACGGCTCATCTACCGCGCCCCGGGCGGGCTCACGCTGAACGACATCAGCCGCACTGGCTTGGTTTTGCTGACCGCCGACAAGGCGCGCATGAGCCTTGCCGCCCTTGCGCCCGGCGAAACCCGCGAGCGCAGCCTTACATGGTTTGACTGGTCCCTGCTAGCTGATATGTCGCGCGACGGCAAGACTATCGTCTTCTCCGAGACCGGCGAAGCGGAGGGAACGAACTACAGTATTTTTTTGCGCAAGACGGATGGCTCTCCGGCGATCCGGCTGGGCGATGGCGGCTTCGCATCCCTCTCTCCCGATGGTCAATGGGTCGTATCCACCGTGGGAGCACCGACGAAATTGATGCTGTTGCCTACGGGAGTCGGCGAACCGAAGCAGCTTACCGATGACAAACTAGATCATTTCAATGTGGCTTGGACGCCCGACAGCAAATCGATTATTTTCTCGGACGCCGAATCTGGACATGGCCCGCGCACTTATCGATTGGATCTGCAAGGCGGCGCTCCAAAAGCAATAACTCCCGAGGGTACGCTAGGTTTTATCGTCACGCCGGACGGCCATGACGTTCTTGCCCGTGATTTGAAACGCCAGCTTTGGTTCTATCCCGTCGCCGGCGGCAGCCCGCGGAAACTCGATTTCTCTCCAACAACTGATGAAGTAATTATCGGGCTCTCAGGGGAGGGCAAAAACTTGCTGGTGGCAACGCGTGGAGTGCCTCTGAAGATTGACAGGGTGGAGATTGCCACTGGGCGGCGCGAACCCTGGAAAGAAATCGCACCCGCTGATCTTGCCGGCGTGCAAGGTATCCCGATCGTCCGTTTCAGCGCGGACGGAAAATCTTACGCCTATTCAACTCTGCGGGTGCTCTCCGATCTCTATGTGGTCGATGGATTGAAGTAGAACTGATTTATCCGAGCCGGTTTCGTCTCGATCGTGATGTCCGCCCGGACAATGCTCGCACGCGAATACGGCGCATCCGCAGCAGCTACAAGAATGTACTTTCCAATAGTGTGAATGTACTTTCGGGCCGTTGACCGGAATTCCCGTTCATCCTAAAGTTCCGCCAACGTTCGACACTTCTTTTCTCACCTGAGAAAAGAATCCCTGTGTGGGATTCCGCTCCCACAGTGCTGTTCCGTTCGCGGTGAGCGCGGCACTGGCGCAATTCGCCGGACCGCAGCTTGAACCGAACAGCTAAGGCCAACCTCGCGCGCCGCCGTCGCCAAAAAGCAATCACGAGCTGGAAGTGTGTCTATCCCCCCTGATTGAGGTGCAACATGAACCGCAGGCATCTGATCGTCGCAGTGGCAGGTCTCGCACTTGCAAACATCAACGTCTCTCCGCTTCACGCGCAATCCGATCCCGGTCCTCGCCCCGGGCCCGCGGCCGCGGGTAGTTACTATCCCAGCCTCGGCGCGAAGGAACAAGCTTTCTTCAGCCAGGCGCAAGGTCGTTTTCAGGAAGTGGACTCGGTGTCAGGTGGCATCGCTGGAGAGGCTGGAAGCGGTCTTGGACCGACCTTCAACGGCAATAGCTGTGCCCAGTGTCATGCCCAGCCAGCCGTCGGAGGAAGTAGCCCGGGCATCGCCAGTCCGCAGAATCCGATTCCGAATCCACAAGTGGCGCTTGCGACGCTGGATGGCGCCACGAACACTGTACCCGAATTTATTACTGAAAACGGTCCGGTGCGCGAGGCACGCTTTATCAAGACCTCAACCGGCGCGCTCGATGGCGGAGTTCACGAGCTCTACACGGTCGCCGGCCGCTCTGATGCCACCGGTTGCTCACTGGCGCAGCCGGATTTTGCTGCCGCGCTCTCCGACCACAATGTGATCTTCCGCACGCCTTCGTCTCTATTGGGCTTGGGCTTGGTGGAGGCAACCCCCGACGCGGTATTGCAGGCGAATCTTACCGCCACGCAATCGGCGAGAGCGGCGCTTAGAATTGGCGGCGTATTCAATACCAGCGGCAACGACGGCACGATTACCCGTTTCGGTTGGAAGGCGCAAAACAAATCGTTGATGATTTTTGCCGGAGAGGCTTACAACGTTGAACAAGGAGTGTCGAACGAGAACTTTCCCAACGAGCGCAGCGCCGTGCCGGGATGTGTGTTCAACGGAACTCCGGAAGACGCGAGTAATATGTTGAACCAAAATCCGAACAGTCCAAACTATCAGACTGCTCTCGGTACCGTATCTGAGATGTCGTCGGACGTTGTGAACTTTGCAGCGTTCATCCGCCTTTCAGCTCCCGCTGCGCCCGCCGCTCCAACCGCATCGACCGCGAACGGAGCCGCTCTGTTCAATAGTATCGGCTGCAATCTTTGCCATTCGCCGACACTCACCACAGGCCCTTCTATTTTCACCGGGATGTCGAACGTGAACTACAACCCGTATTCTGATTTCGCGTTGCATCATATGGGTTCGGGGCTGTCGGATGGAATTCATCAGGGCGGAGCTGGCCCTGACCAATTCCGCACGGCGCCGCTCTGGGGCCTGGGACAGAAACTCTTCTTCCTTCACGATGGCCGCACCACCGATCTGATTCAGGCCATCGAATCGCACAACAGCAGCGGATCCGAAGCGAACCTGGTGATCCGCAAATACAACAATCTGAAAGCGTCGCAAGTGCAGGATCTTTTGAATTTCTTGCGCTCGCTGTAATTGAGGAAGAGTTAGCGAAGTTTTTGGTGGAGCGGGAATGACGGAGAGCCTTCTCAGGCTCTCCGCCGTTTTGCTTTTTCAAACTTCCAGCGCGTTGCCTTGCCGACAAATTCTTTCTCCCAGAGACCGAACACGACGCGAGGGCGAACCGCGAAAACCGGTTCTTTCATGGAGAGAATGTCCTGCTCCATTCCCTTCATGTCGAACTTATATTTGCGCTCGTAGGTGGGCAGGAATTTTCTGCGTGCGACTACGTCGGCGATTTCGGCTGTTCCCTCGACGATGACGGCCTCGTTCGCATGCTCCGTGCATACGATGCACGCGGCATTCTGCGCCAGGTTTCGCGCTTTCCGCGATTTACTGCCCGTGCTGAACAGGAATTGACCGTTTTGCCACAAGCCCCACACCACCATGGTGTGCGACGAGGCGTCGGGTCTAACCGTCGTGATCCAGTAGTTGTGCGATTTCTTCAGGCGCTGCTCGGCCCAGGTCCAGGGCAACAAACCTTTATTGCCTGAGGGCAGCCCGTAACCGGGTGCGTGCGGACGACTCGCCTTCGGTCGTCGCGTCGTCGATTGAATCCTTTTGGCTGGCATGAACTGCTCAAAACTGCTCGGCCAATCTCAGAGATTTTTTCGCGTCCACTGATCAACGCGATCCAGCGCCTGCTGCAGATTCTCCAGCGAATTGGCTACACTGAAGCGCAAATAGCCTTCCCCGAACTCGCCAAATGCCGTTCCGGAAAGCGCCGCGACGCCGGCTTGTTCCAGCAGAGCATCGGCCAGCGGCTTCGACTTCCACCCGGTCTTCGTGATATTCGGGAAAACATAGAAAGCGCCTTTGGGCATGCGGCAGGAAAATCCTTTGATCTTATTCAATCCGGCGACAAATACATCGCGGCGGCGCTTGAACTCCTCACACATATGATCCACCGAACTCTGATCTCCACGCAGAGCCTCGATGCCGGCCATCTGGGTAAAACTAGCGGTGCAGGAGTTGGAATTCGTCATCAGGCGGGTAATCTGGGCCGCCAAATCAGCCCGCATCACGCCGTAGCCCATCCGCCAGCCGGTCATCGCATAGGTTTTTGAAAAACCGTCGAGCAGAATGGTGCGCTCCTGCATGCCCGGCACCGACATAATGGAGAAGTGCTCGCCTTCAAACAGCAAGCGGCTGTAAATTTCGTCCGACAAAACAAGAATATTCCGGTCGCCAATAATCTTCGCGACTTGCTCGACATCTTTGCGCTGCATCACGCCGCCGGTGGGATTATGCGGCGAATTCAGGATGATGAGTTTGGTGCGGTCGGTAACCAGCGGAGCCAGTTCGTTTACATCCAGCGAGAAATCGTGCTCTTCGCGAAGTTGGATGGGCACAGCCTTTCCGCCGACATAATGAATCATGGATTCATAGATCGGGAATCCAGGATTGGGGTAAATAACTTCATCTCCTTCATCAATCAATGCCATGATTGTGAAGAAAATAATCGGCTTGCCTCCTGGCACTACGACAACTTCTTCTGGCGTAACTTTCACTCCACGAGTGCGGCTCACATAATCGGCGATCGTCTGGCGGAGATCGGGCAGACCGGCCGATGGGCCGTAGTGAGTCCATCCGTTGTGAAGCGCGTCGACCGCGGCCTCAATCACATTCGCGGGAGTGTCAAAATCCGGCTCGCCGATTTCCAGATGGATGATGCTTTTTCCCTGGCGCTCAAGCGCGCGCGCTTTGTTCAGAACTTCAAAAGCGGTTTCGGTACCCAGCCGCGACATGCGGCGGGCCAGCTGCAGTTGGTGTTGCGTGGTTGGGGCCATGTTGACCAACGCTCCTAAGAAGCCAAGTGGCACATTATACGCTGGCGAATGCGGCGTTTGAACTTCACGGCCTGCGCACGCGAACCGCCCAGGCTCGTGCGGGCAGCTCAATTTCTCCTCCAGCATTAGCCGGCAGAACTGCTCGCAGTCGGTCCCGTATTAACGTTTTGGCGCGCTCATCTAGCTTCGCCAGATAGTTGGGGGCCGAGCCCTGGCCGGTCAGGAGCGGTTGCCAGTAATCATCGAAGTTCTTGAAGCGCGTCACTACATCGATCGCATGCACGGTAGAGTCCTGCAACCCGGCTTGTTCGAAGAGCGCTCGCAGCGCTTCGGGCGTGCACATGGGGAAACGGCGAGCCTGATCAAACTCGAATGCTTCACCGTCTATCGCTGCGGCTGCGTCCCAGAATTCGCGCAGGAATTTCGTGCCTTCTGCGTAGTCCCAAACATAGACCGCGATTGTGCCTTCGGGGCGGACGACGCGGCGGAATTCCCCCAAGCCTAGTTCCGGCTCCGGAATGTAGTTCAATCCCAGGCCGCAGACTGCAACGTCGAAACTGGAGTCGGGAAACGGCAGGGCCATCGCATTTCCTGTTTGAAAAGTGACACTGGGATGTGCGCGATGCTGGCGGGCGAACTCTATTTGCTGAGAAGAAGCGTCGATTCCATTGATGCTCGCAGGTTGGCAGAGTTCAACAATAGCTTCCGTAACAACGCCGCTCCCGCAACAAACATCAATCCATCGAAAGCCGTGGGGAAGATCGAGCCATTTCAGAAACTCGCGGGCGACGAGCTGGCTCCAGCGGCCCATCCATTGGTCGTAGTCGACGCCCGAGGTCCAGCGATCGGTATCGCGGTCCATGTCAAAAAGGATTATTCATTGAATGAAGCGTGACTCGGAAATTATTCCGAGACGCTGTGTTCTTCGTTTTGCGAGCGCAGCACGCGATCGACGGAATATGGCAGACGGTGCCGGGGCTCGTGGTAGTGGCGGACTTGCATCTCGCCGAGCAAGCCGATAGCGAGAAGGTTCAAGCCACCCAGCAGCAGGCCCATCGCCGTCATCATGAGCGGACCATGCTCGCCCATGACCGGAACGTGGCGGAGAAATTTCTCGGCTCCCAGCCACGCCACCAGGGCGCTGCCGCTAAACATGCTGAGCGCTCCCAGAGTTCCGAAAAAGTGCAGAGGGCGCGAGAGATAGCGCAGCAGAAAGCGGATGGTAATAAGATCGAAGAACACGCGGAAGGTACGGGAGATTCCGTAGTGGGAAATGCCACGCTCGCGATTCACGTTGCGGATGGGAACTTCGCAAATCGATGCGCCATACCACGATGCCAGGGCCGGAATAAAGCGGTGCAATTCACCGTACAGCGGCACCTGCTCCAGAATCTCGCGGCGATAGGCCTTGAAGGTTGTGCCGAAGTCGTGAATCTCGACGCCGCTCAATTTTGCCATCAGCCAATTGGCGATCCGTGAAGGAATGCGGCGCATCCAGAAATTGTCGATACGCACCTTCCGCCAGCCGCTGACAATATCGTAGCCGGCGGCAATCTTCTCCAGGAAAATTGGGATGTCGGCGGGATCGTGCTGCAGATCGCCATCCATGGCGATAATGTATTCGCCGCGCGCGTGATCGAAACCGGCGGCGAGCCCGGCAGTCTGGCCGAAATTGCGGCGTAGTTTCACAACCGTCACACGACTGTCTACGGCAGCAATCTCGCGCAGCATCGCGAAGGTGTGATCGCTGGAGCCATCATCCACCAGCACAATTTCGAACGTCTCGCCAGCCGTCTCCATGACCGCTTTCAAACGATCGTAGAGATCGGTGACGTTCTCTTGCTCGTTATGCAGAGGGACGACGATGGAGTATTTCGGCACAGTCTTTTTATTATAGCGTGAAGCCTCTCAGACGAACGCAAATTCGTCACGAAACGTAACCTTTGGGCCACCCCAAATCATCACTCGCTGAGGGCGCACACGTGGGTCAGCCCTGTTCTTTTAGCTTTAATCGTGACTTGTTTTCTTCCATGAAAGCTTTGATGTCGTTGGCCGCGCCCAACAGCCGGTTCCACTGCTCATAATAGAGAGTCACCGGAAAGCGGCCCAAGCCGTAAACGCTCACACCACCCTTTTCACCTACTTTGAAGATCAGGTCTCCGCTGCGCTTTTTCGTCTCGACTTCTTTTTCCAGTTGGGACAATCGTGCTTTCAGTTCTTCGTAAGTCGGTTCGGTCATGAGTTTTCCTCGACGATATTTTTTGTATGCTCTCTAATAGTACCGTGCCCGCGCCACGCCTCATGCCGCCCGAGAAAACAGAACTTAGAATCCTAGCCCGGAGCGGGAAAGACCATGCTTGTAAAGGAATGTAAAACCAGCGCGCCCCCGCCAGCAAATCGGATGCTCACTGTAGAATAATAAGACCCGGTCTGGCTTATTGCAGTGTGCATTTTTCGAGGAGAAATGATTGTCTATTCTAAGTACGACAAAGTTTTTGCTCCTTTTATTGGTCGCCAGCACTATTGCGATCTTTGCTTCGGCCCAGCAGGCTCCGCCGCCGGATGTTCCACAGCAGCAAGCGCCATCGAGTCCAGCGCCATCGCCTCCGCAGACTGAAACGCCTGCACAGAACCCGAAGCCGTCCGATGCGAAGGAGAAAGAGCAGAGCACGGCGCCGGCGAAGCAAGGGACTCCACCGGGCCAGCAGCAGCCGAAACGAATTCTTGGCGTGATGCCCAACTTTCGCGCGGTTAGCGCTGGTGCCCTGCCCCCTCCCCCCACACCAAAGGAAGCCTTTAAAATCGCCACGCAGAACAGCTTTGATTACTCTTCGTTCGTATTCGTAGGCGTAACCTCCGCCCTGGCGGAATGGACCGTTGCTCACACACAGCTGGGCCAGGGCCTTCCGGGTTTCGGTCGATATTACTGGCGAGGATTCGTAGACAAGACCGATGGCAATTACTTGGTTATCTTTGCTCTGCCCAGTGTGTTCCATCAGGACGAGCGTTATTACGCGATCGGCAAGGGCAGTATTTTGAAACGGGGTTTCTATGCGGCGTCCCGCATCGCCGTTACGCCCAACTATCATGGAGAAAACAGCTTTAATATTTCCGAACTGCTGGGCAGAGGCATGGCCCAAGGAATCTCAGTGGCCTATTACCCCAGCGGAAGCCGGACAGCCAGTGCGCTGGCAACGAAGTACGCATACGCGATTGGACGAGACGCACTGACGAACGTATTCCGAGAGTTCTGGCCTGACATTGCGACCCACGTGCTTCATCGTCAACCGTGAGGCCTAATTCGTCAGCCCATTCCTCGTCTATAAATAACTCCAGGAGAATTCTCTGCCTATGAAGTCAGTGGCTCAGTTGGTGGGTATTCTTCTACTCTTATGCATTTCCTTAACATCCTGGGCGCAGCAGACTTCTGCGCAACAGCCCGCTACCGGGGAGAAACCCGACACACAAACTCAGGGCACTCGCGCGGGGACACCCGCGAAGCCAAAGGACACTGAGCCGAAATCGCTGGGGACACCCGTTCCAGTGAACACAGAAAAAAATCCAAACGACAAAAACGCGGGAACGTCCAATGACCGACTCTTCTTTGCCCTGCCCAACTTCTTGACCTTGCAGAATGCTGGTCAAGTTCCTCCGCTCACTTCGGGACAGAAATTTAAAGTCGTGTTCCGAAGTTCGTTCGACCCGGTCCAATATGCCTGGTATGGATTCCTCTCAGCGATCAGTCAGGCAGAAAACAGCGAACCTGGTTATGGACAAGGTTGGGAGGGTTACGCAAAGCGTTACGGGGCTGCGTTTGCCGACGGGACCATCGAGAACTTCATGACCGGCGGGGTTTTTCCGTCGCTCCTGCATCAGGATCCGCGTTTTTTTCAACTAGGCAAAGGCACTTTCACCCATCGGACTGAATATGCCGTCAGCCGCATTTTCATCACTCGCACGGATTCCGGCAAATCGCAATTCAACTATTCGGAAATTGTGGGCAGCGCTTTGTCGGCTGCCATCTCCACCAACACTTATCATCCCCGTGCCTTCATTACCACACGCTACGACCCGTCCACCGACATTTTGACTTATGTTCACAATGCATCCGATCGTACTTTGCCAAACACTTTGAGCGTCTGGGGAACGCAAGTGGGCTACGACACAATTACTATCGTGGTCAAGGAATTCTGGCCCGACATTCATCGCAAGTTGGTACACAAGCCTCAAACTGAGGCAGCGCCGCCCGTGAGACCCAGTCCCTAGAACGTGCTTCCGCCCCGCGAAGCTTCTGTTCATTGAAGCACGTATTACTCGCTTGTTGACCCGCGGCAATCTGAGGAGTAGTGTTTCTGAAATTTCGGCGAAGCCGTTACCGGTTTCCCCGGCGTTTCAAGAGGACAGCCAGCGAATTCTGTTCAGGTTGTGGCAAAGGCTTTGCAGTAATCAGCGCGACCACGAATCAACCGGAGGGATGGAATGTTCTGTACGCAATGCGAGCAAATAATGCGGAAGGCGCCGGGGTCTGCGCACAGTGCGGCCGGCCGTTACAGCCGGCGCCGGTCACCGGGCAGGTGCTTGCGCCGGCATCGCAGGCGGGCGCTATTGATGTTCCAAATTATCTGGTTTTCGCGATTCTGGCTACGGTTCTCTGTTGTTTGCCCGCGGGCATTCCGGGCATCGTTTACGCCGCACAAGTCAATGGCAAGTTGCAAGCGGGAGATATCGCGGGAGCACGGTCCGCTTCGCAGAACGCAAAGATGTGGTGCTGGATTTCGTTCGGGCTGGGACTGGCGTTCTGCTTGATTTACGGCCTTCTCATGGCTGCGGGAATCATGCGTCACATGAACCGCTAGGAGAGTGCTTGCTTTATGTGGAACTCAATAGATCATCGACTTCGGATTGGAATGGTGGCGGTTGCCGCCGCGGCAATGGTGATGCTTGACTGCTTCGATCCAGCCACATCCGGCCTGTTCCCTCCCTGCCCCCTGCATTACCTCACCGGCTGGTATTGTCCGGGATGTGGTTCCCTGCGCGCTCTTCACCAGTTGTTGCATGGAAACCTGAGCGCGGCCTGGGCGCTGAATCCGCTGACCGTGGTGCTGTTGCCTTTTCTTGTTTACGGATTAACCTCCCACGCGGTCAACGAAATTCGCGGACGCCACTTGCCGCGACTCTTCTTGCCGGCAGTGTGGATTCGAGCGCTGTGTGTGGTGATTATTCTGTTTGGCATCGCCAGGAATCTTCCAAACCATCCCTTTGACTGGCTGGCGCCGGCGGGAACGTTTCTTCCCTAGTTTAAGATACTAATTCTTGCGGCAATCTTCGCACACGCCATAGATTTGGAAAGTATGGCGCGTGGTGGTGTAGTTGTGCCGGCGTCCGATTTCTTGTTCCAGCTGATCCACTTCCCGGGAAAAAAACTCCACCGAACTGCCGCACTCCGTGCAAACCATATGATGATGGCTGCGCCGGTTGTACTGATGTTCGTAGCGGGCAATACCATCATGAAAGGCGACTTCGCTGGCCAATCCGCACTCGGCCAGCAATTTTAGCGTGCGGTAAACCGTAGTGTAGCCGATGCCGGCATCTTTCTTCTGCACCAGGCGGTGCAGTTCGTCGGTAGAGAGATGGTCGCGGGTTTCCAGAAACGAGCGGAGGATCGTGTCGCGCTGTGCGGTTTGCTTCAGGCCGACACGTTTGAGATGCCGATGAAGGATTTCCTGGGCCTCGCGCACCATCTCACGGGAGATGGAAGGCTGATCATCGATACGCTTCTGCAGCATCAAGGGACAGCATAGCATCGCCGATCTTGAAAATGAAATTCATTTTCAGTGGTGAGTTGCGTCTGCCGGAAGAATCTTAAAGAGAAAAGCTTAAACACAGGGGGCACAGAGCGCACAGGGAGTGAATTCCCGCAGCGCAGTAATCTCTTCGTCGTAATCTCTTATTTGTGCCGCATGCGGTTCTCACCCTAGAATCAAATTGCTCATGGGTACATTCACTGCAACTGGCGTTCCGGCATCCCGGCGTTCGACTGGCTTTCGAATCGTTCTCCTGCTTGTCTTGCTCCTGCTTGTGTCAATCGCAGGAATGGTCGGCTACGCGTATTTCATCGCTCGCTCTGCCCTGCCGCAGCTCGATGGAAGTCTTTCCGTCAAAGGATTGTCGGCCACCGTAAACGTCATCCGGGATGCCCACGGACTTCCCACCATCGAAGCCGCCAACCTCGAGGACTTGTTTTTCGCTCAAGGCTACGTGACGGCACAGGACCGGCTCTGGCAGATGGACGTCATGCGCCGCTTTGGCGCGGGAGAACTTTCCGAGATTCTGGGGGAGGATACCTTGAAGATCGACCGCGAGCAGCGCATTCTCGGATTGTGCGCCGCGGCGAAAAAATCGCTCGGTATGGCGAGTCCACGCGATCGCTCTTATTTTGATGCCTACGCCCGGGGAGTAAATGCCTTCATCGCGGCGCATAGTGACGCGCTCCCCATTGAATTTCGCATCTTGAAGTACCGGCCAAAGCCGTGGCAGGCAGAGGATTCCATCGTCATTGCCAACCAAATGGTGAAGGACCTCAACTTCTATACGTTCTGGGACACGCTGGAGCGAGAGAAGATCTTAGCCAGGCTGGGACCGGAGTTGACTGCGGACTTGTACGTGAACAAGTCATGGCATGATCGTCCTCCAACCGTCATGCGGGAAGATGTTGACGATCAAAAGAATCAGCCGGACTCCGGCGACAAAGATGATGATGACGAGGAGGATGATTCCGGGCCGGACAACGCGGTCACAAAACTCAGGAATGGCCTGGAAATCTGGGCGCAACAAGCTCCGGAAGCGGCTAACGGATCAAACGACTGGGTAGTCTCAGGCGCGCACACAGTGACTGGCAAGCCGCTGCTCTCAAACGATATGCACCTCGGGCATCAGATGCCCAATCTTTGGTATGAAGCTCATCTGAAGTCAGGCAGGCTGGATGTCGCGGGCGTGACTCTGCCCGGAATGCCGTATGTAATCGTTGGCCACAATCAGCGCATCGCGTGGGGATTCACCAACGTCGGCCCCACAGTGGCCGATGCGTTCATCGAGAATTTCAACCCAGACGGTGCGTATCAGACTCCGCAGGGCTGGGAGCAGCCGGAGCATCGCCAGGAAGTGATTCACGTCAAAGGGCGACCTGACGTCACGATCGATGTAAGGATCACGCGTCATGGGCCCATAATTTCTGAAATAATTCCCGGTGAATCGCGGCAAGTGGCTTTGCGCTGGACGCTTTACGATGGACTGCGCATGCCGTTTTTCGACGTCGACACTGCACAGAACTGGGTGGACTTCCGCAAGGCTTTTTCGCAACTCGACGCACCGGGGCAGAATGTTGTTTACGCCGACGTGGACGGGAACATCGGCTACCAGACTACAGGCCATATTCCGATTCGCGCCTCCGGCGATGGCAGCCTGCCCGTCAGCGGCGCCGACGACGCTCACGAATGGACAAGCTACATTCCTTTCGACAAACTGCCCAGCATCTACAATCCTCCTTCGGGTGTGATCGCCACGGCAAACGGCCGGATCACCCCGGATGGATACCCATATGCGATCAGTGCCGCGTGGGAAGCACCTTGGCGGACGGCGCGGATTTATCACGTGTTGGAGTCTGGCCGAAAATTCGCGTCCTCTGACATGCTGGCTCTGCAAAACGATGTGCAATCGGAAAACGATCTGTTCGCAGCCGAACGTTTTGTGTATGCCGTGGATCATACCGCCAGGCCTTCGCCGCGAGCGAACCAAGCTGCGGACCTTATGCGCAACTGGGATGGGCGCATGGTGGCCTCATCGTCGGCAGCAACGATCGCCGTACGCTCCGAACAAGAGTTGACACGACTGCTTCTCGAACCACGCCTGGGAGCTGCCCCGGAAAATCCCAACCAACAGGAAACAACGCTGAGTTGGAAGACTTACCACTGGCAGATGAAAACCGTGTGGCTGCAGAATGTCATGCTGCATCAGCCCAAGCGCTGGCTACCGGACAAATACCCTAACTACGATGAACTCTTGACGGCAGCGGTCGAAGCTGCGGTGAATGATCCGGACGCGCCCAAGGATTTAGCGTCGTGGCGTTGGGGACGTATCAATGCGCTAGACATCGAACACCCGGTGCTGGGAAAAATTCCGGGCCTGCGGCGGTGGAGCGGTCCGGGGATCAAAGAACAATCCGGGAGCGGCTATACGGTGAAAGCCGTGACTCCGCATCATGGACCCTCTGAACGCTTCACCGCGAACCTTGCCGATCTCGATCAATCTACGTTGAATACGGTTACAGGGCAGGGTGGAAACTTTCTCAGTCCTTACTACATGGATCAATGGAAGGCGTGGTATGAGGGCTTCACATTCACTTTGCCGTTTAGTGAACACGCCGTGAAGGCAACGGCAGCGCACCGTCTGGTGCTGCAACCGGAGCGATAGACTGCGACCTCCCGGGACTCGATCAGAAAAAGTCGACTGCCTTAACGTCTGTGATGTAGCCGGGAAGAACGATGGTTCCGGTGGTGATGTAGTAATAGTTGGTCAACAGAGCATCGGTGACGGTGTAATAAACTCGCAGATTGCCGCCTTCCGCAACGTACTCCACCTGGCGCGAAGTAAAGTCTTGCAGGCCGGTCACGTCGCCATTGTCCGGCGGAATAATGATATTCCCGTTAGTGGTGTTGAGAATGGAGAGGCATCCGCGCACTTCGCCAGTGACATTGTTGACGTTCCCGATGTTCGTGCAAGTATGAGAGCCGACAAATAGCTGTCCGCCGTAACCCATGTCGATTCGGTCGTGATAGCCGTCGGTAATCACATATTTGTTGGTGACGGTCATCGAGTTCAAGTTCACAATATCGAGTCGCCCGCAGGTGGTGGCCGCCGTGGCTTCGCCGGTGCACGGATTATTGGCAGGCGGCGTGCCCGCCACATAGAGATTGGTACCACTGATCAGGCCAATGGTTGCGGCGTCTACTGGAACTGCCGCTCCGGCGGTCGGCGGGCTGGTGGTGAGGTTCAAAATCTGCACGCTGGCCTGCGTTCCCATGCATTCCGCACCACAATTTAAAATGTAAGCTTGGCTGCCATCGCTGCTAAAAATTCCATACACGGGGCGGTCGAATCCAGGCACTGAGACTGTCGCCGGAGTGCTGGTGTTCAGCGAAGCCGGCGTCACCACAGTCACCGCATCCGAGTCATTGCTGAAGGCAAGTACCTGAGATCCTGTCGAGTTTGAGACGACGGTCTGCGCCCCGGGCACGCTTATGGTTGCCGCAATCCCACCCGCCGCCAGGTTCATCTGCACCACCGCGCCCGGCGAGTAACCGATGAGTGGCGCGGAAGGTACGGCCGCGTATCCGACAGCGGGTTGCGGCACAACTATGCTGGTGGTAATGCCGGGCAACTGGATGCTTCCAGTTTCCGATTCTTTCAAAGTGTTGACCACGTCGACCTTGTTGGTCAACAGGTCAAAAGCCACAAGGGTCGCTCGATTGGGGGATACTGCCATCAGGCCAGGAGCACCGCCGGTGCTGACCCCGCCCCGGCCCACCGTATCGTACTGGCCATCAATCAAGATAAGACCGCCAAATGCCGTCGGACTGGAGGCGCTCTGCGAGGCATAAACGCGTTCCGTTAATTTGCTCGGGGTGGTCGTAGTTGACTTCGATCCACCCCCGCAGGAGACAAGACCTAAAAGCCCGGACAACAGTACGGCGTGCAGCAGAGCGGATTTCTTCAAACTTCAAGCTCCTAACCACAGGAAAACTAGAGATTTAAGTGCGAAAAACCGGATTATAGCAGAGCCCGCCAAAAAGCCTGTTAAACCGCGATCTGGACTTCTTTACTCGTGTACCGCGTTAGATGCAAATGCGGGTGCTCATCTTGTATCCTCTTAAGATGGCGGATAACATTCTGGCACGGCTCAAGCAGTCGCCCGTTCTCTGCGACGGGGCCATGGGCACGCTGCTTTACTCCAAGGGAATTTTCATCAATCGCTGTTACGACGAACTGAATCTTTCCCAGCCTGATCTCATTCGCGCTATCCACCACGACTATCTGCAGGCCGGGGCCGAGATCATCGAAAGCAACACCTTCGGGGCCAATGCCTTCCGCCTCGCCAGGCACAGCCTTGCCGATAAAGTACACGACATAAACCGGATGGGTGCGCGACTTGCCCGCGAGGCCGCTAAGAGCTTCGATGTTTGGGTAGCAGGATCGGTTGGCCCACTGGGAACAAGAATCGAGCCGCTGGGAAAAACTTCGTTCGAAGAAGCTCGCCAGGCCTTCCGCGAGCAGATTGAAGCGCTAGCCGAAGGCGGGGTCGACTTGCTCATGCTGGAAACTTTCGGCTACCTCGAGGAACTCCATCAGGCAATGCTCGCCGCCAAGGATGTAGGAGCCAAGTTGCCTTTGGTGGTGCAGGTGACGATTGACGAAGACGGTAATTGTCTTGACGGCTCCGATCCGCAAACCTTCGCTCCTCGTCTTGAAGATTGGGGCGCCGACGTTATCGGATGTAATTGCAGTGTGGGTCCAGTCGCAATGCTCGACGCCATCGAGCGCGTGCGTGCGCTCACTTCCCTGCCGCTCGCCGCGCAGCCGAATGCCGGCATTCCTCGCTCCGTGGAAGGCAGGAATATTTATCTCTGCTCGCCGGAGTATATGGCGAGTTATGCGCGGAAATTCGTCGCGGCTGGCGCGCGCATCGTTGGAGGATGCTGCGGCACCACTCCCGACCACATCCGGGTGATGAAGTCTGCGTTGCGCGCCGGAGAGGCTCGAGAAAAGTCAGCCTCGGCGCAAGTCAGCGGCACGAGCGCGCCCAGGGCGACGCCAGCTCAGCCTTTGGAGGAACGCTCCGTCTTGGGCGCTAAGCTGGCACGAGGTGAGTTTGTCACCATGGTCGAGGTCGTGCCTCCTAAAGGAACCGACATCCAGAAGGAACTGGAGGGTTCACGCTTTCTAAAATCGGTGGGCGTGGATGCGGTCAACATTCCCGACAGCCCGCGGGCTTCGGCGCGCATGAGCAATCAGGCGCTGTCTTTACTGGTACAGCGCGAAGCCGGAATCGATGCCATCCTGCACTACACTTGCCGCGACCGGAATGTGCTTTGCATTCAAAGTGATTTGCTGGGCGCGGCAGCGGTAGGGATTAAGAACCTGATCTGCATTACGGGCGATCCGCCAAAAATGGGCAACTATCCGGACGCGACGGCAGTGTTTGACGTGGATGCCATCGGCTTGGTCAACATCGTTCACAACCTGAATCGAGGATTGGACCTGGGGGGAAATCCCATTGGCGCAGGAACGGGATTTGTGATTGGAGTGGGCGCGAATCCGGGGCTCACTGACCTCGACGAAGAGATTCGGAGATTCGAATTCAAAGTCGCCGCCGGGGCAGAATACGCGGTGACCCAGCCGGTTTTCGACATTCGTCTGTTGGAAAATTTTCTGCGGCGAATCGAGCATTGCCGTATCCCGGTGGTGGCGGGAATTTGGCCCCTAGTGAGTGTGCGTAATGCGGAGTTCATGAAGAACGAACTTCGGGTCTCCGTGCCGGATTCCATCCTGGAGCGCATGGCCCGGGCGCAGACGCCGGAAGCGGCTCGGGCGGAGGGAGTGGCCATTGCCCGCGAGATGCTGATTGCTGTTCGGCACACCGTGCAGGGCGCGCAGATCAGCGCTCCGCAGGGGCGGTACAGCTCCGCCGTGGATGTTCTGGAGGCGTTGGGCACGAACACTCCGGCTTCGGCCTAGGCTTCCTTTATGGGGACACGAAAGTGTATTTTCTCGATCTATTTACAATAAAAGACTAGACATTGAGCGCGGATAGTAGCATTACAATAGAGAAGGAGTTAAAACCCGTTGGCTAAATTTGAAGAATGTCTTCAGCGACTGGAAAAAATTGTTCAGGAGCTGGAAAAGGGAGATGTGCCTCTGGAAACTTCTCTCACCCTTTTTGAGGAGGGCATGAATCTTTCTTCCGCGTGCCGCAAAGAACTGGAGCAGGCGGAAGGCAAAGTGGAAATTTTGCTTAAGAAAAACGGGAAACTTCAGGCTGAACCGTTCGAATCCGTAGCGGAAAAGGCGAGTGCCCGCAGATAGGCAACTCGCTCCGTTGGAGTCTTTACGAAAATGTCTGTGGAGTAGCGGTTCCGAACCCTTCCCCGCAGCCCAAGACCGTTGTAACTGACGGCTGTAAGTCAGGAGGATCTATGGGCCTTAGTGTCGTAGTATTCGAAACCGATCCCAGGGTCGCGCAAACTCTGGCCGGAAAACTTTCCTCTCATTTCCACGCAGTCCACTTGACGCATTCCGGCGACGAACTTCGCAAACGAGTGGCCAGCAACCGTCCCGAGGCTGTCGTGCTTGATATGGAAGCCTCTCGTCTCACCGATGTACGAAGCTTGCACGAAGATTTTCCGATGCTGCCCATCGTGTGCACTCACCGCCTTCCCGATGAGGAACTCTGGATCGCCGCACTGGAGGCTGGGGCAAGCGATGTTTGCCAATCCGACGATGTACAAAATGTCCTAAGCTCCGTTCTGCGGAGCGTAGCGGTAGCAAAAGACGCCTCGGCTTAAAACTCGGGCAACAATTTTTACTCGCGAGGACGGTTTTCGCCGTCCTCGTTTTTCTTGCACAAAAATCCGAATATCTCAGACTTTCGCGTAACAATCGCGACCGCTTCGGTGAATAAGCGGTGGTTCCGCATCTCGTAAGCTGGGCGTCGGCATTTGCGCCTTGCTATACTCACTGCGCAATGCTGCAAGAAACTCTCGAACAAGGCCGTAAGCGAACCGACTCGGCGCTGGACCGCCTGATTCCGCTGGAAACCCAGGATCCCGTCTCCATTCACAAAGCAATGCGGCACAGCGTATTTGCCGGCGGGAAACGGCTGCGACCGGTGCTGTGCATAGAGGCGGGCCGCATGATCGCGGGATCGTTGCCTGAGAAGATCGAAGAATTAGGCGCGGCGCTGGAGATGCTGCATACCTATTCGCTGATCCACGACGATCTGCCCGCCCTCGACAACGACGATCTACGGCGCGGGCGTCCTACCTGCCACAAAGTTTTCGGTGACGCCATCGCAATCCTCGCGGGAGACGCTTTGCAAACGCAGGCTTATGAAGTTCTGGCTCGGCTGGAGTGTCCGGCGGAGGCGCGAGTTCGAATTATCGAAGAGATCGCGCGCGGCACCGGCACTCTGAACGGCATGATTGGCGGCCAGGTGGTGGACCTGGAAGCCGAGCACATGCAACCCACGGCGGAGATGCTTGAATATATCCATCGCGCAAAAACCGCCGCGCTGATCGCTGCGAGCCTGGTCAGCGGCGGAATCTATGCCGGAGCGAAGGATCGTGACGTTAAGAAGCTTCGCGCCTTTGGTCAATCGATTGGTTTGGCCTTTCAAATCGTGGATGACGTGCTGGATGTCACCCAAAGCTCCGAGCAGTTAGGCAAAACCGCGGGGAAGGATTCGGCAGCGCAAAAGGCGACCTATCCCGCTCTGTTCGGGATTGAGGAGTCCGTGCGCAAAGCGGATGCGCTAGTGGCTTCTGCATTAGCGGAGTTGGACGGCTTCGGAGAACGCGCCGACAATTTGAAGGAGCTGGCGCAATATCTGGTGCAGCGGAAGAAGTAGAAAACAAGTTAGGCTAAACCGAGTCAAGTCCAAACACCATGCCGTCGACTCCAGGCAATCTCGATATTCTGGCAATCGCCGCTCATCGCGACGATGTGGAGCAGACTTGCGGCGGAACTTTGCTGAAGATGGCGCAACGTGGCCAGCGGACGGGGATTCTGGACCTCACGCAAGGAGAGATGGGCACGCGCGGCACGGCTGAAGATCGCGCGCGCGAAGCGACGGATGCGGCACAAATTCTCGATGTGGCCTGGCGCCGGGCGCTCGACATCCCCGACGGTCGCGTGGAAAACACTTGGGAGAACCGCCTGAAAGTGGCCAGAGTGATCCGCGAAACTCGGCCGCGGGTGGTGATTCTGCCGTACTGGAAGGGCCGGCATCCCGATCACTACACCTGTTCTGTGCTGGGGTACGAGGCTTGTTTTCTCGCGGGATTATCGAAGCTCGATCCGCAAATCGCACTGAGCAATCAGCAGTCAACGGTTGGCCGGCAGGATGCCGGCGCTGCAAGGCTCGCGCCGCATCGCCCGTTCAAAATTATCTACGCGACGCTTTACTACGATGTGCGTCCTACGTTTGTAGTCGACATCAGCGAGCAGTTTAAGCAGAAGATCGCGTCGATCTTCGCCTACAAATCTCAGTACAGCGATCAGGAAGCAGGCAAAGATATTTTTCCTGCCCACAATGAGATTCACGCGCGCGTGGAATCAATGGCCCGCTATTACGGCGCTCTCGGCGGCGTGACCTACGCGGAACCCTTTCTGCAGAAAGAAGTCGGTCTGGTTGAGGATCTGCTGGCGATTCCCGTGAAGTCGATTTGATTATTCTTACTTCTTCAGAGCAACCGCGAGCCCATCGCGAATCGGCAAGATCGTCGTATAGAAATCCGGCGAACCATACAACTGACGGTTGAACTCAAGGATTGCCTTGGTCTCCGCGGACTTCGGATTTTTCTCCGCCACACGTCCGCTCCATAAAACATTATCCGTAATAAATAATCCGCCCTTGCGCAAACGCGGCGATACTAGGCGCAACACCCGCGGATAATCTTCCTTGTCGACATCGTTGAAAATGATATCGAACTGCTGCTTATGCTCGGAGAGAAATTCCAGCGCATCGCCAGTGTGAAGTGTGATTTGATTGGAAACGCCGGCGCGATCGAAATAACCGCGCGCCCGCTCGGCATTCTTGGCATCGCCGTCCGTGTAGATCACCCGCCCTTTCTCGCCCACCGCCTGCGCCCACCAGACAGTCGAATAGCCAATGGCCGAGCCCAGCTCGAAAATCGTTTTCGCATTGATCATCAGGGCTAGCTGTTGCAATACGCGCGCCACAGCTGGACCCACAATGGGGATGTTGTGTTTGCCGGCATAGTCTTCCATCTCCACCAGCACGTCGCTGCGCTTCGGCAGCATGGAATACAGATAATCGTCGACCGGGCCGGCAGTGGTGAAGTTGTAATGTCGCCAGCTCGGCTTGCTTGCCTTTTTCAGATTATTTTCTTTTTTTGCTTTATTCGCGGCCACTGGCCTCCTTCGCATTTTTGAATTGCCACTAAGCAGTTGCGCGATCTAAATCCCGCAAAGTCACACCCGGCGTCAAGGTTAAGATTTCGACGCCTTTCACCAGCTTCTTCAATTCCGCCGGACTTCCCGTCAGCACCGGAAAGGTGCCGAAGTGCATGGGAATCACTGTTTTCGGCTTGAGCAGATTGCAGGCGTAAGCCGCTTCGCGAGGTCCCATGGTGAAGTGATCGCCGATCGGCAACATGACGATCTCAGGCGCATAAAGCTCGCGGATGATCGCCATATCTCCGAAAACGTTGGTATCGCCGGCGTGATAAATTTTGACGCCATTCTCGAATTCCACAACATAGCCGCAAGCTTCGCCGCCATACACCATCTGATCGCCGTCCTGAATGCCGCAGGAGTGATCCGCGTGCACCATAGTGACTTTGATGTCGCCGATTTTCTGCGTGCCACCCTTGTTCATCATGGCGATCTTCTTTGCGCCCTTTTTTTCCAGCCAGCCGCAGAGTTCGGGAATACCGACCACCTGCGGATTATGTTCTTTGATGATTTCTACCGCATCGCCAATGTGGTCGCCGTGCCCGTGAGTGACGAGAAGTGTATCGACCTTCTTTACCTTTTTCTCGGACGGCGGGCATGCGGGATTGTTCATGATCCAAGGGTCGATGATGATGGTCTGTCCACCGGGCGTTTCGATGCGAAATGTTGCGTGGCCCAGCCACGTTAGATGAATGCCTTTCAGATTCATGGGTAATAGCTCCTGGCCACCAGCCACTTGCAGTAGATCTTTGAGCGGAAACCCACCCAGGATGGGCTGCGGTTGAATTTAGTTTAATATGAAACGCCATGAAAGAACTTAAGGTACTGATTTCGCGGGATCGAATTACAAAACGAGTTGCCGAGCTGGGCGCGGATATCACTCGCGATTTCGCGGGCCAGCCGATCATCCTGGTCGGTGTGCTGAAGGGTTCGGCGATCTTTCTTGCTGACCTGGCGCGACAGGTGGATCTCGACGCCACGTTTGATTTTATTGGCGTTTCCAGTTACGGTAATCGCCCAACACCCAGCCAGGAACTCAAGAGCGGATGGGATTCCACGGGCGAAGTAAAGCTGACCAAAGATGTCGATCAATCCATGAAAGACAAGAACGTGATCGTGGTGGAAGACATCCTGGATACGGGATTGACGCTGACAGTTTTAAAAAAGTTGTTGCTGGCACATGGTCCTAAATCGCTGAAGATCGCGGCCTTGCTCGATAAGCCTTCGCGCCGCAAACTGCCGCTACAAGGGGATTATGTCGGATTCACAATTCCGGATGAGTTCGTCGTCGGGTACGGCCTCGATTATGCCGAACGGTATCGCAATCTGGCGGATATTTGCATTGTGCCGCGGGAGTAAAGTCAGTACCCGGTGCCGAGCGCCCAGTACCTGAATCTAGCAACCGGAACCGAGTGCGACTTCGAACATTTTCCCGGTCTCAGTACCAGGTACTGGGTACTGAAAGCACGGCTGCTATCATAGAAAACCATGGGGGCTGTTCTGAATACGACGGCAAATTCTCTGCAGGTTGAGCCGCTGTTGCTGGAAGTGGCCGATGTGCTGGCGACTTCGCTCGATCTGGATACCACCTTGAGCCGCGTTGCCGAGGTGGTGCGCAAAGTTATCGATTATGAAATCTTCGCCATCCTTCTGCTGAACGAGAAGACGCAGGAATTGCGCTTTCGTTTCCAGGTGGGCTATCCGGCTGACTTCGCCGAACGCGCTCGGGTGAAACTGGGTGAGGGTGTGACCGGGCAGGCCGCGCAGTCGAGACAGGCGGTCCTCGTCGACGACGTTACACAAGATGCCAAGTACATCGCCGCCATAGCCAACGTGCGCTCTGAGTTGGCGGTGCCGCTGATCACCAAGAACCGCGTGATTGGTGTGATCGATCTGGAAGCGCGCAACCCAGGCTACTTCACTGAGGAACACAGCCGTCTGTTGACTCTGGTAGCTTCCCGCATCGCGGGAGGAATTGAAAACGCACAGCTTTACACGCGCACCACACGACAGGCGCGCATTCTGCTCTTGCTCAATGAAATTGCCCGCGAGCTCTCATCCATCCTGAATCTGGACGAACTGCTGAACCGGGTTGCGGAACTTCTGCGTCGGCTCATCGATTATCAGATGTTCAGTATTTTGCTGCTGGATTCTTCCGGGGAAAAGTTGCAACATCGGTTTTCGTTGCGTTTCCGGGAAAATATCCATCTCAAACATGAGGTCCCTCTCGGGCGTGGACTGGTCGGTTACGCAGCACAGACCGGGCAGGCGGTACTGGTACCAGACGTCAGCAAAGACCCGCGTTATATCGCGGGCAATCCGGAAACACGCTCTGAACTGGCCGTGCCGCTGATCTACAAAGACAAAGTGATCGGCGTGCTCGACCTTGAGCATACGCGACGCGGTTTTTTTACCGACGATCATCGCCGCACCATGATGACCCTGGCCGCACAAGTCGCTATCGCAATCGAGAATGCACGGCTCTACGAGGAGATCGCACGCCAGGAACGTCGACTGGAGCGGGATCTGGCGCTGGCTCGCGAATTGCAAATGCGGCTGCTTCCGCAAACTCTACCCAAGTTGGCAAATCTGGAATTGGCAGCGAAGTTCGTTCCCGCGCGCGCCATCGGAGGAGATCTTTACGACTTCATCCCTTATTCGCTTTCACGGCTGGGAATTGTAATTGGCGATGTGAGCGGGAAAGGCGCGCCAGCCGCCATTTACGCGGCGCTGGTGAGCGGCATCTTGCGCTCGCATGCGCCGATTGAGCCCGGCCCTGCGGAAATGCTGAGGGCGGTCAATCTCTCGCTCGCCGAACGCCGTATCGAAGCTCAATTCGTTTCCCTCATCTACGCCGTTTGGGATGACGAACATCGAACGCTGCAAGTGGCCAATTCTGGCCTCCCGCGGCCCATTCATGTGCATGCTGGAAAGAATCATGTGATCGAAGCGACCGGCCTTCCGTTGGGACTTTTCGACGATGCAAATTACGACGAGTTCCGCTTCAAAATGAAGCCCGGGGATATGTTTGTTTTTTTCAGTGACGGTATTCTGGACGCGCGGAATCGCAAGGGAGAGCTTTTTGGTCGAGGCCGCGTCGAAAAACTGGTTCTGGAGTGCGCCAGCAAATCTGCGGATTGTGTGGTCAACACGCTGTTCAAGGCTGCGGCCGAACATTCCGCGGGCGTCGAATCCTTTGACGATCAGACCGTGGTGGCCATCAAAGTGAAGGATAGTGCCGGCTCAGCCTCTCCAAAACGCAAATGACCCGCCCCAGCGAACCACTTCCCATGGAGCGTGCACCGGGATTTGTGTTGCGAAAGAGCCGCAAGGGACTATTTCATCGCAGTGAAAAGTTTCATTTGCATTGCGAAAATATTCCGCTCGCAAAACTTGCCGAACGCTACGGAACGCCGCTCTATGTTTACTCCGCGACGACGATCCTTCAGCGGCTTGCCGACTTTCAAAATGCCTTCCACGGCGTTCCCCATATTGTCTGTTACTCGGTAAAGGCAAACTCCAATGTAAATATCTTGCGCCTGCTTGCGCGGGCGGGTTGCGGATTCGATGTGGTCTCAGGCGGAGAGCTGGAACGTGTGCTGGTGGCCGACCGGCGCGCGGCCAGGAAAGTTGTCTTCTCGGGTGTGGGGAAATCGCGAGAAGAGATGACTGCGGCCTTGAAAGCCGGGATCCTGTTGTTCAACGTGGAGAGCGAGTCTGAACTTTGGAGCCTGGCCGAATGCGCTGCGCAGTCGCGCAGGGTCGCGCGAATTGCTCTTCGAGTTAACCCAGACGTTGCGGCCGACACTCATCCTTACATTTCTACTGGGCTGCGCAAACACAAATTTGGAGTGCCGATCCGAAATGCGCGAGAGCTTTACGCCAAAGCCTCCGTCTCGCGATATCTGAAAGTGGCCGGTGTCAGCGTGCATATCGGCTCTCAAATCACGGATATCGCGCCCTTCGCGGAAGCGCTCGTTCGAGTCACTGCCTTGGTTCGTGAGTTGCGCGCGGATGGACACAAAATCGATTACGTAGACGCCGGGGGCGGCCTCGGCATCGATTATCAGAATCCGGCGTCCGATTTTGCCGACTATGCGGCGCGTTACGCCCGGGCAGTGACGAGCCCCTTGCGCGGATTAAAAGTTCATGTGTTGCTGGAACCGGGACGCGCGATTGTGGGTCCTGCCGGAATCTTGCTGACCTCCGCAATTTACCGAAAAGAAAATGGCGGCAAACATTTTCTCGTGGTGGATGCGGCCATGAACGATCTAATCCGGCCGGCGCTTTACGGGGCCTATCACGAGATTGTTCCGGTAGTTCAGTCCGAGGAATCCACTGCCAAAATGGAGGCTATCGATATAGTCGGTCCGATTTGTGAGTCAGGAGATTTCTTTGCGCGCGATCGCGACTTGCCGCGAGTGGAAGAGGGCGATTTGCTTGCTATTCTGGATGTCGGAGCCTATGGAATGGCGCTCGCTTCCAACTACAACTCGCGGCCACGGCCCGCGGAACTTCTGGTTCGCGGAAAGTCAGCAAAGGTGATCCGGCGGAGGGAAACAGTTCGCGAACTATATTCCGCTGAGTTGTAGCATTAGCATTGCTGATTGCTGATTGCTGATTGCTGATTGCTGATTGCTGATTGCTGATTGCTGATTGCTGATTGCTGATTGCTGATTGCTGATTGCTGATTGCTGATTGCTGATTGTTGATTATTGATTGTTGATTAGACATCGGGTTTCAATCAACAATCAACAATCTCGAAATCAGCAATAGATTTTCTCTATTTCTCTCCCCACTTCAACTTCGTCCTCAGCACGTGAAAAAAATCATGATCGGTACGGAAAAGACTGACCCTGTGTTCGGACCGGCGGCAACGTACTCGGTCCCCATCGCGCAGATCCAGGCCAGGTTGGCCGTCGAGGCTGAGATATGCCACTTCTTCGTCGCTGCGTAGAAGAAGCTCAATCACGACCGAATCCGGCACAACCAGCGGGCGGTGGGTCAGCGAATGTGGCGACACCGGCGTGATCACAAAGGCATTAACAGTTGGCATCAGCACCGGACCGCCGGCCGAGAGCGAGTAAGCGGTCGATCCAGTGGGCGTAGCCACAATCATTCCATCTGCGCGGTAACTGGAGACGAACACTTTATCCACGAACAGATCATAATTATTCAGGCGCGCCAAAGCGGTTTTGTTGACCACGGCGTCGTTGAATACCAGATAACTTCCCAGGATCTCGCCGTTGCGCAGCAGCTCACACTGCATCAGCGAACGCTGTTCTACTGCCGCTTCACCATGGGCGATCGACTCAAGCATGGAGAAAAGAGAAGACAGAGGCACATCTGTGAGGAAGCCGAGCGAACCCAGGTTTACGCCGAGCAAGGGTACATCGATAGTCGCAGTGGCTCGAGCCGCGGAGAGTAAGGTACCGTCGCCGCCCAGTACCACAACCAGGTCCAAAGGTCGCGACGACATTTCCGGCCGCGGAACTTCTTCTTCACCGTCGGAATATTTCGCCGTCTCCGGATCGACGATGACCGAGTATCCATGCGCATGAAGCCATTTCAGCAATTCAGGGACTGTGCGGGCTACCTCCGCCCTTGCCGGACGCGAAATGATAGCCGCGACTTTGGAGTGGGAAGATGAGGACGAAATGGCCATGTTGAGTAGGAGAAAGAAAGATTGTACCGAACTTGCGGGAAAATCTTTAACTCCGATCAGCTTTGACTTGTGAGCGCTAGCGCCTAAAAGACCGCACGCAGAAGAAACTCACGGTTGCCCTCCGCTCCCAGTATGGGCGAATCAATCACGTCAGTTTGAGAACAGGCGAGCTCCCGGAAAGCATTTCTTACTTTTTCAACAGACGCCAGCTGCGCCGCCTCGTCACGCACAATGCCCCCTTTGCCTACGAATTCCCTTCCCGCCTCAAATTGAGGCTTGACGAGCACGACCACCCCCCGCCCGCGACGACCTTCTTGAGATTGCGGGAACACGGCATTCACCACTGCAGGCAAAACCAGCGTCGCGGAAATAAATGCCACGTCGATCACAATCAAATCTGCAAACTCGCCGATGACCTCGCTCGTCAGATAACGGGCATTGGTCTTTTCCAAAAGGCGAACCCTGGAATCCTGGCGCAACTTGAAGGCCATCTGGCCGTATCCTGTGTCGACCGCAATCACGCGGCTCGCACCATGTTGCAGCAGGCAGTCCGTGAAGCCACCGGTCGAGGCGCCGACATCCAGGCACACCGCGCCTGTGACATCAATATGCCAGTGCTCCAAGGCTCGCTCCAGTTTGAGACCACCGCGGCTCACGTATTTCTGATCCTCCCCGAGCAGCCGAATTGCCGACTCGGAAACAACTTGGGCGCCCGCTTTATCAATTTTCTGTTCGTTGACCAAGACTTTTCCCGCGATGATCAATCCTTGAGCTCGTTCTCGTGAAGGGGCGAGCCCGCGGTCAACCAGAAGTTTGTCGAGTCTGAGTTTCAAAGTTTGTCGGCGACGTAAATCTTCGAGCAGCCAATCCCAGCAATGAGCGGTTGTAACACGAAAGTGCCAGCACTCGCATCGGTGCAAAGAGCTGAAACATCTCTCGCTGAATCACTTACAAAGATACTTCCACGCTTTTCCACAGTCTTATCCACGGTTGTGTTGAAAACTTTTTTATTTGCGATGGTCAGTAGATGATCGGCAAATGGCCGGCAAATAAAAAAGCCGTCCGCAAGGACGGCTGCAATGAACGTCGCGAGCGACTAACCCGCCACTTCTTCCAGCAACTTCTGATCGATGTCGAAATTGGAGTGGACATTCTGCACATCGTCCTGATCCTCCAGCGCTTCCATTAATCGGATCATGGTGTTGGCGGCTTGCCCTTCGAGCTTGATGTAATTCTGCGGAATCATGGCGACGCTGGAAGATGCCGGCTCGATTCCAGCTTTCTTCACGGCTTCCAGCACAGCCTCAAACGCTGAAGGCTCAGTTAATATTTCCCAATTCTCTCCGTCGTCGTTTAAATCTTCGCCGCCGGCTTCGAGAACGATGTTCATCAAGTCGTCCTCTTTTGCCGCCGTCTTTGGGATCACGATGTCGCCCTTCTTATGGAACATCCAGGAGACCGCGCCGGCTTCAGCCATGTTGCCGCCGTTCTTGCCAAAGCAATGGCGGATTTCGCTCACGGTGCGGTTACGATTATCCGTATTGATATCGAGCAGGACCGCCACTCCGCCCGGCCCGTAACCCTCCAGAGAAAATTCTTCGTAAGTGGCGCCGGGAAGTTCGCCGGTGCCGCGCTGTATGGCGCGCTTGATGTTATCGGCCGGCATGTTCTCCGCCTTAGCGGCGACGATGGCGCCGCGCAGCCGGGGATTGGAATCGGGATCGCCGCCGCCGTTCTTCGCAGCAATGCTGATTTCCTTAATAAGACGGGTAAAAATCTTGCCGCGCTTGGCGTCGAGCGCGCCCTTCTTGTGCTTGATTGTGGCCCATTTTGAATGGCCGGACATGGCTAGACCTCGTATGAAAGATCTTGATTGGCGCGGGATTCGCCCGAAGAGAGAATCACAGGCTGCCTCGTTAAATACGCAGGCGAAACGAGATTATAGCATGACATCGTTTCTCCAATCCCCGCCGCTTCGATAATAAACAGCAGACCGGACCCAGAGCAAGCTCATCCCGCAAGCGGCGATCAGATTGTTAGTATTTCGGTTATTGACGTAACGAGACACGCGCCCTAACATGCCTGCGGGCTTCCTTGCGCATGAATGGTCGAGTCATAGGTCACTACCAAATCATCGAAAAAATCGGCGCCGGCGCCATGGGCGAGGTTTTCCGCGCGCGGGATGAACGCCTGGATCGCGAAGTCGCCCTCAAACTCATTCGTCCGGCATCCAGCACCAATCCCGATCATCTTCGTCGTTTTGAGTTGGAGGCCCGCGCGGCTGCCGCTCTCAATCACCCGAACATCGTCGCAGTTTACGACATCGGTGTAGACGAGGGAACTCCTTACATCGTTTGTGAACTGCTCGAAGGCATGACCCTTCGCAAACGGCTTTCGCAGGGAGCCCTGCCCGCTCCGCTGGCCGTGGAATACGCGCTGCAGATTGTACAAGGGCTGATAGCGGCTCATCAGCGCCGCATTATTCACCGGGATCTCAAGCCGGAAAACTTATTTGTGACCGCCGACGGAAGGATAAAAATCCTCGACTTCGGTGTCGCGAAACTCCAATCGGCATCTGAGGAATCGGGTCGCACCGTCGAAGAATTAACCACCATCACCAAGAGCGGAATGGTGCTTGGCACCGTAGCTTACATGTCTCCCGAGCAGCTTCGGGGCAAGCCGGTGGACCATCGCTGTGACATCTTCAGCGTAGGCGCAATTCTCTACGAGATGCTGGCCGGACGGCGGGCTTTTCGCGGCGAGACTGAAGTCGACACGATCACGGCGGTGCTTGCGAGAGGATCCCCCCGACAGCGATCTGGAGCAGGCAGGGATTCCCTTACAGTTTCGGCAAATCGTGCGCCATTGTTTGGAGAAGGAACCTGAAAATCGTTTCCAATCGGCGAGCGACCTGGGATTCGCGCTGGAAACTTTGTCGGATGCATCCGGCGTTCGAGCCGCACGGCGGAGGTCTACAAGATTTCAAGCGAATGTCCTGCCTTGGGCGCTGGTTGGGATTTTTTTAGTCGCGATCTTGGCCTTGGTCGCTATTCAAGTTAGTCGAAAACCTCTGCCCAATCCCACCTACCAGCGTCTGACATTTGAAGAAGGCACCGTCTATTCGGCGCGCTTTACGCCCGACTTTCACTCCATCGTATACGGGGCCGCGTGGAACGAGAGGCCGTTGCAGCTTTTCTCCACCGTCGGCGATTCCCAGCTGACTCAACCGCTGAACATTACGGATGCAAGTTTGCTGTCGATATCCAAACGAGGCGAACTGGCATTGACGATTCACGGTGCTCATATGCAGCACCTGAAAATTGAAAAAGGTACGCTTGCCCGTGCGCCTCTGGCAGGAGGGTCGCCGCGAGAGCTACTCGAAGATGTGGCATGGGCGGACTGGGGTCCCGGCGGCGAGATCGCGGTCGTCCATCACGTTGACGGCCGCGACCAGATCGAATATCCGATTGGCCACGTTTTGTATCAGAGCAATGGCTGGATCAGTCACATCCGGGTCTCACCGCAAGACGATAGGATTGCGTTTATCAATCATCTCTCCCTCTGGGATGATCGTGGCTCAGTATGGCTGGTGGATCATGCCGGAAGGGTTCGTACTTTGTCTCCGGTTTACGACTCGGCAGACGGCCTCGCCTGGAGTTCTGACGGAAAAGAAATCTGGTTTACGGCGGCGGCAAGCGGCTACACGCGCAGCTTATGGGCGGTAAACGAGGCAGGAAGGGTTCGGACGATTCTAGATATTCCGGCCGGGCTAACCCTGCAGGACATGGCACCCGACGGGCGGGTTCTCGTGAGTCTGGATGTCGAACGCCTGGCCATGGCCACTTCCACGCGAGCAGGCAAAGCGGTGGATATCTCCTGGCACGACTGGGATGTTGCGAAAGATATCTCGCGCGACGGTCAGTCCGTTTTGTTTGAGGACGCGAGCGAGGCGGCCGGTTCCAACTACGCAGTGGCCATTCGCAAAATCGACGGCGCACCTCCCGTACAGTTGGGAGAAGGCAGCGCAGGCGGTCTTTCGCCGGACGGCAAATGGGCGATATCAATTATCACAGGCCGTCCGGGGCGCATCACTCTCTATCCTATTGGTGCCGGCCAGCCGCATACGATTCCAGTGACCGGACTGGAACGCATACACAACGGTTCTTCGCATTTTCTGGCCGATGGAAAAAGAATTACAATCAACGGCAACGAACGCGGTCATGCCGTACGCTGCTATTTCGTAGACTTGGAAAGTGGCAAGCTAACGCCCGTCACACCTGAGGGGGTTACCGGTGGTTTGGTCTCTCCCGACAGCCGTTACATTATTGCCAACAACGGTCCCGTAGCCACCGTATATCCGATCGCGGGTGGTCCTCCGCACCCTATCCCCGGCTTCGAACCCGGATTAATCCCGGTGCAATGGTCAGAGGATGATTCTGCTCTCTATGGATATCTCCCCGGCCAGATTCCAACCAAGGTTTTTAAGATCAATTTAGCCACAGGCGAGAAGACCCTCGTACAAGAATTGCAACCAGAAACAAATGCGGGTCTGGTTACGATTGCACCAGTGGTCGTAAGCCATGACGGTTCACGCTTTGCATACAGCTACTATCAGGTCTTCTCGGTGCTGTATATAATCTCAGGATTGCGCTAGTCCTGCGCCGCCTAATTAAGAGGTCCCGAAAAATCTGCCGGCACGTAGTGGAAGAAAATCGACGTCGAGGTATGTCCTCGGGGCAACATATGCCGGTAGTGTGGAACTCTCGTTCCCCAGTAAACTAGCCCGTCGCCCAGAGCCTGATAGGCTGTTACAGTACCGGCGGAAGTATCCAATTTTATTGGCCAGGGCGTTGCGAGCGCAGGTTCCGGAGAAAAATCCAGGCACAAAGTCACGCTGAACTCACACTGTTCACGATCGGTGTGCTTTTTCAGCTCTGCGCCACTCATGTAAGAAGCCAGATAAACGTAGGAGGGCTTAATGGGCTCGGCCACAATTTTAGCCACCGTCTTTGCAATCTGGTGGTGGAAATAGCGCGCCACCGGTTCGTTATGGGCAACATACCGGAGAGCGCTCTGCTCGTCGCCGAGCCAAATCGCTCCCCGCCGGATTGCATGCCGGTAGTAGCGGCGCAACGAGGCAAGAGTGAACGGGTGAATCAAATCGCCGAGGGGCGCGTAATTCTTTTCTCGAAATGTTTGACTTCGTTTGCTGACGATCGTGGACCACTCCGCACGGCGACGCTGCGCGTAATCCTCCGGTATCAGTATGCCAGTCGCTGCAAGCAGAACTTGCTGCGACTGTGGAAAGGATGCTGGCACCGGCTCACCGCGGCGCAGATTCGAAACCAGGGGGGCAAGTCGCGGCCCGAGCCAGAACGGATGTAGCGAGCCAGTGCCCGAGTCCCGAACCCAGGCGATAGTGCTCTGCAAATGGAATCCTTCCAGCAACTCGCGATAATTTTCGAGTTCCGGTGGCGCGACTCCGGCTGGCAACACCAAGCATTCCGGGTTGAGGAATAGTGGCTGAGAAGTATCCAGCCGTTGAAGCCAGCGATCTAAACTATGTTGGGGAATCAAGTGCAGTGGAAGTTCGTCCAGCAGGCAATGGAACTTTTGCGGAGGCAGCATCGCGGTGTGACGCTGCCGCGACGCTGCTCCCATTAAGCTTGCGATCCACTCAAGCCATGCTCCGTCTTTTATTGGTGTAGCCATCCATTCACCGTAAAACGGCTGTCCGCGAAGGCTCGCGACCGGCACTGCACTGGCGTGATTTCATGCAGCGTCGAGCACGGGAAGAATACAATCTGGTTCTGCTGCGGCACGATTGCCTGATAGCTGCCGGTGCTGTCGGGATGGTCGCCACCCTTCGTTGAGTCGTGGAGGCGCAATTCCCCTCCCTGGAACTGGGTAGGTTCATGATGGAAGAAATAGACGAAGGTCAGCCGCCGGGAGGCGATTCTCTCCTGGGCATCATCACAATGAGCCCGGAAGAAATCGCCATCATTGCTGGCGGTGATCTGCACTTCGGTGCGCGCTACCGGAAACTCGTCCATTCCAAGCTGCTGCAAAACTCTTGGAAGCGCCAACCGAATTCGATCCAGAATCAAATCTTCCCACGGTCCCGGCTCCATGAGTACTCGAGAACGCCGATGGTTGTAGTCCGCGACGCCGGGTTCGCCGCTGGGCGAAATCACTTCGCTCACGGTGAACTGGCTTTCGTGCTCCAGCGTGTAGCGGAGAAGTTCCTGCACCTCCTGCGGCGCCAGAAATTCATCCAGGACAACGCATTCCGCTCGAGCGATCTCCGAGGACTCCAGAACTGCCGTGCCGCTCTTGAGACCGGGCTCTTTTAGTGCTGCTGTTTGCCGCGCCTCGCCGCGTTGTTGCCGCAGACTGATGCTCGGTGGTTGCGGTCCGCTCGGAGGTTGTGGCCCGGCAGGTCGGTCCTTGGGTGCGCCAGAGGGCGGTTGAGGCCCACTGGGGGGTTGCGGTCCAGCAAATACAACGGGACGGCTTTCTTCGCTGGAAGAAGATGCCCCTCCACGGGTTACGATCTGCTCTACGATGCTGCTCCCTAACAATGCAAAAGCGCGTTGCGCAACCGTCTCACCTACGGAACGAGCAATGGCGGCGGTGACCGCGGATTGAATCTCGGGATTGTTGCTCGATTCGTTCCTTGCATTGTGCACAAGGCTCATCAGCAATTCCCGCTCGCGAGGACTCAGTATGCGCTCATCGCGCATCAGAGTTTCAGAAAAAGCATCAAGTATCTGCTTCGACGTCATCAGGCACACTCCTCCCTAAGTTGTCTCGAACATTTTCAGTTTTGGGGCGAGTAGGGGACGCGCTTCGCGGAGACACTAACAGGAATGATCCGGATTATCAAATAAAATTTGCTTGGGGAAATCTGCGGCGCTGTGTCAAGGAAGAATCTACCGGCTGGCCATTGCTCCCACCATGGAATGAAATATCTTCATTCCATCGGTACATCCCAGTTCAGGCTCAGCGGATCGTTCGGGATGCGGCATCATGCCTACCACGTTACCGCCAGGGTTACAAATGCCGGCAATATTTTCCAGCGAGCCGTTGGGATTGGCCGATTCTAGAATCTCGCTACCCGCCGTCGAGTAGCGGAACACGATTCGATCGGTCCGCATCAGTTCATCGAGCGTGGGCTGATCACAGAAATAATTCCCCTCCATATGGCCAATAGGGATGGTCAACACTTCCCCTTGCGAACAGGCGTTCGTAAATGGCGTGGCAGCATTTTCAACCCGCACCTGCACGGGCTTGCAGACATACTTAAGCCCTGCGTTACGCATCAGAGCGCCCGGCAACAGCCCCGACTCGCACAAAATCTGAAAACCATTGCAGATTCCCAGCACCAGGCCTCCGCTGTCGGCAAATCGACGCACCGATTCCATCACGGGCGAAAACTTCGCAATGGCACCGGTTCGAAGGTAGTCTCCGAATGCGAATCCACCCGGAACGATAATGGCATCGCAGTTCTCCAGATCCTGCGACTCGTGCCATAAGAACGTAACCGGCTGCTTGGCAACCTGCTGAATCGTCCAGAAGGCGTCGTGGTCACAGTTCGAACCGGGGAAGATGATGACTCCAAATTTCATCGCCTGTCCTTGGTGTGGGATTTGTGGTCAGTTTAACATGGCAGGCTCAGTATCTTGAGAGTAGTGTATTGCCTCTCCGTGTGCTCCGCGGCTGTTCTTCGCGGTCTCCGCGTTTTAAGCTTTTGACAGCGCCGAAGCTAGAAACTATCCGCGTCGGACCGGAAGATCGTAGCTTGGTGTTTAGTGGACTGCGGTCTCGGGATTGGAAGGAGTCGAAACCGGAGCCGAAACCGAAGTTTGCGTATTTAAAGAAGTCTGTGCGGTTAAATCGGGTGGTGTTACAGAAACTGGCGGTCCGGTAACCGGTTCGAGTTGCCTGGTCGTTTCAGCCAAAGGAGGAGGTGGCGGAACTCCCTTGGCGCGCACGATCGCCCAGTGCCACTCTTGATCGGGGAAAAGAGCAAAATTCAATTGCGTGCGAAACAACGCCGTCGCAGCAGGCGCAGCCGATCCTTTCACTCGCAATAACACGGTAACATCCGGCTGCTTCTGGGTAGAGTCTTGAATCGCTTGCGTGGAAACACCTGCCGCTGCGGGTACGATTCGCGCTTTGCCGTAAGAGGCGCTCGTGTCGACCGCCTGGGCCCGCAGGATCGTCAGGCCGATCAACACCTCGCGCAGTTCCCAGGAGCTTCCATTATGCATGGTGACCTGCAATGAGTCGCCATCGATCGTTGCCGGCCCATCCAGCTTGGCCAGTTCGCTTCGCGGCAACTCGTCAAGCGCGACAGGATCGGCAAGCAGCGCACTGGTCTTGGCGGTAAAAGAAAGGCTGCAACTTACGTCGGGTGAGGAAACGTGAAAATTCTTTTCCCCGGGATCTAGCGAAAACACCATCGTGGTCCCGGCCGCTCGCCGGCGCTCCGCGTCCTCCACTACTGTAGAAAAGTTATCGTTATCAATCACTAGTTCAGACGGCGCACTCTTCTTTCGAAAACTGCGGGCAACATCCCCTAGCGGAGTGTCGTTGGGATCCTCCTGGGCACTGACCCATTGTGGCAAGGCAAGCGAAAGCCCAGCCACGAGAAGCAGCAGCACCGTCATCAAACGGAATGTTGTTAGCGTTCGCACTACACTTTTCAGAAAGCCGGATCACGATCCAGCCGGATTCTGCGTCAGCACCGGATAGGATCACACCGCGGCGATGCAGCGAACCGCTACAAGGCACGTATAGGTACTTCCAGAATTGTAGTGAGAATAAGGGGTAAAACAGAGATAACCCAGGCACACCGAAGTGCTAGCACTTCCGGGAGAGAGGCTCAACCCGAAGAGTGAGAGGGCGCGCGCTGGACGAAATGGAGGCGCAACGGGGCGCGCGCCCTATACCGGACCAAGCCTTTTTCTCCTTACAGAAGGCCCGAAGAACGTAACCTGGTCATGGGATCAACTACCGGCTGGCGACGAAATATCCAGCGAGCCACCGCGAATCCGACCGCCGCGTAACAAAGATGCATGAGCCTCATAGATACCCCCATGTCGAATCGGACATCACCTCAGGGGAGGTTCAGCATCACTATCGGCAAAATAGCAGCGGAGAATCCACCGCACAAGGCACAACAGTGCCATCGAACTGGCACGGAAGTAATACCAGGGTCATCTCAAGCTATCGGCTAGATCTACGCTAGTGAGCCTCGCTATTTTCCTCTTCCGCAGTCCGTCCGGCGGGTGGCACAACCACGGTGGATAAGCTCCCTTCCGCGGTTAATTTCTGGAAAGCGGCGAGATCGCGACGCTGCAAGTCGTCCCAGCGGCTGAGCAACTCTCCACTCTGCCGTTTCAGCTTCTCGAATTCGATTTGTTCCGCTTCGGTAGGCGCCGAATCCGCGCTGCTTACATCCATCGCGAGGTAGGCCAGTTTCGCATCAATCTGCGGCGGGTAGGCCAACGAATCTTCGTCCGCGCTGATGGTGAGATTCACCATCTGATCCCGGACGGCGACCAATTTTTTCTCCAGCTCGTCGGCCGACGCGGAAATCGCTTTTGTGCTCGCATTCACCGGCAAACGCCGTTTCAATCCGGCGACTTGTGAGCGCACATCCTGGATCTGGTTTACCGCGTCATAAACCCGGTTCAGCTCCTCATGAATCTGCGACAGCAGTTTGAATTGTTGCTCCAAATCCGCCTGACTCACCTTCACCCGCGGATCCAGCTTCACCTCCAGGGGCGCAACCTGGGTATCTGTTCCCACCGTGAGTCTTACCTGGTATTGTCCGGGCGCGGCCACAGGGCCCTTCGCACCACCGTTGTATTCCCAGAGATAATACCCGGGAACGCGGTGCGCTTCTTCATAGCGAAGATCCCATACAAAACGGTTCAGGCCGGCATCAGGTTTTATCTCCTTTTCCGGCTTCTTGTCGTCCGGCCCCAAGGGCTCGTCCAGCGGCTCGGTTTCGACGCTCGAATACTGGCGAATCACTTTTCCGGACGCGTCAAGAATTTCCAGCTTCGTCTCCGCCGCGGCCTTAGGTGCATCTTTCAAGTAGTAATAAATGACCGCTCCCGCCGGAGGATTCTGCCCCGTGCGTTTGGACGGATGGTGCTCTCCGGACTCTCCCGCCTGAATGCGATACGCCGCATCCGGAGTGTAAAGATGAACATCCTTCTTCGCCACGTCGTCAGTGAACTGCCGCAACGGACTGATGTCATCCAGAATCCAGAACGCACGCCCATGCGTAGCCACGACGAGATCATTATCTTTGACTACCAGATCATGCACCGGCGTGGTCGGCAGATTCAGCTTTAGCGACTTCCACTCCGTTCCATCGTTGAACGAAACATAGACTCCGTTCTCCGTGGCCGCGTAGAGTAGTCCGCGTTTTTTAGGATCCTCCCGCACGGCGCGAACAAAACTGCCGTCAGGAATTCCATTGACCAGCTTCGTCCAACTTTGTCCGTAATCGCTGGTCTTGTAGATGTACGGTTTAAGATCGTCGCTTTGATGGCGATCCACCGCCACGTATGCTGTGCCAGGATCGTGCGGCGAAGCCTCGATCAGGCTGACGCGTCCCCACTCCGGCAAATCTTTGGGCGTAACGTTGGACCACTTCTTCCCTTCATCACGCGTGATCTGGACCAGACCATCGTCGGTGCCTACCCAGAGCAGCCCTTTGGTAATCGGCGACTCGGCGATGGCAAAAATGGTGTCGTAGTACTCGGTGCCGGAATCGTCCAGCGTGATCTCGCCACCGGAAGCGTGCTGCTTGCTCTTATCGTTGCGAGTCAGGTCTGGACTAATCGCCTGCCAGTGCACGCCGCCGTCGGTGGTTTTGAATAGACGCTCGCCACCGTGGTAGAGCGTATTGGGATCGTGCGGTGAAATCATTACCGGTGCAGTCCACTGAAAGCGATGTTCCAGATTGGCTGCGCCCCATGCATCGGATAACTCCGGCTGCTCGGTGATCGATTTCACCTGGCCGATTCGCTTGTCGAAACGCGTGATGTTTCCCTGATAGTCGGCGGCATAAACAATATTCGGATCGGGAGGATAGGGCGCAATGTAGCCGGCCTCGCCGCCGCCCACGTCGTACCAATCCGTGCGATCAATCGCGCCGTCATCGCTGCGGCTGGCGATGGCAACGGTTCCACTATCCTGCTGCGACCCGTAGACACGGTATGGCGTGGCCGTATCGGTGATGACGTGATAGAACTGCGCCGTCGGCTGATTGTCTTCGAGCGTCCAGTTCTTGCCGCCATCCAAAGTGACCGTAACGCCGCCGTCGTTCGCCGCGATCATGCGCTGCGTATCTTTCGGATCAATCCATAATCCGTGGTTGTCTCCGTGCGGAACCCTGACCCGGTCAAACAAGTGGCCGCCGTCGGTCGATTTATACGTTTCCACATCCATGATGTAGACAACATTTTCATCTCGCGGATCGGCGAAGATGTGCATGTAATACCACGGCCGCTGCCACAGGCTGTGGCTGGGATTCACGAAGTCCCACGTCTCGCCGCCATCGTCGGAGCGATACAGTCCGCCATCGGGATTGTGCGCCTCAATCAGCGCATACACTCGATCGGAGTTGGCTGCGACCGCAATGCCGATGCGTCCGTAGGGACCTTTCGGCAGACCATGTTCTTCGAGCCGTTTCCAGGTGGTACCACCATCGTTCGAGCGGTAAATCCCGCTGCCCGGACCGCCGCTGGATAAGTTCCAAGATGTGCGCCGCGCCTGCCACAGTGCGGCGAACAAAATATTGGGATTGTGCGGATCGAAGGCAATATCAATGCCGCCGGTGTTCTCATCCTTGTAGAGAACTTTCTCCCAAGTCTTGCCGCCATCGGTGGTGCGGAAAATTCCGCGTTCCGTATTCGGCCCGTAGGGATGGCCGAGCGCGGCCACGAAAACGATGTCAGGATTATTGGGATTGATAATCACTTTGCCGATGGCGCGCGTGTCGTGCAGCCCAATGTTCTTCCATGTCTTGCCGCCATCAAGAGATTTATAAACTCCATCCCCTTGAGCGATATTTCCGCGAATGCACGCCTCGCCCGTGCCCACATAAATGGTGTTGTGATCCGAATTCGCGACCGCCAGGCTGCCGATGTCGCCACTTCCCTCTTTGTCGAATATCGGCGACCACGTCATTGCTCCGTCGGTCGACTTCCAGACTCCGCCCCCGGTCGCGCCGAAATAATAGGTAGTCGGATCGCCCGGGATTCCCGCGGCGGTCAGCGAGCGTCCCCCGCGGAACGGGCCGATCATGCGATACTTCATGCCCTTGAACAACTTGTCTTCCGGCTTGCCGGAATCGCTCTCGGCCGATAGCATTCTGGCTGGACGCGTTCTCGGTTGGCGACGGCGAAGACTGCGTAGCCTTGGCCGCTTTCGACTGGCGCTCCGGCTTGGTTTGCGCGAATACGAAGCTCTGCGCGCCCAGAGCCAGAACGGCTAGAGAAAAAACTAAGCGCCCGGTCCTTACAACCTTGCGAGAATTTCCTCCACAAAATGCAGCTTGATTCACCATGTTCGAATTGCTCCCAGAAACCGGATCGTTTGTATGGTAATGCCGTGACAGCTGAATGCAAAGCATCCGCGAACAGCGGGAATAGTCTTCATTTTCCCGATAACAGTTTGCGTGCGGCTACGATTTCCTTGCGTTTCGCTGCGTCCACCTTGGGATAAGAAAGATTCAAGTCTTCCATCGTCTCCACAATTGCCGCCGCTACCACCAGATGGGTAAACCATTTATTATCTGCCGGCACCACATACCACGGAGCATGTTTGCTCGCGGTGTGGCGGATCATATCCTGGAAGGCTTCCTGATAATCGTCCCAATATTCACGCTCGTGAATATCCCCTTCGGAAAACTTCCAGTGTTTTTCCGGTTCATCAAGCCGCGCCAGGAATCGCTGCTTCTGTTCCTTCTTCGAAAGATGAAGAAAGAATTTGCGGATCACCGTTCCGTTCCGCGCCATGTGCCGCTCAAAGCAGCGAATATCTTCAAAGCGCTCTTTCCATATATCCTTTGTTACCAGTGAGGGAGGAAGCAGTTCACCCTCCAACACCTTAGGGTGCACTCGCACCACCAGCACCTCTTCATAATAAGACCGGTTGAAAATGCCGATGTGGCCACGCTCCGGCAGATGCCGCGTTGTGCGCCAGAGAAAATCATGCTGCAGTTCGGTTTCCGAGGGCGCCTTGAACGAGTGCACGTTGCAACCTTCGGGATTTACTCCCGACATGACGTGCTTGATCGTGCCATCTTTGCCCGCGGCATCCAGCGCTTGAAAGATCAGCAGCAGCGACCAGCGATCCTGCGCATAAAGCATGGACTGCAACTCTTCCATGCGGGCGATGTCTTTCTGCAACTGGTCCTTGGCTTCATCGACAGAGTGCCAATGCCCGGTGTCGGCGGGGTCAACGTCTTTCAATCGAAAATGCTTTCCATCAT
>CAVRWS010000061.1:0-91191 GCA_963724815.1 uncultured Acidobacteriaceae bacterium
CGATTACGGACTTTGTTTTGATGGTCGATAAAACCTCTTACATGTTCATTACTGGTCCGGACGTGATTAAAACCGTTACCCATGAAGAAGTCAGCAAGGAGCAGCTGGGCGGCGCCATGACGAATAAGAACCTCGGGCGTAGCGCACTTTCTCGCGCACGACGAGGCCGAGCCTCGTCGATGGTGCGCGAGCTGTTGAGCTTCGTGCCATCAAATAAATTGGATGATCCGCCGCGGAAAGCATGCACCGATCCCATCGACCGCGCGGATGCGGCTCTCGACAAAATCGTTCCTGCACAATCGAACTGCCGATGACATAAAAGATGTAATCGATGCCGTAGTCGATGACGCATACTTCTTCGAAGTGCAAGAGCACTTCGCAAAGAATATCGTCGTCGGATTCGCGCGCCTGGACGGGCGTTCTGCGGGCATCGTCGCCAACCAACCGGCGATGCTGGCTGGAACGCTCGACATCAACGCGTCAGTGAAGGGCGCGCCGCTTCGTGCGGTTCTGCGACTGCTTCAATATTCCGCTGATCACATTTGAAGATGTCCCCGGATTCCTTCCCGGCACGGCGCAGGAGTATGGCGGGATCATCAAGCACGGGGCGAAGCTGCTCTTCGCGTTCGCCGAGGCCACGGTGCCGAAGGTGACGGTGATCACTCGCAAAGCCTATGGCGGCGCTTATTGCGTGATGGCTTCGAAACACATTCGAACGGATGTGAACTACGCCTGGCCGACCGCCGAGATCGCCGTCATGGGACCGGAAGGCGCGGTGGATATCGTCTACAAACGCGAACTGGACGGCGCGGAGAACCGCGAAGCGCTTCGCCAAACAAAGATTGAAGAATTCCGTGACCGCTTTGCCAGTCCCTATGTCGCCGCTGACCGCGGGTTTGTTGATGCGATTATTCAGCCGAGAGAGACGAGGAAGAAGCTGATTCAGGCATTGGCCATGCTGGAGACCAAGCGGGACAAGAACCCGCCGAAGAAGCATGGGAATATTCCGCTATGAGACGGCAAAGTGATACTCTGAAGCGCTAATGGTAGATAAACAATCGCGGGCCATTTTTCGACTCTCGAAGTCACTCGGCTGTGACTGGAAGCACATCGAGAAGGCGCACGAAGAAACAGAAAAGGCTAAAGACGATCTCCTAACGCTCTTAAAGGAAAAAGTTGGCGAGAAATTCGGATCAGAAGACACCAATCTCGTTGTTTTCGGTTCGATGGGTCGAGGGGAGTGGATTGATTGGCTTAGCGATCTGGATTGGACATTCTTAATCGACGGCCAGTGCAAGCCGCTTCATTTCCAAATCGCCCAAGATATTCGGGAGGCTCTGAAGAAGGAGTGCCGCAAGGATGCCGATGGAAAGACTGAATATCGGTTCGCGGAACCTGGACGAACCGGAACATTCGGCAACATGGGCTTCAGCCATCATCTTATCCACCTAATCGGTGGTCAGGAAGATACGAACAAAAACACAACACAGCGAATACTTCTGTTGTTGGAGTCGCTTTCGGTCGGCTCGGACGGAGCTCATCAGCGTGTTTTGAGAGAAATAGTTCAGCGATATCTGGACGAGGAGCCGTATCTCTTAAAACAAGACGGCACGCAGTTTAAAGTACCTAGGTTTCTTCTCAACGATATTGTGCGCTTCTGGAGAACGATGGCTGTGGATTTCGCCAGCAAGCAGCGGGATCGTGGCGGGGAAGGCTGGGGCCTTCGAAACGCCAAACTAAGAATGTCGCGGAAGCTGATTTTTGCTGCGGGATTGTTAACTTGCTTTAGTTGCCAACTCGATCAGGGGTTGCAGAGAAAAATTTCCACCGACTTCAGTGATATAAAGGGCGCTCGGAGGCTGAACTTGGCCTATCTTCAAGACCACATCTTGCGGAGAGTATCCGCCACGCCACTCGACGTCCTCGCTGCCGATGTTGTCGAATACAAGATTGAAAGGTCGGTCGTGGAGGATCTGTTCGGCGCTTACGATGATTTCCTAGCAATGATGAGCGACCTTGAAAAGAGATCACATTTAAAAGAGCTTAGGGCCGAGAATTCTCGCGAAGACCCGACATTTCGCGAGGTTCAGATCTTCAGTGATCGTTTCTCGAGAGCCTTGAAACAGATTTTCTTCGCTACCGAGCAGTTGAGTCCGTTGACTCAGAAATATGGTGTCTTCTGATGCGTCCCATTGGATTTTCCACCGGAGCTGTTGCGTATGATGATTTTCAATCGGCGCTGAATCTGTTAGCCAGCACCCATACGACGGCAGTTGAATTGTCGGCGCTAAGGGTAGGCGAATTGAGGCCCCTCCTAGAGGCGTCTTCGTCGTTAAGGCTGCAGCGCTACTCACACATTTCAGCGCACCTTCCGAGCGCATACGCTGCCAATCTCGAAAAATCCGTTTTCGCGATGGCGAAGTCTTTTCCGGCCGAGTGGCCTCTCGTACTCCACCCGGATGCGATTCGAGATTGGGGCCTCTGGCGGGAACTTGGCGATCGCGTGTGTGTCGAGAATATGGACAAGCGCAAGCCGGTGGGACAAACGCGTAGTAATCTCCTGGAGATTTTTGAGCGGCTTCCGGAGGCGAGCTTCTGCTTTGACATTGGGCATGCTCATCAAGTAGATCCAACGATGTGCGAAGCCGTCATGATCTTAAGAGAATTTGGAGAAAAGCTCAGAGAATTGCACGTCAGCGAAGTCAATTCGGAGAGCAAGCATGACCCGATTTCGCTTGAAGCGGAAAGATCATTTGAGATTGTCGTACGACTAATTCCCGAAAACCTTCCGGTTGTGCTGGAGAGTAGAGTAGCTGCCCCCGGCGAGGCGTTGAGCGACCGAGTTCGCGACAGAATCGAACGGGAAGTCAGTGTTGTGGAATCGCTGTTTCGAACGCCAATTCTGATGGCGGCAGACTAATAGCTAGTAAGTTACGATTTGACTGTCAGATCTTCTGCAGTCTCTGCACTTCATGCACTCCGGGAATTTTTCGCAGGCCAGCCATAATCTGTTCCAGATGTTTAAGGTCGGAGATGTCCAGCACAATCTCCACGCTGGCTTGACTATTCGACGTGTGCGCACCGATGTTGCGGATGTTGCTTTGGGCGTCGCCGATTACGCTGGTGATGTTTTTCAGCATTCCAAAACGATCGTCACAGTAGACGGTGAGTTTGACTGGATAAGCTGTGGGTGTGCTCTCGTCGCGGGCCCATTCTACGTCGATGCGGCGTTCGGGCTCATACATTAAGTTTGTGACGTTGGGACAATTTGCCGCGTGCACTGCTACTCCTTTGCCGCGAGTGATGTAGCCGACGATGTTTTCGCCGCGAATCGGATTACAACAGCGCGCGCGGTAGACCAGCATATCGCCCTGGCCTTTGACCATGATGGCGTTGTGATCGCCGAAGACGCGGCGAACGACGCTGGCGATGGCACCTGGCTTGGAACTCAATCCCTCGGCTTCGATATCGCCAGCCATCGAAGGCGTCGCACCCGATGGCAGCAGACGCGCCAGCACCTGCCGCGCGGAATATTTTCCATAACCGATGCCCGACATCAGATCGTCGACTTTGCCGAGACCATACCCGGAGGCGACTTTCAGCAGCTCTTCATCTTTGATTTCCTTCAGAGCGATACGATACTTGCGCGCTTCTTTTTCGATTACCTTGCGTCCGATCTCGATGGAACGCTCGCGTTGGTGAACGTTGAGCCAGTGCTTGATTTTGTTGCGCGAGCGCGACGACTTGACCAGGCCGAGCCAGTCGCGGCTGGGCTTGTGTCCGGCCTGGGTGAGGATTTCGACAATGTCACCGGAATGCAGCTTGTGCCGCAGCGGCACCATGCGGCCGTTTACTTTCGCGCCTACGCAGGTGTGGCCGACTTCGGTGTGGATGGTATAAGCAAAATCGATCGGCGTGGCTTCGCGGGGCAGAACAACGACTTTGCCTTTCGGCGTAAAGGTATAAACCTCTTCGGGATAAAGATCGACTTTCAGCGCGGTGAGAAATTCGTTGGGATCGCTGACGTCGCGCTGCCACTCGACGACTTGACGCAGCCATGCGAGGCGCTGTTCATCCTGCGCGGAGACTGGGCCGTCTTTATATTTCCAGTGGGCCGCGATTCCTTCCTCGGCCATCTTGTGCATCTCTTCGGTGCGAATCTGAATTTCGAAGGGTGTTCCATCCTCAGTGATCACTGACGTATGCAGCGACTGGTAGAAATTCGGCCGCGGCATGGCGATGAAATCTTTAATGCGTCCCGGCACCGGCCGCCAGATGTTGTGAATGATTCCGAGTACTGCGTAACAATCTTGTAACGAACGCGTGATCACGCGCATGGCAAAGAGGTCGTAGACCTGATCCACGGAAATGCGCTGGCGCTGCAGTTTTTTATGAATGCTGAAGAGGCGCTTGATGCGGCTATCGACCTTGGCCTGAATGCCCGCTTCTTTCAGTTTGTCGTTAAGGATCTGCTGCATCTTGGCGAGAAAAGCTTCACCCTGTTTGCGCCGCGCGTTGACAGCTTTTTCGACCTGCTCGTAACCCGCCGGATCAAGAAACCGGAAGCCGAGGTCTTCGAGTTCGCCGCGGATTTTTCCCATGCCTAGGCGGTGGGCGATGGGCGCGTAGATTTCCAGCGTCTCTTCGGCGATTTTGCGCTGGCGATCCGGTTGCAAGTGCTCGAGCGTGCGCATGTTATGCAGGCGGTCGGCGAGTTTGATGAGCACCACGCGAATGTCGTCGACCATGGCAAGCATCATCTTGCGCAAGTTTTCGGCTTGGGCCTCTTCGCGCGTGGCGAAATCGATTTTACTGATCTTGGTGACGCCTTCGACGATATGCGCGACCTGCTCACCGAATTCTTTGCGGATATCAACGATGGTGACCGAGGTATCTTCCACCGAATCGTGGAGCAGGCCGGCGGCGATGGCGACCGGGTCCATCTTCATTTCAGCCAGCACCAGAGCGACCTCGAGCGGATGAACCAGATAAGGCTCACCCGAAGCGCGGGTCTGCCCCTCGTGGTGCTTCAGGGAGTAGTCGTAGGCTTTTTTGACAATGGACAGATCGTCCTGGGGACGGTTTTCCTGGATCCGCTTCATCAGCTCGCGGAACTTGGTGAGCGTAAGAGCGGTGGTCGCGATCTGTTGGCGCAAGCTCGCCATGTAGGATTATAGCCCGCGGAGAGAGCCGGTTCGGAGCTGGATGGGCGGACGAGGGCGTCCGCCGCTCCACGAGACGTGGAGAGACGGGCGCCTTGGTAATTTGGTTCATGCTGACGGAACTGGTAGAGTGACGAGTTGCGAGTCATGAATTCCAGAATCCTTGTCAGTGGTGTTTCCGGGCCAATTGGGGCTGCTCTTCTTCCCTCCCTACGTACAAATGGATGTTCCGTGGTCCGGCTGGTGCGCGGCGCAGCGAAGGGCGACGACCAGATCGGATGGGATCCTGCGGAACCGCTGGCGCCCCAAAAAGTATCCGGATTCGACGCCGTGATTCACCTGGCGGGCGAAAGCATTTTCGGTCGATGGACGGCGTCCAAGAAGGCGAAGATTCGCGACAGCCGGGTAGTGGGGACGTTCAATTTATCATCAGCTCTGGCGCAGGCGCAGGATAAGCCGCAGGTTTTCGTTTGCGGCTCGGCAATCGGCTATTACGGTAACCGTGGGGACGAAGTCTTGCGCGAAGAAAGCGCACCGGGCGCGGGATTTCTTGCCGAAGTCTGCCAGGACTGGGAAGAAGCCACCACGCCAGCGGTGCGAGCCGACATTCGCACCGCACATATAAGGACGGGAGTGGTGCTGAGTCCCAAGGGCGGGGCGCTTGGAGCCATGCTACCGCCGTTCAGGATGGGACTGGGTGGCCGAACCGGAAGTGGCCAGCAGTGGATGAGCTGGATTGATGTGCGCGACATGGTGGGTGCGATCCACCACATTTTGAAAAACGACCTGATCCAGGGACCGGTGAACATGGTAGCCCCTAGGCCGGTCAGGAATGAGGAGTTCGCCAAGACATTGGCCAGCGTACTCTCGCGGCCGGCGATTTTTCCTCTGCCGGCGTTCGCCGTGAAGTTGGTTTTCGGCGAGATGGGAGAAGATTTACTACTCGGCAGCCAGAAAGTGGAAGCCAGCAAGCTGATATCAACGGGATATCCGTTTCGCTATCGCGAACTGAGGGGATCGCTGGAATCGCTCTTGCACGGCTGACGCTTAGTTGGGTTCGCGAGCGGTGCATCTCGTCCTGCAATTTTTGCAGTAGCTGGGTACGCTGCTCAGTGCAGAGTTCGCGCTGCAGTTCTTCCAAAGCCAGGGCCACGATGTGGTAATGGTGCGCTCCCGCGTAATTGGGATCGGTTGTGATGTCGAGCCAGAGCTTGTGCATGAGTTCGACATCCTGCGGGCGCAGGCGCGGGTTGTGCGGACCGATGGCATACTCGCGGAGAGTTCCGTCCGGGGCGCAGACCTCCAGAGTAAGGCGTGGGCGAGGCTCGGGTAACGATTCCCAGGCATCTCCCAAAAGCTTGGCTTGCTCATCGGCGGTGAGTTTATTCGAGAGCCCGCAGATGATCCGGGAGGAAGCAAGACGCTGCGCGGTCACCATGATCGCTTCGAATACATCGGTGGCCGGAACTACCAAGAGCGAAATCGGCTTTCCCTCTTTTTCAGCGACAGCCACGGCGGCGGTAAAAAGCTCCTGCTCGTAGTGGTCGAAGACCTGGCTGGCCTCCATCACGGCGCTGCCGCTGAAGCTGTGCTCGCGATGATAAAGGCGAGCGCTCATCACGACCACATCCTGTTTGGAAGTGTCGGTATGGGACAGCACCTGCCGCAAGTAATAAAGGTTGCGAGGATCGCGAACCGCGACCAGAATGTTTCCCGCCCGAACACCCATGGCGCCATTCCCCAGTTCCTGATTGCCGTATACGCGGAACTGGTCGAGCTGTTCGGGCTTACCGTGTCGCTCTCTGGCCACATGGCGTTCGGAAAGAGTAAAAATTGTGAAAAATACGGCGCTGAAAATCACGCCCGCGATGGTGGCCTGATACTTGGTAAACAGGTTGACAACTGCCGTAATCAGCAGCACCGCGGAAATCAAAATTAACCCTACGGGAATTTCAGTTTTGCCGATGTGCAGGTTGCCGGGAACCTTCCACGCCCGGTTTCCCGGCTCGGTAAAGCGCAGCACGAGCACGGCGATTGATTTCATGGCGAAGCTCCATATCACGCCGAAAGCGTAGAGCGCCGCCAGTACGTATACGTTTCCCAGGCTCAGGACGATGGTAAGCAACTGCAGTCCGACGATTAGATTAATGATCCGATAGCTGGTGCCAAAGCGGTGGTGCGGCTTCTGGAACCAGCTGGTCAGCACTCCGTCTTCCGCCACGCGATTCAGAACACCATTGGCTCCCACAATGGAAGTGTTCTGCGCACCCGCCAGAATTAATACGCCTACCAGTACTACGAAGGCGTGAAAGAGTAGCTTCAGGCTCTCCGGACCTGCCAGATACATGGCGATACCGCCGATAAGGTTGGCAAAATAGTCAGGCCGAACCTTGTCGGGAATAATCATGACCGCGAAGAAGGAGACCAGCGAGGTGAACAGCAGGCTGTAGATAAAGATCACCAGGCCGGTCTTTTCCAGATTCTTCAGCTTGGGATGTTCGATTTCGCGATTCACCTGCGCCAGAGTCTCCTCGCCGCTCATGGCGAGCACGGAGTGCCCGAAGCCCACGAACAGGATGATAGTGGTGAGAAAGCCGAGGGGCAGAGCCGGAACCACATCGTATCCAGCCAGCCCAGCGATTCTTTATTCAGCGGAATCACGCCCGGCATGCAGCGGGATTGGGCGGAAGTTGAATCACGGGCGCGCGCAGAATCGTGATGGTGCACCAAATGAGGAGAATCACCACCATCACCGTAGTGATGACCATGATCTGCAGAGCCTTCTGGCTGGACTCGTGCATGCCTTGCGTATTCTTCCACCAGAAGTAGGTCACGACGATCACGGCCAGACCGGCGGCGAAGTGATCGTCAGAAAAATGCAGTGGGCGATGCATGTACACGCCCATGTCTTTGATGAAGCCTGCCAGATATTGGCCGGCGGAAACTGCGCTGATGGGTCCCGTCAGCACGTAATCGAAGAGCAGCGCAGAGACGGAGAACTTGGCCAGCGTTCCACCCATGGCCTCCTTGACCACGCGATAGACGCCGCCACGCACGAACATGCTGCTGGATTCGATATAGAGCGCTCGCACTGCATAGCTGAACAGCATGACGCCAAGAATGAACCAGGGAGCGCTTTTGCCGATCACTTTCTCGGCGTCGCCACCGGCGTAATAAGCGGACGACGCAAGGTCAGAGAGGACGATGGCGGAGGCCCGCCAGAAGGAGATGAAGGTCAACATCACCGTGGTGGCGACGAAGACTTTTATTGACGGGCTTGGAACCTTCAACGGACGTAGCCATGCTTCAGAAAAGTGCCAGACTCCAGATCGGAATAAGCCTTGAAGATAGCACAGGCAAGGCGGCTTCGAGCGGAGCAGACGCTTTGCCCGCAGTCGCATTCAGGTCTTAGTCTTTGATTATGGCTGAGGTTGATTAGTTAGCCGATTCGTTCGTCGGCTCATGCTTTTGCGGAGCGAGGTAGGTATGGGTGATGCGGTCATGCCAGCAGAGCGAGTCTTCATCGAGGAAGACCCAGATGTACCCCATGCAGAGAGATACGGCCGAGAGAAAGGATGCGAGTACGCGCCAGCGCCGCAGGCGACGGGAGGGAATCCTGTCATCGAACCGGAGTAATTTCAGTCCCGACAGGCGCAGGCCCGGGGTTGTCCCGGCATAAACCATGAGCAGGTATTGGTAAGCTCCCCACAGCACGAAGCACAGACCCGCGAGAACCCCTGCGGTCTGCAGGCGCGGCGGGCGAACGTCTGTTAGCTTCCAGAAAATGACAGCGAAGAAAGCGCATGCGGTGACGATGATCAGATCATCGATAACTGCGGATAACACGCGCCGCTCCAGTGTCGCAGCCTGCAGCGGTATGTCGATACCGGGACGCTTCTCCTCTCGTGCTTGCTGTACCGGCTCAATCGTAATTCCACCCAGCGCCGGGGGCGACGGAACAACTTCGGGAACTTCCAGAATGCGAGGACGATCGATGACCGGATCGGCTAATTCATCAAGAGCAGGCGCAGGAGGCGCCCAGGAACGCGGGAACTCGATGATCTTTGCTGTAACTGGTGTAGCGGCCGAGCTCGTCGACGCCGGGTTGGAATGTTCCTGAGCGTAACAACCAAGGGCACTCTCGCTAGCCGAGTGAGTTGTGGCCTCGTCTAACGGCTCAGGCGATGTGGGAGCAAATTCGTCCAACACCAAAGCGTGGTTTGAGGTTAGCACCGGCGGGAGCGTCGAAGCATCCGCCACAATGCCGGGTGTAACCTGCGGTTCGAAGCGCAAGCGCAACGAGGGATACCGAGGAGCGCGCGGCTTCCGCCGGGACTGATATCGGTTCAGGCGCGCCGCTACTTCTTGACGCCAGGTCGACGAATCATCGGGTGCAGCCCCACCACCGGAAAAACCAGATCCAGATTCGACGTGCAGACTTGCCTTAGAATTTGCGCTGGTCTCCGATTCAGAGCGGGGCGAAGCTATGGAATCCTCCCGGGAAGAGCAGCGGCAGATCTCACCACAAAGCGGACAAGACATGAATCAGATCTCAAAAGAATGTCGAAAGCGGGGGCCAGCGGATAACCGCTAAGACCACTCCGGAATCTAAACTACAGACCTGCTTTGCCTCGCAAGGCACGGCCATGCTAAGTTCACCACGACTGCTGCCGCTATAGGCGTCTAGGCGTTTCTTGCGTTCGCCTGGGTGATCGCGTTCTAAACGACCTTGGTCCGATGACTCTTCGCAACAGATTCCTTATCACGGCGGCAATGCTTTGTCACCTGCTTCTCGTACCCCCGTTAGTTACCAGCCAGTTGCCGCCTTCAAATTCTTCGTCTGCAACCCATTCCAGCGCGCCCGCGGAAAAATCGGCAACTGCTCCCGCCACGCCTTGCGCACGAGCGTTTGCGGAGTCGTCCAATAATCGCGCTACGATCTGCGCCATCCAGCAAGAAAGGGATGGAGACGTCTACAAGTTGCACGGTGCGGTTGAAATCTACTACGAAACTTACGTTCTGAAAGCTGACGAAGCGACCTTCAACTCGGACACTAATGAGGCAACTGCCAGCGGGCACTTTTCCCTCGACGGCGGTCCCAACGACGACCACATTCGCGCCGACCACGGCACTTACAACTTCGCTCTGGAAACTGGAAAGTTCTATGATGTCACCGGAACTACTGGCCTGCGCTTCCGCGCCAACCGGGTGATTCTGACCTCTACCGCTCCCTTTGCTTTCACTGGCAAGCTGGTCGAGAAAACCAGCCAGGACCATTACCTCGTCTATGACGGCACAATTACGACTTGCGAGTTGCCACATCCCAACTGGCAATTCGACGCCCGCAAGGTGAGTGTGGACGTGGGCGGCAACGCCAAGATCTATCGCAGCACTTTCGATCTGCATGGCATTCCGATCCTCTGGCTTCCTTACGCCACCCATCCGGTAGAAAAGGAGTCTCGTCAGTCCGGATTTCTGATGCCATCGGTTGGTCACTCTTCGACCAACGGATACATGGTGGGCGAAGCGTACTACTGGGCTATCAATCGCATGATGGATGCGACCGTGGGCGCGGAGTATTTTTCTCTGCGTGGAGGTTCGCAGCGCGGAGAGTTTCGGGTCCGTCCCAGCGAAACTTCATACATCGACCTCAACTATTTTGGCGTGATCGATCGCGGCATTGGATCGCCACCGCTCAAAGAAGGCGGAGAGAATGCGCGATTGAATGCAGCGGGGAACATCGATGGATTCCGCGGCGTCGCTAACATCGACTACTTGAGTTCATTTCTCTTTCGTTTAGCCTTCAACGAAGTCTTCAGCCAGGCGGTGTATTCGGAGGTGAAATCGCAGGCGTTTCTTTCGAAGTCGACCGACGGCTTTAGCATCAATGGTTTTGCGGAGCGCTACCAGAACTTTTTGAGCACCACATCGGGCCAGGTCATCACAATTTTGCACACTCCGAGTGCCGATTTCTCCGGCGTAGATCACCAGATTTGGCGCACGCCGCTTTACTGGTCGTTCGATGCATCGGGCACCGGATTGTCACGCAGCGAGCCCGCCGAATGTTCGACCATAGGCTCGGTGCAATCATGCACGCCGGCTTTCCGGACGGCGAACCTGCTGGGGCGGTTCGATCTGAATCCGGAGATTTCATTGCCGCTGCTGTTTCGAGGATGGTCGTTGCGTCCGGAGTTGACGCTGCATGAAACTTATTACACGCAACGGCTGGTTGGCGAAAGCGGCGCGAATCCTGGGCAGGCAGTAAGCGATCCAATCGATCGGCATGCCGTGGAGACGGCGGTGGAATTACGTCCGCCGACGCTCGAGCGCGTTTTCGACAAGGAATTTCTGGGCAGAAAGTGGAAGCATGTCATCGAGCCGCGCGCTGTCTACCGTTTTGTTACCGGGGTGAATAATTTTGGCAACGTCGTAAAGTTCGACGATCGTGACATCCTGACGGACACTCATGAAGTGGAGTATGGCTTCGTGACCCGGCTCTATGCCAAGCGCACTTCGAATCAGCCCGAGGATTGCAGCAAAATCATGACGGCACTTACCGTCGGCGGGGCTGCGCCGGAATCGACTATTCCATGGCAGCATACCAATCCGCTGGCAGGTCCCGGTTGTCAGCCGGGGCCGCCGGTGCGTGAACTCGTAACCTGGGAGCTGGCGCAGAAATACTTCCTCGACCCCACTTTCGGGGGGGCGTTGATTCCGGGGCAACGCAACGTATTCACGACTACGATCGACCTGACTGGAATCGCGTTCCTGACCCAGCCCCGTCATCTCTCGCCTCTGGTCTCGCGGTTAAGAGTGGAGACCAGCGCGCGCACCGATGTCGAGTGGGATATGGACTTCGATTTTCAAAACAATCGCACCAACGCCAGTACACTGTTGGCCAATTATCACGTCGGTCAGGTCACGATTGGCGGTGGAGATGCCATCTTGCAGATTCCGGGGCAGACTGCGGCTGCGTCCGCGAATTTGGCTGATATCGCCCGCTTCAACCAATTTCGCGCCGCCGTCGGATACGGTAGCGCGATCAAGCGCGGCTTCAGCGCCGCCGGAAGTTTTGGCTTTGACGCCGATCTCAGCCAGTTGCAGTTTGTCAGTGCGCAGGCGACTTACAACTGGAATTGCTGCGGCATGACGTTGGAGTATCGCACCTACACAGTCGCTAACGTGCGCAATGAAAACCTGTTTCTGTTCAATTTCAGCCTTGCCAATATTGGCAGTTTCGGGAGTTTGCGGCAGTTAGGACGGCTGTATTAGCAGTTTTTTCAAAGCGCCGGGGAAACTCACGGGCGCATCCAATTCTGCTAACATGCCGCCTATGTCTGCGCCAATGAATGAGCTCGAATCGAAGCGCGCCCTGCTACAGGATCGCCTGTCCGAACTGGGGTGCGTCCTCGTCGCCTACTCTGGTGGCATCGATTCAGCGTATTTGGCTTGGGTTGCCCATGAGGTACTGGGCGACAAGATGCTGGCAATTATTGCGGACTCTCCCAGCCTGGCGCGGACGCAGCTCGATGATGCGGTTGCCTTTGCCACGGAGCAAGGCATTCCGTTGGAAGTGGTCGCGACTTCAGAGCTGGATCGCCCCGAATATGTGCGCAACGATTCTCAGCGCTGCTTCTTTTGCAAAGATGAACTCTTCACCCTGATGGAGGATATGCGAAGTGCCCGCGGCTTCGACACGATCGCTTACGGCGTCAACCTGAATGACCGGAGCGACTTCCGTCCTGGACAGAAAGCTGCGGCCAATCATCATGTGGTCGCGCCATTGCTCGATGCTGGACTTTCAAAAGATGAAATTCGCGCCTTGGCTCGGCAGGCCGGCTTGCGCATCTGGGATAAGCCAGCCTCTGCGTGCCTGTCGTCTCGCATTGAATACGGCCGTCCGGTTACCCGAGAAGCGCTGGCGGTCGTGGAGCAGGGCGAAGACGCGCTCCGCGCCCTAGGTTTCCAACAGTTCCGCGTCCGGCATCATGGGGATATTGTTCGCATCGAAATCGCGCGTGAGGAGTTGGCGCGCGCGCTCGATTCGGCAATGGCCGCGCAGTTCAATGGTATTTTCAAAAGCCTGGGCTTCAAATTTGTAACCTTGGATCTGGAAGGTTTCCGCTCCGGGTCTATGAACGCATTGCTGCCTGCAGAGGATCTGCTACGGCGCACGGGTTGAGAAATTCATCCTCCGGCAAGCCGTCGCTGCACGCGTGAATACTGCCGATTCCGGCGCCGTCGTTCCCGCACCAACCGGGCGCTGTGAGATAATCGACGTTACTTTCCATGCTCAGGCGGTTCTTAGTGATTTTATTGCGACGCTCTTTTCTTCTCCTGCTGATCGTTTGCCTAGGTTGTGCAGCTCAATCCGTCTCGCCCGAATTGGCTCAAAAGATCGAGCGGCAAGTCCGTTCCTACTACAAAGTTCCGGCCGAACTCAAAGTGCTGGTAGGGCCCGCTTCGCCAAGCCCCGACTTCCCCAATTACGAGTCCGTTGTAGTGACGATCGACAACGGCGAAAGGAAACAGGACCTTAATTTCCTGGTTTCCAAAGACCATTCCTCGTTGATCCGAATGAATAAATTCGATTTGAACAAGGATCCCTACGCGGCCACCATGAGCAAGATCAATACTGCCGGGCGGCCTACGCGTGGAGCGAAGGCATCCAAAGTGGTAGTGGTCAACTTTGACGATTTCGAATGTCCGTTCTGCTCGCGCATGCACCAGGAGCTATTCCCGGAGATTTTGAAGGAATATGGCGACCGCATCACCTTTATCTATAAGGATTATCCGCTGGTGGAAATTCATCCCTGGGCGACGCACGCCGCCGTGGACGCAAATTGCCTGGCGGCGCAAAATAATGACGCCTATTGGGATTTCGCCGACTACATCCACGCCAACCAGCACGAAGTAAGCAACGAAAAGACTCCGGCGGCGCGCCTGGACGCGCTCGACAAGCTCGCTATGTTGCAAGGCCAAAAGCATAGCCTGGATACGGTAAAGCTGCAGTCTTGTATTAAGGCGCAAGATGATAGTGCGGTAAAAGCGTCGATGAAGGAGGCAGAATCGGTTGGGGTGGAAGCGACTCCGACCATGTTCATCAACGGCGAAAAAATCGACGGTGCCGTTCCTCCAAGCGAACTGCGTGCGGCTTTGGATCGCGCGCTAAGGGACGCTAATCTGCCGGTACCGGATCACGCGGTCGCATCGACCGCTCCAGTCGCAAAGTGATGGGGCAGTGGCAAACGTTGACGGGAATCTAGGAGAACAACTCTTTTGAAAAGAAATCTAGGACTTCCGCGGCTGGCAGTGTTATTCGCTGCCGCCGTCGCGCTGGCAGCGATGCTAGGCTGTAAATCTCAAGTCAGCGGAGACGTGATGGCCACGGTGGATGGCCGCAAAATCTTCCGCTCCGATGTCGACAAGTATTATGACAATCAGATTGCCAGCGCGCAGCAGGCTCCTGTGGGCGAACAAGCCACCATTCTTCGCCTCAACATCCTCCACCAACTGATCGACGACGAAATGGTAATGCGCCGGGCAGAAAAGCTCGGCTTGCTGGCTACGGAAGAGGAAGTTGATCGCAAGTTGAACGAGGTCAAGTCGCCGTACACGCAGGAGGAATTCGATCAGCGGCTGAAGGAGAAAAAGATCACCCTGGAGGATTTCAAGCGCGACATTCGGCGCTCCATTACCGTCGACAAAGTGATGAACAAAGAAGTGTCTTCGAAGATCAACGTGACCGACCAGGACATCAACGACTACTTTGCCGCGCACAAATCGGAATTCAACCTGATCGAACCGCAATACCATCTGGCCCAGATATTCGTTACTCCAACGCCCAATCCGCAAGTACACAACCAGAACAACAAGGCGCAGAACGAGGCCGACGCGCGCAAGAAAATCCAGATGATTTCCAATCGCCTGGACAGTGGCGATGACTTCGCTACGCTGGCCATGAATTATTCGGAAGATCCGGAAACATCAGGCAATGGCGGGGATCTGGGGACAGTTCCCGAGTCGTCGCTGCGCAATACCGACCCTTTTACGCGCGATGCGGTAATGAAACTGAAGCCGGGCCAGTACAGCCCAATTATCATCGTGTCGAACCCGGCAACCAAGCAGCCGCTCGGCTTTCGCATTGTAAAACTGGTTTCGAAGGAACCCGCGGGACAGCGCGATCTATCTGATCCGCGCGTGCAGCAAGCGATTCGTTCGCAGCTTCATGACCGCCGCGAGCAGTTGTTGAAGGCGGCGTACTACGAAGTGCTGCGCGACTCGGCCAAGGTTGACAACTATTACGCCAAGCAAATTCTAGACAGTAATGGCTTGATGAAGTAGCAATTTCAGCTGGCACACATTTGCTACACAGGCGACGCCGTCACTCCACGATGGCGAGGACGTCGCCGGCATTTACCGCGGCGCCCTCGGTCGCCATAATCTTCTGGACCGTTCCCTTCTTCGGCGATTTAATTTCGTTCTGCATCTTCATCGCCTCGACTACAGCCACGCCCGCGCCAAGTTCCACTTCGTCTCCTTCTTTTACCAGAAGGCGCACCACCTTACCTGGCATGGGCGCAACTATCTTCTTCGGGCCACGATCGCCCGCAGCCCGCGCGCGGCCACGCAGGGAACGCGGGTCGCGCACTTCGGCAGCGAACCTCGCGCTGCCGACCCATAAGTGCAAATCGTTCGCCACTCGCTCGGATTTAATTTCATAGGCCAGATTTCCAACGCGAAGAGAAAGAACGTCGGTGCGCGCGAGAACCGCATCCACTTCAATTTCGCGGCCATCCAGACGGCAGGACCAGCGTCCGTCGGCGCGGTTCAGATCGAGCCGATACTTTTTGCCATCGATGGTTACGTCATAAAGCATAAAGACCAGTCGTTTTTTTCTACTTATCCGAATCAGCCGACCTATCTCAACGCCTCTTTGCGGCCAACATTTTTCCAGTTCGAATCCGTCGGGCCGTTCGCTCGCGAAATTGTAGGACTGGCGCTTTCAGCGCCGATGCCCAGCGCGGCAAACATTCCGGCTGCAATCGCGGCGACCTCCGCTGCTCGTGCATCCACAGCCTTAGGCTCGCTTCTCTTCAGCATGCGGTCGAGAAATCCGGTATCCAGTTTGGCTGCACGGAAGTCCGGATTGCACAAGATCCGTCTGAATAAAGAGATATTTGTCTTGATTCCGCCGACGAAATATTCGCTGAGGGCACGAGTTAACCTCGCGATGGCCTGATCGCGATCAGTGCCATAGCCGATCAGCTTGGCTAGTAGAGGATCGTAATCGATCGGCACATTCCATCCTTCGTACATTCCGCTGTCGCGGCGTATTCCCGGCCCCGAGGGCGCCAACAGCAGGGAGATCCTGCCGGGGCTCGGAAAATAATTATTGTCGGGATCTTCCGCATAGATGCGGCACTCGATAGCATGACCGCGAATGGTGATGTCATCCTGTGAGAAGGGAAGTTTTTCCCCGGCCGCGATTCGGATCTGCAAGTGGACGAGGTCCAGTCCGGTGATCAGTTCCGTGACTGGGTGCTCCACCTGCAGCCGCGTATTCATCTCCAGGAAATAAAAATGCTTTTTCTCGTCGACCAGGAACTCGACGGTGCCTGCGTTGGTATACCCCGCAGCCCGAGCGACGCGAACCGCCACATCACCCATCCGCCGACGCATGTCAGCATCGACGATGGGAGAAGGCGCTTCTTCGAGCACCTTCTGGTGTCGCCGCTGCAGCGAGCATTCGCGTTCGCCAAGATAAACTGTGTGGCCGTGCTCGTCAGCTAGAACCTGCATTTCGATGTGGCGGGGATTGATGATTGCCTTCTCGATATAAACTTCGCTGTCGCCGAATGATCGCTCCGCCTCGCTGCGAGCCGCATCGAGAGAAGACTTCAATTGCTCGCGTGCATTCACCAGCCGCATCCCTTTACCGCCGCCGCCCGCGGCGGCTTTCAGCATCACTGGATAGCCAATGCCCGCGGCCACCATTTCCGCCTCTTCGAACGACTCCACGCCTCGCGATGTGCCGGGCACGAAGGGAACACCGGCTTTCTCCATGGCTTGCCGCGCGCGGGTCTTCGAGCCCATCGCTTCCATGGCGGCGGGGGTTGGGCCGATGAATTTTACTCCGGCATCGGCACAAGCCTGGGCAAACTTTGCATTCTCGGAAAGAAAACCGTATCCAGGATGAATTGCGTCCGCTCCGGAGCGCCGCGCGACTTCGAGAATTTTTGTAATGTTGAGATATGATTCGGAGGCCGCTGCCGGGCCGATCGGATAGGCTTCGTCGGCTTTGCGCACGTGCAATGAAGCGCGATCTACATCTGAATAGACCACCACCGCGGCGATACCCATCTCATGGCAGGCGCGCAGCACGCGTACTGCAATCTCTCCGCGGTTGGCGATGAGGATTTTTTTGAACATATTCTCGTGAAACAACTAAGATGCGCCCGCGAAGAACTCAAGATTCTACAGCAGATTCCGCCGTTTCAGAACCGACCGCATTCCGGACTGATCGTTTGCCGGTCTGTAATAACAAGAACACGGCCAGGATTAGTAACTCGGGTTCAATCGGATGACGATAGCGGGCGTGGGGAAAGACAAAATAATAAGTTGTGGGGTAGGTGAGAATGAGTCCGGCGAAAAGCCAGGCTCCGCGGATTTTCATCCGCACCGCGCGACCCGCTCCCCAGATGGCCAGCACCGACCACGCGAGGAAAAGTGAATTGCGAAAATCCCAGGGAGCGCGGCTGTCAGTAGGTTTTGGTACTCCATTCCAGTAGTAAAAAAATCGTTTCAGGCTGACAACAGCAAAGCGACCGGGGTTTTCGCGGATCCATTGAAATGCCAACCGCTGGCAGTCTTTCGCATAGGCAAGTTCCCCCATACGTTGGAACTTTTCGAACTCGAGTTTGTTTAGATTAGGCTGCAGATAAGCCATCAGCATGCCCTCCGCGCTGTTCGAATTGCCCAAGCGGAACTGCAGGCCAAAGTCATCGCGTAGGAAAACAAATCGCCCAAAGACTTCAAAGTTCCGAACAAGCCACGGAGAGAGCACCAGAAAGAAAATCGCGGACGATAACACCACACCTGAAAATGAAGGCAATCCATTCTTGAACCTCCGCCGCCAAATCCAAAGTCCACAGAAAGGCAGAAAGGCCAGCATCGATGGATTGGCCAAAGCAGCCACGCCCCACAAACAACCAAATATCAGCCATCCCCGAAAAGCCCGGCGCTCCTGCAGTTCTAAAGCCACCAGGAAAATCAAACTCAAAATCAGCGGAGTGAACGTAGTATCCCAAATCCAGTGAATCGACCAGTACCAAATGTAAGGGTTGAATGCCCATCCCCATGCCGACCAGCCCGCCACACGATTACCGAAAGTTCTCCTGGCAATCACAAAAATTGGAATCGTTGTGAGCGAAGCGAAGAGACTGTTGATGGTTAACAGAACCCACGCAGAGGCATACGTATAAATGCCAAAGAGTTTGAAAACCCCCGCCATCAGATATGGATAAAGCGGCGGTTCCCAGGCGGTGGGACCGGTATTGCCGCCGTAAGGATTGCTGAAGCCCTGCCCCATCGCGATGGAGCGAGCGACACGCCCCATCTCCCAACCGAAAGCGAAGTGGCCGTCGATGGGCCGCGTACGATACTCGCGGAACACGCCGATCATTGCCACCTGTAGAAAAAACGACACAAGAACGAGCCCGAAGACAGACTTGGGAATCGCCGGCAAGGTTGCTTTCTCCATTGAGCGGGAGTGTATCAGGAGGGGCTAACGTGCCGAAGAAATCGGCAAGATAGAAGTACGTTATTGCTCAGGCAAGCGAACAAGGCTCACCATAAACGACCGTCGAGGTTGATGTTCGGCTCCTTTTATCCATCGCGCGCTGCGGCCGAAGCGATAACGCAGCAGCGTCCAGATGGCTAACCATCCATCGGAGTGGCGAATTTTTTTGCCTTCTCCCGCCGAGCGGGGAACATAGGAGATGGGAACCTCAGCGATCTTCTCGCCCATGCGGCAGAGCTTTGCTGTGACTTCGGGGCAAAACTCAAAACGTCGGCAATCCAAATTGATTTTCGAAATTAAAGACCGGCGAAAGACTTTGTAACAGGTCGCTTCGTCGTGGATGCCCGCGCCATACAATAGATTTGCCAGATGAGTTAAGAGCTTTGCGCCCAGGAAAAATCGCAGCCCTCGTTCGGGGCGGTCAGGACGCACGCCGTAGACGACGTTCGCTTTGCCGAGTTCGAGTGGCCGCAGCAACGCTGGATAATCCTGCGGATCGTATTCGAGATCGGAATCCTGTATGAGAACGTATTCGCCCCGGGCATAGTCCAGCGCGGTGCGAATAGCTGCTCCCTTGCCGCAATTCTTTTCGTGGAAGATCACGGTGACATCATCCGCAAGGGGCATTGCGCGGAGCTTTTCCCGAGTGCCGTCCGAGGAGCCATCATCCACGATGATGATTTCCTTTTTTACCGGGGAGGCATGAATGGCCTGCAGCAACTCGTCGACGTGGGCCGACTCGTTGTAAACCGGGACGATCACGGACACACATCCTGCCCACCGGTCGACCGGAACACCAGCGACGCTGTGCGGAGATGATTCCAACGAAGTAACACTCATTGCACTAAAGCCAGCTATGGACCGCGGCCCGCTGAAATCCGGGTCCAGCAGAAATCTGGGCTATTCTTAGCATAATATCATTTGGATTCAGGCCTTTTGCCCTTCGACTCATGCCGTCTTCGACAGCCCGCGCAACAAAAGAAGCCGACTCCTCGTGGCCAGCAAATTCCGCGCAACCATTGTGGACGCCAGTTTCAATCGCCGCGCTGACGTTACTGAGCGCGGCCGCCGCCGCATTACGCTTCTCATTTCTTGTACACAAACCTTTTTGGTTTGATGAATGTTTCAGCGTTGAAGTAGCCCGGCTCGGCTGGACTGATTTTTTGCGGCTGATGTGGCGACGCGAAGCCAACATGTCGCTCTACTATCTGTTATTGCGCGGATGGCTGCATCTCGGCTCCAGTCCATTCTTTATTCGCAGCTTGTCGGTGGTCATTTCCCTCGCCACTCTGCCGGCAATTTTCTGGCTGGCATCAAAGCTGTTTGATCGGCGTACAGGATTGCTCGCCGTCGCGCTGATGAGCTTTAACGCGTTTCACATACGCTACGCGCAGGAGGCGCGCAGCTACTCGCTATTTGTACTGCTGGCGATTTTGTCGAGTGGGTTTTTCGTCGCGGCATTGCGAGAGCCATCGCGCGGCAATCGCGTAGGGTATGTTCTCGCCAGCGTTCTTGCCGTCTACGCTCATCTTTATGCGTTGCTGTTGCTGGCAGCGCAATGGCTGTCTGTGCGAGGTAAGATAGAACCGGCGAGCTCGCGGCCCTTGCGCAGAACCTGGATTTGGATTGCCGTGGCGTCGTCGCCCTTGATTGTTTTTGCGGCGAAGACCGGCGCTGGGCCTATTCGATGGATACAACGCCCGGGCTTTCGCGACATCTTGCACTTCATGGAGCAGTTAGCGGGCAATCATGGATTTTTACTGCTCGTTCTCTATGCGGCCGCTTGCCTGGCTGCAATCATGCCGTGCGAAGGCAAGATAAAGTTGTTCCGCACCCAGGCCAAAGCGGACAGTTGGAGTATTCGCTTCCTTCTGATATGGCTGCTGTTTCCGCCGGCGCTGATACTCATGCTCTCGCTGGCGCGTCCACTTTTTCTCGGACGCTACTTCATCTTCTGCCTGCCGCCGCTGGTTATTCTGGCGGCGGCCGGTCTGGCAAAGCTGCGTTCCACGGGGCTGCTGGGCGTGGCGCTGGGGATAATGCTTTTGCTCTCGCTGCAAGGAACTTTCTCTTATTACGATCACGATTTCGATCTTCAGCGGGATGGTTCCGAAGCAGCTGTGAGCTATATTCTGGATCACGCGCAGCCCGGCGATGCCATTCTGTTTCACATCGCGGAGGCACGGGTGCCTTACGAGTTTTTCAAGTCGCTGAGGGAGAAAGACTCGCCAACGGTCTCTGCGGCCGGGCCTGAAATTATCTATCCGAGGCACGGCGGTCATCTCGACTACCGGGATTTCAGTGGCAAGCCTTCCAGCCCTTTCGTGCATTCGATCCCGGGTCGCTACTCTCGGGTGTGGGTCGTGCTTATGAGCAACGAAGCGTACGGGCATCCCGATCCCACCACCTTGATGCTGAATCGAATTCTGGGCGAGTCTTTCCCCAGGCTGGAAAAGGCGCAATTCTCCCAAGTGGAAGTGCAAGTCTACAGCAAGCCTTGATCCGCGAAAGTGCAATGACTAAACAATTCCCTGCGACTTTGGCGCAAGTCTTTGCACTCGTCAACGCCCTGGCCCGTTTCGAACTGTCGTTAAAACAACCAAAATGGCGTAGATATCAATCCCAGGTTGGTAGAGCGCTAGTGGCATGGTATCTGCTGCAAGATAGGCAGAGTAAGTCTTCCGGGAGGTTTTATGAGCAAGTTTGCTGTACTGGGTTCTGTTCTTCTGTTGTCAGTTTTAAGCTACGGGCAGGATTGGCGCGGCGTTCCGGGGTATTGTCCGTATGGTTGCGGTCCCTATGTTCCACTGATTACGACGCCGAGCCTGGCGCTAACGACGTTTTCTCCAAATCCAGTGGGGGCTACCAACGCCACTGGCGGGCTGATTGCGGGCGCAACTAATTCCACGCTCTCCGAAATCTCCGGCGACACGGACGCAGTTTACACTGTGCCCGTATGGTATTCCGGCGGGCAGACTCCGATCATTTCTCCCATCACAGCCGGACCGGATCATCATGGGCGGGAGCGGGGAATGCGTGAATTCGAAGCTGAAAACCGTCCCGAGCGCGAGCGCGGGATGCTACGCATGGAAGCGGAAAACCAGATGGCGCACGGGCACATGATGCCAGAGCACGGTCACATGATGCGGGGCATGGAGCCAGGGCAAGAAATGAACGGCGAACAGCAGGCTCAGCCGGCTTGGGTCTTTATTGGCGCCTCGCAGCAACCAGCGGCCGCGAGTAAGGCTAGGCCTGCCAAGCGGACCTATACGAATGACGACGTGACGCGGCAAAACCAGCAGAATGGTGTGGTGAAGTACGACGACAAAACCGAGAAGATCTAGCCGGGATTGACTCGGGTTGTCGAATTACCTCGGCGCTGTTTCGTGGTAGATAAAAAAGGGCGGACAAAAATGTCCGCCCTCTCTTTTCTTACCGAAGCGAATTCTATTTCGGCTGATCCATGGTGATGCCTTGTTGTCCGGGCTGCTTCTCGGCCTTGGCCTTCTTGGTGGCCAGAGTCTTATCGACCCAATTATCAGCAGTTTTGAGATCTTCTTGCCGGGCGGCTAGGTCGTCGCACTCTACGTCGGCCTTTTCGCGGTACATCAGATTCAGATAAGCCATCGCGTCGTCGTAATCCGGACGAAGCTGGATTGCTTTATTCAGATTGTCGATACCCTCCTGAATCGTGGGCATGTTCTTCGTCTTGAGTTCGTCGCAGACCTTTTTCTGATCTTTGTTCTTGGGGTTCAGATTCTCATCCGGCTTCATGCCAAGTTTGGCGCGCTCTTCCATGCGCGGAGCGTAGCACTCGGCCCAATCGATGACGCCGATCGAGTAGTAAGGATCGGGATCATTCGGATCGATATCAGAAACCATATGATTGTACTTCTTGGCGTCGTCGAACTTCTTCATGTTGTAGTAAAGGGAAGCGATACCCTTGGCGGCGTTTTCTTTTTGATCGCGGGGCGCATTCATGTCGAGCACAGCCTGGTATTGCTTGATCGCTTCTTCCGCCATTTTGTTGTTCTCTGGCGTATCGGCGCCGGGAATGTATTGCTGAGCGTAGGCGGTGGCCAGATACATTTTGGCGTTAATCAGGGATGGGTCCAGGGCCGCGCTTTGCTGGAAATGGTCGATGGCTTCTTCGAACTTTGCATTCTTGAATGCGGTAACGCCCTTGTTGAGCTGGTCGCGGGCGCGCAGTTTGCTGCAGCCCAGGGAAGATAGGATCGCCAGCATCGTGGCCGCCAGCGTCAACAGTCGAATCGATTTATTCATTGCGGTATAAGTCTCCCTTGCCACAGCATCCTAGGCCCAGAGACAGCAATTTGACAAGCGATGGGCACAACGCTCCAACATGAACGCGGCACGGGAACCTTAGTTCCCGTGCGCGACTGAAGCGGTTAAGCCTATTCCGGGCGCTTGCAAAACTTCGGCTGGCGTTTAGCCGCCTGCCTCAATTTTCGCCGTAATCAGACCAACTTTATCAACTCCCGCGGCATGCGCGATGTCGATCACATTCGCTACGTCTGCGAAAGGGATAGCATCATCGCCCTTTACGAACATCACTTTTTCGGCGCGGGTTTTGTAGATGTCAGCCAGACGGCCCTGCAGATTGTCCCACGTAGCATCTTCCTGATTGATTTTCAAACCTGGATCCTGGCCGGCACCGCGGTCGATAAGCTGCACCACGATGGTGCGGTCGGGTGTGTTGTTTTTTGGCGCGTTTGGCGGAGGCGGCTGAGGAACTAAGGCATCCAGACCCTTTGGGGTAAGCGGCGTGATCACCATGAAGATGATGAGCAGCACCAGTAGCACGTCAATCAGCGGAGTGACGTTAATATTTGCGCTCTGGCCTCCGCCACTTCCCATTGCCATACTCATAATCGATCTCCTCTTAATCTCACTTGCTTCATTGCCCGGTCGCCGGGGCCGGAGGCGGAGCGTTTGGAGTGCTTTTCCGCTGATCGGTAAGCAAGCCTAGATCATCCACGCCCGCGGCGCGAACCGCGTCCACGACCTGGACTACGTTCCCGTAGTGGGCACGAGCGTCTGCCTTGACGTAGACACGTTTGTCGGTCCGATTGGCCAGGCGGTCCTTTACCTTCCCGGTCAAACTGTCCACGGCGATTTTGTCGGTGCCGAAGTAGATAGTCCCGTCGCGCATGATAGATACCAGAAGGGCATCTTCCTTATCCGCATCCGCCATAGGCGTGGGGTTGTTAACTTTCGGCATGTCCACGCTGATGCCCTTTTGCAGCATCGGAGTGATTACCATGAAGATAATCAGAAGCACCAGCATCACATCGACCATCGGGGTTACATTGATGTCGGAGTTAACCTTGGCGCCTTCATTTCGTTTTGCCATTGACATAGTGTGAATCTCCATTACTTCCACGGCGTTCGCGTGAGAGGGAAGCCCGGCGCCGGAAATCGATCCGGCGCCGGACGAAGCAACTCAAACGAAGTCCGGCCCTACCAACTGGACCTAGGAACGGCGAACGTCGCGCCGCTTCAGGAAGTAGTCGATCAGTTCGCTCGACGAATTGTCCATCTCCACATCGAACGCTTCAACGCGGCCGGTGAGGTAGTTGAACATCATGACGGCGGGAATTGCGACCAGCAGACCGAAAGCGGTGGTCACCAGCGCTTCCGAAATGCCGCCTGCGACCGCGCCCAGACCGGTAGCCTTCTGCTCGGAAATACCTTTGAAGGCGTTCAGAATGCCCATCACGGTGCCGAACAGTCCCACGAAGGGAGCTGTCGAACCGATGGTGGCCAGACCGCCGAGTCCGCGCTTCAGTTCGGCATGGACGATGGCTTCTGTGCGCTCCAGAGCGCGCTTGGAGGCTTCAATAGTTTCGCCGGGGATAGCGCCAGGAGAATCCTGGTGCGCTTTGAATTCCATCAAGCCAGCCGTGACAACCTTCGCCAGATGGCTCTTCTTGTTGCGCTCGGCAACTTTGATGGCCTCGTCGATGCGGCCATCGCGCAGAGCTCCAGCAACTGCGGGAGCGAATGCGCGGGACTGCTTGCGGGCCGCGTTGTATGCCATGGCGCGGTCAATCATGACGCCGATCGACCAACCCGACATAATAAACAGGATGATGACCACGATCTTCGCAATGATACCCATCTGCTTCCAGAGCGAAATCGGATCCCAACCCACTGCGCCACCCTCTTGCACAATCCAAGTGGCTACCCGGGGAACATGATGAAATGCTGCTACGGCAAAGTTAGCTAACATGAGTTGCTTTTCCCTCCTCAAAACTTCTTAGACTTTGATGCAAAATCGAAGACTACTGTCAAATTCGGCGACAAGAAGCCGATTGAGGCTTCCAGAAAATCGACATTCGGCATCAACCGGGCCTTCCTATGCGGACCTTACGATAACGGGTTACGCCTCAAAAACACGGTTTCGCCAGAAGGTCTCTCCCGGCCACGGTACAAGGTGGGAAGGGGAAGGCCGTTTTCAATCATTCACCGCCAAATGCATTCTGTCACTCGACCGCGGCTAGCCGCCGGCAAGAGTGAAGTTAACTTGTATTTCAGTATCCACTTCCACGGGCTCGCCGTTGAGCAGATACGGCTTATACTTCCACTGCTTCACGGCTTCGATCGCCGCAGGAGCCAGCATTGGATGCCCACTTACCAGCGAGAGGTTTTCGATGGAGCCGTCCTTGCTGATCACCGCCCTCAGCAGAACCTGGCCTGAGATGCGAGCCTGCCTCGCCAAAGGCGGATAAACGGGATTCACTCTCCGAACTAGTAGGCCAGCGGTAACGCCTGCAGAAACGCGAACGCGCTGCGGAGCTGCCACCTTGGGCACGGCCACGGGAGTGGAGCTGATGATTCCGCCAATCACGCCTCCCATCTGGCCGCCCGGAATGCCCCCCGGTACGCCACCGACTACACCGGCCGACGCCATCTGCGGCGGAGCTTCGTCTTCTTTAATCATCTGAATCTTTTGCGGAATCTTGGTCGGCGTACGGAGCGCGCCATTCACAATATCGGTCTGAATCTGGTGCACGACATGGACGGGGGCAGCGGCAGGTGGAGGCGGTGGAGGGGGAGGAGGCGGAGCAACCAGGAACGTCATCAGCTGTTGCTTGGGTAGAGCTTCAGTGAAGATGAGGGGCATCAGCACCATGACGCCAATGAGAATTATCTCAAGAAAGATCGCGAAGGTTGTGGTTCGCCCCCGCTTGGTTTTCAGCCTGCCACCGGATTCCAGAAGGCTATCTTCAAACATAGTCGTTTCTCCCTGCTCAGAGCCTACGTGAACTTAGACACCGACGGACTCCACTTTGCTCCCAAAACCTACTCCCACCGCAGGACGAGGCCAAATCAGCCCTTCCCGGCGATTAACACAGAACCAAACAAAGGCGTATCACAAATCCGCGCACAACGCTATCCGGGCGATTACTTGGCCCGGACGGGCATCGCCGCAGGGCGCTTGCCTTTACTGATCCGCCAATCCTGATAGGCCACCAAGATTGGTGCGGCAATGGCAATCGACGAATACGTCCCGATCAGGATGCCGATGACCAGTGCGAGGCTGAACCCGCGAAGCACCTCGCCGCCGAACAAATAGAGTGCAAGCACTGTAAGGAAGGTCAGCCCGGCTGTCAAGATGGTTCGGCTTAAAGTCTGGTTAATGCTCCGGTTGACGACGTCTGCCAGTTTCTCTCGCCGCATGAGTTTAATATTTTCCCGGATGCGGTCAAATACCACGATCGTGTCGTTATTAGAGTAACCAATCAGGGTGAGAATGGCGGCGATCACGGTGAGGGAGATGTCTTTGTTAAGCAACGAGAACGCACCCACGGTGATCAGGGTATCGTGAAACACCGTGACTACGGCGGCAACGCCGTAGATCCATTCAAAGCGGAATCCCAGGTAGATAAGCATCCCAGCGAGGGAATAGGCGGTTGCGAGTAAAGCCTGCCGGCGCAATTGCGCTCCGACCTGAGGTCCGACGATCTCGACATTGCGCACGCTGAAGTCTGATAGGAAGAATCCATCCGACAGGGAGGCTATTACGGAGGGGTCGACCGAGCCCTTCAGCTCATCGAACGAAGTCAGCACTCCGCCATGCCCCTTGTCCCTAGCGTCGACAATTGCCTGAGCCTGTAGGGTGTATTTTTGATCGGCGTCGGAGCCTAGATGCATCGGGTCTTTATCCATCAAAAAGTTCTTGATGGCCAAAGAACTGGCATTGTTCAGGTCTTGCTTTCCCGCAGGAGCGTTAGTCTCCAGAGCTTCAATGATGCGGGTTTTACCGCGATCGAGCGCCTGTTCGCTGGTCTCCTGCACGTCGAGGTCAATCAGCACTTCGTTATAGGAGGGCTGGTCGAAGCGTTGAATCTTGGCATTGTGCAGGCCAGTATGGTCCATCGCGGCGCGCAACGCGTTGTCGTTTGGCGTGTGTGAGAACTTGACGTATACCAGCGTGCCGCCACGGAAATCCACGCCGTAGGGGATGCCGTGCCAGAACAACATGGAAAAGATGCCGGCCACGCTGAACACCAGCGAGAAGGCGAGGAAATACCATTTCTTTCCAAGAAAATCGATGTTGGTATTGCGAAAGAACTCCACCAGGCTTACCTCTTATCCGATTTATAAATGAATTGAGTAATTGGGCAATTTAGTAATTTCGTAATCAAAAACCAAAAACAATCCCGCAGTGGCGTGTTTCTAAATTACTAAATTCCTAAAGTACCTAGTTTCCAAATTTCTCAAATGCTCAACGCGTCGCCGCGTTGCTTCCGGCTCAGAACCCAGTCAAAGATCACGCGCGAAACGAACACCGCCGTGAACAAATTCGCCAGCAGACCGAATGTTAGGGTCACGGCGAATCCCTTTACCGGTCCGGTTCCGAACAGGAACAAAATGGCCGCCGAAACGATGGTGGTGACGTGAGTATCTACGATCGTGATCCAGGCGTGGCTGAACCCCTGATCCACCGCGGATGGCGGCGTCTTGCCGTTGCGTAACTCTTCGCGAATGCGCTCGAAAATCAGCACGTTGGAATCGACACCCATACCGACGGTGAGAATCACTCCAGCAATTCCAGGCAGCGTTAACACTGCTTCGAAGTAACCCATGAAGCCGAGCAGGATGATGAGATTCAGGAGCAGCGCAATGTCGGCATTAATGCCGGCCGCACGATAGTAGATCAGCATGAAGATCAGCACCGCGAGCATGCCGACCACGGCGGCGCGAACCCCGGCGCGGATCGAGTCGGTGCCCAGAGACGGCCCGACGGTGCGCTCTTCCAGATACTTTATGCCTGCGGGCAAGGCGCCCGAACGCAGGATCATCGAGAGATCTTTGGCCTGCTGCTGGCTCATGCTGCCGCCGCTGATTTCACCCGTATCGCGGATGGCTTCTTTAATGTTGGCGACTTCCTGAACTTTGTTGTCGAGCACGACGGCAAGGCTGTCACCGACATGCGCGGAGGTGAAATTATAGAAACGCTGGCCGCCCTCGCCTGTCAGTTGGAAGCGCACATTCGGCTGGCCGTTCTGGTCGGTGCTGGGCTGCGCATCCCGCAAATCTTTGCCCCTGACCGCAGAAACCCGCGAGACCAGGTACCAGGCTTGCTCGTCGGCAGGTGCTCCAGGAGCGCCGTGTCCGGGCAGCAGAATCGCGTCCGGCGGCAAAACTCCGCCCTTATCCTGCATGGCAGCCTGCTCGCTAGGATAAGGCCCGCCCATGACTTGCTTGATTTCAAGCATGGCGGTGGACTGCATAATGTCCTTCACCCGGGCCGGATCGTCCACGCCGGGCAACTGCACCAGAATCTGATACTGACCGAGACCGTGCTCCTGAATCGTCGGTTCGCTCACTCCCAAAGAATCAATACGGTTGCGGATGGTCTCAATGGCCTGGGTGACCGCCTTGTTCTTCAGATCGCTGAGAATCTGCGGCTTCATCACGAGCGTCCAGCTATTGTCCGCTCCGGAAGTCAGATTGTATTCAGGCAGGCGATCGTTCGCGATATCCAGCAGATCCTTACGACCCTCCGCCGGAACGCCCTTGATCACGATCTTGTCAGGGTTGTTCTGCGGGTCTGGCTTGGAAATATCCGCGAACGCGATCTTGCGCTTGTTGAGCTGCTCTTTGAGGACCTCCACCGCATTGTCGGAGTCCACATTGATCGCGTCATTTACCTGCACTTGCAGGATCAAGTGAGTTCCACCACGCAAATCCAGGCCCAAATGAATGCGGTTGGTCATGGCGGAGAGCAAGCCTTGACCGGAAAAGCTTTGGGGAATGCCAAAGATCCCAAACAAAAAAACGAGCAGGACGCCAAGGATAGCTATTAGTTTCCAGAGGAGATTCTTATTCATGATGGAACGAAATCCAAATGCTTAAATTATGCCGCTTTATTTGGTTTTAGTTTCTTCTTCCGTAGTCGTAACCTGGGTTACGGAGGCTTTGGTCACTTCTAAAACGATATTGTTGGGAGGAACCCGCAGGTGAACGGAATCATCTTTGAGCGCCATGATCGTTCCCCGCAGACCACCGCTGGTCACGACCTTGTCGCCAGTTTTCAGGCTATCGAGCATGGCCGTCCATTTTTTTTGCCGGCGCTGCTGGGGAAGAATCAGCAGAAAGTAAAAAATGCCAAAAATAAAGATCAGTGGAGCGACACTTAACCAGCCCATGCCGCCGCCACTCGCCTGCAATGCTAAGAAAAAGTGCATATTCGCCAAAGATGTACCAACCAGACTATTTTTACTGCTCGCTCACGAACGTACTGCTTACGAACCTCAAGAAGCCTAGTCCGCGAGCCGCGGCGCGCACCTACCAGCGCCGCAAGCCTGTCATTTTCACGACGGGGATGCTCAATCGATTCCGGCCGGAACACCAACTACTCGGGCTTCACTGCCCAGGCTTGAATCCGGGGAGGTCCTTCCATGAGGTCACGGCTTTTCCGCGAGACCAGACGCTAGAGAAAACGGGACTCTTCCCCAAGTCGAATAGAATGACGCACGCGCCGCATAGTGTCAAGGTAGAAACTCAGGTTGTGGACTGTGTTCAGGACCTGCGCCAGCACTTCATTCGAAGCAAAAAGATGCCGCAGATATGCTCGGGAGTAACGCTGGCACACGCGGCAGCCGCAATCAGGGTCGAGCGGATCGGCATCCTGGGCATAGCGCGCCTGCTTGATGGAGAGTCTTCCTTCCGAGGTAAACAGCAAGCCATGGCGAGCAGCGCGGGTGGGTAAAACGCAATCCATCATATCGACGCCTAGGCGAGCGTACTCCGCAATTTCCTCCGGCGTGCCCACTCCCATCAGGTAACGAGGCTTGTCGGCGGGCAGGTGTTCGAGAGTGGCTTCGACCACTTCGCGGGTACGCTGCCGCGGTTCCCCAACGCTTAGACCGCCGATGGCATAGCCGGGGAATCCGATTCCGACGGTGCGTTCGGCGGATTCTTTTCGCAGAGGCAAGTCCATGCCGCCTTGGACGATGCCGAAGAGGGTTTGAGTCTTATCAGTCCATGTGGGGACAGCCGCCCCCGCCTGTCCGGTCGAGCGAAGCTCGATTGGTTTTGATTCAGTTATCTCGATGCCGGCAGAAGAATCAGGCCTTCGGCCTGAAGGACAGCCGGGGACGGCTGTCCCCACATGGGTATGCAAGCTGTCTTCACATTTTCGTTTCTGCCCCACGGTACTTCATGTTGATGCTCTTCAAAATACTTCTTGCTGCGTTCTGCCCAACGTAAAGTCAATTCCATCGAAGCTTTCGTGCGAGCTGCGTCGGCGGGGTATTCCGTGCACTCGTCAAACGCCATGATGATGTCAGCACCCAGGCCGATCTGGGCTGCCATGGAATTTTCCGGGCTGAAGAAGTGGGATGAGCCGTCGAGATGCGAGCGAAATGTGACCCCTTCTTCGGTGACTTTGCGCAGTTCGTTCAGACTGAAAACCTGGAAGCCGCCGGAATCGGTAAGGATCGCCCGCGGCCATGACATGAATCCATGGAGTCCGCCGAAATTCCGGACGGTCTCCACTCCCGGCCGCAAGTAGAGATGATAGGTATTGCCGAGAAGAATCTGGACGCCGAGGTCTTCGAGAACGTCTTGCGGCACAGCTTTCACAGTGGCCGCCGTTCCCACGGGCATGAACACAGGGGTTTCGATCTCACCATGAGGTGTGAGCAGGCGGCCTTCGCGCGCTCCGCCAGAGCGCGCATCGATTCTGAAATCGATCGACATTGTGTGCGATTGTAACAATGCAGCGGGAATCGCGATTAGGACTGGATCACTTCCAGTTGCAGTAGTTCGCCCCGCACCGAACCATCTTCCACAACTACCTTGCCGATGCTGACCGGCAGTTTGAACCGGCGCGGCCCAGCGCTTCCGGGATTGAAGTAGAGCACTTCGTTGAGCATCTCTTGTTTCGGAACATGAGTGTGGCCGCTGATGACGGCCGCGAAACCGGCGGCCGCAGGATTGAGATCCAAGTGCGCCAGATCGTGCAGCAGATAGATGGAAATCCCGCCTATTTCGAGCACTTCAGCGTCGGGTAACTTTTGCGCCCACACGCCTTTGTCGATGTTGCCGCGAACCGCAGTGACTGGAGCGATAGCGCTAAGCTGATCGAGGATCTCGGGCGCTCCAACATCTCCAGCATGAATGATGTAATGCGATCCGCGCAGAGCCTCGATTGCTTCCACGCGCAGCAATCCATGCGTGTCGGAGATGACACCGATCAGGATTGGCTTCCCATTCGTCAGCGCGGCTTCCGCCCCATCATGCGATTCATCTCGGCGTGCGAGGGAGAATCTTCTAGATTGGAGTACGTGCCCTTGGTTCGCACTTCCTCCGCAATGCGGCGCAAATGGCCCAGGCCAGCGCGCATTGGACCCGAGCCCAGACTGACTCGGGCCACGCCCAGCTTGAACAGTTCCGGCACCGAAGGAGAACCTGGTCCGGCAAGAACGTTGACCGGGCATTTTAAGTCCGCTACCAGACGCCCGATGATGGGCGCATCCCGCAGTCCCGGCACGAAAACGCAATCTGCTCCGGCGTCGCGAAAAGCGCTGAGTCGACGAACCGTCTCGTCGTAGCGCTTCGCCGGATCTCCGATCTGCAGGAGGTACACATCCGTTCTGGCGTTGAGCACAAGTGGAATTCTCAAACGGTTCGCCATTTCGCGAACCGCATGTATCTTTTCCACCTGGTGAGGCAATTCAACGAGCGCGGCGGTCGAGTCCGCGACGGCATCTTCAAGATTCATGCCAACTGCCCCCGCGTCGATGACTGCGCGCGCGGTCCGGCCAGCATCTTCCGGTGATTTTCCATATCCCGCTTCCACGTCCGCCGTAACTGGAACGCGGACGGCCCTTGCAATGCGGGCGATGACGGCCAGCATTTCCTCCCGCGGAATAATCTGGCCGTCAGGATATCCGAGCGAGAAGGCGATGCCGGCGCTGCTGGTAGCAACTGCTTTGAAGCCGCCCTCTTCGATGACACGTGCGCTGGCCACGTCCCAAACATTGGGCAGAAGCAGAATTTCTTTGCCCGAGTGCAGAACCCGAAAGGCCGCCGCTTTTGCTTGTTGTTGAACCATTTTCAAATTTTAAATTGTTTGCATGGCACTGGTGCGAGGGATTTTCAGAGTGCAGAATTAGGTTTTCTCGGCTGAGATCTTTTCATGAATTTCCCGACGCTTACTACCGCTCGGCCAACCGTTCCCCGGCCAATTTCCTGAACATCATCCCGGGCGCTCACGCGCAGAAGATAGAAGCGCCCGTCAAATGACTCTAGGACGGCCTCGGCCTGAATGTGTGAGCCGATTCCACTTGCAGCACGGTGCTCGATATTGATGGCTGTTCCGACGGTAATCTCGTCGCCTTCGCAATAGGGTTGCAGCGCGAGGAAAGCGGCAGTCTCCATCAGGCGAATCATGTCGGGCGTGGAATAAACCGCGGGCAACTCAGGGTGGTGCGCGGTCAGGGTGTGTTTGAACTCGACAGTCTCGCGAGCTTCACCCCGTGCGCCAATCGGAATTTCTTTAGCCATCTTTTGACTAAGCGTGCGCCAAACGCGCGGCTTCAATTCCGTCCAGAGCCTGCCACAACATTCTGGCTGCGTTTTCGGCGGCGGCCAAGGCAGCTTTCGCCGTTTTCGGATTCGCTTCCACGCGCTTTTCCAGTTGCATGCGCCAAACGTTCGAGTGGTAAATGTCTGCGGTCGTGTGCAGCGCAAAGTAGCCGCAAGTCTTATCGTCAGCGCCGTACATCTCGCGCAATCCCCGCTCTTTTTCTTGGGCGACGCGCGGGACCTGAGATTCGTACGCGTAGAACGCGGCCAGCGCCTCTTCGGCAGTACCTTCACTGGCTATTTTGTGGAAGTGCTTTGTCAGTTCGCGAACCTGCGTGACCGGTAAGTGCCACTGCAGGTCTCGCCGCGATCCCATCCCTTCGGCAAAATCGAGCCAAAGCGCGGCGTGAGGCACGGAATCCTTGCCCGATCCACCTGGGGTCCCTTTTTCGTCAACCATGTTGGCTAAAACAGCGCGGCGCAACTCCCCATCCTCCAGACGAAGAGCGAACTCGGCCAGGTAGGAGGGAAAGGCCTCGACGTGGGGGAAATATTGCCGAGCATATTCGCGCAAATCCTCTCGCGTGAGTTCGCCGGCTGCCCACGCTTTGTAAAACGGATGGCAGAGTAGGTCGTATTTGGCGATCGACGCCTCCAGTTGCACGAAAAACTGAGTGCTGTTCATGGCTCCCCTCACATTCTAGGCTGACTCAATAATATACGGGCGAGCCCGCCCAGCGGCAAGTGGCGCGATCACCGAAGCGAGTGACTTGCTAGAATGAAGAGAAAGCCAACGCCCCCGCGGATTGGGCTGTTTTAAATACATGCAGTTCACGGAACAATTCGATGTAGTGGTTGTCGGCGCGGGCCATGCCGGATGCGAAGCCGCAATGGCCGCGGCGCGCATGGGTTTGAAGACCGCGCTTTATACGTTGAATGTCGATCTGATCGCGCAGATGTCGTGCAATCCGGCGATCGGCGGCATCGCGAAGGGACACCTCGTCCGCGAAGTGGATGCGCTCGGCGGCATCATGGGCGAGATTACGGATGCGGTCGGCATCCAGTTCCGGCTGCTCAACACCTCGCGCGGACCAGCGGTCTGGTCGCCGCGGGCACAGTGCGACAAGCAAGCTTACCGGCTCAAAATGCGCGAAGTGCTGGAGTCGGAGCCGAATCTCAAGATCAAGCAGGCGGAAGTGGCAAATCTGATCGTTGAAGACGATCAAACTCGCCATCCTGAGCGAAGCCTTTGTCATCCTGAGCGCAGCGAGGGATCTCCCGCTCCACGGAAAGTTCTAGGCGTCACATTGCGCGATGGCCGCACCGTCGGCTCTCAAGCTGTCATCATCACCACCGGGACATTTCTTAATGGATTGATTCACTGCGGCGAACAGCAATATCCCGCTGGGCGCTCTGGCGAGCCCAATGCGGTTTTGCTCGGCGAGTCTTTGAAAAAGCTGGGGCTGCGCGGTTGCCGGCTCAAGACGGGCACGCCGCCCCGGCTCGACGGCCGCAGCATTGACTGGTCGCGTTTCACGGTGCAGCCGGGCGATGTCGACCCCACTCCGTTCAGCTTCCGCACCAAGCGAGTCGCACATCACGATTCGCAAGTTCACTGCTACATTGCGTGGACTTCGGCGGAGACGCATCGCATCATCCGCGAAAATGTGCATCGCTCGCCCATGTACAGCGGGCAGATTCAGTCGATCGGTCCGCGTTATTGTCCGTCGATCGAAGACAAGATCGTGAAGTTTCCCGACAAGGAAATGCACCAGCTCTACCTCGAACCTGAGGGATTGAACACGCACGAGATTTATGTCAACGGCATGAGCACATCGTTGCCGGTGGAAGTGCAGATGGAGATTTTGAAGTCGATTCCCGGGCTCGAGAAGGCGGAGATGCTGCGTCCGGGCTATGCCATTGAATACGATTCCATCGATCCCACCGAACTGCAGCGCACTCTGCAAGCGAAAAAAATTGCCAACCTGTTTCTGGCAGGACAGATCAACGGCACGTCCGGCTATGAAGAAGCGGCTTGCCAGGGTTTGATGGCGGGCATCAATGCGGCCTTGCAAGTGAAGATGCAGCCACAGCTGATCCTCGACCGTACGGAGGCGTATACCGCGATTCTGATCGACGACTTAATTTCGAAAGGCACGAACGAACCCTACCGAATGTTCACGTCGCGCGCCGAATTCCGACTGCACTTACGTGTGGACAATGCCGACCGGCGGCTCACCCCCCACGGCCGCCGTGTGGGCCTGATCTCGGATGCTGCGTGGGAAGATTTTAAGGCCAAGCAAGAGCGGCTCGGGAAAATGAAGCAGCTTCTTGAAAAGACGAAGTTGTCGACGGCGATGCTGGACGATCAATTGATGGGGAACGACTGGAGTTCCGCCCTTGGTCAAAGCTACGCGCAATTACTGAAGCGTCCCGAGATCACGATCGAGCAGCTTGTTCCCGTTCTTCGCCAGTTAGATCCTGATTTCTTTGAGAGACAAGGAGCCCGCGGGAATCAGCGTGAAGACTCGGTTGCACTTTCTTCCGAAATTCGCAATGAACTCAAGTCGGTGGAGACGGAGATCAAGTACGAAGGCTATTTGCTGCAGCAGCAGCGTGCCATGGAGCGGATGAAGAAGTCGGAGCAGCGCGCGATCCCTGGCTGGTTCGATTACCACTCGGTCAGCGGGCTTTCTCGCGAGGTGCGGGAAAAATTGAGCCATGTCCAGCCACGCACGCTGGCGCAGGCCTCGCGGATTCCCGGAGTGACACCGGCGGCAGTTTCTCTGGTGAATGTCTACATTGAAATCCAGGCACGTCGCCGCGAACAGGCGGCGGCTCTCTAAATCGAACGCGATCTGCCAGAAATTAACGCTACGTTAACAAACGTAAGGTAACCGAGGCGTTAATATCTTGCGATGCCTCAAGACTCCCTTCGCATCGAAGACCAACCCGGAACGCAGCCTGGACAGCGCATTCTCAGCCTGAACGGCCCACTGGTGATGACCACGATGTTTCAGTTTCAAGCCACGGTCCGTGCCGATACTTCACGCTCTCTGATTATTGATTTCACCAACGTCCCTTATGTGGACTCGGCCGGCATTGGAGCACTCGTGGGCGCCTACGTGACGCGTCAGCATGGTGGCCGAAGTTTGGCGCTGGTTGGGGTGAGCGAGCGCATCCACAACGCGCTGAAGGTAACGCGGGTCGAGCAGTTTTTTAATTTCTTTGATTCCGTCAGCGTCGCGGAACAGGCGTCCCCAGCCTAATCCAGCTGCTCGCCGGTTTGACTGCTATCGTTATCCCTCCTAAGATAACTTTCTGCTATCCATCCATGATTGGGCAAACTATCTCGCATTACCGCATTACCGGCCAGCTCGGCAGCGGCGGGATGGGTATTGTTTACGAGGCTGAAGATCTTCATCTGGGACGGCGCGTCGCTCTCAAGTTTCTTCCCCCGCAACTTTCCCGAGATCAAAACGCCTTGGATCGTTTTTTGCTTGAGGCCCGCACCGCTTCGGCTCTGAGCCATCCCAATATCTGCACGATTTATGCGGTCGAGAAGGCGCAGCTTCAGGGCGAACACGAGCAGTCGTTTATTGCGATGGAGTTGCTGGAAGGCGAAACTCTGGATCGTCGTCTCGGCCCGGGAGGCGCGCCGCTCGACCGATTGCTGGAGTGGAGTATTCAACTCGCGGATGCACTCGATGCCGCGCATGCCAAGGGCATCATCCATCGCGACATCAAGCCGGCGAACATATTTATTACGCAGCGTGGACAAGTGAAAGTGCTGGACTTCGGCCTCGCCAAACTGGCGCGTCCGGAGATGGCGATGGAAACCATCGGAGCGACGCTGGATTCGCCGGGAGCATTGCACCTGACAAGCCCGGGCGCGACCGTGGGGACGATCGCTTACATGTCACCAGAGCAGGCGCGTGGCGAACAGATCGACGCCCGCAGCGACCTCTTCTCTTTGGGGGTAGTGATCTACCAGATGGCGACCGGACGCCTGCCTTTCTCCGGCGCCACGTCGGCCGTAATTTTTCATGCCATTCTTGAACTTGACCCTGTTCCCGCGCAGCAATTGAACCCTGCGCTGCCGCCTAAACTTGACGAGATTATTGGCAAGGCGCTCGAAAAAGAGCGCGACTTGCGCTATCAATCCGCGGCCGATTTGCGCGGTGATCTGAAACGATTGAAACGGGATGTGGAATCCGGGCGCAAACCCGCCCAGGCGCCCCCGATCAGCGGAGGGGCAATTCCGGTTGTGGCGTCCTCTCCTTCCGTGTCTGCTGAGCGCGCACCGGCGCAGCGAAGCTCCAGCAGCTCCGCGGTAATCACCGCTGTTCGCCAAAACAAGCTCGGCACCGGCTTCATCGCTGCAATCGTGCTCGTGTTGATGGCGGCGGCAGGGTACGGAATCTACGGCTTCATCGCACGCACCCGTAGCGCTCCGTTCCAGGATATTTCCGTCACCAAGGTGACCGACACGGGAGATGCGGTTCTCGCCGCGATCTCTCCGGATGGCAAATATATTCTGAGTTTGATGAGGAAGAACGGTCTGGCAAGTTTATGGCTGAGAAACGTTCCTACAAACAGCAATACTCAAGTGCAACCTCCAGCCGACGTCTATTACAACGGCCTGCTTTTTTCTCCGGACGGAAATTATTTCTATTTTGTGCGCAGCGATCCGGGAAATCCGGAACTGAAATTCTTGTACCGTTCGGCGCTGCTCGGCGGTTCTCCGCAAAAACTTGCCGAAGATGTGGATTCGAATATTACTTTTTCTCCGGACGGCAAAAAAGTAGCCTTCATGCGTTACGACAATCCCGAGGAGGGAAAATATCAGCTCATCGTTCGTCCGGTCGATGGTGGCGACTCCCAGGAGAAGGGCTTGACCAGCGGTTCGATGGCGGAGGGACTATCCTCCCCGGCGTGGTCTCCCGATGGAAAGACGATCATATGTAACGAACTGCATGCGGGATACGTCGAGGGATTGGTCTCGGTGGATGTCGCCAGCGGGAGGAAAGAGCCGTTCTTCAAAGGGCAAGAGGATTTTTTTGCGTCTCCAACCTGGATGCCAAACGGCAGCGGGTTGCTTGGCCTGCTCCATGACAAAACTAATCTGCATCAGGCACAAATCGCATTCGTTTCTTACCCCGAAGCGAAAGTTTCTCCGATCACGCACGACACGAATACGTACTCTGATGTGAGTATTGCAGCAAACGGTCTCACGCTGGTCACCATTCTGAGCGAGGAACGATGGAACTTGTTTGTGACGCCGGGACCCGCCGCACAAGCCCATGCGGTGGGAGCCGCGCGTGCGAATACAAATTTCAGCTGGACCGCTGACGGTCAATTGATCGGCGATCAGGGAAACGTGCTCACTCGCATCGATCCCGCAACCGGAAACAAAAGCGCCACCACGCCTGAAGAAGGAAAAACAGCCGGGGACTTTTCGGCCTGCGCCAATGGCCGTTACACAGTATTTGAACTTCTTTCCCCGGGCACTGCGGGCGATGTTAATATCTGGCGCGCCGATGCATCGGGAGGCAACTTGAAACAGCTGACGACCGGCAAGCGCGACACTCTGCCGCTTTGCTCGGGCGATAGCCGCTGGGCATACTACATCGATCAAAAAGATGAAGCGACTCTGGCGCGCGTCGCAATCGACGGCGGCACTCCGCAGACAGTCTCAAACCTCGCCATCAGCGATAGCCAATTCGATGTCTCCCCAGATGGAAAATGGGCCGCATTTGCCACTCTCGAACACGCCCTGGGGCACAAGGACACGCTAGTGCTGGTGAACACCGAGACCGGACAAACGAAAAAACTGGATTTTGAGAGGCTACGCCTCGGGCTTATTCGCTTCAGCCATGACGGCAAAGCCGTCGTCTATCCCACGCGCGAGGGCGGTGTCGATAATCTATGGCTGCAGCCGCTGGATGGATCGAAGGGAAAACAGATTACCGACTTCACTTCCGAACGCATTTACGACTTCCACTGGTCATTCGATGGGAAGCAGCTTGGGCTAGTGCGCGGCCATACCGACTCGGATGTGGTTTTGATCCGCGATGCCAAGCCGTGAGATCATCAGACATCTTTTATCGCAAAAATCAAAAGGCGGCCATCCCTGGCCGCCTCTTTTTAAATTGTCAACTGCGAAGTGGTTTAGGCACCCTTCACGTTCTCGGCCTGCCAGCCCTTCGGGCCTTTGACCACGTCAAACTGCACCTGCTGACCTTCTTGCAGGCTGCGGAAGCCGCTCGCCTGAATGGCCGAGAAGTGCACAAATACATCTTCGCCGTTCTGGCGGCTGATGAAACCGTAGCCTTTGGCATCGTTAAACCACTTCACTGTTCCTGTTTCCATGGTATTGCTATGTTCCTTTGTGTGATATAGCGCTGAAACTTTGGAAGGGTTCTTCTGCAGGCAGGTCACGCGCCGGGTAAGCGGAGAAACTGAATACTGCGAGGAACTCTAAAGTCAAACGCAGCTGAATTGTATTGCAAGTGCCGGGAAATTGCCACAGAAATTCTTCAATAAATCGCTTAAACCTTTGTTTTACATGGGCTTGGAGTACTAAGGTGTTTGCTCTAATTTGCCATTCGCGCCCCAAAAGGTAGATCATCGACGATATGCGATGGAGAGCTTTTGCTTTAGTTTTCGCCTTTCTGACTTCCGCGTCAGCGGGCATCGTTGAAGATGTAATTGGCGCTTTGAATCGAAACAGCTTTCAGGCGGCTGACTCCGATCTCAAGGCGTACCGGGCGCAAAATGGAGTCACGCCCGAGTACATCGAAGCCAACTCCTGGATGGCGCGGGCGGCTTTAAATGCCCGCGATTACGACCAGGCTTCAGCCTACGCCAAAGAGACCAAGATTCTGGCTCTGGAGCAGCTCAAGCACCGTCCGCTCGATGCCGAGCCGCACCTACCGACGGCTCTGGGCGCTGCGATCGAAGTGCAGGCTCAAACGCTGGAGGCGCGCGGCAAGAGAACCCAGGCCGTCGCCGTGTTACAGGCCGCACTGCTGACGTACCGGGGTACTTCCATTGCCGCGCGTTTGCAAAAGAACCTCAACTTGCTCTCATTTGAAGGGCGCCCCGCGCCAGCGCTTCGCACGGAGCAATTCCTGGGATCGAAACCACCGTCCCTGGCTCAGCTCAAGGGTTCGCCGGTGCTGTTATTTTTCTGGGCGCACTGGTGCGTGGATTGCAAAGCCGAGGCTCCCATCATCACACAACTGCGCTCGGAATTTGCATCGCAGGGTTTAGCGGTGCTCGGTCCAACCCGACTCTACGGATACACCGCGCAGGTGGAAAATGCGGCTCCCAGCGATGAACTTGCTTATATTGATGCCGTGCGCCATCGCTTCTATTCGGGTTTGCTCGATATGCCGGTGCCCATCAGCAAATACAACTTCGACATTTACGGCGCTTCCACAACACCTACGCTTGTGCTGCTTGACCGCACGGGCAAGGTTGCGATGTACCATCCCGGGGCCTTGCCGTATGACCAACTGAAAGGTCAGATCGAGAAAGTCATGGCGCAATAGCAAGACTAGGAAGCCTCGCCTGTCACGTTACTGGGTGCTAAGCTAGACGGCCATGCTGTACCTTCCGATCAGCCGAAGCTGGCTCTTTTCTCCCGCAGCCCGACGCATCTATCTTCTGTGTGCATTATTGGCGCTCGGCCTTATAGCGACTGAGATCGGTGTACACATGGCTATGTCAGCCGCCGGAACTGGCAAGCTTACCCCCGCCGGTGCGCTAGTTCGTCAGAACCTTGCTCTACCCCGAAATCGCGGGCACCGCCCTGCTCTGGATTGCGATGTGGTATTTCTGGTTTGGCTTCGACCCCTCGCACTATCTGAAAAAAGCGTTATGGTTTGTGTTCTTGTTTTTTTTAGCGCCGTTCGGAACGCTTATTTACTATTTTGTTGTCTATCGTCGCTTCGTTTCAGCTCAAGCACTGGCATCGGTCCCGAGTGGCTCCGCATGACTGAATTAAACCCCGTCTCCACTTCCCTCAGCGCCCCTGTCTTCACGTCGTAGACAAAGCCTCTCACCGGAATATGCTTCGGAATCCAGGGATGGGATTTCACGCGCTGTATCTGTTGCCGGACGTTTTCTTCCAGATCTTCAAAGGCATGGAAGTGCGCTGGCGCGCCGAAACGGCGTTCCCATCTTGTCGGCCAGTTTCTTCTTTAGTTCATCTTCTTTCACTTTCAGCAGGCCACAATCCGTATGGTTGATGATGATGAACTCCTGGGTGTCGAGCAGGTGATGGGAAACAATCAGCGACCGTATGGCGTCCTCAGTGGCGATCCCGCCCGCATTGCGGATCATGTGCGCGTCTCCTGGCTTCAATCCCAGGCAGCGTTCGAACAGGATTCTGGAGTCCATACATGCCAGAACGGCCAATCGACGCCGCGGCTGAACGGCAAGTTCTCCTAAGTTAAAACTCTTTACAAATTCCTCATTGGCTTTTAGTAGCTCGTCGGCGACGGACAATGTTGGCCTCCCTTACTTTGAGTGGCGGTTTCCCGGTGAACTCATTTCTGTTTTTGTATCTCTAGTTGTTGCCCCAGTTTAACCGCTACAATCTGGCCGTGAACGTCGACGACACGATTGTTGCGATTGCCACGCCCCCGGGACGTGGCGGAATTGGCGTGGTGCGGCTGGCGGGGCCGCGAGCGCTCGATATAGCTAAACCATTCCTCAGGCTAAAGCACGCCATGGAACCGGGTCGCATCGTCTTCGGGGAACTCATCGAACGCGGTAGAGATACGGGTGAGCCTCGCTCCGCTGGGCAGCCCGGACCCTGCCCGGAGCCGGCCGAAGCGGCAGCTCTAACCACACGCATCGACGAAGTGGTCGTAACCTATTTCGCCCAGCCTCATTCTTACACGACAGACGACATCGTTGAGATCTCTGCCCACGGTTCTCCGGTGGTACTTCGCCACATTGTCGAGCTTTGCATCGCCGCCGGGGCGCGGCTCGCGGAGCCAGGCGAGTTCACCATGCGCGCTTTTCTGAATGGACGCATCGATCTGGCGCAAGCCGAGGCGGTCCGCGACCTGATTGATTCGCAGACGTTGTACCAGGCCAAGGTGGCCGCGCAGCAACTCGAAGGCGCGCTTTCCCGGAGATTGCAGCCGATCAAACAGAAATTGGTCGAACTGATCGCCGTACTGGAGGCTGGAGTCGACTTCGCCGAGGACGACGTCTCGGTTATGCAAGACCATGTCATCCTCGAACGTATTGCTGCCGTGCGTCTGCCACTGGAGCAGCTTGCCGCCAGCTTCGCCTACGGAAAGATCGTTCATCAGGGACTGACCCTTGCCATCGTGGGCCGGCCGAACGTGGGCAAGTCCAGTTTGTTCAATCGCCTGGTTGAGCGCGAGAGGGCCATCGTTACGGCAACTCCTGGCACTACGCGGGACCTGGTTAGCGAGACTGTGGCCATCGGCGGCATTCCGGTGCAACTTGTCGACACGGCGGGCATTCGCCAGGCGCTCGATGAAGCCGAATCGATCGGAATTCGGAAAGCCATCGAAGCTTTGGCCGATGCCGATCTGGTGCTGGTGGTCTTCGATGCTTCGCAGACCGTGACCGGCGAAGATCATGCGTTATTGCGGCAAGTGGAAGGCCGTCCCGCAATTGTCGTGGGCAATAAGTGCGATCTGGGTTCCAGTGCCGGCTGGTCGGCTCTCGTTGAGCAATCTGCAACGATCGAAGTTTCAGCGCTGACCGGACAGGGGGTCGCCGAACTACGCGCGGAAATTTTGCATCACATCGGTGGCGAAACAGGAGCACAGAAAGAAAGTGGATTTCTTACGAACGTGCGCCACCAGGGACTGGTGCAGGACTCGCTGATTAGCCTTGAGGCCGCCGCCAAAGCAGTGGCGGGCAAGATTCCTCACGAGATGCTTTTGCTTGATCTCTACGGCGCTCTGCGCCCGCTCGATGCAATTACCGGAGCAACCACTACGGATGACATCCTGAACCTTATCTTCAGCACATTCTGCATCGGAAAGTAGAGCCACTTCCAGCGTCGTCTAAGAAAATGTAGGGCTGATCATTATTACCTGGTAATTGCTGGGACATCTGTTCTATACCGCCTTACGGGAGCCATAAACGCTATCTCCTATCTTGTACTTAACGACGCTCACGGAAGGTGTATAGTCCTGCCAGCCGACTCTAGAAATCAACAGTAAACCACCCCTCCAGGATTACCAATTGTAGGAGGAACAATGAGATCGTTTCTAGTGCTCGTTTTCCTTTGTCTTTCCTCGCTGACGCAAAACATCCCCTCGACATCGACAGAGAGTACGCAGTTTTCACCAGAGCTACCTATCCAGTTGGAGATTGAGCGCACTCCGGACGGGCCGGTAATTCGCGGCTTGTTTGGCCGGTTCGGTGTTCCGAGCGGAGCCGTGGCGGGCTGCACGAAACCGCAGTCTGGTGCTCCCAACGTGTCATCAAGTTGCGAGATCTCCCACTGTAACCCTGGATCAGAATTCGAAACCATTTGCAGCAACCATTCAAAGAGTACAAGAGGTGCCGCTTGTGCAACCTGCACCAATTACTATTGCACTACCAGTACCCAAAAAACGGACTGCTGCAATGAATGCACCCTTACTGCTCCACCTGCATGCGTGGGCTGTACGAACAATGGCTATTGCAGTTAAGAGGTGTTGCTTATGCGTTGGTCATCTATCGCCGTTCTCATGACCTGTTGCTGCTGCGTTTATGCCCAGCAAATGGGAAGCATCGAGCACCCGCAGCACAGATTGTTGAGGTTTGAAAATGGACTAATAATCTCGTGGGGGCTAGTCTCGGAAGATGCCTCGATGAACCAAGTCGAGATATTCGACGAACAAGGGCATCCCGTCGTAAGCCTAAACGTCCTCCGCCCTGTGCAAGAGGCGAAGAGAGTAAGCATCTATGATGTCTCTGCCCGCCCGGGCGCGGTAATTGCCGTTGCAGCCGTATACAGTAGCAAAGAGGGAAATCAACGCGTTCGCCCTGCGGCCATGCTGTTACTCTTCGATTTTGGTGGTCGGCTACTGTCTGCCGTCGCATTGGAACCTTGGCGACAGATATCACGCCTTGCAGTAGATGACAACTCGAATATATGGACGCTTACGGCCCATGCAGACGATAAGGACCCCTCCACAATTCCCATGGTTGTGGAATATAGGGCAGACGGTACGGTTGCAAGAGAACTGCTCTCGCGAAGTTTATTTCCATTGCACGCAGCCACGACCAAAGAGAACTCTACGATCGGGAGCCCTTCGATGGGCTATGACTCGGGTGGCTTGTGGTTCTGGCTCCCGGGTTCGACCGAACTAGTCACCGTTCAAGCAGGCGATGAGACTCCAGCGATAATGAAGACGGGGCTACCGCGCGAGCAAGGTAGTCCACTGACACCAATGAACGTCGTTCGGGAATCGTCCGGAAACGTGGTGGCTGAGGTTCGACTAGACGAAGATAATGGCAAAAAATCGCAGCTGGCCTATTACAGATGGTCATCGGCCACTAAAATTTGGTTGCGGTTCAAGCCAGCCTCATGCGATGGCGATTGGCTTGTGGGCGTCGCGAACAAAGAACAAATTTTCGTTCGCCATGAAGCCGGCCGCACCAACATTTGCGTCTCTGCGGAATAGCGTAGTCTCGTGACCAACGTCAAGCCCCTGCCGCACATTTTAACCTTCTGCATCGGAAAGTAATGTCATCTCTCCACTTGTTATGCAACTTTCAGTTTTGCGATGACCGTAGTTCCGCGTCCCTCGGACTGAATATCCAAACTGCCGTGGAGTTGCCGTAGCCGCTCCCGCATACCGCCGAAGCCGATGCCGGCCCGTCCCGATTCCAGCAGGTCGCGCCGCTTCTCTTTTGGAATTCCCTTCCCGTTATCTTTCACTTGAACGGTGAGGCTGTCATTTTCCTTAGCCAGGGCGATGGTCGCCGAATCGCTTCCGGAATGACGGTGAATATTGGTTAAACATTCCTGCACGATGCGGAAGATTGCGATCTCCACTTCATCCGGCAGACGGCCGAAGTCAGCGGGAATATCGAGCTCGACTTTGATCTTGCTGCGCTCGGAGAAACCATCGACATACCAGCGCAGCGCCGAAACCAGTCCGGCCACGTCGAGCAAAGGGGGATGAAGCAGATGAGAAATGGTGCGAATCTCTCGGGAAACCTGTTCTACCAGCATCGCATTCTCGGAAACGGCCCTTGCGCCTTCCGCATCGAGCTTGTGGGATTGCAATTGCACCACACTGATGTTCATTCCAATCGCGGCCAGCAATTGCCCGACGCTATCGTGGAGTTCGCGGGCGATGCGTTTCCGCTCATCATCCTGCATGCGTTGAAAGCGCGCTGCCAGTTCTCCCTGTTCTTTCCTGTGGGTCAAATCGCTGATCAGAACACCGGTTGCAGATCTATCGCGAGACAACAAGCTGAACGAGAAATGAGCCGGAATGAATTCGCCGCCGGCGCGAAGCAAATGCGTTTCCCCCTCGCTGGAACCGGTCTGAGCATCGTGCAGTAATTTCAGGCAGGCAGACTGATCTTCGGGAGCCAGAAACTTTGTCAGCGAAAGCCCGATGAGCTTTTCCCGCGGAACACCCAGTAATTGTGCCAGACTGAGGTTCGCGTAAACAATGCATCCCTTGGCGTCCAGCATGGCAGCACCCTGCTGCATTCTTTCGACCAGAGTGCTATAGGGAAGATCGGAGCCCTCGAGTGTGTAAACCCGGTGACCTTCCCGTTCCTGAACGACGAATGCGTCAACCGCACCATCGCGGATGGCACGCAGCGTCTGCTCGGCTTCCTCCATCAAGTGAACGTTCGATTCGGGCAACTGGTTTTCCATATCATCTCTCCCGGTTGGAAGCGTTAGCTTCAGCTTCACTTTTCCGGAGCGGCGGGTCGTAATTGTAACCCGACTAATGCACGTTCAGTGTCGCGAAGATCACCTACGATTTTGCGCAGCGGTTGGGGCAACTTCCGCACCAGTGTGGGAATTGCCAGGATCTGGTCCCCGGCGGCCAACTGGGGATGCTTCACCAGATCGACCACTTCTATATTGTATCGCCCGACGAGGTGCTCCTCGCAGATCTTTTTCAAATTGGCGAAAGCGGCGACGGACCGGGGGGTCTGGCCCGCAACGTACAGGCGCAGCTCCCAGACTTCACCTGGATCTTTGCCTTGCTCGTTGATCTCTTTGAGGCTCATAGGCTGTGGGCTAGCGTTTGCTGACCTTTTCATGCGTATTCCTGATCCTTTTCTCCGAACCGGTTAACTCTCGGGCCTTATCGGCTCCGCGACTGCGAGCCATGGCGTCGCGGGTGTCGGTGAAGAATTGTTCCCGCGAAACTTCCTCTACCCCCGCTGTCGCCGCCTCTTCTTCTTCGAGCTCGAACTCTTTTCGTAGCGCCAGAATCTGGGCTTCGAGCGCCTCGCGCTTGCGCATGCGATCCCGCTGCCTGCGATCGGCCTCCTGCTGGCGTTCCAGCATTGCACTCTTTTCCCGCGCCTCCTGGGATAAGCGAGATGACCCTGTGAGGACGCCCTCCGGACCTACGTAGACATCGAGCAAGTCGACGCCATGAGCGGTCAAAAGAAACTCGCGGAGTTGGTTGGAATGACGCATACCACGAGACTTGAGGACATAAAGCGCGCGGTTCCGCTCGCCGCCTAACTCGATGTCCCGCACGAACAACCAGGTGTCAACGATTGAAGAAATTTCCACGTCGGTTTTTTCGATCGCCTCTCCACCGCTGGTCAAGTTGGTCAGGAAGCCCGTTATGCCGTTTTGCTTCAGGAAGTCGATCAGGCGTATCAGCATGATATGCGCGTCGCGCCGATTGCCCGCTTGTATCAGGCTGCCCACCGGGTCGATGACCACAATCGAAGGTTGAAATTCCTGCACAATCTTGTGGATGATCGCGAGGTGCATCTCCAAGCCATAGAGCATCGCTCGACTTGAGTGGAATTTCAGTAAATTCCTGTTGGTCCATTGTTCCAGGTCCAGGCCGATGGATTTCATATTGCGCATCATCTGGCCGGGCGACTCCTCGAAGGAGAAATAAAGGCAGCGCTCGCCGCGGCGGCAGGCGGCGTCTACAAAATGCGCCGCCAAACTGGTTTTTCCAGTTCCCGCAGTCCCGGAAACCAGCACCGTGCTGCCTCGGTAGAAGCCATCCCCGCCGAGCATCGTATCCAGGCGAGGGATGCCGCTGGAGATACGCTCATTGCTCACGTGATGCTGCAGGCCCAGCGAAGTGACGGGCAAAACGCTGAAACCATCTTCATCGATGAGAAAGGGGTATTCATTGGTTCCGTGGGCCGTACCGCGGTATTTCACAATGCGCAGCCGGCGAGTGGATATCTGATCGGTTACGCGGTGGTCGAGCAGAATGACACAATCAGAAACATATTCTTCTAATCCGTGGCGGGTGAGCGCGCCTTCGCCACGTTCGGCGGTGATGACGGCGGTTACGCCCTTGTCTTTGAGCCAACGAAACAGGCGGCGCAATTCGGCGCGTAAGATCCCTTCATTCTGCAGCCCGGAGAAAAGGTTCTCGATGGTATCCAGAACTACGCGCTTGGCTCCAATGCTGTCGATGGCAGCGCCCAGCCGTATGAATAATCCTTCCAGATCATAGTCGCCGGTCTCATCGATCTCGCTGCGTTCGACACGAACGTAATCGATGGCGAGTTTTTTCTCTTTCGCAAGTACATCGAGATCGAAGCCGAGTGAGCGGACATTCTGGGTTAGCTCCGCTGCGGTTTCTTCAAAGGCCATGAAAACGCCGGGCTCGTTATACTCAGTTGCGCCGCGAACCAGGAACTCCATGGCAAGGAGGGTTTTGCCTGCACCGGCGCTGCCGCAAACAAGGGTGGGCCGGCCTGCGGGAAAGCCGCCTGCCGTGATCTCGTCAAGCCCCGGAATGCCTGTGGGCGCTTTCGGAAGGCTGCGAGTAGTTATGCTCGTTTGCTGACCAGACTTGCCCTTAAGTTTTTTTGCTTGCATTGTCGTACGCTTGCGTACTGCCCACATCGGACTTCGCCGCAATTCCAGGCGGCAGTCAGCGGCATCGGTCAGCATGCTATCGCATCGGTTTCCCTCGCGGCTGTGGAGTATCACAACTTCTGCGAGGGCCGTATGTTCGATGTCGAACCAAAGCGCTGAATTTTTCTGGCTATTCTTGAGAGAGTGCGCAAACCCTCATCGTTCTACATCCGCTCAGACAGGGGTATACAGGAAATCCTGTAGAGACAAAAGGACCCATTGTGGAAACCCGGACGGCTATTTATCGATCTCCAGGGGAAGCTTCCAATTGTCTGCAGACACATGTCCAGCATGGATCCACGCAATCCTCGTAATTAACGAGCCTGCGACCGCCGAGGCAGCAGCCCAGCGGCGAAGTGAAGAGGATCGCTTGCTGGAGCTAAAGAGGCTCAGAGTCCGCAGCAGGAGTGGAATGGGTCCAGAAAGTACGCCGCCGGTTTGAGTGACAAGGCCGCTGGATCCGTGCTTCAGGGGATCCAGAGCCGCGCTGCGGCGACTTTCCAGACGCAGACCCTCCCAGGTTTCGAAGAGCGCGGCGCCCAATCCGAGCGCTTGCAGAGCCTGGCTCTTGCGGTGGCCCAGGAGTTCAAGAATTCCGACCGCTGCCCCTAATCCCGATGCCCCGAAGTGCAGTGGCAGCTCGCCTGCGTTCTGGTTCCAGACCGGAATGGTCGTGGCCCCGATGAGAACGCCGGTGTAGTTCGAGAATGGAAGTCCGAAAGCGAGGGATGCGGCTTGGCCGGCATTCTCAAGCACGCGCAAAGGAAAGGAGGGTCCGTAGCGGTCGCTTAGAAATGCTGCAAACGCGGCTGCCGCCGTACCGCTCGAAAATCCCAGAAGAGTCCAGACGCCGACCGACATGGGGCTTTGCGGCTTGAATACCCGCAACATGTTAAGAAAGCGCTCGGGACGGCCCAAATCCGATACTAGTAAAATAGGGGAGACGACCGAGCCAGCGGCCGCAATCCAGCGCGCGTGTTTCACCAACTCACGATCCGCGCCGGTGTAGTCCGCAATGGCCCCGATCACGCCAGCGGCGCCGGCTGCTCCGCCAACAAAAAAGTAGAGCGGAATCTCCCAGGTCCAAGGGGGCTGCTTCAACAGAGGGATCTGATAGTAGCCGTTCTCCGGGGTAGCTTGCGGGAACGGAGCGCCAGCCGGGCGCACCCCGATGACTTCAAGCTTGCCTTGCCGTTCTGCGGCTTGACGGATATTTTCCAGCCGCTGCTCGCGTTCGAGATCTATCTGGCCTTCTGCAGGGATGCGCACGGGATCGCTCATTGCGTTGCTCTTTCTTCAGAGAGAAAAGCCAGCAGCGTGCCGCCGAGTAAGAGACCGGCCGCGAGCGCAGATGCAGTCCAACTTTTCTTCAAATACACTGTGGGTACTTCTGGCGCGGGAGGCAGGTTGTAGGTTCTGGCGTCGCCGCGAACAATGAACATGGCGTGCGTTCCGCCAACACTGGAGTCGAGAGGATCATAGAGCGTCGCATCTTCCATTCCGCGACCGTGCAACTCTTCCAGGCGTTCCTGTGCGGTCTGCCGGAGGTGCTCGAACTCACCAAATTTTATCGATTCAGTGGGACATGCCTTCGCACAGGCCGGAGTCAGACCGACCTTCTGGCGGTCATAGCAAAATGTACATTTGAAAGCCCGGCCATCTTCCGGATTTCTTTCGACTACGCCGAATGGGCAGGATGTTACGCAGTATCCGCAACCGTTACAGATATCCGGCTGAACGTATACTCCGCCGAACTCGGTGCGGACAATCGAACCTGTTGGACAAGCTTCCAGGCAGCCGGCATTCTCGCAGTGTTTGCAAACGTCGGAAGAGAACGTCCATGAAGCCAGCTCGCCTGCATTTCCTCCGAATCCAGGCGCTGGCGTCTGTTCCACGAATTTCACGTGCCGCCAAGTTGAAGCTCCAACTGCTCCCGTGTTGTCGTAGGAGTTTCCGCTCCAATCGAGACCGTCGGCATCCAGGCCGTTCCATTCCTTGCAGGCAACCTCGCAAGCCTTGCAGCCAATGCACAAAGTCGAGTCGGTCAGAAAACCTGTGATGCTCATGCGCTTTTTCCTAATACCTTATCCATCTGAGCAAGCAATTTTTTTCCGCGCGCCCGCCGTCCGGGAGCAACATCGCAGGTCAAAGCTTTGGTTTCCATTATCCGCACGTTGGGCTCCTCGCTGATCACCAACAGATCGTTAACCACATCTCCTGTGACTTGTCCGCGATAGCCCCAGTGATAAGGCAGGCCAACCTGGTGAACTGTCCGCCCATCAATCTGAAGCGGCCGCATGCGGGGAGTTACCAGAACTCGCGCCTCTACTTGCGCCCGAGCTGTCATGATCGTCGCCCAGCCGCCGTTCTCCAATCCAATCTCCGCCGCAAGCTCCGGCGAAATCTCCGTGAACAACTCTGGCTGCAGCTCGCTCAGGTGAGAATAGTTGCCGCGACATTCCACCCGCAGTGTGGTGTTCTGTGAGCCGGTAAGTGGTAAGCACGTAGGGGAAGCGCGGATCCGCAATCGGATCAGCGTAAGGATTATCCGGCCGCGCTTTTTTATCGGCGGCAGGATTGGATTGCCGATCGTAAAGCGCGTTCTTGGTTACTGACTCGAGCGGCTCATAGTGCGCCGGTAAAGGACCATCTTTCAATCCGCTCGAAACATAAAGCCAAGCTACGCCGTCGGGGTGCAACGTAAACGGCTTCGCGCCGCCGAGAGCATCCGTTCCTTTGCCCTCTCGAAGATTGTCAGGCGTGTCGGGCGGCATTTCTTTGTCGTAATCGGGGATGTCTAATCCCGTCCATTGTTTCTTGCTTTCATCCCACCACACTAATTTCTTGCGCTCGCTCCACGGTTGTCCATCGGGCCGGGCGGAGGCGCGGTTGTAAATGATCCGGCAATCGTTCGGCCAGGAAAATCCCCAGCCATGCCCTAGAGCGTCTTTCGGATTTCTTTCGAGAGCTCGGTTGTAAGCTTTTTCCGGGAACACGCCGCAGTAAATCCATGCGCCGCAGGCGGTCGAGCCATCGTTCTTGAGGTCGTTGATATGTTTCAGTTGTTCACGGCCCGGCAAAGAGTATCCATTAATCTCCTTCAAGATTTCTTCGACAACCGGCTCCGCGTGCTTGCCCTCGGTCTGGTAATTCCAGGTGAGAGCTCGCAGTCCGTCATTTCCGGTGCGGGAGTCATTCTTGACTTTCTCTTTTAAACGGCCTCCCAAGTGATACATGAACCAGGTTTCGCTGCGGGCATCGCCGGGCGGATCGACCGCCTTCTCGCGAAACTGCAGCAGGCGCTGGGTATTGGTGAATGTACCTTTCTTCTCGGCGGTTCCGGCAGCAGGAAAAAGAAATACCTCGGTGGCAAGCGTTTCCGGCGAGAGTTCGCCGCGCCCGACTTCGGGCGACGCATACCAGAACGACGCTGTCTCGGTCTCGACCATGTCGCGGACCACCAGCCATTTCAGCTTAGCCATGGCTTTGCGTTCCAGCCGGCCATTTGAGGCTCCTACTGCGGGATTCTGGCCCATGACGAACAATCCTTCGAGCTTGCCATCTGCCATATCAAGCCAATAGCCGAAGTGTGAATGATCGCCAGTGACTCGCGGCAGCCAGTGGAATCCCCATTCATTTTCTCTGGTCGCGGCATCGCCGTAATAAGCCTTCATCAGGCTGATGAAGTATTTGTCAAAGCCGGCCCACAGTCCCGTCCGCGAGCTATGCTTCTTCACGAAGCTCTCGAGATTCTTCGAGTCTTCGAAGAACGGCATCGGTATATAGCCCGGCAGGATGTCATACAAAGTCGGAATGTCGGTGGAACCCTGAATCGAAGCGTGCCCGCGCAGCGCCAGGATTCCGCCGCCGGGACGGCCGATGTTTCCCAGCAGAAGTTGGAGGATCGCCGCAGTCCTTATGACTTGAACGCCCTTGGAGTGCTGCGTCCAACCTACGGCGTAGCAGATGGCGGCGGTCTTGTCTGGACCGGATGCGGAAGTAAAGGCATCCACCACTTTCAGGAAAATATCTTTTGAAACGCCGCAGAGACGCTCCACCATCTCGGGCGTATAGCGACTGAAGTGCCGCTTCAAAACCTGGAAGACGCAGCGAGGATGTTGAAGGGTAGGATCAGACTCAAACTTACCCGCGTCCTGCGCCTCGCCGCCACGATCTTTGCCGTGGCCGCCGCCTGCTCCCGAATGCCCGGGCTTCTCACCGTTGACGTCCTTGTCTGGTGAGCCTTGATATAGCCAACTCTCGGGGTCGTACTTTTTCTTTTCCGCGTCCCAACCAGAAAAGAACCCGTCGAGGTCTTCGGTGTCGCGAAAATCCTCCCGCAAGATCGTCGAAGCATTCGTATAGTGCAAAACGTAATCGTGGAATTGCTTATTGTTCTCCAAAACGTAATGAATCAGAGCGCCCAGAAAAACAATATCGCTGCCGGCTCGCAAAGGAACCCATATGTCAGCCATTGCCGAAGTGCGCGTGTAGCGCGGGTCGACATGGATAATCGTGGCGCCCTTTTCGCGGGCTTCCATCACCCACTGAAAGCCAACCGGATGATTTTCCGCCATAGACGACCCCATGATCAGAATGGCATCGGCATTGGCGAGATCTTGTTGCGCGGTGGTGGCCCCGCCGCGGCCAAAGGATGTGCCCAGACCGGGCACGGTTGAGCTATGTCATATCCTGGCTTGGTTGCTGATGCAGGACATTCCCAGCCCGGCGGCAAACAGCTTCTTGATTAAATAATTTTCTTCGTTGTCGAGCGTGGCCCCACCCAGATGAGCCATACCGAGAGTTTGCATCAACGATTGGCCGTCGCGGGATTCGTGAAAAGTCCGCTCGCGCGTTTCCCACACGCGATCCGCCACCATATCCATCGCTACTTCGAGATCGATATCTTGCCATTCACGAGCGTAGGGAGCGCGGTACTTAACTTTTTTCAGGCGTCCAGAATGCGTATGGAGTTCGTGAGTGTCTGCGCCCTTCGGGCAGAGATGGCCTCGTGAAATTGGCGACTGCGGATCGCCTTCGATTGAAATCAGCTTCCCGTCTTTGTGACATACAAGTTGACCGCAGCCAACACCGCAGTAAGGGCAGATCGAACGAGCAACGCTTGCGCCATCCGTCTTAGGCCGCAAGTTTCGCGTGCGCTCAGTCATCGACTCCGGACCGGTTCCGTCAACACCTGTTTGGATTTGTTTTATTAGTGGCCAGCGATATAGGAGGCTCTTCAGCACAAATACGCCCGTCAAACTTCTGGTAAAGGAATTTGTGATCTACGCTCTCCTTGGAGCGATTCACGCGCGAAGAGGTTGCCGGAAATCTGCTTCTGGAATTTTCTTTTGAGGCTTAGTGCGAAGAGGTGACCGCAGCGCTATCCGCCACGAATCCAATCTTGGTCAGCATGGGTTGAATCTCTGGATTCGACATAAACAATTTCCAGATGAGACCGGTGCGATAATTTTCTACCATCACCACTATGGGTGCCTGGTCGAGCCCCATGTAGACCGGGGAGAACCAATTTCGGCCAAGATTGAAAGCATCTCGCGGACCGTAGACTCCCCACAACCGGTCGCCCAGCGTGCGATAGAAAAATTTTAGAGCGGCCATCGATGCTTCCGGCGTGTAAGGGAAAGATGCGAGAGCGCCGGTCGGAGTGATCGTTCCGTCATCGCTGCTGGGGTTTGGAGCATGCGCCAGGTAACCTAACTGATCGTCGCTCGCGGTCAGTCCCCAGTCGTCGGCCCCGTAACCCTGAAAGTGGTCGGGATTCGCCTCGCAATAGGCAAGGTCGATGAGCGCGATGTCGCGGTTGTTATCGAAATAATCGGTGTAACGATCACGAATACCCCGGGGATCGAAGCCCATGAACGAATACTGTGTGAAAAACAATGGACCGCCCGTGCCCTCGCCCACGGCCAGTTTGATTCCATAATAAGTATGACCGTTTGTGTATCGATCTCCTTGCGACGTCCCCGACCATCCACTGCGGTATTCCATTGCGGCCTGCGATTGTCCGGCCCAGCCTGTGTAGTAAAGACTGGCCGGAACTCCATGCGTGGGCGATGCAATCGCCAGAAGATACGTGATCATCGTTTCGTTGAAGCCGGTGAGCCGATGATCGATGAACCAGGACCACTGCGGCGACCAGTGCCACAGTAGCGCATTATTCTGTGGAGTTTTGCGGTACCAATCCCACTCAACCCCTTCCCAGAGTTTTGTGATCCTTTGATAGATGCTTTGCTCCGTCTCGCTGTCGCCTTTGAAGTATTGCCGCGCGGCGAGAAGGCCCTGCATTAGAAAAGATGTCTCCACTAAATCTCCGCCGTTATCGAACATCCCGAACACCAGCATAGTCTGCGCAGTGTTGCCATTCAGAAAGTGCGCCCAGGCACCGTGGTAGCGAGGAGTTTTCTCGAGGAAATCCAGGATTTGCGATAGCCGTTCCATGCCTTGCTCGCGCGTGATGAAGCCGCGGTCCACGCCAACGATGAGCGCCATGATGCCGAATCCTGTGGCTCCGGTGGCAACGATGCGCTCGTCTCCCGGAATATTCTCAAGCGTTGCCCCCGCGATTGGATGTGCCCCCTCCCAGTAGTAACGGAAGCAAGCCTCCTGCAGCATGGTGAGCAGTTCGTCATCGGAGAGCTCTCTGGTTGAGGCGGTAGCCGGTGCCGAAAGAGCGGATTGCCGGTATGATCGATCGACCGCTTTAACTCTATAGGTAGCCTTTACCCCCGAACGTCCGATGAAGTCGGTGTAGCGATCAATGTCGGCAGCCTGGATGCCAATCGGCTGGAACTTGTGTCGATCGATAGAGCGATAAATCGCGTAGCTTTGTAAATCACTGTCCTTCACCGGATCCCAACTAATGTCGATGTGACGGTCGTAGCCTTTGGCTTGCACATTTTTCGGCGATCGAGGAAGGCTCCTCAGTTCTGGCGCAAGCGGCGAAGCGGCGCTCCTGTCGTCGATTTTGATCTCGTCGATGATTAGAGTGTGCTGCTTGTCGTCCGCCGCGCCCTGGCTGAAATAGAGACTGTGAAGTTGGCGTGCCTCAAAAGGATGGATGGACGCAGTTTCAAATTCGCTGAGCGGCAGCCTGAGTTGAAACCATCGCTTGGCGGGAATATCGCCGTCACCCGTATCTAGCTTTACGGGGATGGTGAAATCGTGCTGCTCATCTTCCAGTTGAAGGAATGGCAAATCGGCGGCCGGGATTGCCTCCGGCGAATAGCACCAGATATACAGAGTATCGCCGCGAAAATCAGTCAGCCGGTTGCGCATGCTGACCACGCGCACCTCCGACTCCCAGCTTCCGCCGGCGACAGAGCGCCACTGCAAACGCAGAGCATTGGGAGCGGTGAAGAAATTCTTCTTTTCGACAGGAAGCGACCCCGACAACAAATCAATGGTGCTGGGAAAGACCGCTCTGCCGCTGCTGTAATAGTAGTAGTCGGGCGTGATGCTATTGTCGAAGATTACATGGTTGTAATAATCGGTGGGAGCAGCCGCGTGGCACGAAATGACAGCCAGAATGGATAAGAAAAAAAAGTAGAAAAACCAGCGCACCGCCCACTCCCGGTCTTGGCAGATAGAGAGTTTTAATGCAATCACCTTCAAAGGTTAACATAGCAAAATTGAGAATCGAGTAGAAGCCGAGTTGTAGCCTGCGGATTCTAGCCCGGGGATTCTAGTCTGGGGGTTCTAGCGTGGGAAGATGCGCCACTCCCGGAGTGATAGATTCATTACAGTGCTCTTGCCTTCGAACGTTGCCGTCGAGTGTTGGCGTTTGATCCGAGGACTCTGTTCCATTGACCATTAAAAACTCTTCCTCAATCTATGCAGTTTCCGCGCGACCTCCCCGGTCTGCAAAATTTTCCATTGCCGGGGTGCTGCTGTTATTCGCCGTGGTGTATGTGGGATCGTTGTTTTCTCCCGGACTGCAGGACGATGCGGATTCAACTCACGCTGAGGCGGCCCGCGAGATGTTGGCGACGCACGATTTCGTAACGCTGAAGATCAACGGCAACCGCTATCTGGAAAAAGCTCCGCTGATGTACTGGGTCGTCGCGTTGAGCTATTTCTTTTTCGGCGTGAACGAGTTTGCGGCGCACCTTCCGGTTGCACTTTCGATGCTGATGTTAGTTTTGCTGGCCATGCGCTGGGCGCGCCGCGCGTACGGCGACCGTGCGGCCATCTATGCGGGACTCTTTATTTCGACCGCCGCGGGATGCTATCTCTTCACGCGCATCCTCATCCCGGAATCCATTCTTAGTTTGTTTATCGCGGCTTCATTTTATTGCTTCGCGACGGCGCTGGAAGATGGCGACGCGTGGCGTTGGTATGGCGGCTATGCCTGCATGGCTCTGGCTGTGCTCACCAAGGGCCTGCTCGCGATCGTTGTTGTGGGCTTGGCTCTTTCGCTGTACGCCGCAGTCAGCGGTGAGTGGCGCCGCTGGCGCGAGTTCCGCTTTTTCACGGGCACTCTGCTGTTTCTGGCAATCGCCGCGCCATGGCACATACTGGCTGGCATCCGCAATCCGCATTTCTTCTGGTTCTACTTCGTAAACGAACACTTCATGCGCTTTCTGGGCAAGCGCATTCCCAAGGACTACAACAAACAAACGGATTCCCTGTACTGGACGCTCCACCTGGTTTGGCTGTTCCCCTGGAGTCTGTATTTACCGATCGCACTGCGGCGTTTGACTGCCGAGTGGAGGACGCGGCGCAGGCTGGGCGCACCTAAAATCCCACGGGTGCCACTGAACTTCCGTTCGCGAACCGAATTACTTTGCCTGACCTGGGCCGGAGTAACGCTTGTCTTTTTCTCGTTCTCCACTAACCAGGAGTACTACACATTTCCCGCGTATTTTCCGATCCTGCTGCTGATTGCGGCGAAAGTCGCAAACGAGGAGGATTTCGGTTCGCGGGGATGGCTGTTGTGGACTTCGGGTGTGCTTGCCGTAATCTGCATCGCGATTTCTGCAGTGCTTGCGGCGGGGTTGTGGAATTCGCGCCAATTGCCCTTTGTTCCTGACATAGGCACGGTACTCGCCAAGCCGAACCTCCAGGCAGAAACGCTTTCCATGGGGCACATGCTCGACTTGACGGGCGAGTCGTTTGCCGCGCTGCGGCTTCCGGCGATCCTGGCGGCAGTAATCTTTCTGACTGGTCCGGCACTTGCTTTCTGGTTGCGCCGGCGCGGAGCGCAACGTGCGGCAACCTGGACGACCGCGGCCACCATGGCCGTCTTCCTGATCGCTGCCCACATCGCACTCGTGCGCTTCGACCCTTTTCTGGGATCGCAGATCATGGCTCGGCAGATCGCCCCCGAACTTCGGCCGACGGATCGCGTGATGATTTACGGCGATCAGTCTTTTGGTTCGTCCTTGCTTTTTTACTTGCGCCGGCCGATTGAACTAGTGAACGGAAATACAACATCGATGTGGTGGGGGTCGACGTATCCCGATGCGCCGCACATATTTATTAACGATCAGGATTTGTTGCGCGCGTGGAATTCTCCCCAACGCGTTTTTCTTTTTGTGCCGGAATATGAGCGTGCCAGAGTGGAAGCTTTGCTGCCAGCACCGTTGCATATCGCCAGCGAGGCGTCAGGCAAGGTGATTTTTACCAACCATTCCTAAGCAAACAATTCCTAGCGGCGGGAGCCGGCTGGGATCTCACGTTTCGCGGTCGGCAAAGAATAGCCTGACTTCACTGCATCCCTGCGAAACATCTGCACGGTCTCCTGCGAGAACTCGTGAAGATCTTTACCTACCAATGGAAGCTTCTTCAAGATGTCGGTTGTGGCGGTGATCACATGGCATCCGATCTCATCCGCCTGAAAAACATTCAACAGTTCACGCGGACTTGCCCAGATCAGCTGCGCGTTCACGTCGTTCACCATGGACACCGCTTCGTGCATCAGCGGTACAGGGTCGCGGCCGGTATCTGCAATGCGGCCGGCGAACACGGAAACATACGCAGACGCATTCCCTTTCAACGCAGAACAGACGTGCCGCACCTGTTCCAGCGTGAGCAGAGCAGTCACGTTCAATTTGATTCCGTCTGAAGATAGGGCGCGGACAAGATCATAGGTTGGCACCCCGCTCGTATTCATCACCGGAACTTTTACGAATACATTCTTCCCCCACGCTGCGATGTGCCGCGCCTGATCTTCCATCTCTGTTTCGTCGTCGGCAAATACTTCGAACGAGATGGGTCGATCCTGTATGGTTGCGAGAAGATCCAGCGCGAAGCCCTGGTAGTCAGCAACGCCGGTGGCTCGCATCAAAGTTGGATTCGTAGTAAAGCCTTTGATATAGGGCTGGCGGTAGAGTTCCAGCATGCTCGCCTTATCGGCACCGTCGGCGAAGATTTGCACGCGCAGTTCTTCGACAGACTTCATGCAGAATGAACTCCTTTTGGCGTGGAACGGATAATCCAATCCGCCGCTTCGCGAAGCGAACTCACTCGCAAATCGGGCTCCCGGTCTGGAGGTTTCTCCGAATAGCCGTAATCAATAAGAATAGTCTTACATCCCGCATTATAACCCGCCTCAATGTCCCGCCATCGGTCGCCGACCATAAAGCTGTTGGCGATATCGATGTTATGCCGGCGCGCTGCTTCCAAAAGCATTCCCGGCATGGGCTTGCGGCAGTCACATTTGTCCTGATCCGTGTGGCAGCAGACGAGAATATCGTCGAGTGGAAGTTGTGCGAGCAAAGTCTGGTGCATCTCCTCCAGCATCTGGCGGGAAAGCCTTCCGCGGCCGACATCGGGCTGATTCGTTACCACAAGCAACACGTAGCCATGCGCCTTCAGTTCCTGCAACGCCTCCGGAACCCCAGGAAGCACTTCCAGCTCCTGCTGACTCGGCGGCGGAAACGGCTTACCGTCGCGAACAAAAGCCTTGTTGATCACCCCGTCGCGGTCGAGAAACACAGCGCGGCGTTTACCTGGCGATGCCATCGATTCCCATTTGGTCGGCTGCAACTTAACTGCGGGATGTGAAACCAGAAGATGCCAGACTACCACCTGAAAAGCTTCCGTGTGCGGAGTGGTGTGTGCAGGATTTACCGTTGGAATGAGCACGCAAGCGTCGGCAACCTTCGCGGTATAGCCACCGTCGCGGCCAACCACGCCGATAATCTTCGTTCCTATCGATTTCGCATAATTTAAAGCGGCTACCAGATTCGGACTTACATTCTGTTCAATGCTTCCGCCACCGACCGACAGAATCAGCAGCAGATCATCTTGTCGCAGGCGGCTGACCCTAAGCCAGCCATCGAAGATGGAACTCCAACCTTCATCGTTGGCCCGCGCCGTTAGTTCGGAGACGTTGTCGGTGGGCGCATAAGCTTCGATGCCCGCGATCTTACGGAAGTCGTTGACGGCATGCGAGGCGTTCGCCGCACTCCCGCCCACGCCCAGAATAAACAGCCGGCCACCGGCCGCGCGAGTGCTCGCCAGAAGGCCTGCAGCTTTTTCAATGCTCGCCACATCGAGCCTGGCGATGATCTCGGTTGCCTCGGCGAGAAAACCCTCGGTAAAACTTTTCGAAGTGGAACCGCTCATGCCCGCGCGTCTCCCCGTCGACTTAGAAAATTAGTCATCTCTTGCAATCCCGAAGGCGAACCTATTTCGTAAAAACGTTCACGAACTTCTAGGGCGGCCAGCTCGCCCGCCCGCAAAAGCTTCTCGTAAACATCCGCCAGGTCGGTGGCACCGGTTCCGGCGAAGGCTTCTGCCTTAAAAGCGCCGAGCCCGTAATCGATATAGTGCATCCGTGGAGTGCGATTTTTCTTGCTGTATGCCAAAATGCGGCCCTGTTCAAACTCCACATTGCTGGCATCCCACTGTCCGTCGTTGCGAAATACCGTCATTAATCCTGATTTGCGGCTACGCAGGAACTCATGCTCAACGGCGTCATAGTCGCAAACCAGATAAGAATCGCCATAGATCACAAAGAAATTTTCACCGAGCTCAGGGAGTGCGGCTCTGATAGCTCCCGCCGTGCCCAGCAGCGTGGGGCCATCATAAGAGTAGGTAACTTCCACTCCGATTGCCCGGCCATTGCCGACGACCCGCTCAATCTGTTCGCCCAGATGGCCAACGCACAGTATGACACGTTGGATGCCGCGACTTTGCAACAGCCGCAACTGGTGCGCCACAAACGGTTCGCCCTCAATCAGGATAAGCGACTTCGGAACTTTCTCGGTCAGCGGTCCCAAGCGGGTTGCCAAACCGCCGGCAAGAATGGCCACAGGTAGCATACGTTTCTAGGAATGCGCCAGAACAGAAGTACCGCTGAAATCGAACTGCAACCGGACCTCCCGCAGTCCCGCATTTCTCATGGCAGAACGGAGTCGAGTTTTATTCTCGGTGTAGAGCATGAGAAACCCGCCGCCGCCCGCGCCAATTAATTTGCCGCCCAGGGCTCCATGAGCGAGTGCCAATTCGTACATTTCGTCAATGAAACCGCTGCTCATCCCGGGCGAGCGTTTCTTCTTATGTCCCCAGTGAATGTGCATGAGTTCGGCGAATTTGCGCAAATCGCCGCTCACCAATGCATCGCGGCTCTCGTGACCCAGTTGTTTGGTTAGATGCAAGTTGTCCAGCATCTCCGTGGCATTTTCCCGAGTGCGCGTGTCTTGATCGCGCAAAACTTCCGCCGCTGAACGTGACGCGCCCGTAAAGAAAAGCAGCAGGCTGTCCTCAAGATTCGCCAGAGTTTCAGCGGCAATCTTCAAGGGTTCGGCAATCACCGTGTCATCTGGAAGAAACTCGAAGCAGGTGATGCCGCCGAAGGCCGAAATGTATTGGTCCTGCTTGCCCACTGGCTCTTTCAACAGATCGATTTCAATGTGACAGGCCTGTTCGGCCAACTCCTGCGGAGGCACAAAATTGCGCTTCATCGTGTGCAGCGCGCGCAGCAGCGCCGTGGTGAAACTTCCCGAAGAGCCCAGTCCCGTCCCCGCCGGAATATCGGAGAGACTCACAATCTCAAGATACGGCCCCATGATTCCGGTTAGCTTGAGCGCTTCCCGGATGATGGGATGTTGAATCTCCTCCCACCGCTCCACGTCCTCCAGCCGGGAATACTTCAAAATAATTCGTGGACGAAAGGCCTCGTTGATGGTGATGTAAACGTAGCGATTAATTGCGGCGGATAATACAAATCCCCCGTATTTTCGATAGTACGAAGGAAGATCGGTGCCGCCGCCACCGAGTGAAATTCGCAACGGACTTCGGGTAATGATCAAACCAGCTCTCCGGCTCCATTCACTTGAGCGGCGGGTAAGTATAACGTATCTAAATCTGCGGCTTCATCACAGTAGCATTCGCGCTCACGAATTTGATGGTGGCCAAAACGGCCTGCTTGATCGTGAATCGCGGCCGCCAACCCAGGACGCGGATCTTTGAACAATCTAAAAGGATAAACGGACTATCCCCGATCCAGCCGCGTTCGCCGCCTGAGTAGGTCAACTTCGGATGCAGCCCGAGATGCTCACAAATCCAGCCAATGGAGTCGTTCACTTCGCAGTATTCGTCGGTACCCAAATTGAAAATATTCACTTGGCCGTTCGCCTTTTCGAGAGCGATCAGAATCGCATCAAGGCAGTCCTGCACATACAAATACGATTTTTTCTGATGACCATTGCCAAGGACATGGAGATGTTCGGGATGTTCGGCGAGTTGATGATAAAAATCGAACACGTGCCCGTGTGAGTAACGTTCACCCAGGATCGATACGAATCGGAAGATATAGCCCTGCATCCCGAAGCCTTCGCAGTAGGCCTGAATCAAGCCTTCTGCGGCCAATTTGGATGCGCCGTACAGCGAGGTCTGAATGGGAAATGGACATGTCTCCGGCGTGGGAAAAATATCTGGCTCCCCATAAACCGATCCAGTGGAGGAAAACACGATTCGTTTGCAGCCTTGCGCGCGCATGGCTTCGAGTACGTTCCAGGTTGCGATGGTATTCTGCTCTAGATCTCTTCGCGGATGATCGGTGCCGAAGCGCACGTCCGCATTAGCCGCGAAATGAACTACGAGTTCCGCACCTTTCATCGCACGAGACAAGCTGCCCCGGTCGAGCAGATCTGCCTCATGCAGAGTGAATTTAGGGTGACTTGCGGCACTTTGCAGGAACCTCCGTTGTCCGGTCGACAGATTATCGAATCCGACGACCGAGTGGCCCGCGGACAGAAGGCGATCCACCATGTTGCTGCCAATAAATCCAGCCGCACCCGTAACCAGAACCTGCAATCGAACCTCCGCCTGAAAAAAGTTTAGTTTTGATCTGAAGATGTTTGCCGCAACGCGATTCGGGTTCCACGCAGTTCAAAGCGGCTATCGCGCCAAACGTAACGCAGGTTTAAATAGCTGGCGAACCAGACGGCAAAACCGAGCAAATCGCGCAGCAGATAAAGCCAGGGGGCGCGACGTATTTTCGGATCTCGAACTACCGTCCAGCCCACCAGCCACGCTTCCAGCAAACGGTTCATCGCAGCCACAAGCAGCAAGAGAACCCCAATTCGCCAGTGCCCCAAAAGCGCAGCGGATACAAATCCCAATAAGCCGTAAGGCATGGCGAAGATGAGCCCGCTTCCGAAGTGCCCTTTCGGACGCGAATAACGCGTGGTTTGAGCCCAACGCAATTGATTTTGCCACATGCGGCGGAATGACTTCTGATTCACCACATGATCAATGATGTGTCCGGAGAGAACAACGCGGTAACCGGCTTTTGCGATCAGGTTGCCGATAGCGAAATCGTAAGCAATGTAGTCCTTCAGCGCCGTATAGCCGCCGATCGCGGCGAGAGAATCTTTGCGCACCACCGTCGTCGGTCCTAGGCCGAATTTCATGCCTTCGAGCAGATTCGCAACCAGCACTCCCGCTGTCATTTCCACCGACATGCCGATAGCCGTCAGGCCAGAGAAGAATCCCGCTGCGTTTTTTCCGCGATACACGCAGGTCACCATTCCGACTTGTGGATCGAGCAATGGCTGCACAATCTCTCGCAAGTAGCTCGAGTCGACTTCCACGTCGCTGTCGGTCGTGACCAGAATCTCGTGCGCCGCCGCCTCCGCCATGCAATGAAATCCGTAGACGACGGGATTGGGCCAGGGCGTGCCCGTGACCAGAACTTGAGTCCGAATGCGCGGATAGCGCGCAGAGACTTCGCGAACCACCGCGAGCGCCGGGTCGTCGGCAGCATCTGCCGCGAACAAAATCTCATAATTCGGATAATCCTGGCGAAAAAAACTCTCGACGTTTTCCCTGAGTTGCGCCTCCATCCCATGAACGGGCTTCAAGATGGAGACCGGAGGCAGCTGTGCATCCTTCGGAACGGAGCGAGTCTGTCGGCGCGCGTCGGCATGAAAGCGAGCGACTCCCACCACGGCTAAACCGAGAAATACCGCCGAAGAGGCCGTCCCGATTACAGCGACGCTCAGCGCGATATAGAGAATTATGGGCATGAAAGAGTGAAGAGTGCTCGTCTGGAAGATCACCGGCGTTAGCCGGACTGAGGCGCCCCTCGGCCCCCGACCACCAGAATCGCAATCCTCAATATACATTTTCCGTCGTCTGAGACCTAAGAGCGCATCTTGTCCGGTTGACGTAGGAAGGGCTTGCGATGATGGGAAATTCCGCACTTTAGGCATAGAGGCGAACTCTTCGGCGCTTCAATTGCTCGAAGCTTCCGGTCCGCATACAGCGTGAGGGATTGTAGCGAGCGGTACCGCTGTGCGCGAAGGAGAATAGCCATGCACATTCACCCCAATCAAATTAATCCAAACATGCAACTGGATAGTCTCTACGCCGCGGAAAAAGCCGCCGCCAAAAGGGAAGTTGAGCGCACGCGAAAAAAGTTGCTGGAGGCTGCCTCAAAACTGGCCGGACAAGCTGACTCAGAAGACTGCATCGTGAAATTAGGAGCCCGCGATGAAGAGCAGAAGCAGCAGGGTCAGAAGAAACAATTCGGGCGGAGGAAATCAACAGGACAGATAAATTCGGAGAACGCAGATAAATCCATTTCGGATTGGGCGTGACCAGGAGTCCATGCCCAAGCCTGTGATTTTCATTGCTACTCCCTGCTTCGGCGGCACGGTCACGCAAAGCTACATGCTGTCGGTGATAAGGCTGATGAGCTACGCGAAATCGGCGGGTTTCAACGTGTCACTGTCCCTGGCGGGCTTTGACGCACTCATCTCACGAGCACGCAGCACCCTGGTTGCCGCTTTCTTGGATGACGCAAGCGCGACCCATCTGTTATTCGTCGACGCCGACATTAGCTTCGAGCCGCAGCAGGTGGAGCGACTACTCCGATTTGATAAGGATTTCAGCGGCGCGCTGTATCCGCTGAAGTCGATCGACTGGGATCTGATTGCTCAGCGCTGCGTTGACGGCGGTGAAAGCGTCCGACAGGCTGCGCTATCCTACGTTGGAACTTTCTGTAACGCTGCGGAGCGCAAGCGGGAAAAGGATTTCGTTACGGCAATTTATGCCGGTGGCGGTTTTCAGCTCATCCGCCGCGCTGCGCTGGAGCGAATGGTTGCCGCTTACCCGGAAACTCACTTCAGCCGGGTGCAATGCACGCCGATGTCGGGCTCGCGGCGCGACGAGGTGCGGAGCTCGAACCTGTTTGCGCTCTTCGATTGCATCATCGATCCGGAGACCGGCACCTATCTGAGCGAGGATTATTCTTTCTGCCTACGCTGGCGCAGGATCGGCGGGGAAATCTGGCTTGATACCACAAGCAAACTAACCCACGCTGGTCCTTATCAGTTCGTGGGTGATCATGCTTCGCGGCGCGTCGGCTAATGGGTCAATCTGCCTTAGCGCTGCCAGCTACTTCGACAGTCCGGCCAGCGTCTGGCGGAACATAGAGTCGAACGATCCGGCTTTGGCGGCATTCGCGGGGGCGTTCTTGAGTGCTGCGGTCAAAGCCTTTTCGGCCGCCGCACGTTGGTACCCCAGGTTCGTCAGCGCGGATAAAACGTCTTCTTCTATTGCGCTCAGCACAGGAACGGCTTGCGAGGTCTTGCCCGTGTCGGCGGGAAGTTTGTCGCGCAATTCAAGTACCATGCGCTCGGCAGTTTTCTTACCGATACCCGGAATTTTGGTCAGCCGAGCCAGGTCATTGCCGCGGATCGCGCTAATCATCTCGTTCGCAGCCATGCCGCTCAGTATGGTGATCGCCAGTTTCGGGCCGATGCCGCTCACCGTAATCAGTTTCTCAAACAATTGTTTCTCGGCAGGGCGAAGAAACCCGTAAAGCGCGAACGAATCTTCCCGCACGTGGGTGTGGATATGCAGCGCAACTTCCGAGCCGTCGGCGGGCAGCTCGGAAAAAGTGGGCACGCTGATGTTCACTTCATAGCCGACACCAGCCGTCTCCAGCACAAGCTGGTTGGGATGCTTGGACAACAATATTCCGCGCAGGTGGGCGATCATGCCAGTTGAGAGTACCGCGTACCGAGTTCCGAGTCACGTGCTCTCGGCACTCGATGCTGGAACTGCATACCAGCTACCGAAATGGCGGGCAGCAAAAAACGGCAGGGCCGACCCCCTGCCGCTCTCGTGATTACGATTCCTCGACTTACTTCTTGTTAACCGCTTTCTTCAGCTCGGCCCCAGGGGAAAACTTCGCGACCTTACGGGCGGCAATCTTGATCGTGGCGCCGGTTTGCGGATTGCGTCCGTTCCGCGCCTTTCGCTGCGATATCGAGAATGTGCCGAAACCTATCAGAGCTACTCGATCTCCTTTTCGCAAAGCACCGGTAATGCTGCTCACGGCAGTGTCAATCGCAGTGGTTGCCTGCGCCTTGCTGATTTCGCAAGCGCCCGCGATCTTATCAACCAGATCGGCCTTATTCATAGTTTCTCCTCGCAGGTCTCGTTCATACCCAGCACAACTACCGGGAGGACAAAAGCTCGTGTCTGAGTTGGGAAACCTGACGGAAGGTATTTTCCTCTCTCCGCAAGAAATGTCAACTGTGAAAATCCGCGCCGGAAGCCTGTTCTGCACCCCCTGGTCCCGGAGTGGGGCTAAGGGTGCGGCTTTTGGCTAGGCCGGAGTTGGCAAGGCAAGATTTCCTCATTGATCCACAGACCTGTCGCCGCCTGCACAGCTTGTACACAGAGCTTCCATCTTTGAGACTTGCGGCAACGAGGGGTCTGGGTGCAAAGTCAGAGGAGACAGTTTTCGAAGAAAGGTTTCGGTTATCTGAAGACGGTAAATACAGCTGCCAGTGTTTGCCCCCTGTGCGAGGGGACGGGATGGAAGACGATCCCCGCGACCGCAAGTGCGCCCAAAGACCGTCGCGTGACGCGCTGCGATTGCCAATTGCGCGCGCGAAATCAGACTTTGCTGGGAGCGGCTCGCATCCCCAAGAGATACGAGCATTGCGAGCTGGCCAGCTACACGACAGACTTTCCCGGAGCTCATCCTTCGTTGGCATTTGCCCATCTTTCTGCCGCCAAGTTCGCGCACGAATACGATCCTCGCGATGGCACGGGGCTGTTAATTATCGGCAAGATTGGTACTGGCAAGACTCACTTGGCAGTGGGGATCACGAAGGAGCTAATCCTTAACAAAGGTATTTCCTGCCTGTTTTACGACTATCGCGAGCTGCTGAAAGAAATTCAGAACTCTTATAACGCTACGGTACAAACCACGGAACTGGACGTTCTCCGTCCCGTGTTTGAAGCTGATGTCCTCGTACTCGACGAACTGGGTGCCGTGAAACCTACTGAATGGGTCTGGGACACCGTCAGTCTGATTCTGAATACGCGCTACAACGATAACCGCACGACCATCATCACTACGAACTTTGAAGATCAGCCTGCGGGCGGCGCAAATGGGGGATCGGCGGTACGCGCCGCTGCACGCGCAGAGAGTCTTGGCGACCGCATCGGAGAACGCATGCGCTCCCGGCTCCACGAAATGTGCCGCATCATCAAAATGGAAGGGGAAGACTTCCGCCAGAAATTCCGCAGCGCCAGCTACCGGTAGGTTCGTATCCCACGGATCTGCCCTGATCCCCACGGATCAAGACAGAGCCTCGCCGTCTTTATCGCGGATTTCCTTGAATCCCCACTAGAATGGCTTCGTGCTGACCGAGCGCCTGGAATTCGCGCCTGAACGCGATGCGGAAACTTTTTCCGCGGTACCGGCCGCGCCAGCCGTGTTCTCTCTGCGCAGCGGCGATGCTCTTGCCGAACCCTACGTTAGCAAAACAGCCAATCTTCGCCGCCGATTGCAACGACTCCTCGGTCCGATCGATGAACGTACAAAGAAGCTCAACCTGCGCGATCGGATTCAAACGATCGAGTACGCGCCGACCAGCTCTGAGTTCGAATCCGGATTTATTCTCTACAAGGTTCTTCGTTCCACTTTTCCGGACACCTATTCCCACCGCCTGCGCTTCCGCTTCGCGCCGCTGGTAAAGCTTCATCTTGAAAATGAATACCCACGCGCTTCTGTCACTGTTCGACTAGGAAGGCTCAAGGGCCGCACCCTTTATTACGGCCCCTTTATTTCGCGGACGGCTGCGGAGAAGTTCATGAACGACTCCCTGGACTTCTTCAAGATGCGGCGTTGCGTAGACGATCTGCACCCCGACCCACAGTTTCCCGGCTGCATCTATTCCGAGATGAAGATGTGCCTGGCACCGTGTTTTAAGGGCTGTACGGATGAGGAGTACGGCTCCGAGGTAACGCGGGTGAAAGCCTATTTCGATTCCGGTGGAGAATCTCTCGCCCGCGAATTTTCGGCGCAGCGCGATGCTGCGTCGTCAAATCTCGCGTTCGAAGAGGCTGCCGCTATTCACGCACGACTGGAAAAGCTGAAGCCGATCCTAAGCCAATTCCCCGAAATCGTCCGCCGCCTGGACGGTCTTTCCGCACTGGTCATTCAGCCTTGTCATCTCGCGGATGCGGTCAACTTTTTCCGAGTCGACTGCGGAGTGATCTACGGACCAACGATATTCTGCATCCAAACCGCGGAGCACACAAAATCGCAATCCATGGAATCGCGGGTGCAAACGGTTCTCGAAGGGTTTCAACCAGCGAAGGCGCCATCGGCGATCGAAACCATGGAGCATCTTGCCTTGCTCAAGCGCTGGTACTATCGCTGTCGTCGTATCGGCGAAATATTTCTTGCGGACGATAAAGGCTCATTCCCCATGCGCCGCGTCGTGCGCGGCATCGGCCGAGTATTGCGAGGGGAGGGACCGGAGCCGCAACCTGTCATCCCCGGCGCAGCGAGGGATGTTGGGTTTGCCACTAGCGGCGACAACGGCGGTGTGGGCGGGAACCAAGATCCCTCGCCGCGCTCTGGATGACAAACGTTTTTTACCTGACCAACATCTGAACATAAGAAGAAGGGGCAAGATGGCGATCAAGAAATCACAAGACAGAGACAAAGACAAATTGCTTCGCGAGCACCTGGTCGAACTTCTCAACGGGAAAGGTGCCCATGCCAGCTTTGACGATGCCGTAAAGGCAATGCCAGAAAAATTATTCGGCGTGAAGCCCGAAAGACTTCCGCACTCCGCATGGATGCTGCTGGAACATTTACGGATGGCGCAGTGGGACATTCTGGATTTCAGCCGCAATCCGAAATATAAGGCGCTCAAATGGCCCGATGATTATTGGCCCAAGAGCGCCGCTCCTGCGAACCCAGCCGCATGGGACAAGAGCATTCAGCAATTCCGCAAAGATCTAAAGGCGATGCAGGATCTGGTTTCCGACCCGAAGACTGATCTCTTCGCTCAAATTCCGTGGGGCGACGGACAGACGATTCTGCGTGAGGCCCTGCTCGTGGCTGACCATAATGCCTACCATATCGCCCAGTTAGTCGACGTGCGCCGTTTGCTGGGCGCATGGCCCAGCTAGAATGGCTGTTTGATATTCGAAAATGCCGCTTAGCAAAAATTGAGCCGGCTTTCCAGAGCCGGCTCGAGCATTTTGTAGAAGGCTTTTTTTGCGAGCTATTGCACGGCAAAAATCAGATCGTCGTGATCGTTGTACGGGCCTGTTGTGCACGTGGAAGCGCTCCCCTGATAGCGGAATTGCGCCCGGACAGCCTGCAGGCTTCCGGTTGGAAGAGTGAACGTCGCGGACAAGCTCTGTGCTCCCGCCTTCGTGGGCACGATCGTCTTGATCAAAGTCCACGACGGGCTGTTGGCATTGGCCGTGTAGTAAACATCGAGGGCGTCCGATGTATAGGTGGCGTAGGCCCAGACCGTGGCTGTTACTTTCGCGGTTGTGCCATGGGTCAGCGCGCCGCCGCTGGTCGAGGTAATCACGAGCCGATCGTTGGATTCATCGGAATGGAAAACGCCGCTGGTGCCGTCCGCGCATGAATTGTTGATCGTATTCGGCTGATTCGGTTCCGCGCCGCCCGACAGGTGATCGCGTCCCAACAACAAAGATGCGCCCGAGTCACACGAACTGCTGGCCGTTGTGCACCCCGGAGCTTTCAGTGTGGAATTGTAGACCGCGGTTTGCGCTGGTGCGGTAGACGTGACCGTCAGCGCGATCGTCGCGCTATGGCTGAGCGAGCCCGAAGTGCCTTTCACCGTAACGGTCACCTTGCCAACCGTTGCCGTGGCCGAAGCGGTGAACGTGAGGGTTGAGGTTGCACTGCCGTTGGCCGCCGGTGTTACAGGGTTGGCCGAGAACGCTGCTGTTACGCCGCTGGGCAACCCAGTCAAGCTCAGAGTGGTGGCGGAACTGAAACCGCCCTCACTGGTTATTTTGATTGTGCTGGTTCCCTTGCCGGCTCGTTTTACGCTAAGCGAAGCGGGCGAGGCGGTAATCGTAAAGTTTGGCGACGAAGTAGCGCTCACCGTGAGAGCAAGTGTGGTGGTCGCGACCAGGGCGCCCGAGGTGCCGGTAATGGTCACCGTTTTGGTACCAGCTGTCGCCGACGCACTCGCGGTCAGAGTGAGCGTGCTGGCTCCTGTTGTGGGATTCGGACTAAACACCGCAGTCACGCCGGTGGGAAGCCCGGACGCTGCGAGCGTCACGCTTCCAGTGAATCCGCTCACATCATTCACAGAGATCGTACTGGTGCCGCTGGCGCCTCCTTCGGTAATCGTCAAGCTACCTGGCGAATCCGAAAGGGTGAAGCTTGGCGTCGCAGCACCAGCCAGTGTGTTGATCAGGTTTGCTCCGTTCGGAGTTCCCCATCCTGTGACCAGATCATAGCCAGTAACTGCGGGATATCCGTTGCTCCCGCTGGTGATGTCGTGGAAGTTGCTGTCATAGCTGCTTCCGAAAGCGATCGGATAAATAAGCGGATTGAGAAAGCCGAGAGCGGTGCCGTGATTGGTCACGTTCTGCTGGTTGGCCAGCGCGAGATAGCCTGCCCAGCGCGGCGCCGCGTAGCTGGTGCCGCCGTATTCGTTGTAATAACAGGTCCCGTCGTCGCACAGAATGTTGTCATAATTGGCTTCCGCAGCCACATCCGGAATATTGCGAATGGTCGTAGACGCGCCATTGGAAGAGTTAGCCACGCCCACCTGCCAGCTCGGAATTGCGAAACCGTCATCAGCCGGACCGCCGCTGCTTTCAGACCATGCCGTTTCCGATTCCCAAGGACCGCCCGCGCCATTCGTGGTTAAGTCAGTTCCGCCAACAGCCACGACGTAGACGTCTTCTGCGGGGTAGCTTTCGTCGATGTCATTATTTCCCGTATATTTCGCAGCGTCTCCGGAAGCGACGAAAAGATTCTGACCCTGCGTCGCAAATTCCTTGAAAATAGAGTCGTTCGACGAAGCATCCTCCGGAGCCCAACCCCAAGAACAGCTTAGTTGCTTGGAGATGTTGTCCGTGGCCATCTTGTTGAAGATGTCGACGTCGCCTACACCGATGGAAGAACTGCCGGGCGCTATGTAGACGCGAACTGAAGTCAAGCCGGGGGCCATGCCAATCGGTTGCGCGATGTCGATTGCCTGCTCGCCATCGTCGCCGTCTGAACCCGCGGTGCCACCATCAACCAAAACGTTGGTGATCGTCACCGTGTAAGACTCTCCGCCCATATCCGATTTGACGTCTGCGATTTCGTAGCCGTCGAATTCCAGCAGGCCGACGGACTGGCCAGTGCCGGTAAGAGCTGTTCCGCCGTAGTAAGCCGCTCGCATATCGGAGGGCCGGTAAGCGCCCTGTGGTCCCGAGCCGCTGGCGTTACTCTTTAATGCGGCTGATACCGGGTCTTTCTTGAGCATCGGACGCGGTATGGAATAGTTATTCAGCCCGGCAATGTGAGATATCGGGACGCTGAGATCCACCGAGGGCTCACGATCTGGCGAATAAAATGTGCGGCTTTGCGTGGGGTGTTGGTAGACCGTCATCACAACATGGAAGGCATTCTGAATCTGGGCCACCGTGCCATTGATATCCACGAGCAGCCGGTTTGAAGGAGTATTCGTAACGGTAAAACCATTGGCCTTGGCAAAATCCACAACGGCCTGATAATCCGCGACGGTGGGGGCAAACTGTTCAGTAAACTGCGCCACGCTGAGGAACTGATGATAGTCGGGACTGCTGGGATCATAGAGGCGATCCAGCAAATTTGTCAGTTCGGCCTGATTGCGCAGCGGCAGCATAATCGCCAGGTTCATTCGCTGGCCAGGTGGAAGAACTCCCACGGGCGCGGCTTGACCATTCGCCACTCTGGGGCGGACATGATTATGCAGGACCTGAAGTGTCTGCTGGGCTTGAGCCGGGATCCCGCACAATAAGAACAAAGCAGCAGTGGCGATGCCGGGCAAAGCCCGCATCGTGCGATTATTTCTTGTCATCTTCTTAATCCTCTCGATTTTCTGATCGCTTCAAAGACGAGAAGGGGGGAATCAATGCCTTTGGCCGACAGACGGGCATCTTAAACCAGATTGAGGGGTTCACGCCGGTTTTTTTTATGCCTTGCGGGAACCTTCATTCCGCATCGGAAACTGACGATGGAACGGCTAGTGGAGCTGCGCCTGCTCGGGGAAGGTATTTGCAATTCGGGTTTCGCTCTGACGCGAGAAGAGAAAGGCCGATGAACATTGGAGGGTGAACCGCTGCGCTGGCCGGAATCGTTACGAAATAGATGAGCCAGCCGTACCATTGAGCATATCTGAGTTGCGCTGGGAACAAGAATGTCGGTCCAGAGGAAACCGCGTGAGCTTTGTAGACATCTTTGAGCAGCAATCTCGGGCGAGGCGCGCTACCGAATTCAACTGGCTGCACGATTAGCTAATTCGGATCCATGTCTTGCGTTCCGCTGGGATCGCTTCCGGAACACGACTTTTACCCCCTCGCGCCAGCGTTCGTCAATCCCCACAAACTGCCATTCGATTTCGGGCGAAAGGTAACGCAGCAATGTGTCCGTGGTGGGATGGACGTGGAGCGCAGGCGCCACCAGAAACAGCAGTGGCTTTTCAGAAGCGAGTTGCGTGCCGCCGAAATATCCGAAGCGAGTGAATTCGCCGCGCGAGTGATGCCATTCCACGCGCGACCAGTAGTCCAGTCCCTGCAGCGGCAGGTGGATGTCCTCATCCGCTTTGAGTTCTAACACCGCCAGCCTTCCAGTGGTCGTGGCTGTGAGCACATCGATCATGGCACGGTCGGAAGCCGAGAAGGCGGGAATCTGCGAATATTGCCATAAAGGATCAAGTCGTTCATCGACAACGCTTACATCGCCCACGACCAGGGACTCCAGCCATCTTTCGGGACGAAGGCGCCACAACGGATGTTGCCGCGGACCGTAGGGATGGCGCACATCGCGTAAACAGTGCGCCAGTTCAGTAAATTCGGTTTGGTTTCCGTCCTCGAGAACTCGTTCCTCCGCGCCCACGCCGAACACGATCTCCTGCGTGCAACGAAATGAGCCCGGAACGCCGCTCAGCCGTGCCCGGGCAAATTCCAATCCTCGCCAGCGGAAAGCAATCTCCGCTGCCGAGAGCACGCTGACTTCGCAGTTCGGCAGAATCTCCCGCACCCGGATGATCGATTCTTCGAACCGCGCGCGCGCAGCCACTTCATCAGCGGCGTGAATCAGTCTTGTTGAGACATTTCCGCGATCGGCGCAATCGATCTCCGCTAACGCGTCGTGGCGTTCGTCCAATTCAAATAGCGACCACTTCGCTACATCGCGATTCAGATTTACCATCCTCTCCCGCGCCAGCGCCGAGGTTCCATTCGGAACAAATAGTTTCAAGCCTTCCACCACTACGTTTGCGGCTTGCGCGTTGCGGCAAACATCGAGCCACAAAATGCCGAAGGTTAGAGCGGCGTCGATGGACGATTGCGTCTCCTGTGCGTTCACTCCAAGCAAGGCAAAGGCGGAGCGTCCCCGCCGCATCAAGCCCCGCGCGTATACCGGCCCAAAGGATTTTTCCAGATCGACACCAGTTGTGAGCTTTGTCACTTTGAACTCGGGAAAATGCCGGTCGAGCGTCCTCCGCAGCTTCTGTTCGTATGCGATTCGAGCCACTCGCCGGACGCTTGGAGAACGGCGATCGCGCTCGCGGCATATTTCTAGTTTGGAAGGGCGTGCCTGACCCAGGCGCTGCACCGCAAGCCGCAACGTGCCATTCTTGACTTCAGCTTCCAGCACACGGCGCACCGAATTCCGCTCCGCTGACCACAGATGGAGCAGACACCGGTTGGATTCGCCTGAAATTGAATATTTGCTTTGAGCCAGATCAAACGCCACGGCGCCATTTTCCAGCACCACGGCGCCAGCAGCCTCGCTCAGAAAATCCTGCACGGTGCGCGTTAATGCTTGCGGAGTCACGGTTGGCATTTGGCGTTGCTCATGCAGGATTGCCCGGCTCGATTCTGCAACCTGCCCGCCTCGTTCGTCTGTGACATGTGACCATCGTCACACTGCCTCTGTGGATGTTTTCGCCATCCGATCTCATTTGCATGTGGGATAATGACTTTACCCTCTCAACTGAGTCCGCTTTCGGCATTGGGGCATCTAATTTTTGTGAGTAGAAGCTTGGACAAACAACCTCTCTTGGATAAACAACGTTTCTTCTTCGACCACTACGGAGTTACAGAAAACGATCTGGAACATTACCTTGCGGCCGCGCTTTCCGCCGGTGGCGACTATGCTGATCTTTATTTTGAATATCTCTCGTCCACATCTCTCATGGTGGACGAGTCGATGGTGAAGTCGGCTTCGCAGGGGATTTCCGCAGGTTGTGGCGTGCGCGTGGTTTCCGGCGAACGCACCGGATACGCTTATACCGATGATCTTTCCTCTAGCCGCATTCTGCACGCGGCTCGGACCGCGGCGTTAATTGCCAGTGCCCCGGCGAAGACTCCGGTGGCTGGATTCCAGAAAACTGCAGCTCGCAGCTTGTACCCCGTGACTCTGCCCTCGGTCGATGCCGAGATTAGCGCAAAAGTCGAACTGGTACTTCGAGCCGACAAGGCGGCGCGTGCGTATGATCCGCGCATTCAGGAAGTCCGCGCCAGTTATTCAGATGAACTCCGGAACATTCTCGTGGTTGCATCCGACGGAACTTTTGCCGAAGATTCGCAGCCGCTGGCCCGCATGAATGTTTCCTGCATCGCCAAGACAGAAAATAACTCGGCGCGCGGTGGTTCCGGCGGTGGTGGACGCGTGGCTCTCGATTTTTTCTTCGGCGACAAAAATCCCGAATTTTTCGCCAAGGAAGCTGCCCGGCAGGCGATTCTTCAGCTTGACGCCCGCGAGGCTCCCGCCGGCGACATGGAAGTGGTTCTCGGTCCCGGATGGCCTGGCGTATTGCTGCATGAGGCGGTCGGACACGGTCTGGAAGCCGATTTCAATCGCAAGAAAACTTCGGCATTCGCCGGTCTCATTGGAAAACGTGTCGCCAGCGAAGGCTGCACCGTCATCGACAATGGAACCATGCCGTGGCGTCGCGGTTCGCTGAACGTAGACGACGAAGGCGAACCCACGCAAGAAACCGTGTTGATCGAAAAAGGGATCCTGAAAGGCTACCTGAGCGACAAGCTTTCCGCGCGCCTGATGGGCATCGCCGACACCGGCAACGGACGCCGCGAGAGCTACGAACACATCCCCATGCCGCGTATGACGAACACATACATGCTCGCGGGCCAGGACAATCCCGAAGACATTATTCGCTCGGTGAAGCGAGGCATCTACGCCGTCAATTTCGGCGGAGGCCAGGTCGATATCACCAACGGCAAGTTCGTCTTCGGAGCCTCGGAGGCCTACATGATCGAAGACGGCCAGATTACCGCGCCCATCAAAGGCGCAACCCTGATCGGCAACGGCCCCGATGTTCTCACGCGAGTCTCGATGGTCGGCAACGATCTGAAACTCGACGAGGGCGTCGGCACCTGCGGCAAAGATGGACAAGCCGTCCCGGTAGGCGTCGGCATTCCGACCATCAAGATCGATCGCTTGACCGTCGGCGGGACCGCCAAGAAAGATCCCGGCGGCTTCATGCAATAAGATCGAACTCACCACGGAGACACGGGGTCACAGCTTAAATTCTTTCAGCTGATTCTTCTTGGCTCTCGTTTCTCCGTGTCTCAGTGCCTCCGTGGTAAGGAATTCTTTATGTCCACTACTCAGTTGGAAACCGGAAGCCGGAAACTAGAAACTGAACTACGAGAAGTTGCCCAGGACATCGTTCGCCGCGCCATGAATGGCGGTGCTACCGCTGCCGAATGTGTGGTGCGCCAAGGTGATGAATTCTCCACGCTGGTTCGCCTCGGTCAGGTTGAAACCCTCAAAGAATCCGGGTCAAGATCCATCGGCGTCCGCGTCTTCAACGGTCAGCGCGCAGCCAGTACCTACTCCAGCGATTTTTCCCGCGAGAGCCTCGACCGCATGGTGAAATCTGCGTTGGAGCTTTCGAAGATCACTTCAGAAGATCCTTTTGGCGGAATCCCAGAGGCTTCGCAACTCGGTTCGCTGAAGGGTGATCTCGATCTCTACCACGAAGACGTTTATTCGCTTCCCGGACCAGATCGCATCGACTACGCCCGGCGCGCCGAAAAAGCCGCACTCGATTTCGATCCGCGTATCAAAAATTCTGAAGGCGGATCGTTTGACGCCGCGACTGGGCACAAAGTTCTGGCAAACTCGCACGGATTCGTCGGCGAATACCGGCGGAGTTATTGCTCCATGGCTGCCGTGCCCATCGCGCAAACGGAAGATGGAGGGATGCAGCGCGATTACTGGTTCTCGGTAGCGCGCACGCTAAGCAAACTGGAATCACCCGAACAGGTGGGTAGAATCGCGGCCGAGCGAACGCTGCGTCGTTTGGGCGCTCGCAAGGCGAAGACGGCGCAGGTACCGATCATCTTCGATCCCATGGTTGCGACGTCAATCCTTGAGCATATTTTCGAAGGGATTAATGGCGATTCGGTTTACCGCGGCGCTTCGTTTCTCGCGGGCAAGCTGGGGCAGAAAGTTGCTGGCAGCAACGTCACCATCATCGACGATGGCACGATCCCCGGGGGCTTTGGCACCAGCCCATTCGATGGCGAAGGCGTGCCCACGCGGCGCACAATAGTCATTGAGAAGGGCGTGCTGAGTTCTTATCTCTTGAACACTTATACAGCAAAAAAGCTGGGATTGAAGACCACCGGCAATGCCTCCCGCGGACTGGCCGGCACACCGGGCATTGGCCCAGGCAACTACTTCCTACAGCCCGGCACCCGAACTCCGAAGGAATTGATTTCTGACATCAAAGAAGGTCTTTATGTAACGGAATTTCTCGGCCATGGAGCGAATCTGGTGACTGGGGACTATTCCCGTGGCGCTTCGGGCTTGTGGATTTCCGGCGGGGAGTTCGCTTATCCAGTGGAAGAAATTACTGTCGCGGGGAATCTAAAAGAGATGTTTTTCAACATCTCAGAGATCGCGAGCGACCTCGAGTTCCGCGGCTCCGTGGCTTCGCCCACACTACGCATTGACGGCCTCACAGTCGGCGGCGAATAATCGTTGCTTTATAGTCAAAACATGAAATTCGCCAAGATCGTATTTTGGATCGCTGGCCTTTGGGGCGTGTTAGTCTTCACTCCGTTGTATTTCATGTTTGACCTGATCGGGCGGCAAGATCCTCCGCCAATCACGCATCCGGCGTTTTACTACGGCTTTGTGAGCGTGGGATTGGCATTCCAATTCGTTTTCTTCGTGCTTGCCATGGATCCAGTGCGTTTCCGTCCAATGATGATTCCATCGGTGATCGAGAAATTTGGCGCCGGCACTTGTTTCGTCGTGCTCTATTTGCAGCATCGCCTCACGCCTGGAGATTTGTTTCTGGGCGGTGTCGATCTCTTGTTCGGGGTGCTATTTCTGGCGGCGTTCCTGAAGACCGCCAACTAGCCTCCAGAGTACAATCGACTTGCATGGGCGGCCTGATCCAGCCAACTCCGGTAGCCGAAGAGCCCGATTCCAGCCGGCGAACGATTGCTATCGCCGTTGCAGTCGTCATCCTGATCGCCGTTGTGGGCGCGTTTCTTCTGCGAGGCCAACCGAAAGGAGCGTCGGGACCTCCGCCCTACGCGGCGAATCTTAAGCTTTCCGACTTCAAGATGAGCGCGGCCGAGAATTTTGTCGGCGCCACTGTCAGCTACGTGGACGGAACCGTCACCAACACCGGCGATAAAACGGTTACGCACGTGGTGGTCGATGTGAACTTCAAAGATGACATGGGGCAAACCGTGCAGCGGGAAGAGATTCCGCTGCAGGTGTTGAAGACTACCGGTCCATATCCTGAAGCCGTGGATTTCCGAGTCTTGCCGCTTCCTCCCGGACAAAGCCAAACGTTTCGCCTGACGTTTGAAGCCATTTCTGCGCAGTGGAACCATCAGTATCCGGACATTCAGGTCACCGATGTTGCGGTGAAATGAATAGGCGCGCTGCTTATTTCCAATTCCTGATTGCCAATTGCCGACTTTCGATTGTCGATTTAAGTACTTTGTTAGCGATTTGAAGCGTCGGGAAAATCGGCAATCGGAAATTGGAAATTGACAATCGGTACAATAACTTCATGTCCGACGCAAAACCATTCCGCCTGACGGAGTCGGTAAAAGCTGCGGGTTGAGCGTCCAAGCTGAGTCCGGCGGCGCTGGACACGGTGCTTGGGAAATTAGCCCGGCAACACGACCCCAATGTTCTGGTCGGCTTCGACCATGCCGACGACGCCGGCGTGTATCAAATCGCGCCCGATCAGGCGCTGGTGCAGACGGTCGATTTCTTTACCCCTATCGTCGATGATCCCTATGTCTTCGGGCAGATTGCCGCGACGAACGCTCTCAGCGACATTTACGCCATGGGCGGTCGTCCGCTCACTTCGCTGGCGCTGGTCTGCTTTCCCGACAAAGTGGATCTGGCAATTCTCGAGCGCATCCTCGCCGGCGGCCTATCGAAAATGATCGAGGCGGGATGCACCGTAATCGGCGGGCACAGCATTCGTGACGAAGAAACAAAGTTCGGCTATGCGGTTACCGGACTCGTCCACCCGAAAAAAGTTCTCGCCAATGGTGGCGCGCGGGCAGGCGACGCTCTCATCCTGACGAAAGCGCTCGGCACGGGAGTGATCTCAACTGCGATCAAAAAAGGACTGGCCGATCAAGCCTGGATCGACGCTGCAGTTCAATCGATGACGACGCTGAACAAGCAAGCCGCGAACCTTATTAGCAATCGCGAATATCGCGTGCACGGCATGACCGATGTTACCGGCTTCGGCCTGATTGGCCATGCGCGCGAAATGGCTTTGGCTAGCAATGTGGCTTTGCAATTCCTTTCGAAAGATATTCCAGCTCTGCCTGGCGCTCTGGAGTGCATTCGCGCAGGTCATATTCCGGGCGGCCTCAAAAATAATCGGGACTTCGCCGAATGCGTGGTCAGCTACGAATCCTCGATTGCCGACGACCTTAAGACTTTGCTCTTTGATCCTCAAACCGCTGGCGGCCTTCTCATCTCCGTGGCCGAAGACGATTGTGAGGAGCTTGTCGTCGAACTTCAGTCCGCCGGGGTTCCGGCGCATCGTATCGGCAAGGTAACTGAATCCCAGAAGCCGCTGATCCGCATCTACTAAGTAGCCATCTTCATAGATCCGGCCAGCTTTTCGGAGAGGAATTCTTATGCAATTTCGCGAACTTGGACGCAGCGGTCTCAAAGTCTCTGCCCTCGGCTTGGGCTGCATGGGCATGTCGGAGTTTTACAGCGGACGCGACGACAACGAATCTATCGCCACCATTCACCGTGCTCTCGAACTGGGAATCACCTTTCTCGACACTGCGGACGTTTACGGTCCGTACAAAAATGAAGAACTGGTGGGGCGCGCCATCAAAGGCAAACGCGACCAAATTGTGTTGGCGACGAAATTCGGCATCGTGCGCGATCCTGCTAATCCGCAGAACCGCGGGGTGAATGGCAAAGCGGATTATGTCCGTCGATCCTGCGAAGCCAGTTTGAAACGACTGGGAGTCGAGACCATTGATCTCTATTACCAGCATCGCGTTGACCCGGCCACGCCCATTGAAGAGACGGTGGGAGCCATGGCGCAACTTGTACAGGAAGGGAAAATCCGCCACATCGGCCTGTCAGAAGCTTCGCCGCAGACGCTTCGGCGAGCGGTGAAAGTCCATTCCATTACCGCCTTGCAGACCGAGTATTCCCTCTGGAGCCGCGAACCGGAAGAGGAAATCCTGGCAACTTGCCGCGAGTTAGGCGTTGGCTTCGTAGCTTACAGTCCGCTGGGGCGCGGCTTCCTCACCGGCCAGTTCACGCGCTTCGAAGACTTTCCTGAAGACGACTACCGCAGATTTTCTCCGCGCTTTCAGGGAGAGAATTTTCAGAAGAATCTGGATCTGGTGCGCCGGGTCGAAGAGATTGCTCATGAGAAACACTGCACGCCCGCGCAACTGGCGCTGGCATGGGTGCTCGCTCAGGACAAAAACATTGTGCCCATCCCAGGCACAAAGCGGCGTAAATATCTGGAGGAGAATGTTGGGGCTCTCGATGTGAACCTCACCAAAGAAGACTTACAGCGAATCGAGGAAATCTTCCCCGCTGACGCAGCCTCCGGTTCTCGCTATCCGGAGCACATGATGAGCCTGGTGAACCAATAATTCACAGCCGGTGTAATTAATTTGGGCGGCCGAAAGGCCGCCCAAAAATAAATATCAACCAGCAGCTAAATTAAGCTCGCGCCGGGCTCTCTCCGCCCTTGGCGATTCCACGTCCTGGCTCCGGCTTCAATACCTGCTGCACGCCGCCGTCATCAGGTTTTGACGGCAACTTCATCGGTGGCAGTTCCTTGCCCTCGACCAGCAGCATTACTTCGGAAGCATCCAGCACTTCGCGCTCGAGCAGCGCCATCGCAATCTTCTGCAGCGTATCGGGATTCCCCTGCAGGATGCCCTTTGCCGTTTCGTATCCGTAATTCACCAGTTTTCGGACTTCGCCATCGATCTTGATGGCCGTGTCTTCGCTATAGTCGCGGTGCTGGCTGATTTCGCGGCCCAAGAAAATCTGCTCTTCTTTCTTGCCGAAGGTCAACGGTCCAAGGTCGCTCATGCCCCATTCGCATACCATCTTTCGCGCCATTTCCGTGGCTCGCTCGATGTCGTTTCCAGCACCCGTACTCATCTGGTTGAGAAACAATTCCTCGGCCAGGCGTCCGCCCATCAGAATCGCCAAGTCGGTCTTTAAATACTCTCGCGTGTAGTTGTGGCGGTCGTCGATCGGCAGCTGCATCGTAACGCCCAATGCCATACCGCGCGGGATAATCGTTACTTTGTGCACTGGGTCGGAGCCCGGAAGTTTAGCCGCAACCAGTGCGTGTCCGGCTTCGTGGTAGGCCGTCACTTTCTTTTCCTCGTCGGAAAGAATCAGCGACTTGCGCTCCACGCCCATCAGAACTTTATCTTTGGCAACCTCGAAATCGAACATCAGCACAGCCTTGCGATTTTGCCGAGCTGCAGCCAAAGCAGCTTCGTTGACCATGTTCGCCAAGTCCGCGCCAGAAAATCCGGGTGTACCGCGCGCCAGCACCTGGAGATCGACATCCTCTGCGAGAGGAATCTTGCGGGTGTGCACGCGCAAAATCTCTTCGCGTCCGCGCACGTCTGGACGGCTCACCACCACGCGCCGGTCAAATCGTCCCGGCCGGAGCAGCGCCGGGTCCAACACATCTGGCCGGTTTGTCGCGGCCATCAGGATGACACCCTCGTTTGACTCGAAGCCGTCCATTTCCACCAGCAACTGGTTCAAGGTCTGTTCGCGCTCGTCGTGGCCGCCGCCCAACCCTGCACCGCGGTGGCGTCCGACTGCATCGATTTCATCGATAAAGATGATGCAGGGGGCATTCTTTTTGCCTTGTTCGAATAGATCGCGAACCCGGCTGGCTCCGACTCCCACGAACATCTCCACGAAGTCCGAGCCGGAGATGGAAAAGAAAGGAACGTTCGCTTCACCCGCAACCGCTCGAGCCAAAAGGGTTTTTCCGGTGCCCGGAGGGCCAACCAGCAAAACGCCCTTGGGAATCCTTCCGCCAAGCTTTTGAAACTTTTGCGCCTCGCGCAGAAATTCGATAATCTCCCGCAACTCTTCCTTGGCTTCCTCTACCCCGGCCACATCTTTAAACGTGACCTTCTTCTGCTGCATGGAGAGCAGGCGGGCACGGCTCTTTCCAAACGACAAAGCTTTGTTTCCGCCGGTCTGCATCTGGCGGATCATGAAAAACCACAGCGCGCCCAACAAGATCAGCGGTGCCCAGGTTCCCAGCAACTGCAGCGGCCAGCTTCCGCTGTTCACGTCCTTAATATTTACCGATACGCCCTTGTCGTTGAGCGTCTTGAACATGTCGGGATAGTTCGCCGGCACAGTAGTGTGGAACGCGGAGCCATCGCGGGCCTTCCCATGCACCTGCTGGCCGTCTATGGTGACTTCATGGACGTTGCCCTGGTTCACGTCGTTTAAGAATTGCGTGAAATTGACTTCTTTATCTTTCTGCCCACCACGTCCCTGTTGAATAACCTCCCACAACAGTAGGGCAGACAAACCAATCACCAACCAGAAAGCTACGGTTTTGACTGTTGAATTCACCAAGACACTCCTAAGAAACCGGGAACCGATTGATCGCGTAAAGTCCCGAGGCTCCTGCCACTAAATTAGATGCCGTTCGGACAATTTGGATAAGAAAAATCCCTAAGAACCTTTATTCTACCTTTTCTGTAAGAAAAAGGCGCGCCAAGTCGGCCATGACTTAAGTCATCTGCGGGACCGGCGTTGCAGCCAGGTAGGGAATATTGCGGTTGGTTTGCTCCGCCGCGCCTAATCCGTAGCCGATGAGGAAGGCTTCGTCCACCAGGAAGCCGAAATAATCGGGTTGTAACGCCACCCGGCGCGCCGATTGGCGATCCAAGAGTGTTACTAACTTTACGGAAGCAGCCCCACGCGCTCGCAAGTCGTTCATGAGGAACTCGCTGGTCACGCCCGAGTGCACCAGTCCCTCCACCAGCAACACGTGCTGGCCGCGAATATCCGGCTCGTGGCTGAAGAAAATCTCCACAATCTCTCCCGCCTGCTTTCCCGGCTGCTTACTATATTTCGGCTTGATGAACTGGCAGATCACGGGAACATCCAACGCTCGGACCAAATCGGCCATGAACATGAAGGCATTCTCCAGAACGGCCAAGGCTTGAATTGTCTGGCCGCGATAGTCATCGGAGATGTGGCGACCCAGTTCCTTGACGCGTTTCTGAATCTGTTCGGACGCAATAACTTGGCGAAGTGGCTCCGCTCTCAGACCATCCATGAAGTGGCTTGCCTCCGGATCGTAAACTCCACAGTGCTCCCGGACCAGATTATCTTCATTATCATTGTCTTGGACCAAATTTCAGATCGTATCGTCGTCAACCGCCGCCGAGGCCTCTCGGATCAATACGGCTTCCTGCCCAGCTTCCGCGCGCCACCGGGCAGGAACCGGAAAGCCGCGCATCCACACAATCTCGTCCCCACTCACCGCGACCGGCCACAACCTGCGCTTTGGCTGCGCGACGTGTTGTTCCTGCAGCAACTCTTTCACCTTCTTCGGAGCCTTCGTGTGGGCCGGCCAGAAACGGTCGCCGGCGCGCCAATTCCGCACCGTCAGCCGTTCCGCCAGTAAATCCGCACGCAGAAGTTGCTCGGAATTATACTCCGGCAACCAGTTACCCGGAGCGATGCGCAACGCTTCGATTACTCCCCCCACCTCGGAAACCACGGCGCACCCCGGCACCGGCAGCGGATATTCATAATCGGCTACGCGCTGGTTCAGGCGCAGATCCGGAGTGACGAACACGATAGCCTCGGGTTCCCGAACGACTTTCCACCCCAGCGGAAGCGACAATTCTTTCCCCGCCGGCCCGTCTTCCGCCGCGAAGCGAAGAATCTCCTCGATGTGTTTGAACTCCAGCAGAATCCGCGCCTGGTCACCAATCGCTTTCAATACTCGTCGTTGCACAGCCTTCGGCTCGGTCAGCAGCCAGGGGCGGCTTAGGGAAGCATTCATGATTGCCGATTCCGATTCCTCAATTCTTTTCAATAAGCCGGAGTCGGGTTGCAAAAGATCGATCTGCACTAGCGATTGTGTACCACTGAACCCCGGCAGCCCGCGCGTCCATAGCGGCTCTGACCACTGCACCACCGTCCCCAACCAGCCCGAGATTTCATTCTCCCAGTAATCTTCCTCATCGCGGGCAATCTCCGCCAGTTCGGCAAAATTCTCGGCCACTGCGGGATTGAACTCATGCTCGAGCAGCGGCAGCACCAACTTGCGTACCCGGTTGCGGGTGAACCTGGAATCGGCATTGGTCGGGTCCTCACGCCACGGCTGCTTCAAATCGGAAAGATACTGCTGCAGCTCGCTACGCCGGAACGGCAATAACGGGCGAATAATTTCGCCACGCCCTTCGCCGTCCTCATGCTCGACCAGGATTCGCGGATAGATTCCGCCTAACCCTCGCATCCCGGTGCCGCGAATCAGCCGCATCAACACGGTCTCGGCCTGGTCGTCGAGCGTGTGTCCGGTAGCGATCTTGTTCAGGATAATCTGCGGAGTCTGAAGCGACGGCTGAATAGACCTCGGGAAGGGCACGGCTTCAGCCGTGCCGTTAGGCTCCGTCAAGGATGAGGGCTTTAGCCACCGAGGTACGCCTTGGGGTGGCGCAGCGCTTTTAGCGCTGCGATCAGAGGACTCTAGATTTTGGGCTCTAGCCCCAGATGTGCGTGAATTTTCCGATTCATCTTCTGATCCAAGCAGCTCCCCAAAAAAACCATGCCGCAACTCTCGCGCAGCGGCTTCCAGACCGGAATGCTCCTCAGCGGCTGCCCGAGCCACATCGCCGCTCGCGAAATAAAACTCCAGTCCATGCGCGCGCGCCAGCTCTGCAACAAACTCCTGATCGGCGTCTGACTCCGCTCCCCGCAACTGATGATTGAAGTGAACGACAGAAACCACAATGCCAAGTTCGTTCCTCAATTCGAGCAGCAGCCGCAGCAGCGCAACCGAATCAATCCCGCCCGAAACCGCAACCCCAACGCGATCTCCCGCCCGCAGCAACTCCTCCCGCTGGATATCTGCCAACACGCGCTCCGCCAATTCATGCACGGAAACATGGTATCGCAGGCAGACTCGCAAACATTGAAAGCCCTGGGCGTCGAAGAGCCTCTGTTACCTTACTGAACACCGGGTCTTCCCGATTTACCAAGGATTTCGTATACTTCGCTGCCGATCCCTGTTGGAATTGCCATTTTTCGGAGAGGCGAATTGTGCCAGTCGAGCTGGATGACGACGAGATTGCTGCCTTGATCGAAGAAGCCAAGCCTCTGCCTGCGAACTACAGAGGGCTGATTCAGACCAAGCCGAAGTCAGGCCACAAGGAACGTGAACTTGACGTTATCGGGGCAAGCGGTCATGAGTTTCGTCTTATCCTTCGCCAGAGCAACTTCAACTCGCTGGACTTTTCCGTCATCCTCGCATATCGACCTCCGCAGTCGTCACAGCTCTTCCGCTTACGCCGATAAAATGGTAAGAGTCACACTCACACGAATGTCCTAGAACGGCAGACATTCTATGATTTCCACATACACATGGCCACGGCGAGATACCAGCGGGAATCGGGACTTCGGGAGGACAGTTACGCTGAGACGACAGATAGATACGCGGATTTCCAAGGCGCAAAACAATGCGCCCTGGACGATTGCGGCTTTATTCTGCCTGAATACGATCAACCTGGTTTATTTTGAGGGGATGTCCTCATGGCAATAGAAAACATCGAGAAGGACTTCAAGAGCAAAGTATGCGAGAGCCTCCGACTCGAAAGAGAGGGGATAGACAGGTATCGCGTCTTCACTCCGTTCCTTCTAGAAGATGGTGATCATCTTGCCATCGTGCTAAAGAAGCAAGCCGACCACTGGATGCTGACCGATGAGGGGCACACCTTTATGCACCTCACTTACGATCTCGACGAAAAAGATTTGCAAAGAGGAAACAGGCAAAAGATCATAACAAATGCGCTCTCGACCTTTCAGGTTAGCGACCGAGATGGGGAATTGGTTCTCGGCATACCAGACGGGCGCTACGGCGACGCCCTTTACAGTTTCATTCAGGCTCTAACCAAGATTTCGGACGTCACCTATTTGAACCGCGAACGCGTACGTTCAACGTTCATGGAAGACTTCCGTGAATTCATCGAGACGAGAGTGCCACGGAACCGGAGGGATTTTGACTGGCGGGACACGGAAAAAGATCCCGAGGGCAAGTACCTCGTAGACTGCCGCGTAAACGGCATGGCCCGTCCTCTCTTTTTGTACGCCGTACCGAGCGATGACACGGTTAGGGATGCCACGATCGCTCTCCTACAGTTTGAACGATGGGGACTACATTTTAGATCTGTAGGGATTTTTGAAGATCAAGAGGAAATCAACCGTAAGGTGCTAGCGCGTTTTAGCGACGTTTGCGAGAAACAGTTTTCTAGTCTGGCTACAAACAAGGACCGAATTAGCCGTTACCTTGACGATTCGCTGCAAATTCGACAATAGCTACAGCCCGGCACCCTTCTCTGCAATCAGCTTCCGAATCTTCTCCACAAATTCCGCAGCCGCCATATCCTCAGTCTTCTCTTTCCCGCGAGTCCGCACGTTCACCTTGCCAGCCTCGGCCTCTTTATCTCCGACCACCAGCAGGAACGGCACCTTCTGCATGGCGTGCTCGCGGATCTTGGCGTTCATCTTCTCGTTGCGCGCATCTACTTCTACGCGCACTCCGATTGCTTTGAGCTGATCCGCAATTTTGTTCGCATACTCCGCATGCCGCTCGCTTATGGGAATCATCGCCACCTGCACCGGCGAGAGCCATACTGGAAACGCGCCCGCGTAGTGTTCAATCAGCACTCCAAAGAATCGCTCGATCGATCCGAACAGCGCGCGATGCACCATCACTGGCTGTTTGCGTGAGCCGTCTTCGGCTACGTACTCCAAACCAAACCGCTGCGGCAGGTTGAAGTCGACCTGCACCGTCGAGAGCTGCCACAGGCGCCCGATGGCGTCCACCAGCTTGATGTCGATCTTCGGTCCGTAAAACGCCGCCTCGCCAGGCATGGTCTTGTAATCGATGTTCCTGCCTTTCAAAACTTTCTCGAGCGATTCGGTTGCATGGATCCATTGCTCTTCGCTGCCCACGAAATTTCTGCGGTCGTTCGGGATCCCACGTCGAAAGCTCAGTCTGGAAATTGTCGAAACCAAAATCTTTCAGCACATCCAGGGCGAAGTCGAGGCAACCGGTAATCTCGGCTTCGACCTGCTCCGGCGTGCAGAAAATATGCGAGTCATCTTGCGTGAAGCCGCGCACGCGCAATAGCCCATGCATCACTCCCGACCGCTCGTAGCGATAGACGGTTCCCAACTCGCCCAGCCGCACCGGCAGGTCGCGATACGACTTCAGCGAGTCTTTGTAGATCAGAATGTGGCCCGGACAGTTCATCGGCTTCAGCCGGTATTCGGCGTCGTCGAGTTCCATGGCGTCGAACATGTTCTGCGCGTAATAACCCTCGTGTCCCGAGGTGAAGAACAACTGCCGCCGCGCCACATGCGGCGTGTAAACCAGCGAGTAGCCGCGCTTCAGGTATTGCTCGCGCATCCAGTCTTCCATCTCTTTGCGGATAATGCCGCCCTTGGGATGCCAGAAGATCAGCCCCGGCCCGGCAAGCTCCTGGATGGAAAACAGATCGAGCTGTTTACCCAGTACGCGATGGTCGCGTTTCTTCGCCTCTTCCAACTGCTGTAGATGAGCGTCGAGATCTTTCTTTGAGAAAAATGAAGTTCCGTAGATGCGCTGCAGTTGCTGATTTTTCTCATCTCCTAGCCAATAGGCTCCGGCAACGTTGAACAGCTTGAATGCCTTGATCTTTCCGGTCGATGGAATATGCGGCCCGCGGCAGAAATCCGTGAATTTGCCAGTGCGATAAATCGAAATCTTTTCATCGGGCTTGATGAATTGCTCGATGAAATGGCACTTCATGAAGTCGCCTTCTTTTTTGAACTCCGCGAGCCCTTGATCGCGAGGCAGAAATTCGCGCGCGTAGGGAATGTTCTGCTGCACCAGCTCCTGCATCTTCTTCTCGATTTTTTCAAGGTCCTCGGGCGTAAACGGAGTCGGCCGGTAGAAGTCGTAGAAGAATCCACTCTCCGTCGGCGGACCGTGACCGAGCTTGGTCTCAGGAAAAAGCTCCAGCACAGCTGCGGCGAGCAAATGTGCGGACGAATGCCGGTAAACTTCGAGGGCTTCGGGATCCTTTTCGGTTAGCAAGCGGAGATCGGTATCTTTTTCCAGCGGCTTCGCGAGATCGATAAGATCGCCATTCGTCTTCGCGACCAGCGACGCATCCGCCAGCCGCGGGCTGATGGACTTCGCAATTTCGAGCGCGGTGGTGCCCTTGGGAACATCCTTCACGCTTCCATCCGGAAGCTTCACACGAATACTGTCTGCCATAAGTGTTGGAACCTGCAGGTGTTTGAATCTTTAAGTTTATTGGAGGGATTGGGGAGGGTCAAACAGGTGGAAACGAAGAGGCGGCCAGGGAAATTCCACACCATACTGTGTACAAAGCGTTGTGAGTGCGAATACTCGATCACACGGCAGGCGTAGGAACCGCAAGGGTGTGGAACCAGGCTCGTTTAATGTGAGGATGTGGAGTAACCTGTGCTCCGTAGAGTTCATATTTCGCTGTATGCAAAAGATCGGTAACTTCGCCGGAGTTTTCCGCGGAAACTTCGCACCAGATCGTCGGTCGAGCCTCCTCTAATAGTCGTTTTGCTCCCTTCAAGATATTTATTTCGTGAGTCTCCGCGTCGATTTTCAACACCGAGGGTGGAGGAAAATGCTCAAGAAGAAAATCTAAGGTCAGCGAAACGGTTGGCTGCAGACTTCGCGCCCCTTTTGCTTCAGTCGAGCCAACTGCTTCGATCAAGTGGTTCGACGATCGGGCCCGCTGGGCGATTGCCAGTTTGGATATCCGGTTTGAGTCCGAGACTGAAGCGCACAAAACCTCAAGATCTGCACCTCCGTATTTGCCTGTCGCCAGTCGTTGAGCAGAACGGCTGAGCAGATGTGCAAGCCAGAAATCGGGCTCGATGGCCAACACAAAACCACCCCGTCCCGACATGGCGGCTGCGCAACAACTAAACAGCCCGACATTGGCCCCCACGTCCCAAATCACTGAGCCCGATTTTACGATCTCTTCGGCCACGCTAAATAACACAGAATCAACCTGCGACATGGCGGACCAATAGCGCAGGCTGGCCTCGGGCGTAACATATATGGGAAAGCGACCGAATTTCGCTGGGAGCCGACGTCGCAAAACGACGCCCCTACTCAGACGCTCCGCAAGCCTGCGAATACCCATAAAGGCCACTAAGTATTACACATTCTTCACATGCGTCGCGATGTACCAGATGTTTCCCAACGGATCGGTGACAGCGCCATTCCGATCACCATATGGCTGATCGGTCAGCTCATGCAGCGACTTCGCCCCCGCAGCCAGTGCGCGGCGATATACCGCATCGCAATCGGACACGTACATATAAAACATCGAAGGCATCGGCTGGTAAGGTCCGTGCGCCTCGCCCATTTCAATGACCGAGTCGTCGATGCGAACCTGCGCGTGATGAACCACCCCATCAGGAGAAGCATATTTCGCCAGCTCCTGTCCTCCGAAAGCCCGCTTCAGAAAGCTGATTGCAGGCTCGGCGCGCCGAGGATGCAGATACACATTCACGTTGTGCATCCCCTGCGGGATGTAGCTTTCTCCCTGGTGCGTTGCGATGTACCAGAAGTTTCCGAATGGATCTTTCACGCTGGCGCCACGTTCGCCGTACTCGTGATCCTGCGGCTCGCTAATCGAAGTCGCTCCCGCCTGCAGAGCCTTCTTATAAGCCGCGTCGGTATCCTCTACATAAATGTGCAGCGCCGTGGTCTTCGGCTGTGCGGCGAACGGTTTGCCGGGAATACCACCACCCATCATCAGCATGGTGTCTCCAATGCGAACCTCGCCGTGAATTCCACCGGCTCCCTCTCCCACCGCACGCAACGTCACTTCCGCCCCGAATGCGTTCTTCACAAACTCCAGCATCGCGTCACCATCGGCTGTGACAATGTAAGGCGTCACTCTGTAGAACCCGCGCGGAACGGGGTCCACGCCTGTCTTCCGCTGCGGCAATCGTCCGCCCTCAGGTCCCGTAGTCAATCCTTTCATGCGCCGGTGCATCTCTTCAACCGGCATCTCCTCCGTCACCGTGGATACACTCCACGTATATCCAAAAGGATCCTGAAGAGTTCCTTCGCGGCGTCCGTAAAATTGATCAGCGATGGGCCTGATGCTCTTTGCCCCTGCCTCAATCGCATGAGCAAAAAACTTGTCTACGTCAGGAACACTCAGCGACATGATGACGGGGGAATTTCCCAGCGTCTCCGCGCTGAACCTTCCCCCCTCCGGCCACTCCTCCGTCAGCAGGATTGTCGAGTCCCCGATCAGGACCTCGGCGTGCGGGATGCTCCCTCCGGTTTCGAATCGCATTGTTTCCTTCGCGCCAAAGGCCTGCTTGTAGAACTCAATTGCCTTCGCGGCATCTCTGAAAGTTAATCGTGGGGTTGCGCTTGTGGTTGCACGTGTATGAACGGCTGCCCTAGGTTCAGCAACGGTGGCCATAGTCTTTTTCCCTTCCAGTTGTGATTTCAATCGTGCCTTAAAGCTTGCGCTCGGCAGATTGCGCAATTCTGCCGCGATGCGCACCAGTGGCTCGATTTCACCCTCAACTTTCGGGGCACGTCCGTCCGTTCGAGCCAGCATGGCTTCCACGGCCCGGTTCAATTGCTCAATCTTCTTGTTGTCGTTATTCCCAGAGTTCAGAGAGCGCTTAGGCATCGGCACCCTCCATTCTTGCGCGGAGCGTCGTCAGCGCGCGAAACTGCAACTGCTTCACCGCGCCTTCCGTCTTGCGAATCTCCCGCGCCACTTCCTTTATGCTTTTCTGCTCCACAAATCGCAGCGCAACCACCCGCCGCTGCTCAGGAGGCAACGTCTCAACCATGCGGAACAACATCGCCTTCCGTTCCACGTCTTCGAATTCCGCGCCCTTCGCCGTGTACGGATTCGATCTGCTCCGGCTCGTCGGCCACTTGCTCCCGGTTCGATCTTTGCCAGCGATCCGAAATCAGGTTCGCAGCAATGCGAAACAGCCAAGCCGCAAACGGAATCCCCCGCCACTCGAACTTCTGCAAGTTAGCCAGAGCATGATGAAAAACCTCGGAGGTCAAATCCTCGGTTTCCGCGCGATCTCCCACCCGCCGGACAACATATGCATATACCCGCTCGAAATGATTCTCGTAAAGCTCCGCAAAGCGCGCAGGATCCTTCTGCGCCGCCTCCACCAGAAGCCGCTCGTCCGCTTCTTTCTTAAGAGCCTTCAACGATTTCTCCGCGCGGAGTAGTGTTACACAGGGATAACGGAAGCCCAGAGGAAAAAGTTACGGTGAATTTCG
>CAVRWS010000062.1:0-30444 GCA_963724815.1 uncultured Acidobacteriaceae bacterium
GAAAGCTAGCTTTGGGCGCCGCATCTCTCTGATTCTAACTCTTCGCTGGAAGTTGTACCCTGACAACCATCAAGTCACTGCATTTTACTTCGTGTGCCTTCGTGCCCTTCGTGGTTAAGTCTTCAACCGCACCGCACCGGACATAGCCGCACTTTCAGCATTCAGCCCCAGCACTTTCGGGCCGTTACATTACCATCCCGATAAGCGCAAGATGCTATACAGATCGTCACAACATCCAGCACTGTCATAACATCAAAATTTGTGGGACGATGTCGCTGGGAAAAGGGGTCGTATGAATTCTGGGGAACAATCCAATCACGAGAATCATGCCTTCAATGTCGGACCGGACACCGCAGCCGAGGACGAGGCCCGCCTGATTCGCCGCCTGCAAATCATGATCAGCATGGTCTCCTCCGTCATCAGCCAGGATCCCAGCCTCACCGTCGAAGAAGCCTCCGAACTCGCCGCCAGCGCCAAGCGCGCCGCCCTCGCCATGTTCCCCGACAAAGAACTCGCCTACGACCTGCTCTACAAACCCCGCCTCCAGCGCCTCATGCGCGAACGCTTCAGACTGCAGTAAAGGCCTTGTCATCCTGAGCAAGCGCTTTTTGCGCCGCGAAGGATCTGGGCGAGCCGCGCGACGCGTCGCGCTCTTAGCGACGCAATTAATCGCGCGTTTGGCTCGCTTTCCTTATTATTCATCCACCACCGAATTCCTAAGCATCCCCACTCCCTCCACACTCACCTCCATCACATCCCCCGCCACCACCGGCCCCACCCCCGCCGGCGTTCCCGTCGCAATCAGATCCCCCGGCAATAGCGTCATCGCCTGCGAGATAAACCGAATCACCACGTCCAGCGGGAAAATAAAATCTTTCGTATTCCCCGACTGCCGCACCGCGCCATTTACCCGGGTCTCTACACCCACGCCTGCCCATGGATCAAGTCCATCCACCACCACCGGGCCCACCGGACACGACGTATCGAATCCCTTGCCGCGCGCCCACTGGTCTTCTTTTCTCTGAATATCTCGCATCGTCACATCGTTCAGGCAGGTATAGCCGAGAATGTACGGGCGCACATCCTCGTCATCCCGCAGCAGATGGCATGCCTTCCCCATCACCACGCAAAGCTCGCCTTCATAATCCACCCGCTGCGAAATCTTGGGCCGCTTCACCACCCCGCCCGGCGCCAGCAACGCCGAGTTCGGCTTGAAAAACAAAAGCGGCTCCGTCGGCACTTCACTTCCCAACTCAGCCGCATGTTCCCGGTAATTTCGTCCCACGCAGACGATTTTTGTCGGGTTCACCGGCGCCAGCAACTTCGCCTCATCCAGCGCAATCGGTTCGATTCGCCGCGTGCGCAATCCCTCAACGTCGCCATCGGATTCCTCCGGCGCGGTCAGCAATATCCTCAGAATCGAATCGCGTCCCGCCACCGATTCGACCAGCCCGTACTGAGCCTCTCCATTCAGTTGAAAGCGGCAATATTTCATGAATCTATCTAATCACGAGAACCAGAAATCGCGCGAGAACTTTTCCAGAGCAGATTAGGATTTCATGCACACAGCTCATTCAGAACGAAAGCTAGAACTTGGCTGGTTCAGCGCCTTCCTGCCGAAGTCTAGGTTTTGGGTGGCGCAGCGCTTTGAGCGATGCGATCAGCCTGGAAAAATATCGAGAGCTTTAGCCCCTGAGGGTACTCGCGCAGCTTTTCCTCACGGCACGCTCTCACTCGCCTCCTCCGACCGCCCACTTTCATTCCCTCGCTGATCCACTGCCGACACCGAATAAAAATAAGTCCTCCCCGGCACCACCTGCATATCCCGGAACGCCGGCGTCCTCACCAACTCGGAATTCAACTTGACCGGTATGCCGCCCGTCTCATGCCGATAGATGTTGTAGCCCGCCAGATCCGCATCGCTCACCGGAGCCCAAATCAAATCAATAAACGGCTGCTGCCCCGGCCCCGAAAACACCGCCTGAAGCCCCGAAGGCACCGCCGGCGGAAAAACATCATGCGCGAACACCTTCACTTCCGGAGTATCATCGCCCTCCACTTCCACTGCCGTCTTCCCCGGCGTCTCGATCTCGCTCACCACCGTGCCTCGATAGAAATACGTTTTCTCCCACTCGATGCTCTGATCAAGGAACGAAGCCATAAAGTCTTCTCGCTTCCCGGTGGGAAGATCGACGAAGCCATGGGATGCGTCGGGACTATTAATGCAAGACGCGCCGAGCTCGCCAATTTTGGTGCTGGCCTTGCTATCTTCTCGCCGTCGGTAAATGCGAAACAAATACTTCACACCGCTTTCTTTTGCGCCGGATACACCCGCGCAGCGCCACGAAACGAGCACCCCTTGAGGCACAGCCGCAGCGGAAAAGTCACTAAACGGCGGCAGCGTCGGAACTAGCGGAACCCGGACTTGGTTCGACAGTCCTGCGCTCCGCCCGGCCATATTCGTTACTTCGACAGCGTAAATCGCGAAGCCTGTCGGATGCGCTCGTTCTGCCTCGCTCGGCAACGTGTCGACGAAATCAGCGGTAGTTTTTTTCGGTGGAACTTTCCTGGCGTTCGTTAAGGCGACCGGTGCCGCAGTTTTTGCGACGGCGGTTCCACACTTCTTAAGGGCAACACCAACATCGCGGCAGATGTTGGTGACTCCCAGATAGCGTACGCTCTGCCGGTCCGTTGTTCGTTGCGGAATCGTCCAGGTCAGCGTTACCTTCTCGCCCTTTCTTGCCGCATGCAAGTCGGTAGGCGGCTTCGGCAACTCCAGCGACGGCGCCTCCGGCGGCCCAATCGAAGCGCACCCGCTCAGCGCAATAAGCGTCCCAACCGCCAGCAGCAATTTTCCCGATGAAAGTTTCATGCAGAAACAAAGATTACATCAGGAACCGAGTTCGAAGGATTTCATGGACGAAGGAATCACCTGTCCCGGAGGGACAGACCGAAAATAGCCCGCCACTTTAGTGGCGGGAACCCATCAGAAAAAGATCCGGCGTCCCGTAGGGACGCCTGAAAGGAGCCGGCAATCCGACCGTTTTTGAAAGGCCGCGACTTCTCCCCGCACCGCAACGAATCAGAAAATGATGGCTTTAGCCTGTGCTTATCCGACCAACTCCCTCACCGCCTCGCGAAAAACTTTGCTATGCAGATCCACATCATCCTTCTCCGTCTGCGGAGACATCAACGCCATGTTGTGAAACGGCGTCAACAAAATCCCTCGATTCATCGCATACAAATGCATAAACCGTTCCAACTCAAAATCCATCGCGTCATGCGCCTCGTTCCCATTCTTAGGGGCGTCGCGGCTAAACATATACTCCGCGCGGCAACCCAGCCGCGTCACGTGCCACGGCAACTCCGCTTCGGCAATCGCTTTCGCCACTCCCAGATTCCAGCGCTCCGCCACCGGCATCATGCGGTCAAACGCCTCCTTGGTCAGAACCTTCGTCAAGGTGGCTCGCATGGCTGCCAGCGATACAGCATTCCCCGCCAGCGTCCCGCCAATCCCGCCCACATCGCAATCTTCGAGACTTTCCGTGCCTTTATTCTGTCCCGCCGCGATCCGCTCCGCCACTTCTTCCGAGAATCCGTAAGCCGCCCCCGGAATCCCTCCAGCAATCGCCTTACCAAAAACCACCACATCCGGCTCCAGTTTTTCCGCAGCCGTATATCCGCCCGGCCCGGCGCAAATCGTATGCGTCTCATCCAGAATCAGCAGCGTTTCATACTTCCGTGTCAACTCCAGCAACGCCTGATGAAATCCCTTCTCCGGATGCACAATTCCCACATTTGTCATCACCGGCTCGGCCAGCACGCAGGCCACATCTCCAGCAGCGAGCGCCCGCTCCAGCGCGGCTACATCGTTGAACTCCACAACCTTCGTCGTCACCACCGGATTTACCGGAGGCCCAATATTCCCCCGCCGCGACCCGGCCACGCCATTCCGATCCAGCGTGATAAAAGTTTCATCCACCGTGCCGTGATAACACCAGTTGAACACCAGAATCTTCGCTCGTCCCGTAATCTGCCGTGCCAGGCGAATCGAAAATCGATTTGCATCCGTCGCCGTCAGTGCAAACTGCCAGTAAGGCAGATGGAATCTCTTCTGCAATTCCTCGGCTACAAAAAGCGCATCCTCGCTCGGCAGCATCAACGTCATCCCGCGCCGCGATTGCTCCTCCACTGCCTTCACCGTGGCAAACGGAGAGTGCCCCGTCATTGCCCCCGTATCGCCTAGACAAAAATCGACATAGCGATGCCCATCCACGTCAAAAAAATGCGACCCCTGCGCCTCCCGCACAAACGGAGGGAATGCCCCCGCCCACTTCGCCATCCAGTTCATGGGAACGCCCGCCAGCAAAGACTTCCGCGCCCGCTCAAACAACGCCTTCGACTTCGGCCGCTCATCCACAAACTTCTTCTGCTCGCGCCCCATCAAAGACGCCAGTCGGGAACGATCAACATTTTTCATGACGAGGCAGCATAACAGACAGGCAGCGCCGCAAGGAAAGACGCCGATTTTAAAAAAAGGCGGAGGTTCAGTCGGCCCTGACCGATTTCATAAGAAGAATACCCAAAAGGGATCGCTCAAGCTCGAGCCCTAGTAAGGCAGGAATGTTCTCATTTTGCAAACGACAAATCCTGCCTCACCGCCGCAAATCGAACAAGTTTTGCGCTTGACATTTCTACCGGCACGGGGAACAATCTCTGCCACTCAGCAGTCGCGTGTGCGGTGCGCAAAGGCAGTTAGTTGGTTCTCCATACCCCGGGAAATTTACCAAGAAACATCTGCAAGGGGTGAGCACCATGACGCACGCTTCTCGACATCCGAGCAACTCGGGGAAGAGTCTCATCGCCAGACGAGGTTGGCTGGCGCTATACATATTGCTCACCCTGTTCGCGGCAAGGGCTCCAACTGTTCACGCTGCCGACGAGCCGGAAGTGTCGCCATCCAGGGTGCGCCTCTTTCTAGTCCCTGTGCCGGGAGGGTTATCGGTGAGTCGCCAAACCATGTTCATCAATACGGGAAGAACTAATATAGTTTTGCAACACACTAAGATAATCCCGCTCACAATCACCCGCAACAAGCATAGGTACCGGACCAATATCGACGGTTTTGAGCAGGAAACCCGTTGCACGGGCGACAAGGACAGCCTAACCGGGATTTATCCCGTGACGCTAAAACCACGGGAAGGCTGCACAGTGACCGCCGCGTTTCACCGCAACATCGGCGACAAGGGCTCGCATGCGGCGAGGATGCTTATTACGGATAACGCGAGAAACCCGAACGTCCTGTTCGTAGCCGATTTGGAAAGCGACGACGATAGTTGCGCCGCGTACCTGCCCACGAGGGCGACACTCGTCCGTGCCAGCCGGACAGATTCCGGGAGTTATCTAGCACCTGACTCCGCTCTCGTCAGCGGGCAGCGGTATATGTTTCGGTTCCGGTTAGACATGCGGTCGCCGCCGAACGCGGCGACGGTGGAAAACGACATGATCGCGAACGCGCCCAAATCCATCCGTGTCGAGAACGATTCTAGGTTCAGCGAGGACGATCCAAGGTTCAGACCCGTGTGGGTGGAAACATCCGATCACGTCAGTTATTACAACATTCAATTTATTTACGAGGGCGATGAGTCTGATGTTGTATCGGACGTGGCGAACGTGTTGATCGCTGCGTGGGAAAAGCTTCCTTGCTTCCGGACTGCCTCGCCCGGAAATGGAACCTTCGGTGTCACCAAAACGAACGTAACTGTTCTTTTGGGACAAAAGAAGGCCTGCTACGCGTGGAGGGCAAAGGAGCTTTCCACCCAATGGCCCTATGTTCAGCTATACGCTCCCGAAGACATGAATGCGCTTCCACACACGATAGAGTATGAGAAGACTCTGAATGCGAATGTCAGCGTGGAAGACCGCTGCAAAGCTGTTGAATCGGTCACCTTCAGTTTCACCGGTGATGTGCGGTGGGTCCGCCTCTTCGCCGACGACCACCAAGATCACAAGGACGAGGTAACCCTATCGGACCCGCTGGCCCCCAACTCCGAACCCTCGGGCCGGTTCAAGAAACTCGAGAAGGTCGTGCAGAAAGGTGAAACCGTCACGGAAGCTCCGGGTGCGACCGATATACAGCTCCAGTACACTTCAAACTTCAGCAAACGGCAGAAAATGGGCTTCTACTCTAACTCGCTGTACCTTCTCCACGTCGGGCCGCAGGAGGTAGATGAAGATCACAATCGCCTCTTCGGCGATCGATGGTTTGGAATATCGAGCCTCATTGTCCGGGACAACAGGCAGCTGACAAATCCAGACTCGACGATAAATACCTTTACGTTTATGACCTACCTCAACACGTTGGAACACGATTGCAGAGGTAGACCAAACGCCTTTCGATCATATGGCGACCTTCTCGATTGCCCCAAACTCCAGTTGCGTCCGGTAATATTGGATTTACGAGTCGGAGCAGAATACGCCTTAGACACCAGCGCTCTTAACCAAGTCAACTCCGGCGCTCTGCACGTTCCGACGGCCTTTGGAAGCATGTCCAGCGTTACGTTCAGCCCCATGGGCGGGATCGAGACAGGATGGAACCTCCTAAGTGAAGCCCACCTCCCAGCCCCGCCTAGATTCTTTCGATGGGTGGCCGGAAGCGACGCCAGTTTCCGCCACAAACCGCCCTTTCCCACGCTGCTTGGCAGCAAGCCCTATACCCTGAGCGGAATTTTTCGCGCGCGACGTCTTACAACCCCGGAGGAGTTTATCCCCAAGGAAACCATGACACCTCACACGACGGACGGGGTGACATACATTCGATCCCTGGATAGGAAGAGGCTTAGGCTTTACGGCAGGGCCGAGCTGGGCATTCCCTTGTCGCGAATCGTATCAACCGCAATCGTTTATCAGTACGGTGACCTTCCTCCTGCCTTCAGTTTTTTTGGGCACACCATTAGTATCGCTGTGAAGATCAGCGGCCCAGCGGACTCTGAGCGCTAAGATCAGAGAGATTCTGCGTCGCAACGACGGACGGCTGCGCCAGTTATGTGGGTTTTGAAGCGTGGGCGTCACGGAACCCGACACCACGGTTTCCTCCGTAGCCCGTGAACGGTTTTTGCAAAGGGTGTGGCATTCCCAGACGTGAGCGCCGTTCCCAGACAGCATTGCCCACAGGCTACAGAATATATCTCGACAAATCCTGGTCCTTCACAATATCCGTCAACATCTTCCGCACATAATCCGCGTCAATGTTCACGCTCTCGCCTTTTCGCTCCGGGGCGTCAAAGCTCAACTCATCCAGCACGCGCTCCATAATCGTATGCAGCCGCCGCGCCCCAATATTCTCCGTGCTCTCATTCACGCGAAACGCAAAATGCGCAATTTCATCCAGTGCCTCGGCCGTGAACTCCAGCTTCACCCCTTCCGTTTCGAGCAGAGCCGTATACTGCTTCACCAAAGAAGACTTCGGCTCCGTCAGGATGCGCACAAAATCTTCCATAGTCAGCGACTGCAGCTCCACACGAATCGGAAACCGCCCCTGCAACTCCGGAATCAGATCGCTGGGCTTCGAAACGTGAAACGCTCCCGCGGCAATAAATAAAATGTGATCCGTGCGCACCATGCCATAGCGCGTGTTCACCGTCGTCCCTTCAACAATCGGAAGAATGTCGCGCTGCACTCCCTCGCGCGAAACATCCGGACCATGCCCGCCCTCGCGCCCCGCAATCTTGTCGATCTCATCCAGAAACACAATTCCCGCATTCTCCACGCGATCGATCGCCGTACGCGTCACCTGATCCATATCGATCAGCCGCTGCTCTTCTTCCTGAATCAGATATTCAAACGCTTCATTCACCTTCATCTTCCGCTTCTTCGTGCGCGCCCCAAAGATGTTGGGCAGCATATCCTTAATATTGATATCCATCTCCTCAACCCCTTGATTGCTCATAATTTCAAAGGTTGGGAAATTTCGTTCGCGCACGTCGATTTCTACTTGGCGCTCGTCCAGCTTGCCTTCGCGCAGCTGCTGCCGCAATTTCTCCCGCGTGCGGGAAGAAGATTCAGCCAGCGCGGTCCCGGCATCAATCACAACTCCGCCCGCCGTAGTAGAAGATTCGCCGGGCCGGCTCGGCGGCGATGGTGGCAGCAGAATATCCAGCAACCGCTCTTCCGCATTTAACTCAGCCTTGTCGGCAACGTCTTCTAGCTTCTCTTCGCGCACGTTGTCGATCGCAATCTCCACCAGGTCGCGCACCATCGACTCCACATCGCGGCCAACATATCCAACTTCAGTGAACTTCGAAGCCTCCACTTTCAAGAACGGAGAATTCGCCAGCTTCGCCAGCCGCCGCGCAATTTCCGTCTTTCCTACACCCGTGGGCCCAATCATGATTATGTTTTTAGGGATGATTTCTTCCGCCAACTCCGGCGTGAGCTTCTGCCGGCGGGTGCGGTTGCGCAGGGCGATGGCGACGGCGCGTTTCGCGTCCTTCTGGCCGATCACGTGTTTGTCGAGTTCGACGACAATCTCACGCGGAGTGAGTTCGTCGAGAGCGAGTTGTTCTTCTTCAGCGCTGCTGGGTAAATAGATAGCCATAAATGTTCATGCAGGGACGGCCGGTCGTCCCCTGATGCTGTTTACCGATTAGCAAGACAAAGACAATCGAGCTTCGCTCGATGGACAGCCGAGGGCGGCTGTCCCACATGATCGGCTACAGCTCTTCGATCGTTACCGAGTCATTTGTATAGATGCACATTTTGCCGGCAATCTTCATCGCTTCTTCGGCGATTTTGCGGGCGGAGAGTTCAGTGTGCATTGCCAGTGCCTGCGCGGCAGCCTGGGCGTACGGACCTCCGCTGCCGATGGCTGCGACTCCGCCATCGGGCTCGATCACGTCGCCTTGTCCGCTGAGCAGAAATGTTTGCTCTTTGTCGCTCACCAGGAGCAACGCTTCCAAGTGGCGCAGGTATTTATCGGTACGCCAATCCTTCGCCAGCTCCACGGCTCCGCGCCCCAGGTTGCCGTGATATTGCTCCAGCTTCGATTCAAAGCGGCTGAACAGAGTGAAGGCATCGGCGGTCGAGCCCGCGAATCCAGCCAGAATCTTGTCGTTGTAAAGCCGGCGAATTTTCTTGGCCGTATGTTTGATCACGGACTCACCGAGCGTGACTTGTCCGTCGCCGGCCAAAACCACGCTACCGTTCCTGCGGATGGATAAAACTGTAGTGGAGCGAATCAGACGTTTCGTAGACATGAGCGCAATCCTTGATTATAGCAGCCGGGGGGGGCGCTGATTGCGAGGTCAAGAGCCTTTTCGTGCGGTTGTCATGCTGAGCGAAGCTCGGGAGGACCGCAGGTCCTCTCGGCGCAGTCGAAGCATCCCTACCGCCATCCCGAATGCGGAAGGCATTTGTCTCTGAGGTGACATCCATCACAGCTACACCAGCCTAACCCTCCAATCATTGCCTCATGCGCGATCCACGCTACTACTGCGTTTACATCATGGGAAGCCTGACGGGCACTTTGTACATTGGAGTCAGCGGCAATCTTCACAAGCGCGTGTTTCAGCATAAGTTTCATCATTATGAGGGCTTCACTTCCCGATACGAAGTGGTCCGGTTGCTCTATTTTGAATCTTATGATGATGTGCACAAGGCCTTGGCCCGCGAGAAACAACTCAAGGGGTGGTCGAGGGCAAAGAAGATTGTTCTGTTTGAGCGCCGCAATCCGCAGTGGAAGGACTTGGCTTCAGAGTGGTACCCGTGGATGGAGCGGGGTGAGGGTAGGGATGCTTCGACTTCGCAGTGAGGATTGCGTTGCGATCCTCGCTGCTGCGCTCAGCATGACAGGGGTTAGGGGCGGCTAGAACGGGTCATCGATTTCCCCGGTGAGGGGTTGTCTTATGCCACCCCTGCGGGCGCGAGGGAAGAGGGCCGGGCTCTGGAGCGCCGCAAGCCGCAGTGGAAGGACTTGGCTGCGGAGTGGTACCCGTGGATGGAGCGGGGTGAGGGTAGGGATGCTTCGACTTCGCAGTGAGCATCGCGTTGCGATCCTCGCTGCTGCGCTCAGCATGACAGGGATTCTTTGCGGCTAGAACGGGTCATCGATTTCCCCGGTGAGGGGTTGTCTTATGCCACCCCTGCGGGCGCGAGGGAAGAGGGCCGGGCTCTGGAGCGCCGCAAGCCGCAGTGGAAGGACTTGGCTGCGGAGTGGTACCCGTGGATGGAGCGGGGTGAGGGTAGGGATGCTTCGACTTCGCAGTAAGGATCGCGTTGCGATCCTCTGCTGCGCTCAGCATGACAGGGATTCTTTGCGGCTAGAACGGGTCATCGATTTCCCCGGGGAGCGGGATCTGTTCTTCGGCGGCCTTCCTGGCCTTTGGGGCTTTTTTGAATGTCGCGTCGGCAGCGAAGCGAGGATAATCGATCTTCTTGGCTGCCAGCAGTTCCTCGATGCTCAGGATTTGGATGCGCGGATATCGGTCGGTCAATCCTGGCGAGCGGTAGAATCCCGCTTCGGCGGCTTCTTTTAGCATCGGCTTGGTCGGCGCTTCCATTGAGATTAGAACGCCGATCTCGGCTTTCTCTCGTTCAATGACGCCACGAAGATCGCGCACATATGGTGCGTGGAGTTTCCCGGCCTTAACGGAGAGAATAATTTGTTTGGTCTTGCCGCCCTTCTCGTCGTGGAAATAGAGGCGGCCGTCGATGCCCTGGTCCGCGCCTTTCTTTTTTTCCAGCGGGCGCGCTCCCACCAGGCTCAGCGCCCACCATTGGAATTGGTACGGATCTTCTTTGGCGAGTGCTTCTGCGCCTTTCAGGTCGACTGGCTCGCCGATGACTTCGTAGGTTTCGCGGACCGATTCGCCGAACGCGTCGTCGAGGCGCTTCTTAATGAGGCCGATGGCGAGGTGCGTGATGTCGATCCCGATCCAGCGGCGGTTGAGCTGCTGTGCAACCTCGATGGCTGTGCCGCACCCGCAAAAAGGATCGAGCACTACGTCGCCCTCACGTGAGCTTGAGCTTACTATGCGTTCTAGGAGCGCCTTGGGCTTCTGCGTAGGGTAGCCGAGTCGCTCGCTGTCGCGGTGAATCCCACGCAGCATTGAGATATCCGTCCCACCAGTCCTGAATTGCTACGCCCTTGCTTTCGTCCAAGTAGCGCTTCGTCGTAGACCATCCCCGATTTTGTGTAAACGAGCTTGCCTCGCGCTTCAAGTTGCTCCATCTTCTCGCTGGTTGTACCTCCAGTATCGGGTTATTCCTTTCCATTCGAAATGGGGATTGCCCTTCGATGCTCCGCCGGGGCCGGTCACATCCGCCTTGTTGTAGCGCCGTCCCGTTCCTTCCTCTATGTGCCGATACCATTTTTCCTGACGTTTTATCGGGCAGCGGCGTGTAGAGCTGGCTGAATGTCGGCGACGTTCCTTTGCTGTAATAGAGGAGGATGTCGTGAATGCGGCCGAAGTGTTTTGCGCCCTGCTTCGCGTCGCTGTGGGCATCCGAGCGCTTCCACGATATCTCGTTTCGAAAGTTCGGAGCTCTGAAAATTGCATCCATCAATATCTTCAAATAATGGCTCGCGGTCGGATCGCAGTGCAGATAGATCGATCCCGTCTCTTTGAGAACGCGATGAAGCTCGATCAGGCGCGGGGCCATCATGGCTAGATAGGCCATCATGTCGCTGTGGCCGAGGAAGGTGCGAAAGGCGCGCATGGCGTCGGAGACGCGGCCGCCGCGCTCGACGATTTCCTCGAAGGCGGCTTCGGCGTCCATGTTCCACTCCCAGGTGTCTTCGAAGGCCATGATCTGAGAGCTGGAGCGAGTGCCGTCTTTTTCGGCGAAGAGAACGTTGTAGTCCTGGCGGCTGTTGAAGGGCGGGTCGAGGTAGATGAGGTCGACGGACTCGTCCTTGATGTGCTCGCGGAGGACGGTGAGGTTGTCGCCGTAGTAGAGACAGTTCTTTTGCACTGCGCGCCATTCTAGCTGGAATATTGCCGCAGAAGGAATTTGATAGTTGGTGTCGTCCTCTTTTGGCTGAGTTCGGGTATGCCGTCGGGGAGGGTAGGGATGCTTCGACTTCGCAGTGAGGATCGCGTTGCGATCCTCGCTGCTTCGCTCAGCATGACAGGGGTTAGGGGCGGATAGAACTTGAAGGTGCTCAGAAATTTGTCAAGGGGCAAAATTACACGATTGGTTGTAAGTGGTTTAGGGGATGGGGCAAATATTTCTGGAAACGTGTCCCATTTATAGCTGTCTTTGTGATATAATGGAAGTATAAGCTAAAACTTTAAGAATAGACAGGGCGCGGCCTCGGGGCTGCGCCTTTTTGCGTTTGGGTGGGCGACGTGGAGGTCAAAATCTGCGCTCGCACGTGGTAGTGACGGTTGCAGGGATCCTTCGACTGCGTGCGATCGTCTTGCAGACGATCGCACTTCGCTCAGGATGACAAAGCATTTCAGGATGACAAACATTTTTTGGGGTGACAGTGTTTCAGGAGTGTGAAAGATGGCGAAGTGCAAGGGGTTTCGGACGTTCAAGGAGCGCGGGGGGTGGGTGGAGTTGCAGTTTATGGCGCGGGCGGTGGGGGATGGGTTTAAGGTGTCGAAGCCGTGGGGAGATTCGTCGGCTTATGACGTGGGGGTGGAGTGTGGGGAGCGGATTTTGAAGATTCAGGTGAAGTCGACGGACTGCCGGATGGGGACGGGTTATCTGTGCGGGTTCAAGCCGAACGAGCACAGCGAGCGGTACACGATTAAGAAAGTGGATTTTTTCGCGGCATACGTGATCCCGGAGAATGTGTGGTATGTGCTCCCGGCGGGCGTGGTGCTGAAAACCAAGAGCATGGATTTAATGATCTGTCCGGTGCAGAAAAGGAAGTATGACCGGTACCGGTATGAGGGGTATCGGGATGCGTGGGTGTTGCTGTTGCCGGTCAAAACGGAGCGCGCCATCTCCAAAGGACGGGTCATGCTATAGACGCGAATTTTCTCACCATGAAACGAAATTCACTCCTCCATCACTATGGGACAAAGGAGCTCGGGCTGCTCGACGATGTGGGGGAGCGCAATCGGGCTTGAGCAAACGAAGCTGATATCCCTTTCTTGCACCGCCTCGTAGTTGACCCGGGTTCCTCAAGCACGCAAAAAAGTAGATGAGGAGTGCGTTTATGGCGACTACTGTTGAGCAGGTTGAAATGGTTGTCGATACCGCGATCGATAATTCTGTCGATACGGGCGTCGATTCTTCGCGGGAGGCAATTCCTTCGGGGCGGTTTACGCCCCGCAACGTCAGCGCGGAGCTTGGGCTTCTCGCCGATCTTGCCGGAACTTGGGAAGGCTTCGGATTCAATTTGATCGCCCGTCCGGCGTTTCACTTTGGCACCGACCTTTATTTGCAACTCAATAACACGCGCGAAACTTTAAAGTTCGATCCCATCGGTTCGGTGATTCCGAATCGCGGCTTCGGGCAAAACGATATTGGCCTGCACGGGCTGACCTACCTGCAGAAAATCAGCGATGCCGGCAAGGATGGAGCTCTGCACATCGAGCCGGGCATCTGGATCCGGCAGCCCAACACAAAATTTCCTCCGGAGAAGGCCGCGCCCGAAGGACAAGAATTGGTGGGCCGCATGGGCTCTATCCCGCATGGCAACGCGATGTTGGCGGAAGGAATTGCCAGTCACTTTTCGGGGCCGCCGGTTCTACCGTCGGCGACCGCGAATTACAACGGCTCGGTTTTTCCCTCGTTCAACAGCACGCCGTTCGGAGTGCCGCCGACCGCGCCCGCCATCAACATCAACGCCGCAACCTCGTCGGAGGCACTGACCGCTCCGGCTTTGGTGCCACCCGCAGTGCCATTTCCCGAGTACAACCTCGCCAATCCGCCTGGCCCTGCAAATACGCGGACGCCTTTCGCAACTTCGCCAGCGGAACCGCCCATCCCGAACACTCCGGCAAATCAGGCCATGGTGAATGATCCCATCGTGCTTCTGCAAAATGTGGTCAACCAGCAGGTGAAGGACGGATACGAGTTCGAAGGAATCGCCCTCAACATCGCAACCAGAGAGCGGATTTCCTTTCTCAACACGGCGAATGACCCAACCGGCGCCTCAACGCCAATCACTTTGCCGCAGTTCGGTGGAGGCATCGAAAACATTCACTTCCTCGACGGCAAGTCGGTAAACGTTGGCGGCAAGCCGGAACAGGAAGAAAATGCGCAGACCGCACTGGTGTATGCCACTTTCTGGATCGAGAAACTGACGCACAAGAAAACCGGCCACACTTTTATGCAGCTGCAATATGCGCAGATGGTTGTACTGAATTTTCCCATCCGGCATTTGCTGCATCCCGAGCCGCCGGCCAAGCCCGCGTTTGTAAACCTGGGATGGCCGCACATCTCCATCGCAACCCTGAAGAAAAACTTCGGTTAACCAGCCGAGCGGGCGTGCTGAACATCGCGCAAACTAGCAGCACGCCCGCAGTTCTATGACGAATGAACATGATCGTGGAAATTTTCCTGTGCCAGCTCACCCACTCGAAACGACGATAGATCGCTGCCTGACGAAGGTCTGTCAAGCCCTCCGCGGCGGTGAGAGTGTAGGTTTTCGATCATTCGCCAGCCTGCGCCGGCGATGCCGCCAACAAGCAAACGACAATTCCGGGCATCAGAGCCATGCATAGCCGGCATTTCGAAAGCGACCGTTTCATAACCTTTTCTCCGCGTGCGTACACGGCGGCCCACGCTTAGAGGGGACTACGTACGATTCGTGAGTTTGGATCCAGCTTGCGGTATGCCATGCGGATCAGGGTTCGTTCGGAAAACGGTACATAAAGCAGGGCGGCGCTGGCCGCAAAAGCCGCGCCCAGCCCAATCTTCTGCGTCAGTAGAAAAGGAGCCACAGCCCAAAGCTGATCGAGCGCCAGGATGAATGGGAACATTCGGAGGAATTTCTCGCCCAGGCGCTGGTAGTCGAAGCCCACTGCAGACAGCAGATAACAACGCAGCGGGATTCCGACTCCGGCTGTTACCATCACCGCGCTCACCAAAAGAGTCGCACGCCATCCAAAGAGAAAAGAATCGGCGATTCCTTGCACGGCGTGGAGCCGAAAAAGTGCAGTCAAATAGAAGATCAGGTACATCACTTGGGCCAGGGCGAAGAGTCCTCGAGTTACCCCGCGACGCGGGATGGGAACATCCAGCTCGGGATGCAAATCGGCCGCAGCCAGATTCCCAGGGGAAGCAGTTTCCCCGCCACTCGCATCCTGCCCGGCTTCGGTTTGCACTGGAGCGATAAAACGATAGCCACGCCGCGCCAGCGTCTCGATGTAACGCGGACTCGATGCCGAATCACCCAGCACCTCGCGCAGTTTATTCATAGCCGTGTTTAGGCTGTGGTCAAAATCTACGAAGGTATCGGCGGGCCACAGTTTCAGGCGGATCTCTTCGCGCGTGACCACACGGCCGGTTCGTTCCAGCAGCAGCGCCAGAACGCGGAACGGTTGCTCCTGCAGGCGCAGCTTCGCTCCATTCTTGCGCAGTTCGCCGGCGGCGAAATTGAGTTCGAACACGCCGAACCGCGCGATTTTAACCGTCTGATTGCCTTGCGAATCGGGCATGGACATCGGACCACCGAAGACGACGCGTAGTGTAGCACCAAGCCCGCCGCAGGTTTCTGTGCGGCGTACAATGTCGATGTGGTAAATGATCGCCAAAACGATTCCGTCCACAAGCATCGCCGCCACGCAGTCTATGCCTCGGAAACCGCCGGCTTACTGCTGATCGCTTTTCTTCTGCTGCTCGTCACCGTAGTTCGATACTGGCATCCCATTCACTGGAGAGTGCGCTGACTGTGGCTGCGGCGCAGCTTGATCCGCTGCTCGTGGTCGTGCTGGGACCGACAGCGAGCGGCAAGACTGCGCTTTCTCTCGCGCTCGCCGAACGTTTCAACGGCGAGATCGTTAACTGCGATTCTGTCGCTATGTATCGCGAGTTTGAGATCAGGCACTGCGAAGCCCACGACCGCCGAGCGCGCTCGAGCGCCGCATCATCTGCTCGATATCGTTGAACCTACAGACCACATCACGGCCGGCGAATACGCGCGCCAGGCGCGGCAGCGCTGGCAGAAATAAAGAAACCCGCGGCGTTTACCGAATCTGGCCGGCGGGACTGGACTTTATCTTCGCGCTCTGCTCGAAGGACTTTTTCCCGGTCCGCAGCGTTCTGAAGAACTGCGTGAGCGGTTGCGTGCGCGCGCCAGCAGGCGCGGCTCAAAATATTTGCACCGCCTTCTGTTTCGACTCGATCGTGTCGCCGCAGAGAAGATTCATGCGAATGATGTTCCCAAGCTTGTCCGGGCGATAGAAGTTTGCCTTACATCGCACCAGCAAGATGACAGAACTCTGGAGCGAACGCGGACGTGATCCTTTGCGTGGCTTCCGTATCCTGCGGTTCGGTCTCGATCCCGATCGGCAGACGCTCTATGAGCGGATCAATCGCCGCGCACAACAAATGTTCGAGGGCGGACTTATCGAAGAAACTAAAACTCTGACCGAGAAATATGAGCAATGCCGCTGGTCCACTCGCTTCGCTCGGCTACAAACAAGCCACGCAATTCATTCGCGGAGAATTAACTATTCGAACAAGCGCTGCAAGCCACTCAACAAGCTCACCGCAATTACGCAAAGCGACAAATGACATGGTTTCGCCGTGAACCAGAGGTTCATTGGCTGCGCGGCTTCGGCGACAATGGGTGGATTCAGGCGGAAGGCGGTGGGACATCATAGAGAGATCGCTTTCTCTCGGCTTTCGCGGATAGCCTCCATCTCTGCTATCGTTTTCGACATGCGTCGAACATTGGGCTTTCTGCTTCTCGCTCTTCTCATTACCACCGCCGCTTCTGGGAAAGACAAATACCAGCGCCCTGGCCCCATCCATCTCACGCACGATGGAGAAAAGTGGGCTGAGAAGACGCTCCACAAGCTGACACTCGAAGAGAAAGTCGGACAAGTATTCATGATCTGGTGCCGCGCCAGCTTTCTGAATGTGGAGAATCCTGAATATCTACAACTGCTTGACGCCATGCAGAAGTATCATGTCGGCTCGTTTGCCATGACGGTGCACGTGGACGGCCCATTTCTGCTGCGCAGCGAACCCTACGAGGCAGCTGAGCTTCTCAATCGCCTGCAAAAGAACTCGAAACTCCCACTCTTATTCGCCGCCGATTTTGAACGCGGTGTACTCATGCGGCTGATGGGAGCAACGGTATTCCCACATGCCATGGCCTTCGGCGGAGACGGCAAGTTGGGCGACGCGGAAAACTTCGGGCGCGTTACCGCCGAGGAATCGCGCGCCATCGGAATTCAGTGGAACTTCTTTCCCGATGCCGACGTGAACTCAAATCCGGCGAATCCCATTATCAACACACGCTCGTTCGGCGAAGATCCCAAGCAGGTCGGCGATCTGGTCGCGGCCTATATCAAGGGCGCCCATGAAGGTGGAATGCTGACGACGGCTAAGCATTTTCCCGGTCACGGCGATACGGCAACCGATTCGCATCTTGGAGTGGCCAGCGTGAACGTGGATCGCGCCCATCTTGATTCCATCGAACTGCCGCCATTTCGCCAGGCCATCGCAGCCGGCGTCGACTCAGTTATGGTGGCGCACGTTACGGTTCCGGCCCTTGATCCCGATCCCAATCACGTCGCCACAATTTCCCCAGCGATTGTTACGGACTTGCTGCAAAAGCAACTTGGTTTCCAAGGAATTATCGTCACCGATGCGCTGGACATGGCGGGACTCACGCACCTCTTCGCCAATAACATAGGTCGTGCCGCCGTGGAGGCGTTTAAGGCTGGCAATGATTTATTGCTGATCCCGGCTGACTTCCCGGCCTCGTACAGCGCGATGGTTCAAGCTGTTCAGTCCGGGGAGATATCTGAGGAACGCCTGGATCGCTCTGTGCTTAAAATCCTGGAGGCAAAGGCGTCTTTAGGGCTGCAGAGTGCCCGCATGGTCGATATAAAGGCCCTTGCGGAGATTGTTGGCAAACCGCAGAACCTGGCCTTTGGCCAGCAAGTGGCCGACGATGCCGTCACTTTAGTTCGGGACAATGGCAATGTTCTACCGCTCAAATCTTCGGCAAAGAACCAGGGAACCTCAAAGCCGGCACTTCCGTATACAACACAAGAGGAGACGCGCAATCAGGTAGTAGCTGTGTTGTTTTCCGACGATGTGCGTGCGGATTCCGGGCGCGCTTTCGCGCGGGAGTTCCGAGCCCGAATTCCGGACGCGCGCGTGATTTATGTTGATCCGCGCATAGCGGCGGGGATGAGCGATGAAGTACTCAAGGCAGTGGACGCTGCGCAGACGGTAGTTGCCGCTGTTTATGTGGTGCCGACCGCCGGCAAGATCGGAAACAGTGTCGCTATGACTGATGCGAGCGGAGCGCTGCTGCAGCAATTGCTGGAACATGCGGCGCAAAAGACCGCCGTGGTGGCGATGGGGAATCCGTATCTGGCTGCGGACTTCCCGAAGATTGAGACTTATATGTGCACGTTTTCCAACGCAAGCGTGTCCGAGATTGCCGCGGTCCAGGCCCTGTTCGGAGAAATCGCGATTCATGGGCATCTCCCCGTGAGCATCCCCAATGTCGCCGCGCGGGGAACAGGGCTCGAACGGGCTGTGCAGGTTGGCAGCGGAGGGACTCAACATGCGCAAAAATAAATTATCGGGATTTATAGCACTCGTGTCATTCGCCGCTATCGTTACAGTCCTGATCTCGTCCGCATGCAGCGTGAACGTTCACAAGGAGGCCAACGGGCAGGACAAGCAGGTGGACATTAAAACGCTGCTTGGCGGGGTTCACGTGAGCAAACAGGCAGACGCCGCCGACGTCGGCTTGCCTGTGTATCCCGGCGCTCACTTGAAGCAAGAAGGTTCTGACGGTAGCGACAAGAGTGCCAACGTGAATGTTTCAGGCTTTGGATACGGACTGAAGGTTGTGGCTCTCGAATACGAGTCCGATGACGCCCCCGGCAAAGTTCTGTCCTTCTACCGCGACCAGTTAAAGAAATTTGGGAGCGTTCTCGAGTGCCACACGTCCCGGGGAAACTGGAACGTCAACATGGGGAAACATGGTTCGAACGAATTGACTTGCGATGGCAGCGGAGGCAACGAGACCGAACTCAAAGTGGGCAAGCAAGACGACCAGCACATCGTTGCGGTGGAACCCGAAGGTAAGGGAACGAGTTTTTCAATCGTTTACGTGCGAACGCACGGCAAGGATGCCGACATCTAGACTGTAGTACCTGTAGCGGGAATCTGCCGGGACGAGAGTCCAGGAGGAAAGTATGTTTCGATCATTCGTTTTTCGCGGAGTGCTTGCGGTGGTGTTCGGTATGGTGGCGGGAAGTTCGACTTTCGCCGCATCGCAGCAGAATCAGGACGGCGGCCAGGACAAGCATCTCGATATACAAAGCTCCGCCGGGGACCTGCACGTGGGAAACGACGCGGACGCCGGAAAGGCCGGACTGCCGCTTTATCCCGGGGCGCGGTTGCGGCATGATGAAGAGAACAGCGACACGGCTAATCTCAGCCTCTTTACTGAGGCCTTCGGCGTGAAATTGGTGATCGCGAAATACGATTCCGATGACGCGCCGGGTAAGGTCACCGATTTCTATCGGGGCAAGCTGAAGAAGTACGGCAAGGTGATCGAGTGCCATACTCGCGAACACGGAGGCGCCCACGCGGATTTCAACGATGACGATTCTAAGAACGAACATTCTCAACCCGTCAAATGCGAAGGCGATAACGCAGGTCCGGTTACCGAACTGAAAGTTGGCACGGAAGCCAACCAGCATGTTGTGGCCATCGAACCGAAAACTGGCGGCGGATCGAGCTTCGCGCTGGTTTACGTGCACACGCGAGGCAAGCAGGGCGATATCTGATGAAAATCTCATCTCTCCGCAGCGCGAATCGCGAACCGCTTCCTTGCGCCCGTTGAGTCTCGTGCGATACTTTCAAAACTAGTTCTGCTCCAATCCACGATGGACCATCCCTGTTACAAGTGCGGACACAGTGTTGAAGACGGTAAACCGTTCTGCGGGCAGTGCGGAGCGCCGCAGATTCGCGTAACCATGCCAGAAGCGGCAGTTGTAGCCGTGGAAGGTGGCTCGTCCCTCGATCTGCCAATTTTGTCGGCCGATTCGCCGATTCTTCCAAGTACCTTGAACGCTTCTGCCCTTTCAGCCGGCTTCGTGTGGCCAACCGCCATTCGCGCGTGCGGGATTGCGGCATTGATTGCGGCCTTAGTAATGGCGCTGGGGCTGATGGTTCCTCTTCTGGCCGTGTTGGGAGCAGGAGTTCTCGCGGTTAACCTTTACCACCGGCAGAATCGAGGATGGAATGTGAATGCGCGTTCGGGAGCGAAACTGGGAGCGCTCTGTGGCATTCTCTTTTTCGGAATCTCGGCAATATTCGAGGCGCTGGCGACAACGTTGTTCCACACCGGAGGGCAAATTCGCCAGAAGATGCTCGAAGCATTACAGCAGGCGGCTTCCCGCACCAGCGACCCCCAGGTACAGACCGCATTCGAAAGTCTGAAAACTCCGCAGGGGATTGCCCTGATGCTGGTCTTTGGGCTGGTTGTCTTATTCCTGGTTTCGATTGCGGCGGGGAGCATTGCTGGTGCATTGACGGGCGCATTCCTCAGTCGCCGAAACCGGCCGTGAACACGGCCTTACCCGCCCTTGCCGCAGGCCGTGTTGGCCGCGTATGATGCACCGTTTGCCCTCTTACGCCATGAACAAACCGGCACGCGGATCACTCCTTGGCATCGAGCATCTGGAGGATAGAGAGATCCTGAGCCTGCTGAAGCTGGCTCGCAGAATGAATCCGCTCAAGGCGCGACCGTTGTTGCGGAATAAACGCATCGTGCTGCTGTTTTACGAAGCTTCCACGCGCACACGGTCTTCGTTTGAAATCGCCGCCAAGTCGCTGGGCGCGATCACGACTCTGGTTCAATCGTCGGGATCGAGCATTGAGAAAGGCGAATCTCTAATCGACACAGGTTATACGCTGCGGGCGGTGGGGGCAGACGCTATCGTCATTCGACATCCGGCGGCGGGCGCGCCTCACCTGATGGCAAAGCATCTCGACATTCCCGTGATCAATGCCGGAGACGGCATGCATGAGCATCCGTCTCAGGCGCTGCTCGATGCCTTCACCATTCTGAAATATAAGAAATCGTTCAAAGGCTTGCAGGTTGCGATTGTCGGCGACATCTACCACAGCCGCGTGACCCGCTCCAACTGCCACCTATTGACCCGGTTCGGCGCGAAGATCACGCTCTGCGGGCCGCCGGAATTTGTTCCGGAAGTAGCGGCCACGCTCGCTCCGGCCTTGCGTGTGACTCGGCATATCGAAGACGCCTTGCGCGGGGCAGATGTAATCATGCTGTTGCGGCTGCAGAAAGAGCGTTTGGCCGGCCAGAAGATTAGTTTGCAGGACTACATCGCGCGCTACCAGATGACAGCGGCACGGGTGAAGCTGGCAAAGCGCGATGCCATCGTCATGCATCCCGGTCCCATCATTCGCGGGCTTGAATTGACGGCAGAAGTGGCGGACGGTCCACAGTCGAAAATCATTGACGAGGTTCACAACGGCGTTCCCACGCGAATGGCGATTCTGGCGCGGGCGCTAGGCAAGGCGAAATGAGCCACGGATTTCCACGGATTAACACAGATACAGAGAATGACTGACCACAAATCCAGAACGGGATCGCTTCTTATTAAGGGCGGCCATCTCATCGATCCCGCGGCGAAGATCAATGCGCCTATGGATGTTCTTTTGCGCGATGGGCGCGTGGCCGAGATCGCGCTGCCGAATAAGGTTCGCGGCGCTGCCGATGAGAAGTTCGATGCGCGGGGCTTGGTCGTTGCCCCGGGATTTATCGATCTCCATGTCCACCTGCGCGAACCGGGACAAGACTATAAAGAAACGATCGCGACAGGCACCGCTGCTGCTGCTGCCGGAGGGTTCACTTCGGTTTGCACCATGCCTAACACCGCGCCGATTGTCGATACCGACGAATGGGTTGCCTGGTTGAGGCGTCCCGAGCGCGGCGCGGTGGTGAATGTTTTTCCCATCGCTGCGGCGACGGTCGGCTCGCGCGGAGCGACCCTAACTGATTTTGCCGCACTGCAACGGGCGGGCGCGGTGGCCGTTACCGACGATGGGAGACCGATTCTCGATGACGAGATCATGCGCGCTGCGTTGCGGCTTGGGGCTGAGTTGAACTTGCCCGTCGTACAGCACGCGGAAGATACGCGACTCACGGAAAATGCCTCGATGAATGAAGGGCCGACCAGCTTTCGTCTCGGTCTGCGTGGGATGACGGCGGCGGCGGAGGCGAACATCGTGGAGCGCGACGTCACGCTGGCGCAGCAGATTCGCGAGTCGCGATTGCATGTCGCGCATCTTTCCACGTCCGATGCGTTGAAAGCCGTACGGCGCGGCAAGCGCGCCAAAGCACGCGTAACTTGCGAAGTGACACCGCACCATTTCACTTTGCTCGACCAGGACGTGGGCGAGTACGACACGAATTTCAAGATGAATCCCCCGCTGCGTTCGCCAGCTGACCGCGAGGCTATTCTGGTTGCGTTGGCCGACGGCACTGTGGATGCTATTGCCACCGACCACGCCCCTCATGCCACGCACGAAAAGGAAGTCGAGTTCGAGCGCGCTGCATTCGGTATTACGGGTCTTGAAACTGCGCTGGCGCTGGCGATTACAAAGCTGCATCGCGAGCATAAGATTCCGCTGACGCGGATCGTCGAACTTTTTACTGCCGGTCCCGCGCGCGTCTTTGACCTGCGCGGACGAGGATCGCTGACCCGCGGAAACTTTGCCGATGTAACGATCTTCGATCCCAAGAAACGCTGGACGTTCGAAGCTGCCAAGTCGCGGTCGTTATCGCACAATACTCCGTTTGACGGCTGGCAATTTACCGGGAAAGTTGTGGCGACGATTGTGGGCGGAAAGATCTTGTACCGTGGGGATTAATACCTGTCTGCGTGGCTACTGATCAGAGTCGCGAAGCCACGCCATTCATTAGCCCCGCACATAAGTGCGGGGAAGCCTAGCGCACAAAGGGAAAACTGAGTCGCATTAGCGACGCAACTGGGCTGCAAACAGTCGTTCCGCATCGTATGCCACGCCGGACTTGGTGAGAAGCACCAGGAATTCTTCCTCAAAGCTCCTCTTCTTGTGATGTTCCGCCTGATTACGAATATAGGCCTGGACCGTTGGCAACAAGGACGGACTTACGCTGAAAGCTCCGTAACCTTTTTGCCACTCAAATTGCGCCCCGCTCTCACCGAGCCAGCGCGAGGAGTTGGCCTTCAACTTCTGCACAATTTCAGCCAGTGCCAATACAGGGGGCAAACCAATCAGCAGATGAACATGGTTGGAGGTGCCGCCAACAGCTAGAACTTGAAACCCAGGTTGTCCGCTATACCCGTCAAGTAAGCGTAAAGGCTATGTTGCAATTCGGCAGGAATGAGGGCACGTCGCTCCTTTGTGCTAAATACGCAATGCACGAAATTGGCAGCATGTGTGTGCGACATGGGAGGTGCCGTCCCTGAAGGGACTCGGGGCGCCAATGGCTTCTACCCCGCACTCGCGTGCGGGGCTAATGAATTCCGTCCCCTTCGGGGACTGTCCCATCAGTCGCCTCCAATACTACGACCTTAAACGGATGTTTCTGGCATCGCCCATAACAAATACCTTGCCGAATTCCACAAACGGGATGACCGGACCAGTCAGCGCACAATCCCCATCTTCTTCCCTACTCTCCCCAGCACATCCAACGCCTGCTCCAACTCTTCTTTCGTGTGCGTTGCCGTCATGATGGTGCGGATGCGGGCTTTGCCTTCGGGAACGGTGGGGAAGGCGATGCCGGTGCCGAGGACGCCTTCTTTGAAGAGTTCGCGGGAGAAGTCCATGGTGAGTTTGCCGTCGCCGATGATGATGGGCGTGATGGGGGTTTCGCTGGCTGGAGTGGCGCGGCCGCCAATGTCGAAGCCGAGCAGGCCCAGTTCTTTTTTCCAGAAGCGCGTGTTCTCCCAGAGTTTCTCCATGCGCTCGGGTTCGTTCTCTAGAACATCGAATGCTGCGATGCAGGTGGCCGCGACCGACGGCGGATGCGAGGTGGAAAACAGGAATGGACGAGCGCGGTGGTAAAGAAAATCAATCAGATCGCGCGTGCCGCAGACGTATCCGCCGAGGGCGCCGATGGCTTTCGATAAAGTTCCGACCTGGATATCCACGCGGCCGTGTACGTTGAAATGATCGATGGTGCCGCGGCCGTTGCGGCCGAGGACGCCGGACGCGTGCGCGTCGTCGACCATCATGATGGCGCCGTATTTTTCCGCAACATCGCACAAGCCGGGCAGCGGGCCGATGTCGCCGTCCATCGAGAAGACACCATCGCTGATCAGCAGCTTCTTGCCGGGCTCGTCTTTGATGCTGGCCAGTTGTTCTTCAGCATGGGCGACGTCCTTGTGGCGGAAGACCAGAATCTTGGCCTTCGACAGGCGAGCGCCGTCGATGATTGAGGCATGGTTGAGCGCGTCGGAAATGATGAAATCTTCTTTGCCCAGCACGGCAGATACTGTGCCGGCATTCGCCGCGAAGCCGGACTGGAAGACCACGCACGCTTCCACATTCTTGAAGCGCGCGATTTTTTCTTCCAGCTCCATGTGAATCTTCATGGTTCCGGCGATGGTGCGCACCGCGCCCGATCCCACGCCGTATTTGCGCGTAGCCGCGAGCGCCGCTTCGCGCAGCTTGGGATGCGTGGTCAATCCCAGATAATTGTTCGACGCCAGGTTGATGACCTTCTTCCCGTCGAAGGTACAGACCGGCGCCTGCTCGTCGTCGAGCACGCGCAGCTTGAAGTGCGTGCCCTTGGCCTTGAGTTCGTTGAGCTGGTCGGTGAGGTAAGAGAGCGGGTTGGTGCGGGTTGCAGTGGTCATGATTCCCTCAAATCTACTTGTCACGGATTCAACGGATCGACGCAGAACCAACGCGACTCTAGAACATAATCGGGTTGCCCGTTGCGACGCTGGCCTCGCATAGTTGCTTCATATTGTTGAAGAATTCTTTTTCGGAGTCGGAGAGAATGTCGCTGGAGTGCAACACCATCTCGACCTCTTTCAGGAGTTTGGCCGCGAGTTTGCTGGACAGCCAATCGCCGGTGTGGGTGCCGTCATAGAGAACTTTTTCCAGCAGAATGGGAAAGCGCGGTCCGGGGCTGCCTTGCAAGTGGCGCAGAAAGCTGCGCAGATTTTGCACCCGCGTGATGTTGCCCAGAAACAGCGAGAGAAGATATCCCTCGTGCTCGCAAGACTCGCCGAGCCACTGATCGTGAGCTTCCCACTCTTCTTCCGAGGGATCACCGGTTAGCGTGGGCTGGCCGGATTCATCGAATGTGAGACGGTCCGGAAACGGGTGCGGTTTTGCTTTGCCGTCACGGATACAGGTGCAGCGCACGAATCCATCAAGGCTCATGGTTTACCTCCGCACGATTACGAGGATCGCGGGCGAGGGCGCCCGCGCTACATGGGGTCAGCGCACGCCGTTGGGATACACCAAAATTTTACTCGCTTCGCCAGTCTTCAACCGTTCCATGGCTTGGGAAAAATCCTTCAACGGTATGCGATCGGTGATTACGGGATGCAGATCCAGTTTCCCTGCCTTGAGCAGCGCGGTCATCTGATACCAGGTCTGATACATGCGGCGTCCGTTGATGCCCTGCACCGTGATGCCTTTGAAAATAATGTCTTCGGAAAAGTTCAGCGAGATGGGCTTCGAGGTCAGGCCGAGGAGGGAAATTCTTCCGCCGCGCCGCACGATATCGAACGCTGTGCGAATCGAATCTGGATGGCCCGCCATCTCGAGCACCACGTCGACGCCGAGCCCACCGGTCTTCTCCATCACGATCGCTTTCACATTTTCTTTGGAAGGATCGAGCACGTAGTCAGCCTTCATCTCGCGCGCGATCTTACGCCGGTGTTCGTTCACTTCGATGGCGAACACGCTGGTGGCGCCGACGGCGCGGGAGACAGCGATGGCAAAAAGTCCGATGGGGCCGCAGCCCGTGATGGCTACGGTTTTTGCGGCGATCTCACCGGCGAGAACTGTATGAACAGCGTTGCCCAGCGGATCGAGGATGGAGGCGTATTCCGGCGGAATGGCGGGATCGAGCTTCCAGATATTCGATTCCGGAATGACGACGTATTCCGCAAAGGCCCCGTTGGCATCAACCCCGATAATCTTCACGTTCTGGCAGATGTGGGCCTCGCCGGTACGGCATTGCAGGCACTTGCCACAGGCCACATGCATTTCAGCGGAGACGAAATCGCCCTCCTTCACGCTAGTTACTTCGTCACCGAATGCCGCTACTTCGCCGCAAAATTCGTGCCCGGGAATGAGCGGTGGGTGAATGCGGCCCTGGGCCCAGCGATCCCAGTTGTAGATATGTAAGTCGGTTCCGCAGATGGAAGCCATCTTCACTTTTACCAACACGTCATTCCGTCCGAACGTCGGAATCTTTACTTCGCGAATTTCCGCTCCGGGCGCCGCCTCCGGCTTAACAACCGCTTGCATCGTGGATGACATCAGATTATGACCTCACAGCTATACGGCCGGACTTGCGTGGCAGTTTCAGCTTGAAAAGCCGTCAAAGCAAACGGACGATTGTAGCACCAAGCGGGGGACGCTTTCTGCGGGAGCTTTGATTGGGCGGAGCGATTGGCGCTCTAGCTTAGAGGCTTGTAAGGTTTCGGGCGTGCGATCTTGTAATCCTCCGATTTGCCGCGCGGGATGCTCAGCGTGTTCCACTGGTTCGAGCGGAGATGCTTAGCCAGAAAAATAATCTGCCCGATGTGGCCTGCATAGTGCGCGATCTGGCGGTTCACGGCCTGCATCACGGTATGGGGTTCGCCTCGAATCGTTACGGTGTGCATCACGTCTTCGGGTTTGAGGGAATCCAGCGCGGCGAAAACTCGAGCCCAACCTTCTTCCCACCAGCGCATCACATCGGCGCGCGTGGTTGATGCATTCAACTCAAATTCCCGGTCGCGAAAACGGTCGGGCTTTTCGCCATCGCTGGTAAGGAAATCGGTAAAGCGCGATCGCATGTTGCCGGCCAGATGCTTTATCAGAATGGCGACAGAATTCGCTTCCGGATCAAGGGTAAAAAATAATTCTTCATCTTTCAGTTGGGCAATCGCGCCTTCGGCCAGGCGTTTTTGACCACGTATCTGGCGGCGCGCTTCATCGATGTAGTGAGTTGCGAGATCGGTCACAAAAAGCTCCTGGACTCTAATCGGATGATAGAAATCTGGGCGCGATGTCGATTATCGAGCACGCTCCTGCGACTACCCCAGCCCCCGCCACCCGGCGACTCAATTCTGATCCGGTCGCCTGCACTCAGGCGCGTGCTGAACTTTCCTGGCATAGTCTCCATCGGTCCATCTCTGCGGATCACACTCGTCCTGCCCGATGCAGCGTCACTGCCGCCGTTCAATCCCCAAGGCGCGAGCACCCGGCGCTCGGAGAGTAGCGTCACTTCGCAATCGGTGAGCACTTCGATCTCGCGTACAATTCCGTTCCCGCCGTGATATTTTCCCAGACCTCCGCTGCCCGGGCGCAGTGAATAGCGCCGCACACGCAGCGGATACGCATACTCTAACGCTTCCGCCGGCGTGTTCAACGAATTCGTCATGTGTGTATGCACGCCCGAAACGCCGTTCTTGGTGGGGCGCGCGCCCATGCCGCCAGCAATGGTCTCGTAATACGCAAACGGACGGCCGGTACGAGGATCGATGCCTCCGATCGTCAGATTGTTCATGGTGCCGGAGGCGGCTGCAGGAATGCGATCTGGAATCGCTTGCGACAGTGCGCGGAGTAAAACGTCGACAAGGCGCTGCGAAGTTTCGACGTTGCCGCCGGCAACCGCAGCCGGCGGACGGGCGTTCACAATCGTTCCTTCGGGGGCGATTACGGAGATGGGACGCATCAATCCTGCGGTGGCCGGAACATCGTCGGCCAACAGACAACGAAAAACATAAAAGCACGCGGAGTACGTGATTGCCTCGACTGCATTGATGCTGCCTGCCACTTGCGGATCGCTTCCCGTGAAATCAACCGTGATCATGCGGTCCGCTCCGAGTGAACCCTGCGCGTGGCCTACTGTCACAGTTACCGCGATCTTCACCGGCCTGTCGGTGATGCCGTCGTCATCCAGAAAATCCTCGGCGTGATACTTGCCCGGCGGTATATGAAGCAGAAATGAGCGCATCAATTCTTCGGAATACTCCAGTAGTTCCTTGGCGGCGCGCTTTGCCCGGTCAAGTCCGTAACGCGCACACATTTCCCGCAGCCGCTCGGTTCCGGTATGACACGCCGCCAGCTGAGCGCCCAGATCGCCTTCGCGTTCTTCCGGAGTGCGAACGTTGTTCAGCAGCAGAGCGAGCACGTCGGATTGCATAACCCCTGCCCGCATGATTTTCACCGGCGGGATGCGAAATCCTTCCTGATAGATTTCGCGACAGAGTCCCATGGAGCCGGCGTAGGCTCCGCCGACATCGGCATGATGGGCGCGCGAAGCCACGTAGAAATCTGGTGCGTCTTGCTTGCGTTGCCTGATGTACACGGGCGCAACCAGCGTTATATCGGGCAGATGAGTTCCGCCGCGGAATGGGTCGTTCAGCATCACCACATCGCCGAAAGACATTTCGCCAGCGGCAATGGCGGCGCGCACTGACATGGGCATCGACCCGAGATGCACCGGCATATGGTCGCCCATGGCAATCACTTCCCCGTCACTGTCGAATACGGCGCAGGAATAGTCGCGGCGCTCTTTTATGTTGGGCGAAAACGCGGTGCGACGAAGGGCCGCGCCCATCTCCTCGGCGATCGAGTGGTAAAGATTCTTGAAGATTTCGAGTTCGATCGGGTCACGCTTCATCACGCGCAGTTTAAAGGAAGGAAGAATCGGGAGCCAGTGCTCGGGATCATTTTCGAGTCTTTGAGCCTGGTGGAGGAAAAAGAAGCGTCGGGCCAGGAAAATTATTGCTGGAAATGAAAAATTGTGTTGACACTGCGTTCACACTCCCGCAATATCTTGTGTTAAGGAAGCTACCTGTACAACAAGTTGGGTGGCTTTTGGTATTCGGGTCCCCGAAGTCGACAAGGGAAAATCGTTCACGGAGGAACCTTCATGGCAACGAAGAAGAAAGCAAAAAAGAAGAAACACTAACCGTCTGCGAGACGATACTTCGCAAGGGCCGAGATTTTAACCAGCCTCTCAGGAGAAGCACCTCTTGAGAGGCGTTTCCTTTTGCAGCGGGAACGTCAATTTCGCACGTTGGTACAGCGGGCTGCGAAATTGTTCGTGCGTCCGGCCTGCCTGTGTCACAATACGTAGACCGTACGGGCCTTGAACTGTGGATGCGAGCATGAGTCCGAGAAAAAAAAGCGCGGGCAAGAACAATCACAATAAGGCTAAGCCCGATGAAGTATTCATCCCTGACAAACTCTATTTCCGCATCGGCGAAGTGGCCACTCTATGCCGCTTGCCGGCCTACGTGCTCCGCTTTTGGGAGAGTGAGTTCCCGCAATTGAAGCCGGTGAAAAGCAGCACCGGGCAGCGCATGTACCGCAGGCGCGACGTGGAAAGCGTTTTAAGAATCAAGCAATTGCTCTACGAACAGGGATTCACAATCGTGGGAGCGCGGCAGCAGTTGCGTTCCGAGACAAAAACGGATAAAGGTCAAGCAGCGATTCCATTCCCCACTCCCTCATCCCCCGAGATCCAGCACATCCGCCAGGGCTTGCGCGAGATTCTCAGTCTGCTCTCTGCGCGGCGCACGGGATAATTCGGCCTGTTACTTCGGCAAATATCATCAAGTACCTGCCTCTACCGTGAATTCAGGCAACGCGTTCCGGCGCTGGCTTTTTAACTTTGCCCGCGTTGGCCGCGTCCAGTCGGATGCGGCTGGCGCGGGCGGTTTCGTGAAGCAGATCGTCGGTGGCGCGAGATTCGTCCCCCGCCATCACCGAACCCGCGGCTAATGCAAAACGCAATGCGTCCGCTTGGTCGTCGAAATACAGAATGACTTGCCCGGACATAATGATTCCCCCGAATGTGAACTACTTTCGTTCGCCCTGAAAAAATCTTGGACGAGCAGCGCGCGACGAGCGTGGAGCCAGTGGAACTTTCCACGATTGTCGCGGAGTGTGGCGAACGTCAGAAGTGCTTTTCTTGGTTCGGGGGTATCGGAAGTGCATCCGGAGCAAGCTTGCGGCAATCAAGAATGAATCCGGGATGAAATTGGTCGGGACGGGCAGATTTGAACTGCCGACCCCTCGCACCCCAAG
>CAVRWS010000063.1:0-11854 GCA_963724815.1 uncultured Acidobacteriaceae bacterium
GACAAAAGCATCCAGAAAAGGATGCCGCGAAGCGGAGTAAAAAGAATAACCAGTATAACGATAATCAGCAGCACCACACCGCCAGCTGACATTCCCGCGCTCGGCTGCTCCACCCGTTGAGGCGGAGGCGGCGCGATTTGCGGCGTGGTGAGTTGAACTCCCGCGTCCTGCGCGATTACGCCGGCCACGCGGGAAGTGACGAGAGAAGCGCTTGACTGTAATTACCGGCGCGCATGAGCGGGATTGCTTCGCGTTGAAACGCACCAACCTTGCCATCCGGCAAAATGGGTTCGAGCCCATAACCAACTTCAATGCGAGCGCGATGGTCGTTAATCGCATAGAGAATCAGAGCTCCGCGGTTGGTGGACTTGTTTCCAACGCCCCACTGATGGAAAAGATCGACCGCGTAACTTTCGATTTCCTCTCCGTTAAGCGAATGGATAGTCACAACCGCGATTTGGGCGTGCGCCTTCTCGTCGATCTGCCGGCAGATCTCGTCGAGTTGCGCGGTGGTATTTTGATCCAGAACGTGGGCAAAATCATCGACGTAGCCTGAGGGTTTGAGCTGCGAGATCGGTTCGGACCGCGCGACCGGAACGAGAATGAGGAAAAGCGCCAGCGCAACGAGTGAAATGACGCGCGATTTTGAAGAAAAGCTCACGGGAAACAAAATTGTACAGCGTCGTCATTCATCCGGTGGTGCGTCCTTAAAGCAATCGCAATCATCCAAAGTTCATCGGAGGAAATTAAATGGGTAAACGCAAATTAGGAAAAACCGGGTTCGAAGTGGCGCCCCTGGCTTTGGGAGGCAATGTTTTTGGCTGGACCGCCGACGAAGCCACGTCCTTCAATCTGCTTGATGCCTTTGTGGATAAAGGATTCAGCCTGATCGATACAGCTGACGTATACTCCCGCTGGATTCCCGGACATAAGGGCGGCGAGTCGGAGACCATCATCGGCAACTGGCTAAAGAAGAGCGGCAAGCGAAGTCAGGCGGTGATTGCAACGAAAGTCGGACTGGACATGGGCGAAGGAAAAAAGGGACTCTCCGCTGCCTATATTCAGCGCGCGGTCGAGGATTCTTTGCGCCGTCTGCAAACCGACTACATCGACCTCTATCAGGCGCACAAAGACGATCCCGAGACGCCGCTGGCAGAAACGCTGGGATCTTTCACTGAACTCATCCGCCAGGGTAAGGTTCGCGCCATCGGAGCCTCCAACTATAGCGGCGCGCGGCTCGCCGAGTCCCTCGAAGTCAGCCAACAAAAGGGACTGGCGAGCTACCGGACATTGCAGCCCGAATACAATCTCTACGATCGCTTCGCGTATGAAAGTGACCTTGAGCCAGTCTGTCAAAAATACGGCCTCGGTGTGATTCCCTACTTCTCGCTGGCCAGCGGCTTCCTTACCGGCAAATATCGCTCGGAAGCGGATCTCTCAAAGAGCCAGCGCGGACAGATGGTCAAGAAGTACTTGAACCTGCGCGGATTCCGCATCCTCGACGCGTTGGATCAGGTGGCCAAGCGGCATAACGCAACTCCCACACAAGTCGCCCTCGCCTACCTGATGGCGCGGCCAGGCATCACCGCGCCAATCGCGAGCGCGACCAATCTCCAACAGTTGGATGAACTGGTGAAGGCCGCCAGCCTTATGCTCGATCAAGCCTCGATTGACTTGCTCAATCAAGCCAGCGCGCAAGATTCGGAAAACGAATCGCGACCGTCCGTCGCCGCAGATTGAAAGCTTACAACTGGGATGATACTGACGACGTCTGAATACCGATTTGCAACATAGTAGTAAAATAGAAGAAAAAGATCACCCGGGGAGAGCGCGCGACACATATCTCCTCGGGCCTTTGTATGGATATTTACTGGTTCACGCGTAACAGCATCAGCGTACCGCTCTCCAGCTTGACATTGTTTTTTTCTGAAGTGATTACCGACCCCTCGGTCGAATTGCTCGCGGGCGGGCTGAGTGTCAGGTTCGAGATTCCCACCACTCCCTGTGTTTGCGCCGTGATTGGGGGCCGCGAACTCTTTGCCGTTCCACTATCACTCGGCATGTCATTGCCGGCGGATGCTGACGTCGAGGCGGGCGCAGATCCTGACATGCCGGGACGCGCGCCGCTGCCGTTACTGGGGCTCGTGCTCCCGCTGGGCGCGGCTGCGTCGCTGTTCCCGCCGCCCGGATTATTCTGCTCGTTCTGCGGACCGATGATTGCCTGAATCGACATCGGCATCTGCATCGTGTTTCCATCTTTCATTACGGCGCGGTCGAAGAGAATTCCCACCTGCGATTCTTTCTGTTGCTTGTTGTGCGGTTGCGCCTCCGTTACGTGGCCGATCACTTTCGTATCCTTTGGTACGAGTATCTCGCCGCTATTGGACTTCATGTCCTGTGTAACCTTGGCCACAACTTCCTCGCCGGCTTTTGCTTTCTTAGCGTCGATAGTCTTGCTCAACGAGACCGGGATGACGCTTCCGGGGGCAATTCGCGGAAGCGCGCCGGGTTGGGTCGACGTTGGGGGTGCAGCCTGCTGAGCCTGAGATTGCGCTGGAGTTGGCCGGGCGCTGGAGTTCGGCGTGGATGGAGCACTACTCTGCGAAACAGCAGCGCCCGCAAGCAAAGTGACTGTACATAAGCTGATAAAAACCATTCTCATTGTCCATCTCCCCTTAAGTAAGTGTCCGAGCTTATGACTGCGAAGGCGCGCAAACGTCCTCCTGTCAATTCGATGCATTCTGGAATGCGAGCGTAGATCGGGAAAAGTGCTCGAACGATCGACGATTGCTGTGACTGCAATGGCTCCGACAACCGAAGACTACAATATTGCATCGAAGTGTGATGATCCGTTATCTCTCGCTCACCGCTCTCGCCTTGGCGCTCACTACCATCCTTGCCTGTACAACGAAAGACAACCCTGACGAAATCCGCCAGCGCACCGCGGAGGCCACCGAAACTATGCGCCGCGACACGAAAGCGGTTGTGGAAGGCGTGAAGGAAGGGATGGGTCACGATAACAAGGCCATCAACATCAACAAGGCTTCGCGCGAGGATCTCTTGACCCTACCCGGCGTGACAGATCATGAGGCCGACCGCATTATCGCGCAGCGTCCGTACGACGATGCCCACGACCTGGTGACTCGACACGTCATTCCTCAAGCGGAGTACGACAAAATCCAGGACCGTATCATCGCAGGCCACTAGCTTCACGCTTTCTGTGACTTCCGAGTCGATCCTGCGATATCATCAAGTGGATGTCTGCTTCGCGACAACATCACTCATTTCAAACTGACGATCCGCGGCTGGAGCCCGTCTACGCCAAGGTCATGGCGGGTCATCGTCTCGATTTCGCCGACGCCGTCACTCTCTACCGAAGCGGTGATGTGCTCGCCGTGGGCTGGATGGCCAACCACGTTCGCGAACGCATGCATGGCGACAAGACCTATTTCAACGTCAATCGCCACATCAATCCCACCAATGTATGCGTGGCGGCCTGCAGGCTGTGCGCCTTCGGACGCAAAAAAGATTCTCCCGGCGCCTACACCATGGCGCTCGACGAAGCTTTCGAAACCGCAGCGTCGGGTTACAACGAAGCCGTAACGGAGTTTCACATTGTCGGCGGATTACATCCGGATCTTCCGTTTCAATATTTCCTGGATCTGTGCTCCGGCCTCAAACAGCGCTTCCCGCAAGTGCACCTCAAAGCTTTTACCATGGTCGAGGTAGCGTATCTCTCAAAGCGCGCCAAGCTTTCGATTCGTGAGACGCTGGAACAATTGAAAGCCTCGGGAGTGGACTCTTTACCGGGCGGCGGCGCCGAGATTTTTGCCGACCGTGTGCGGCATATCATCTGTGATCACAAGATCGATGGCGATCAATGGTTGGATACGGCGAAAATCGCACATCAAATTGGACTCAAGTCCAATGCGACCATGCTCTATGGCCATGTGGAAAACGACGAAGATCGCGTCGATCACCTGCTCAAGTTACGCGCGCTGCAGGATGAAACCGGCGGCTTCCAAACTTTCATCCCTCTGGCTTTTCATCCCGAGAACACGCCGCTGCAACATCTGCCGAAAACTACCGGCATGCTGGATATCAAACAGATCGCGGTGAGCCGTCTGGTGCTCGATAATTTCCCGCACATCAAATCTTACTGGCAGATGATGACTGCAAAGATCGCGCAGATTTCGCTGCGCTTTGGCGCCGACGACATGGATGGCACGGTAATTGAAGAGAAGATTTATCACGATGCAGGCGCGACCACTCCGCAGGGGATGCGCCGCGAAGAACTCGAACGCCTCATCCGTGCCGCTGGCCGCGAACCCATCGAGCGCGATACACTCTACCGCCCGGTCACCAGAACGGAAACTTCGGTTACGGTCGCGGTATAAAGACGACGGCGGCGATTTCGCGCTACTTCTTCATGGTCGTTCGATCAGGTCGTCAATCGACATTTCAACATCACGTAGGATCGCCCGCATCAAACCTGGCCCAATGATCTCGCCGGAATGCACTGGTACAACCGTGGCCCGTCCATCGGGATGTTTCAGAAAAGTATGGCTGCCTTTGGTGCGAACTGCCCGAAAGCCAGCGCGTTCAAGAGCGCGAATGATTTCTCTTCCCTTGAGACGGGGAAGGCGCGTCATACGGAAATTTGCTGAATCCCAACCAGTTCGAGCGAAGGAACGACGCCCTCGTTCGCCAGGCAGAGTGCAATCGCCTCGCGTGTACGTTTCATCAAGGTATCAAGGGTTTTCGCTTGCGTATGACAGCCCGGTAAAGATGGAACGGTGGCGACGTAGAAGCCCTCTTCATCCCGCTCGATAAGAACCGTGAATGTTCGTTGATTCTTCACACTAGTGTCCTTGTAAATTCTACCATCTCTTAACTTCAGCGAGACACGAAGCCTTTTCAGGGATGCGGGCACGCTATTTGAAGAATTCCGTCATTTGCGGCGCAGTAGCTGCCGCCCCTGGTAAGTCCGTCACGCCCAGACCCTCCATCATCAGCCGCAACGTGCTCTCATGCTGGTAGAGCGTGGTGGATTGATAACCCGCCTTTGCCAAAGAGCTTACGATCACCGCCGGAACATGTCCGCCTCCATGTTCCGTATCACTATCTTCAGCTTCATCAAAGGTGATAATCAATAGCGAATTCTGAAAGCTGATGCTGGTTTGCAGCGGACTGATATTCGTGGAAAGCCATTGATCCGCAGCTGCCAGCATTTGATTGCTGGTGCAGGTGCTCAGCCCGGCCGGGCAGTTATGCGCGTCATCGTTTACGTTCGGCACGATAAACGCATAATCGGGCAAACTGTTGTTCGCCATATCTGCGGCCAATTGCGTGAAGGGAACCACGTTGCTGGCCTGTGCCGGACTGTTCTGTACGTCGGAGAAATAAACGAAAGGGACATGATGTTGAAGATAAGCTCCAGTGTCCCCGCCAAGGTAGCCCACCGACGGCAGCGACTCCGCATAACACTTCCAGGTTTTTCCCGCGGCTGTCAGTGCGCGCACCACATTATCCTGAGTCACAACCCCGGCATAGGCATCGCCGGCGCTGCCCGTGATCGAGGTTCCGGCTCCTACGGTCAACATGAAGTAATTAGGCAAGGACGGATGAGCGTCAGCGTAATACTGCATGGCCAAACCGTAAGCCGATGCCAGACTGTTCAGATATGGCATGCTGGAACTGCCGATCACGTCGCTGAAGCTGTGATTTTCTTCGATCACGAGAAAAACATGTGCGAATGTCGGAGTGCTTGAATTGGGTGGAGGGGTTGGGTTGGTTCCACCTCCGCCTCCTGTTCCACCGGTGCTGCTGGTGCTGGAGCTATTTCCTCCTCCGCAGGCGCACTGCAGAATGATGGCTGCCATCAAGACAAGCGGAATGGCGTAGTTTCGCGACAAAGTTTGCTTTTTCTCCCGACCAGCAACGAATACCGATTTCCGGGTTCGTCGAGCTACGATTGGATGTTGAGATTGGAGCAGGGAGTTGCTCCGCCAGGATTGCCAGCTAGCGAGCCAATTGATCAGGGTTCGGCGTTCTCAGCAAAAACAAAAGCCGCAGAAGGGAAGTCGGTCCCCTTTTCTCCGGCTGAAGCAGAAATCCCGCAGGGCTAAAGTTTTTCGAAAAACTCGCAGGCCGAACAAGAGATATAAATTCCGCCCGGAACCCCGCGCTGGCGATCCTTCATTCGTTTCACAATGCGCGTAGTCTTGCCGCACTTGGGACAGTCCGTGCTCTTACTGGTGTCCATAACCTTTTTTCGATCTGCCGTCTTTGCTATTTTCGCTCCAACTGCCATAGTTCGCTTCTCCTGATCTCGATGCGCAAGTTCAATCCAGAAAATTCCGGATGATTGTGTATGGAATAGTTCAGAAAGCCAGATACGTAGTGCTCAACCTTGCAACCTGGAATCCGCGCGGGAAGACTCTGCAGCCTGCATACAGGCTCGCTCCCGTCATCTAATTTTACAGTAAGGGGGTCTCGATTGTCTCGGTTAACGTCCATGCAAGAGCGCTGCCGCCAGGAAGAAGGAACATTTAATCTACAATTACGTATTCTCTACTGAGGATTGAACCCATGTATTGCAACTACTGCGGCAAAGTGATTCAGGACGACGCGTCGGTTTGCGCCTACTGCGGGATTCGCTTAGGCGCATCGGTCGCGCGCATGCGTCTGGTCCGCCCGCGTCAAGGGCGCAAGATTGCCGGCGTCTGTCTCGGCGTCGCGGAGTATTTCGACATCGACGTAACCGTCGTCCGCTTAGTGTGGCTGATCGCATCTTTCATGACCGGCATTGGGTTGATCTCGTATCCCATCGCATGGATTGTCATGCCGGAAGAGCCGTTAATGTTGAATGCTCCGGCAGCCGCTCGACAGGCGACGAGTTCGTAGATCGATAGTCCAATCAATTTGAATTGGGTTCATAAGAAACTGAGTCGCAACACTCACGGCATTCTCTGTGATTAAATCGGTGGGATGCAGCGCATCAAAAGTGGCGACGCGGAAATTGTCTATCACGTGCTGGGCGAAGGACCTTCTGTGGTTCTCCTGCACCCCTTTCCGGCCAGTCACGACTTTTGGCTACCCGTGGCAAATGCTCTCGCGGCGCGATATCGACTGATTCTGCCCGATCTCCGCGGGCACGGTGAATCCGACATTGGGGAAGGTCCCGCCACAATGGGGAAGCACGCTGCCGATATCTTCCGTGTGATGGATGATGCAGATGTTGGCCGGGCCCCGCTGGTCGGCGTTTCCATCGGCGGATATGCTCTTTTCGAATTTTGGCGTCAGCATCGCGCTCGCGTCGCTGCTCTCGGATTGTGTAATACGAAAGCCCAATCGGATGCTCCGGAAGCCCGCGCCGCTCGCCTGCAAGCGGCGAACGATGTAATCGAGTGCGGCACCGAACCATTTTTCGAGAGCATGGTTCCGCGGCTGCTGGGCAAGACTACCCGCGAAACGAGGCCTGATCTCGTCGAAGGCGCATTGCGCATGATGCGCAAGATGTCTCCCCAAGACGTCGCGCAAGTGCAGCAGGGAATGGCCGAGCGTCCGGACTCGATCGCTACATTGAAGACCATCAGTGTACCCACGCTGCTGGTGACTGGAGAAGAAGACGTGCTCACCGGCGTGAATGAAGCTGAAGTAATGCGACAGCACATTCCCAGCGCGCAGTTGCGCGTGCTTCCGAAAGCGGGCCATTACTCACCTTGGGAACAGCCAGAGGAAGCAGGCAGAGTACTGCGCCAGTTCCTCGATAGAATTTAGGATGCGCGCCGGCTCGATTGGATAAAATTGAGGAAACGATGAAAACAATCTGGACTGTCGTCGCATTGATACTCTGCTTTGTCACTTGCGATTTTCGCGCATACTCGCAGGCCGCTCCCCAGCGTCCTCACATTCTCGGCATCGACCACGTTTCCTTCTACACCACCGCTCCCGATGAAGTAAAAGCCCTCTACGGCGTCACACTCGGCCTGGCTTCGGCGCCACCCATGGAGTCTGGCGGCCTTGTGCGATACTTGGTTGGCAAGCAGTGGGTCGGTTACAGCGCGGCGCCTGATCCTAGCGCGACCAACCGCATGGATCACGTTGCCTTCGCCACCGACAATGTTGCCGCGCTGCGCGCGTACCTGATGGCGAAGGGCGTGACTGCAACGACAATCGAGACGCATGTCGATCACAGTTCCAGCTTCACGGTGAACGACCCAGAAGGCAATCACATTGAATTCGTGGAGCGCAACAAGGCCGAAGTGCCCGCCAAGCCGCCTGATTCTGCCGTTTCCCGGCACATGATTCATGCGGGATTCGTCGTTAACAATCGTGATGTGGAGGATCACTTCTACCGCGACATTCTCGGATTTCATCTGTATTGGCACGGAGGAATGCAGCCCGGCGAAACCGACTGGGTCTCCATGCAGGTTCCCGACGGGACGGATTGGCTCGAGTACATGCTGCACCATCCCGAGCATCCCGATTTGCGGCTGATGGGCGTGCTGAATCACATTTCGCTGGGCGTCGCCGACATGAAAAAGGCACAAGCGATTCTCGAGTCCCACGGTTGGAAGCCTCATGGCGACGAAAAAGCTCAGATGGGAAAAGACGGCAAGTGGCAACTGAATTTGTTTGACCCCGATTTGACTCGGATCGAACTGATGGAATTCAAGCCTGTCGAGAAACCTTGCTGCTCCGCTTTCACAGGGCCACATCCATCGGAGTAAATGAAGATCACTGACTACCGGCGTCGGCTTTGTTAGAATCCTCTGGCCATGATTGATACGCTTTTAGTAGCGGATAAAACGGTGGTGAATGCCAAAGGCGACGGCCCCGTCGTCGACATTGGCGCTTCCGTAAATCGTGTATTCCTGCTCACTCTCGACATAACCAATATTATTGAGCAGGAGTCTTTCGAACTCAGCATTTTCGGTTCGGCGGATGGTGCTTCCTGGGATCCGAAGCCCTTGGTTTCTTATCCGCAGGAGTTTTATCGCGGAGAGTATCCACTCATCCTCGATCTCACGGGGCATCCCGAAGTGAAGTTTATTCGCTCACACTGGGAAGTGGCGCGCTGGGGACGCGGCGCGGAAACGCCGATGTTTGAGTTTGGCCTGAGGCTGAAAGAGATTCCTCCCGAGCTTTTGCGCGAATCCAACGCGCAGACGAAGGTTCCAGCCTAATATTTTTGAATCACTTCCTGGTATGAAAAACGACTCACAGGTAATTGTTCGTCCCGCGCGCGGCGTGCGTGGCAGCGTTAGTCTTCCCGGGGACAAATCCATATCCCATCGTTACGCAATGCTGGCGGCGATCGCCGACGGCCCATCGCGGCTGGAAAACTATTCCACGGGAGCGGACTGCGCCAGCACTCTTGGCTGTTTGCGAACGCTGGGAGTGAAGTGGGAGCGCAAGAGCGGCGCCGGCAATGTCATTGAAGTGCAGGGAAGTGGCCCTTCGTTGAGGATCCCGAGCGAGCCGCTGGATTGCGGCAATTCAGGTTCAACCATTCGCATGTTGAGCGGTATCGTCGCAGGCCAGAAATTCGCCAGCGAAATGTCTGGAGATGAATCATTGTCTCGGCGTCCAATGGAGCGGATCATCACCCCACTCAAAGCCATGGGAGCGGAAATCACATCCGAAAATGGCCGACCGCCGCTGCGTATCACGGGACGCGCCCTTAAGAGTATCGATTATCAAATGCCCATTGCGAGTGCGCAGGTGAAAACTTGCCTTCTGTTTGCGGGCCTGCTGGCTGACGGCGAAACGCGCATTCGCGAGCCGTTGCGGACGCGGGATCACGGGGAAGTTGCGCTTCGTGCTTTTGGCGCAAAACTTGAACGCACGGGGAATGAAGTGACTATTCAGGGCGGCCAGCGTTTGCATGGCATTGACGCTTTCATTCCCGGCGATCTTTCCAGTGCGGCCTTTTTTCTGTGCGCTGCAGCGCTTTTTCCAAACTCGCAATTAAGTATCACCAATTTGCTGATGAATCCTACGCGCGCCCGGCTGCTCGATATCTTGATTCAGATGGGACTGCGGATTTCCGTAACCCAGCTGGAAGAAATCCACGGCGAACTGGTGGGTACGTTGCAGGTGGAGGGCGGAACCCTGAAAGGTGTCACCATCGCTGCATCCGACACAGCGGCGTTAATCGATGAGATCCCCGTGCTCGCCGCGATCGCACCTTTTACGGAAGACGGAGTCGAAATCCGGGACGCGAAGGAACTGCGGGTCAAAGAGTCGGACCGCATTGCATCGATAGCCATCAATCTGCGCGCCATGGGTGCGCAGGTTGAGGAACGCGAAGACGGTTTGAAGATTCCTGGTCGACAATCGCTGCGCGGCGTGGAACTCGATTCATTTGGCGATCATCGTATCGCGATGGCCTTCAGCATCGCGGCACTCCGAGCTCAAGGGGAAACCCTTATTCGGGGCAGCGAATGTGCATCGATCTCCTACCCGCAATTCTTTTCCACGCTCGAGGAGTTGGTAGAACGCTGATTCTTCCTACCCGCCGTATAAATTCCGCAGAAACACTTTAGGGATAAGCTGATATCTAGCAGGCTGCTGAAAAATTGATTTGAAGTGTGTTCTTCTTCTGTTTTCTCATCTGAGATGAGGTCTAAGTGCTCAGTTTCGGTTGCTTGTACGCTCTTGGAGCTTGATTCCGAGTTCCTCAGGACACACTTCGGCCTCGATTTACACCGCCGGAACCGCAGCGGCCAGGTTTCGTATGCGCACCAGATTGTAAGCCGCGCAGGCGAACGTAAAGATCCAATCCACCCGGCACACTCCGCGATGGCGCACTTTGCGCATCAGCGCAATCGTTTTCAGCCAGCCGAAACATTCTTCGATCCGCTTCCGCTTTCTTTGACTGATGACGTAGCCCGCATGCCGCGTGGTACGGCCATCAATCGCGCTGCCACCCGGTCGGGCGTTATTCTGCGCCACATGCGGACTCACTCGCAGATTCCGGCACTCTTTCACGAAATCCCGCGTGTCGAATCCTTTGTCGCCACCCACGGTAACCGGTTGCCCGCCAGGAAGCTTCTCCAGCATGATCAGCGCGGCATCGCGCTCGGCCGTGCCGTTGGCCTGAAACACTTCCGCGTCCACGATCAGTCCGTTGCGATTCTCCACCAGCAGGTTCCCGCAGTAACTCAACTTCGACTCCTTGCCTTGGCCTTTGCGGGCCAACAGCGACTCCGGATCGGTCTTCGAGGCATGCGTCTCATTCGACCGCCGCTCGCCGCGAAAGTCCACCGTGGGATTGCCGGGATCGTCCGGCGGCGGCTGTTTCTTGTCTTTGGGTTGAAAACTCTTCGCTCCCGCCCAGGCTTCCAGCAACGTGCCATCAACGGTAAAGTGCTCATCCGAGGTCAAGCCTTTGGTTCGCGCTTGCTCCACCACGTGCGCCAGGAACTCTTTGGCCACGTCGGCTTCCAGCAAACGGTCGCGATTCTTGGTGAACACGGTCGCGTCCCACACCTCGTCATCCAAGTTCAATCCGATAAACCAGCGAAACAGACATGCTGTAGTCGATCTCTTCCATCAGCAGCCGTTCGCTGCGGATCGAGTACAGCATCTGCAAGCAACAGTGCCCGCAGCAATTTCTCCGGCGGAATCGACGGACGCCCCACCTTGCGCATACATGCCGTCAAATCGCGGCGACAACTGCTGGCAGCACTTCATCCACCATGGCCCGGACCCAGCGCAGCGGATGATCTTTCCGCACCCGCTCTTCCGGCGACAAATAACTGAACACATGACTCTGCTGCTGATCGGCTCCGCGCATGTCTTCTCGTACCATACAAGACTGTGGATTGGGAGTAGTTTTTCAGCA